>NZ_JADEWI010000090.1 GCF_015207705.1 Nostoc sp. LEGE 06077
TTTCTGCAATGTGCTGCGCTTAACCGCATGATCCAGTTAGGTAAGCCCGACTCTTATAAAGTCGAAGACTAATTCCTCTCCTTACTTCGGATTGGTGTGTCCTTTTTTCCTTTCATGCAACAAAGCCGCTTTAAACCCAACAATCAAAGGATTAGCATAATGAAAAAACTAGAAGGAAAAATCGCCCTTGTCACGGGTGGCAACAGTGGTATCGGTCTTGCTACTGCTAAACAGTTTGTTGCTGAAGGAGCCTATGTCTACATCACAGGTCGTCGCCAAGCCGAACTGGATGCTGCTGTAGAAGCCATTGGTAAAAATGTTACGGCTGTGCAGAGCGATGTTTCTAATCTGGCAGACCTCGATCGTCTGTTTGCCACCATTAAGCAAGCGCAAGGACACCTCGATATCATCTTCGCTAATGCTGGCGGTGGACAAATTGCCCCACTTGGAGCCATCACTGAGGAACACTTTGACAAAACATTCAACACAAACGTCAAAGGTTTGCTGTTCACCGTACAAAAGGCACTGCCATTGTTGCCAGAGGGTGCTTCTATTATCCTGAATGCTTCGATTACTTCTATAAAAGGTACGCCAGCTTTCAGTGTTTACAGTGCTACCAAAGCCGCCGTGAGATCGTTTGCTCGGAATTGGATACTCGACCTCAGAGAACGCAAGATCCGAGTGAATGCCATTAGCCCTGGTGTGGTTCCGACTCCTGGTTACGATCATTTGGGATTGAATGACCAGCAGTTGCAAGAATTCGTGGACAGCCAAGCCAGCAACATTCCACTGGGACGAGTTGGCACACCCGATGAGATTGCCAAAGCGGTTGTCTTTCTCGCTTCAGATGACAGCAGCTTTGTGAATGGTATTGAGTTATTTGTTGATGGCGGTATGGCACAGATTTGAAGGACAAAAGAAGTTAAAGATGAAGCTGAAGCGGGCTTATTTGACGGTTTTGGAGGAGAAAATGTTAAGTATTCTAGAGTCTGAATATGGGCGTAAGATAACGCAGTTGTAAAATACTTTTATTATCTAAAGCAGATTGATTAAAAGAGTGCTAGTTACTCAAAGTAAGACGATTAGCCTTGCAAAAATAGTACCTAAAGAGGATGAACAAACTCCCAACAAGTTACAAAGATGCAGAGTTTGGACAGATTGTAGTCGAAGACAACCACTGGACTTTAGGACAATCTGCTGTTGTAGGCGATCGCCGTGTACCGATTTGTGTGGATTTTGAACAGGGGCAGATTGGCGAACTTTCATCGCTTCAGCGTCAAGCTATTCGGCAAGCTCTAACTTTGCCAGCCGATGTGTTAGGCATGACTGCTCCTGTTGTGGGGCAAAATTATGATGTATATCGTGAGATGATTGGAGATGAGGAAATGCCGCCGTTGGCTAATCCTACTCAGGTTTGGAATGAGGTGACTTTCTCATATATCTATGTGCCGCCTCACATTGAGGATGGACTGGATATTCCTACTTTTAAGCTGATAGCTGAGTGTGGCTGGGAGCCAGAACACGGACTAGAAGTACGCTTTCGCAATGGAGTAGCAGACGAAGCAGATCAGATAGGTGAAACAGGACGCTAAAACCATGTTGTCTGCGATCTCATCCATTTATCAGGGCTGCTGTCCCATAAATGTTTGGATGTAATGCAAAGAATTATGGAATGCTCCAAACCTCAAAGACAGGAGAAGGCATTGCAGATTGTACTGTTCCACGCATAAAACCTGTCAAAAAGCTGCTTCTTAAACCCTGCTTTAATAAATGATTATCTTCAGATAATGCCCGGATATTAAATAGTGAGCAACAAAACCTCACCTAATATTAGTTTTGTAATTTTTGAGAGAAGAGAAAATGAAGAAGTTAACCAGTCTAATGATTGTTGGGTCAATATTGTCAATGAGTGCGCCGGCATTGGCTGAAAATCGTGCGGTTAATATCAGTATTGGCAGTATTGGTGGTGCATTAGATAATGCTGCTTTGCAAACAGTTCGCCAAGTTATTGGGTTTGCGGTCGGTACTGGTAGTGTTGATAAATTTATTGTATATAGCCCCAGAGTCGGCGCACCTCTTCCCATTGAAGGTGGGTTATCTGCTTGTGCTGAAGCTGGGTTCGGCATAACTGATGCCAGATTTAAAGCTTTTATCCAGCAGTTGCGTTCAATTACACCCCGCCAAGGAACTTTCCTAAATGTAGAACTTACTACAAGCTGTAGACTCAACTAAAAACGTTGGTACTTAACCCTCTTGTGTCGCTTTGAGAAAACAATTATCAAAGCCTGATTCTGAAAGCGAGAGCGATTGGCTTGCCTCAATTTAGTACAAGAGGGTTGAAGTAAGGGTGGCTGTTAGTGCATAGTAGTTGCTGTCCGCGATTTCATGTTACATCGTGAGAACTTGGAATGGCTGACTAATGCTTGTTGGGGTGCAGCATCTAATCTATTATGCCTAACAATTACACTATGAACAACAAGGGAGGGACATTAGAATCTAAGAAAATTAGAATTATTGGTGGCGGTGGAGGTCGGAAATCAAAATTATCTATCAAAGAACAAATAATTTTAACCTTGGTATATCTCCGACATCTGACAACTTTTCAACTTGTGTGCATCTAGTTTGGCAAATGATAAATTTAATTATTAGCTCCCACTACTGAGAGAATTGTTACCATCAAGTTTAATTGAACAGGTAAAAAAAAGAATCGGACTATGAAGTAGTTAAAGAAATACTGACGGAGTATGAATTAATTGTAGATAGCTATGAACAAGTGAGGGAAAGACTTGGAGACAATAAAGAGCAAGAAGAAAGTAAACATACATTTAAAAGTCAGATAATTATCTTGCCAGATGCCAGTTATATCGTTGATGTTATAGCTGGTGAACCTAGGACAAAAAGCGATATAACTTTCATATAACTATATATTTTTGCCTTGTTATTATCAATAAATATCTCAAAGTCTTATTCTATTGTATTGACTAGCTAGTTTCCATCCTTGCGCTGGCATCTTATGAGCTAGTCACAGTAAAGCTTTGATAGTTTTTGGAGATGTCTAATTCTTCCGATTTGAACTGCCGCGATATTCCCTACCGCAGATTTAAAGTTGTGCCACCAGACTCGCATGGGTTTGATAGGGATGGGGTGGGTTGCTAACGGTGATTAAGAGAAAATTAACCTAAATGCTCTTTGAGATAATCCGCTAACATCCGCTTCATGTCAGAGATCATACGCTCAACATCGCCACCTTCGTTGTGAATCTCTTTTTCCTGCTCAACCAGATAACTCATACCTTTATAGAGGGCTTTTGTTACCCGTGCAATCTGTTCTCCCTGGATTGGGTCAAGATGAGGGCTGACTTGTAAAAGTAAATCGTAAATAGTTGTCAGTATTTCTTGATCAACCCGTTGAGCAGCCCCAGCCAGAGTTGTTTGTCCTGATTGCCCAGCATTGAGATGTCTAAAGGCTGGATGTTGGCGCTCAAAAGCAATCATCGGGTCAATCACCCGCGAAACCATAGTAGCAAAATCTAGACCGGAGACATCCTGTTGTAAAGCAGCGATTGTATTGCTACTCAATTGCTGCAAATATCGTTCTCCCAAAGCAGCTAAGATTGCTTCTTTGTTTGAGAAATACTGGTAGACAGAGCCAACAGAAATACCAGCACGCTCGGCTAAAACATTAGTGTTAATAGCTTCTACTCCTCCTTGTTCTAGCAAATCGGCGGCCGTATCTAAGATTAAATCACGTCGTTGCTGACCACGCTTGCCGGAAGGACGGCGACGAGTTTTTTGAGATGTTGACTCGTTACTTGAAATTGGTGAGTTCAGTGTTTTATTGCTTGGAGATTGACTATGTGAGCTTTTGCTCATATACTGGCTAGTATGAATGTGAGTAATAACTCACATTAGCAAAGTTGGAACAAAATCTACAAGCAATACAATCACCAGGAGATAAAGAGCATGAATGGTAAAACAGCATTTGTGACTGGAGCGACAGGTTTGCTAGGTAGTAATCTTTGCCAATTGCTAATCTCACAAGGATGGCAAGTTAAAGGGCTAGTGAGATCTATTGACAAGGCTAAACATTTTCAGCCAAACAGCCGGGTTCAATTTATTCAGGGTGACATTGAGAATGTGCCTGCCTTTGCTCCAGCATTCAAGGATGTAAAAGTGGTATTTCACACAGCAGCGTTTTTTCGGGAGTATTATCAGCCGGGTAGTCACTGGAAAAAGATGAAGCGCATCAATGTGGATGCCACAATACAACTTTTGCAAGCGGCAGAGGCACAAGGGATAGCTAGAACGATTTTCACCTCATCCAGTGGCGTTATCCAAACCTATCCCCATCATGTAGCGACTGAAACCGCCCCTTACAGCGAATTCGCCCAAAAGAACCTCTATTTCAAAACTAAAATTTTGGCAGAACAAGAAATTTATCGGTTTTTGGAAACTAGTCAAATGGATGTGGTAATGATTTTACCTGGCTGGATGATGGGGCCTGGAGATGCCGCACCGACTTCTGCGGGGCAATTGGTGTTAGATATTTTGGCAAGTAAGCTACCAGGGATAATTAATGGTGGTGCTTCATTGACTGATGTTCGGGATGTAGCGGCAGCAATGATTAGTGCCACGGAACGAGGGAAACGGGGTGAGCGTTATATTGTAGCAGGATCATTGAAAACCATGAGAGATATTGCTTTAGAATTAGGAGCGATTTCAGGAGTAAAGGCTCCGAAAATAGTAATTCCTGATAAGATTGCACTTTCAATCGCATGGTTGCTAGAAATCTGGGCGCGTTCAACAGGTAGGGTCAACCCTATGCCCTTGCTTGGCATCCAAACTTTATTGGAAAAAGCGAACTTAAGTTCAGCTAAAGCTATCCAAGAATTGGGCGTAACCTTTCGGCCTTTCACAGATACATTGAAAGATACAGTTCTGTGGTATCAGTCTCAAGGCTATTTATAAAACTCATTATTTAACGCAGATTCTGTTTGTTCTGCCTCCACACCCCAACTCTTGCAGTGATAGCCAACCTCTGTGCATTCTCAAAAGCTATTTGATTCGGGCATTCCACCCCAGACTGACGTGTTTTAACCAAGCCGCTCTTGAGAAATTCTTCTTGAAAGCTGATCTCAACCCCATCTTTGCCATAAGCCATGACCTCTGCAACAGTACGCTCTTGACTATCTTTTGCCACAGGAATGACCGTTACTTGACGATCATTAGTGGCAATGAGCGATTGCAGTTTTTCTGTTGCTTGTTTACTTAATGCTTGCTCTGGCTTATCAATACCACACAGCCGAACTTGCATTTGGTTGCCATTGCTTTGGCGGACTATCATGGTTTGGGTATCTGTCACTTCAATCACTACCCATTGTTCTGGAAAAATAGGTGATTTAGTCATGAAGTTGATAAACCAAATGATTGTGCTACCGAGAGTGATTGCTATTAAGAGAGTTCTAGTTTTCTGCAACGGGTTCATAGTGTTTTTTGTGTAGTGCAGAGAACCACAATTTTAACCACAGTTGATTTAATGTAGGTTTTATCTCTGCCCCAACAGTTGGTTAAGCACATCAGCTAGACGGTAGCCGGACATACTCATTCGACGCTGGGCAATTGGTTTAGCTTTAGTAGCATAGTTTGGTGGTAAGACTTTTCCATCAGCTTTATCAGTGCTGCCAGAAAGTTTTCCATTGATATATACTTGTTGTTTTGCAATTTTAAAACTCTCCAACTGCGCCCAGTTATTAAACTTCGTTTCTCTTAATTCGGGTAATCTATTACGTTGATAGGATGCTTGGAGGCGAGTAGCAGTATTGCGAACTGTTTGAAATCTTTCACTACCCAAAATTAGATCGTCCCAGAATTTATGCAAACTAATCGTTTGACTATTGGGCTTAACTCTAATGTAAAAACTTGTTCCGCCTCGATCTCCTTGTGGTTGGGGGTACTGATTAGTGATTAACTTAGTAGTATGTAATGGCTGATGCACATCTCCTACTAAGTGAAATAGCCAACATATTGGAACTGCTTTTTCACTGTTGCTGGCATTGCTTTGAACAATATCAAGATTCTTTTGAAAAGCGTACAGAATATTTTCTTCACCTGGAATATCGACAGGGACTGAGTTTGAGGAGCTACTGGGTTGATAAGGGAAGTTGATGTAATGCCAAGTTGGGTGATTAAATGTGGGGTTATCACGAGCTTCATCTGCCCATTTTGCCGCCCACATGAATAAGTATAAGTTTTTATCTTTAGTAGAAATATTAGATTGCTGGAGAGAATTCCACTGTTGTTCAAACTTAGAGTATTCAGGGTGTTCTTTTAAAATCGCGGCAATTCTTTCAATTACTTGTGGATGATGCTGCTGAAGTTCACTGTAAGCTATAGCTCCTGATACCATGTGACCAACATAGATGACTGAACTGTTTGAGTTGTTGGTGTGACAATTATCAAGACAAAATCAGATCAAAGCCATTGTCGCTCATTTTAGTTGTTTTTTGATAAAGTTTAGCGAATAGTCAGTTCAAAGGTATATTTATGGTTAGTCAGCCGATAAGGTTGTGCAACAATCACTTTTGATAATCAAGTAATATCAAGCATATTATCTATCATTCTGAATATCTGTAGAAGATTTTATTAGAGGAGATATGAAATTGTGCAAGTTATCTCTGTCAATGTAGGACTTCCCCGTGAAGTGCTTTGGAAGGGTAAAACAGTTACAACTGGAATTTTTAAAGAACCAGTTGAGGGACGGGTGATGGTGCGCTCACTCAATTTAGATGGAGATAGACAAGCTGATTTGAGTGTCCACGGAGGCAAAGACAAAGCAGTTTATGCTTATCCATTCGAGCATTACGACTATTGGCGGCGCAAGTTACCTGAGATGGATTTGCCCTGGGGAATGTTTGGTGAAAACCTGACTACGGGTGGGCTGTTAGAAAATGAGGTTAATATTGGCGATCGCTTTTGGATTGGTAGCGCAGAGGTAATGGTAACTCAACCTCGAATGCCTTGCTATAAATTGGGAATTAAGTTTGGAAGAACAGATATAGTTAAACAGTTTTTAGATAGTCGCCTGACGGGGTTCTACTTTTCGGTGCTGCAAGAGGGTACAGTCGGAAATGGTGATACTTTGTCGTTAATCAGTCGAGATTCAAATAATATCACTGTTGCTGATATTACCCAACTTTATGCACGGGAAACACACGACCTAGAACTGTTACAGCGTGCCGTACAAGTTGAGGCTTTACCTACAGGTTGGCGAGATTACTTTCAGCAGCAAATCGAGAAGTTTAAAAGATGAATTTCATTAATGTTAGAAAATAAAGCTATAATCTGCCGATACTGCAATTGGTCGATGTTCATAGTCTGAATATTGATGAGGTGGTGTAAGCAGACAGCACTGTTAAAATCTACCATCTAAGAATATCCACTATGAACAAACCCTGTTTCTTCAAGTAACTTTTGGAGTTTGGCGTGAGGAAATTTTATATTCTTATTGTTATTTGTACACATCTCAACAAAAAAGTTTTGCATCAGTTCAATAATGCTACGGTATTTAAGAATACTAGTGACATAAAATTGATCCAGCTTCATAAGCTTATCAGCAGATAATTGCTCAATGTTGTCTAATAATCTAGCTCCTATTTCATAAGGTGTTAAATCTTCTTTTATGTCATATTTTTCCCTGATGGTACGTTGATTGCGCTCAGAACATAAATCATAAGATAAGCGAATAAGATGTCCAAGATTTCGTAAGATTTCCCCGTAGTCGTAAAATTGATTCTGCTGAAAGAAAAACTCTTCATCTTTGGTTAAGGAAAAGCTGTTATCAAGTACCAAACCAAAATCGGTTAAATATGTCTGCTGTCCATCGGTGAGGATATTGTAAAAATGCGCGTCAAAATGAATAATTCCCTTGGTTCTCAAAAAGGTAATTGTCTTGTGTAGTTCATCCAGGTATTTTTGGAGGTGGTTAGGGTTTTCTTGTAGCCATATTGCCAGAACATGAGGAATGTACTCTAAAAACAGAATCAATTCATATTTGGTGTTGGCTCTATCTAATAAATAATTTTCAATACTTGTATTATTCCCCCAATACTCCACAAAAGCTTTGTGTTTTTCTAGATCAACATCTTTGCGTAGTCCAGAAAGCGGAATAATTCGATAATGATACATTAAAGGAAATGAGGCGCTCTCTCCTTCTAGTACCCAGTTAGTAGTCTTGATATGTGTTATGAGTTCACGGAATACATTTAAACCAATAGACCCTACACCGTAATTAAAGTAAGTTGGTAAATTATACAAATTTTTAGTAGAGAAGGAGTTTTCGTATTCAATTGTTGTAATGGGAATGCGTTTGACAAAGACTTTGGATTGTCCAAGAACGATGGTATAGTTTCGTCCCCAATTCAAACTTGATGTACCCGACTCCCTATCGCCAAACAAAGAATGCAATTGTGAATTGTCTAAACCAGCAAGTTGTGAACTAAGTTGGAAGTACCTTGTGGTTCTATGTTCTAGATCGTTATCAAGCATAACCTCACAGAAGGTAACATCAATTGTAAATATTTTAACTTTTGGCAAACAGTGTTATTTTGTTCATAAGTTGACCAAAGGATTTTTCAGAACTGATCCACATCACAGGGGTATAAATAAACGCAAGTTACCTTGAATACGGCATCAGAAATAAATTTACGTAGATGAACAAAGCCAGTATTCTCGCAGCATCCCTACTGTTGCTTTCTGGAATACCAACTGTAGCGCAAACGAACCTTCCCAAAATGACAGTAGTGAGCGTGGGCGATGGTGACACGTTAAGAGTCCGTAATCAACAAGGACAACCAGTAACCATCCGCTTGGCTTGTGTTGATGCACCCGAACTCAAGCAAAACCCTTGGGGGCAGCAGTCTAAATCTCGCCTTCAGCAATTGTTAAGAGTAGGCCAATCAGTGCAAGTTCGGTTAATGGAGCGTGATAAGTACAAAAGGCTGGTAGCTGAAGTGTTTGTGAATAATAGCTCAGTGAACCTGAAGATGGTACAAGAGGGTCAGGCTGTTGTCTATCGGCAGTATCTCCAAGGATGTAACAGTACCAAAAACCAGTTTCTTCAAGCTGAGGCTGATGCCAAAGGTAAAAAGCTAGGATTTTGGAATCAATCGCAGCCGGTGATGCCTTGGGATTTCCGGCGAGGTCAAAAGCCAACTCAAGGAACGAACACGCGATCTCCAAAAGTTCAGCAATGCGATTTATCGTACCCAGATATTTGCATTCCGCTCAATTCGGCAGACTTGAATTGCCGTGATATTCCCTACCGCAGATTTAGAGTAGTTCCACCAGATCCGCACGGGTTTGATAGAGATGGGGATGGCGTGGGCTGTGAGCGGTGATTAGAGCTTATAAAACTGCTTTTTGTTTCAGCTTATTTAGAAAAATTACTTAGGCTTCTAAATTGGCAAAGTAGCTTGATAAACCAGTCCACCCTCATCTTTTCTGTAAAAGGAGCAGTTATATGGGAACGGAAACGACATATCTGGAGCTTTCGGATGGTAAGTCGCACAAGTTCTATGAAGTAACAATCAACGATGTAGAAGTAAAAGTACGGTATGGGCGAATTGGAGACGCAGGCAAAACAACTGTCACAGCCTATGATACTGCACAAAAAGCGCAGGCAGAAATGACCAAACTCGTTAATTCTAAGGTGAAGAAGGGTTATGAACGCGCAAACAAAGGCGATCGCATCAAGCAACCAATTTCTAGAGGCGATCGCCGCTTGGCTCGATTCAACCATCTCCGGCGCACTGGCTGGAAACCTTTGATTAAACAGACTCTGGATGCACCCTTCACATCTAAATATCTGGGTCAACCTTGGCTAAGTCCTGGGACGAATTATCCTCATTGTTCTGGTTGTGGAAAATCTCTAAGATTTCACTTTCAACTGAATCTCCAAGAATTGCCTGAAAGCTTGCAAGACAAATTTGGCACGGGATTATTTCAACTATTTTCCTGTTTCTCTTGCTATGTACAATTTCCCCAAATTGTGGCGCTTCCTGAATCAGCAACGCCAACATCATCAGAGCCGGAAATTAGTATAGAAGATGCGACAAACCTTAGTACATGGACACCCTATGTAATTAAAAGCTGTGGCATTGATGACTTTCATGGTCGCTATATGCTGCAAATTGTCGGATGGCAACCTTTTGATGACTATCCTTTCGCTGAGGAAGCAGAAGAAACCTATGGTACAGAATATACTGAAGACGAAGAAAAGCTGATCTTCCATGTTTATGCAGATGATTGTCAATATTATGAGGAAGATGACCCCGATAGAATCACATTAATAGATGTTCAATTAGCTTGGGATAGAACAGCAGATAAGCTTTCGGGGTGGGGCTACTGGGGACAACAAGTGGAGCATCAGTATTGTCGGATCTGCGGTCAACCCATGCAACTGTTTTATCAATTAGGGCAAGGTATTGAATACGAAGGCAACACTGGACTGGACTATGATAGAGATAATCTCTTGCTGGTGTTTCAGTGTGCAGAACACAAAGATGAATTTAGCTGCTATGGCAGTGCGTTTTAGTCAATAATTTTTGATTGCCTGCTTTTAGGAGATAGTATGGCTGAGAATTTGCCATCGTTAGAAAAAGAACTCATTATCTCTCAAACTCAATCTCAGTGGCGGAATGTCAACAGTACGCCTCTGGATTTAGAGCAAGCTACAATTGCAATTCAGGCATTGTATAAATTTGCCGGATTAGCGCAACCAGAAGTTCAGTTTGTTGAGAGTCCAGCAGCGGCGAGAGAGCAGATTGAGCAAGAAAGTATGCAGTCTGATTGTATGTTAGCTGAGTTATGGGAAGTGTTACGCGAAGATTTGTGGCGCTCACTTTCTCGTAGTCTAGGCACATTACAAAATGAATTAACCCACTACATCAGAAATCCCCTGTCTGAGCTATGGGAAAGCTCTTTCCAACGCATTATGTTGGATAGATTCACTGAGGTTTTAGGAGATTTTTTAGGAGATTGTTTATTACCAGAATGGGGTATTTGCTGGGCAGCAATGTTTACAGCAGCACATCAGCTAGGAGTGACACTGGCACAAGACAAATACAATCTGTTTTGCAACTATATGCAACAGGTTGCTTGGATGTTTCCTTATGAGGGAGTGGCGATCTCAATTCAGCGTCCTCTGATTCGCTGCAATAGTGCGGGCGAAATTCATGGAGAAGGAATTCCTGCTATTGAGTTTTCCGACGGTTGTGGTGTCTATGCCTATCGGGGAATTCATCTACCAGAGAAGTATGGTCAAGTCCACCCAACAAATTGGCGTGCCGAGTGGCTACTAGAACAAAGAAATGCTGAACTGCGGCGCGTTTTGATTCAAGGCATTGGCTATGAACGGATTTGTCAACAGTTGCAAGCGAAGGAATGCGATCAATGGCAAGAGTACACTTTACTGCAAATTGAGTCTGAGGTTGATGTTGAACCCTTACGCTTGCTGAAAATGACTTGTCCTAGTACAGGCTTTATTCATGTGTTGCGAGTTCCACCAGATCTCAGTTCTGCCCGTGAATCGATTCGCTGGGTAAATTGGGGGATCGATCCGACTGAGTTTACTTTTCAAAGCTGATATTTATGCTCGTGCGCTTTTAGGGCGATCGCTCTACACTGTATCATCCATCCAGCCGCACTCTGGATTTGGGCAATCCCAATGTACACTGGAGGTATAATTAGGCTTATACTCAGCACCACATTGGGGACATCTGCCAGTAAATAAAGGATGCCAGTTAAGTAACTCCAACTGTTGTTCTTGTGTCCAGCGTGGGCGAGGCTGTAAAATCAACTCACCGTATATTTACTAGCACAGTTTAGGGAAGAATCAGCATACCCTACAATTATCAAGTTTTTTTCAGTTCCCGGTGATGTTGCATTAGATGTAACTGGAGATATAGTAACTGAGGATTTAGGTAGAATAATCGCTTGTGTTAGTGGCTCAAATATTGAGCCGATAAAACAACTTATAGAAAATTCAAAAGCTAATGAATATGTAAGGAGTGCTGCTTTAGAAGCATTGTTGGTTTTAATAGCTCAAGAAGGCATCAGCAGAGAACAGGTTATACAATATTATGCCAAGCTGTTTTCTACTTTAGATAAAGAAGATTATTATATCCAAACTGCTTTAGTAACCAATAGCGCACAGCTTTGTGCAGTCGAACTGCAAGAACAAATAGATCGGGCTTTTGAAGAAGAATCGGTCGATTTGTTTTTTATTGACAAAGAAGAGGTCAGCACTTATTTAGTCGTAGAAACAGAAGAAGCTTTAAATAGACTACGTAAAAATCCAAAGTATTCTTTTATTAAAGATGTAGTCTCAGAAATGGAGAATTGGAGTTGTTTTCAACCACAAGATAAACATCCGTCATATAACATTTTCATTCCCGAAGGATTTAGCCTTGGAACATCTAAAAAGTCTAAAATTAAAGATAAGAACAAGAAAAAAATGCAAAAGCAATCGCGGAGAAAAAATCGCTCCAAAAAGAAATAAATTATTAATTTTGGTAAAAATTTTTAAGATAAAGCAAGTAATAGAGTGATTGCTAAAATGCCAATACAGTACATTAACAGAAAAGAACAGATGTATTATCTTCATCAAGGCACTACCAAAACTGGTAAGCCAAAGTATTTCTTCTCTATGAAAGCTGAAGGAAATATATTAGAAGCTATCCCTGATGGTTATGAAATTTATGAAAATCCTAACGCTCAAGTTTTTCTGCGAAAAATTCAACCTAAAATTATCACTGATGAAGAAAAAAGGATTGTAGAGTCAGGAATGAAGAAACTTTCTAGATTACAGGATTACCAAATAGACGTAAAGCAAGAAATAATTACTATATATACACCTAATCAAAATGTTAATTTATTATCAGAAATGCTTAGTTTCTCTTCAGGGGATAAATTAAAAGAAGCAGAAACTATACTTAAGCGTTCCATTTCTTATTCACCAATGCTTCAGTTTGTTTTAATTGATGAACCCAAACGGATATTTATCACACAAAGATACTGCTTTTTAGGAAGAATTGATGATTGGATTCAAGTTGGTGAGCCAAGTAACCTTAATAATCTTGTAAAAAATTATGTAAAGCACTTAGGACAAGAATCATTCTTTGAACTGCATTAATAATGTTCAAAACCTAAGAGAATTTTGAAGATTATGAGCAAAAATAGAACTATTGCGTATATTCTTGTATTTATTGGTGTTATTGGTATTTTTAGCCTAATTTTAGGGAGCATCTTTGGTATACAGAGTCTACTTTTCTTATGTTCGTGGAGTACGAATCAAGGAAATTGCTTTCTGCCAATAGCAATATTATTAGCTATTACTTTTGCCCTGGGTGTGATCTTCATAATGATATTAAAACAGGGTCTAAAAAAGCTGAAATCTAGAAAAGTTTATCCTGACCAAGATACTTAAAATTTTAGATTTTCCTCAATACATGAGCTATTTTCTTTACATAGTTGGTTAATTAAAATTATCTGTTAAAAATTAACTGCGGTTTGAGCCACAACCTAAACAACGCATACAAACAGAAAAAGCTGCTAAAAGTGAGACAATCTCAACAAATAATTGCAATGACAGTGGGGCAAGAGCCAAACCCCAAATTAGAGAAATTGTCCCGCTAAACATTGCCGTAATACGATTAATTTCATCTTGAGTCTTCCAAGCTAAGAAAAAGATGCCGAAACCTATCAATAATAAAAGCAAACTACTCATAAATCTATGTCCAGTTAATGGACTGCTGTTGCATTAAAGGGAATAATTACAAGCCAAAGTAATCATACAGTAGTAATTGCATAGGAGTTGATGGCGATCACTCACTTGGCAGATGTTTGTATTTCACTGCTTGTCCCAGCAAAACGAATCTTGATTAAAAGATGCGAGTGCAGATCAATTTACTTAAACGGCTGACCCCACAGATCCCAGTTCTCCTTGTTGAAAGGACTACGCCATTTCAATATCAACTTCAACTCCAACTCCTGTCGTGCGCGTCGGTCAACCGGAGCATCCCAGCAAAACGCTGCATTCACGGCCGTTGTCAACCCATAACGAGAATGCAAATCTTGGTAACTGGCGATGTAGTCTTTGCAATCATGAATCCCTTTCCATCGCTTGTTACTACGGCAAGTTTCCCCAACATATAGCACTAGCCCAACTGCCGAATCAAGAATGAAATACAAACAAGCCTCACCTGGACTATCAGCAGGTTTTCGATAGAACGACATTGGGACAAGCGTTAGTTTTAGTGGGTCGATTGCGTCGGGGTTGCAATGGTTTGAAGTGAGGTCGAACAAAGATGTTTGCTGTGGTGGTTGACTTTGCCTGACTTGTTGCTGATGAGCGAGTATCCGAGATTTCCACGCTGCCAAGGCATCAGCACTCATTGTCAACTGTTCGGCTCTAACTGCTGGCGTGGATTTGGCATTGGGGAACAGGTTTAGCTGGGTGGGTTCCAATAACATTAATGGAATCTGAACATAGCCGTGATAAAGCATTGCAGCACTAAAAATACAGAGTTCACGGATTTAGAAAAAGGTTTGATCTCTTATGTAGATAATCTTGGATTCACCTGAAGCTAAAAGATGCCAGAGAGCAAATGATTAATCAAGTTATAAATTTCTTCGCCTTAATGCAACATTAGATACAGTGCTTCGTAGTAAAATATGTAACTATTCGTGGAGAGGCGAATATCGCAAAAAATCAAAAATCTGACGAGTCACTATCAACAGATTTGTTGCAGCAACAAGAAGATGCGACTACGTAACCAATGGTGTAATCGCTTGTCTTTTGAGAAGCGACAATGAGTATTGCTTTATTTAGGATAAATGTCGTGCTACATTGCGAGGCTCAAACAATGAAAAATATTATGGCATTCGCTTTATTCTTTTTAGCTAACATGGCTGTGCTTTTAGTTGATAGTCAGTCTGTTCAGGCTCATGGTCGTTACTATCGCAATTATCGTAATCATCATTATCGCAATTATCGCAATAGGCTGCCATCACGCTATTGTTACCCGGTTACTAAATGGATAGTTGCCCAAGATCCAGCTGATCACCCCCAGGCTTATGCTGATGGCTACCGCCAAGGGCAAAATCATGCGAAAAAAGGAAAGACATATCAGCCGCGAACTGCGGGTGGAGAATTTGGACGTGGTTTTGATGATGGTTTTTATGACAGAGAGTTTGCGGGGCAACAACGTATCATACCGAATGTAGTGAAGCCATATATTACTAAACAATGTTATTGATTGGATCTGCTGGCATGTAGTAGCTGCAAATTGCTAACAGATGTGGTTACAGGAGGAATTGGCAGCCATGATCAAACACAGTAATAGATTATTGCTGATCCGCTGTTACTAGATAATCCAGAGTAATCACTAGATTGATGTGGATTCATAGATAAAAATTATTGATATCCTAAATTTGATGAACAACACTTTAGTCATTAACTCTTTATTATTAATTTCTCAAATACAAAGTCCTGAACCAAAATTTCTCCAGTTGAAAAATCAATTAGAAAGAGTGGGATTTCAGGTGGTGATTAAACTACCACCAAAGCGGGGAGCCTATGGCTTATTGAGAGAAGCTGATAAAAAAATCTGGATTAATCCAGTAGTATTTGATTTAAACATTGGGAATCAGGTTTTAATTCATGAAGCTGTTCATGCTGCACAGTTATGTGCAGGAAAAGGAAAAATAAAAGTTTTAGGTTTAGACATTCAGCCTAGCAATTATGCACGACCTTTTTTCCTTCGCTATAGGGATGTACATCGTCAAGAGTTAGAGAGAGAAGCTTACGCTGTACAAAGTCAAGTTAACAGTTTTCAACTAGCAATATCTCTTTTACAGAAGCATTGTAAATAAAACGATATTGTTTCAAAATCAAAATATTAAGTTTCTTGTTTTCTCTCTATATTAATTAATCTTAATTTGGAAAAGTATAGGCTCATATCTTACTCTAAGCAAGTTAGTTCATCTTAGAATTTAATATTAATTAGATTAGTTAAAATAGAGAAATTTGAAGATGCGAAAAATTTCTGTGATTCTTCCCTTAGCTATTCTGGCTTTTGGCAGTATAGCTGTGAACAGCCAAGAAACTTCTACACCCAATAAATATACTCAATCTGTTAAGCGTGAAGTTTTAGCGAGTGGTTATCCAACGCATAACCAAAAACAAATTCTTGAGCTTGTGCGTTATACTATTGCTCCAAAAACAAAACTGCCTACTCATATTCATCCAGGGATGCAGATTGAACGCGTAGAGGCAGGTACTTTAACTTATACTGTTGTTGAAGGCGAGGCCATAGTAACGAAAGCTAATGGCACAAAATTAATTCTTAAAAAAGGAGAAACTGTACAGATAACGCTCGGAGATTCTTTAGTTGAACCTGCCGGAATGGTTCACTATGGAGAAAACCAAACAAACAAACCAGTTATTTTATTATCTGCTTCTCTATTTGATGCTGGTCAAGCAAAAGCTATTTTAATCAAGTCTGAAAATAGGTGAGTGAGAGCAATTTTGACTTATACCAAAATTATGAATGTTTGGCTATCTGTCGAGCCGATGAAGACGCGTACTACTAATGCGATTTATGCAGGAATTTATTTTGGATTGCCGATATTTTGGATATTGCTGACAGCATATTTCATGCTGAGATTGACTTATTTTCGTAACTGAAGCAAAGTGTGAAATATTTATCCATTAACTACCTTACCTAACAGCAGTTTGCCAAGAAACCTTAAGAATTTATCCTGTAGTTCTTTTCACTTTCCCTAGAATTACTTTACGCTCTGTCAATTTAAGAGGGTATCAAGTTGCTTCTGGAACGTATGTGACACCTTGCATTTATCTAACTCATCGTCGAGAAGATTTATATCCTCAACCAGATGAATTTCAACCCCAAAGGTTTCTCAATCGGAAATACTCATCTTATGAATTTTGGCCTTTTGGAGGTGGCTCTCGTCAATGTCTAGGGCAAGTATTTGCTTTGTTTGAAATGAAATTAATTTTAGCAACTATTCTTTTAAATTATCGACTGAAATTAGAAGAGAAAGCCCCAGTTCATCCAGCACGTAGAGGGTTTCTGTTAGGCCCATTAGGTGGAGTTAAAATGAGACTTGTGACTGGCACAACATCGCCAGCACAATCCGCTACTTCCTAGCCCATTCAAACCATGCGCTAACATTGGTTGATATAGTGTTCTTGTTCTTGTCCCAATGAGCATAGGGATTACTGCATCAACCCGATACACTCGTTCCAAACCCAAAACCTACGCCATCCACAGCACCCAATCAGGAGACTCAGCCGTCAACTGCCCAAAAATCTGCGGCTGTGCCTCCTCAAACGCCACCATCACGCCCAACATTCTTCCGAAGTAAGGGTACTGAACGACTTTTTGACTGATTTCACTCCAAATTCTACCTGTTTAATTACCAACGAAGCATAAAATATTATTAATCACTTCAAATCAACTCTAAATATACTAAATTGAATGACCTTTTTTGAATTCAAAATGCAAAATGCAAAATTCAAAATGAAGAACGGAAATAATTTTGAATTAATTAATTCTGGGTACAAGCCCCCGCCACAATTTGTGATTTGGCGGTAAACAAGAAAGTGGTGAGTTCAAGCTCCCATTAATTGTCTTTAATTTTTAATTTTTAATTTTTAATTTTGAATTGGAGCGAAGCGACTTGACTCGGTTTGTACATGACGAATTTGCTAAAGATTATCTGGAAGAACTGTTAAAACCTTATGGGGAAGTAAAATCATCATCAAAAGTATCAGGAGAAATTAAAGAAATTGATGTGTTATTTACTCCATCAGCACAGCCAAACTCTAATTTACAATTGTTAGGACTACTGTGAAGGTTTGCCGAATTTCCGGCAATATTAGAACCATTTCGGAATGCAGCTTCTAGTGATGAAATTTGTGACTGTATTCAAAAGTTATTAGAAGTAAAAGCTCTATTGCGACGAGATGCTAAAGCTAATAAAACCAAACTCCAGGATTCAAATATTCCTAAACTATGGATTCTGACTCCAACTGCATCCCCAGTAATACTATCGAGCTTTAATGTTAATCAGAAATTGGGGTGGTTGCCAGGAATATACTTTTTAGGTGATGCCCTAAGAACAGCAATTGTTGCTATTCACCAACTGCCACAAACACCAGAAACTTTATGGTTAAGAATTCTAGGCAGAGGAAGTGTGCAGTCACAGGCGATTTTGGAATTATCAGCGTTACCATTGAATCACCCATACAAGCAAGCGACGCTAGAATTAGTTTACAACCTGCGTGAAAATTTAAGGATCAATCAAAATTTAGAATCAGATGACAGAGAGTTAATTATGCGATTAGAACCACTGTATCAGCAAGACCGTGAAAGAGCCAAAGAAGAAGGACAACAGGATTTAATTATACGTCAACTAAATCGTCGTTTTGGGGAAATTAATTCAGCGTTGATTGGACGAATTCGAGGATTATCTATCGAGCAATTGTCTCTTTTAGGAGAGGCGTTATTAGATTTTTCCGTTGTGACAGATTTAGAAGCTTGGCTAAACCAGCAAGCCGGATAACAAAGTGAAAATAAACTACAGCCAGCCAATCGCACCCTACAGACCTACAACCGTCGGCAAAGTTAACTCATACTTGCCACTGCCCCAAATATCCATTCCAAAACGGCTCACCCACTTTGGAAAATCAACAACCCGCAGCGATCGCTCATAACCTAAAAATCAAGTCATCCATTCAATCCACCCAGGAACTTCTGCCACTAACTGCCCAAACAACTGCGGCTGCGCCTCCTCAATTTCTACCATCACCCCCCATCGTTCATCACTGCTAAGGGTGGAAAGGAACTCTTTGGCAGCTTCCACACCGGATTCTACACATTCCATAAACCCAGCAACATAAGATTTAACCTGCTGCCACCAAGAAGCTTCCTGTCCCTCCATATCCTCATTACTGGGGAGTGGGGTTGTGTCAGTGATTGATGTTGTTAAATCTATATTAGGAGTGACTGACACCAACTCCCGACTTAACCACTGCTTGAAAATCCTATCTCGCCCATCACCAGGAGCCACAAACTTATAAACACACTCCCGCTTACCCCGTGGCCCCAACCGACCAACATACGATAGCCG
>NZ_JADEWI010000015.1 GCF_015207705.1 Nostoc sp. LEGE 06077
GTTCAGATTTGTTACTAGGATTCAATCATTTAATTGCCGCAATGAATCAATTTAAACCCTGTTATGCTTCTGGATGATTTAGCTTCTTTACTACTTGCTTAGTCCGGAAAGTGACAGAAGAGGGATAACCAGAAAGTCCCGCTGAAACCAGAAAAGTAGTTTGGTTAGAGCAGTAGCGAAACCCAACAAGGTCTTAATAATGTTGGTTTACTAAAGCCAGCGTGTCTAAGTTCCTTAACCAAGCTCCGCTTAACAAGTAATCAACAAGTCAGTGCGTGATGCAATTGCAAACAGCCTTTCAGAGTTTAAAGCTTGATTAAAGGTAGATTGACGATAAATGTAGTACCAATCCCAACTTCGCTATTCAGCATAATTTCGCCACCATGTGCATCGACGCACTTTTTGACAATTGCCAAGCCTAAGCCAGTACCCGGAATTCTGCCAACGTTTTCTGCACGTTGGAACGGCTGAAACATCCGCTTTTGGTCGTGCTTGGGAATGCCAATTCCCCAATCTTGAAAGCGAAACATCACGGAATTTTCTTGACCAATTAATTCAAATTGAATTTTGCCATTGGGGAGTGAATATTTAATCGCATTGCCTAGTAAATTACCTAAAATGTGGCGCAGTAGTGTTTCATCCCAGACTGTTTCAACTAATTCTCCATAACTTGTGAAGACAAGCGTCAAATTCTTGTCTTTGAGAGATAATTGTGCTTCTTCGACTAGTTGACGGCAAAATATTTCTAGATCTAATGGCTCAAGGTCACATTGGAATTTGCCAGAATCAGCCCTACCAATTAAGGAAACTTCATCTAACATTTGTGCCATATTCTTGATAGCTGTGCGAATCATCTGCAAATGATTGCGCTTTTTCTCTTGAGTTAATTTATCTTCGTTATTTTGCAGTAATCCAGCGGCTAAGAGAATGGTATTTAGCGGTTGACGAATATCATGAGAAAGCATCGAAACAAATTCTGATCGGAACTGATTGATTTCATTTGCTTTCACTAGTTCGGCGGTGCGCTCGTCCACGCGCACTTGTAATGTCTGATTAACTTGACGTAATGTTTCTAATAGCTGTTTACGCTCGATCGCATAAGAGATAGAGCGAAGTAAGCCATTGGCGTTGACGTGACGCTTGACTAAATAATCTTGCGCTCCTTCCCTCACTGCTTCTACTGCCAGTTCTTCGTCGTTAGTATTGGTGAGTACGACAATTGGCAAGCTAGGCGCACAATTAATCAAGACTGGCAGAGATGATAATCCTTGACTGTCAGGTAGGGTGAGGTCTAATAAAATGATGTCGTAATTGTCGGAGATGAGTTGATTGAGTCCTTCTTGTAATCGCTTGACATGAACTAGCACAAATTCTTTCGCATCGGCTTGCTGCAAAAACTCTTGCAATAACCTAGCTTCTGCCAGATTGTCTTCAATTAACAAGATTTTTACTAAGCTTCCAGCCATAGTTTTCTGATTACAATCCTGGGAAGTGGGAGTGGGGAGGCAGGCGGCAGGAGGCAGACGGCAGGAGGTAAAAGACTATGTGGCTTTTTCTCCCCTGCACCCTTACACCACTGCACCCTTACACCCATATACTTACTCTGACGGTAAGGTAACGATAGACAACCAAAAGTCTTCGATGCCTTTGACGATTTGGAATAGTTGGCTGAGGTTACGAGATTTAGTAATGTAGCAGTTTACGTGGAGGTCGTAGCTGTGAAAAATGTCATCCTCGTTTTTGGAGGTTGTCAGCACTACTACGGGGATACGTTTGAGTAGGGGATCGTTTTTAATTTCTGCTAACACTTCCCGACCATCTTTTCTCGGTAAGTTCAAATCTAGCAAAATCAGGTCAGGACGGGGAGCATCGGCATACTCCCCTTCTTGGCGTAAGAATGCCATAGCATCTACGCCATCTCTCACTGTCACTACTTGGTGCGGCACTGAGCTATTTTTCAATGCTTCTTGGATTAAGCGCACATCGGCTTTATTATCTTCAACCAAAAAGATTGTTTTGAGCTTTTCTTCCATTTCTACGCTCACGCTCACGCCCTCCAACTGGAATTGTAAAGTAGAAGGTAGCTCCCTCTCCAAGTTGTGATTCTACCCAAATGCGACCTCGGTGGCATTCGGCAATCTTTTTACAGATAGCTAGACCCATACCTGTACCTGCATACTCGTCTCGTGTATGTAGGCGTTGAAAGATGACAAAAATGCGATCGCTAAATCTGGGGTCAAGACCAATACCATTATCTCGCACCCAGAACAACCATTCATCTTCTAATCTCTCGGCTCCGATATGAATTTGCGGTGGTTGGTCGCTACGGAATTTGATGGCGTTAGCAATCAAGTTCTGAAATAGCTGCATTAGCTGAGTACTACCAGCCATGACTGTGGGTAAGGGGTCATGGGTAATTATCGTGCCGGTTTCGGCAATGCGCTGTCTGAGATTACCGAGGGCGCGTTCTAAGGCGGTTTCGACTTCAGTTAGTTGAAAGGCGATCACCTGTGTGTCTACTTTGGAGTACGCTAGGACATCATCAATTAATGTCTGCATTAAGCTGACACCCTGAACGGCGAAGTTGATAAACTCTTTCGCATCTTCGTCCAGTTCTGCGTTATAGCGCATCTCTAACAACTGCACATAGTTCGCCACTTGATTAAGTGGTTCTTGCAAGTCATGAGAAGCAACGTAGGCAAACTTTTTCAATTCGGCGTTGGAACGTTCTAAATCTTGTGCTAATTGCGCTAGTTCATCGGCTTGGCGCAATACAATATTAACAATTGCTTTCCGTAATTCTAAGGCGGCTTTAATTTCAACAAGTTGCCACGGTAAAGATGTCAGCTTAACTGTTTCTTTCCACAGTTCAAAAGATTTTCTGGGACATAGACGCACATCGCCATCTGTTTGGCTAACTTCAAAAGCCTGATTAGGATTACCACCCCAATTCACTGTTTGAATAACTTCGGGACGGAACCACAAAACATAATTCCGCTTGGAAATGGGAATCGCTAACAAACCACTGGCAACATTTTTAAATCTCTCCGCATCGGGATAAACCTGTGGCAAAGAATTTGTATAGAAAACTTCTTCATTGACATTATTCTTTAACCACTGCACCAAAAAATTCAGGTCTTCTTCTGATGGAGTCTCACCAATTAGTGTACAGCGATCGCCAAAACACACAGCCGCACCTTGGGCGCTCGTTAAATCTAAAAGATTTGGCTGATGTTTAACTAAACCATCAATAAAGTTTTCTTCTTGGGACATATATTCAACCAACAATGATTGAATATGTGTCAAATTCATGCGATAGTCGTAATCTTCTGTTTCTTCTCTGGCTGAAATTTCTGCAAATATCACTCGTCCTAAAAATTCGCAGGCTTTTCGCATTTCGTAAGAGACAAATTTAGGCGTTTGATGATGACAAGCAATTAAGCCCCAGAGTTTGTTGTCTTTAATTAAAGAGATACTCAAAGAAGCACCGACACCCATATTGTGCAGATATTCCAGATGACAACTAGCCGCACTTCTAAGAATTGAGTTAGTTAAATCAACGGGACGCTGACTAACTGGATTAGTCGCCGGAATTAGTTGCACTGCTTCTGCTTTAGCATCTGGGATGATTCTAATAGAATTAGATGCAAATAATTTTCTCGCTGGTTTGGGAATATCTGACTCAGGATAATGTAAACCCAAATATGGTTCTAGAGTTTCTAGCTTTTCTTCGGCGATGACTGAACCATGTCCATCATCATCAAATTTATAAAGCATTACCCGATCAAAACCCGTCACTTTCCGCACTTCTTGGACAATTATCTGACAAAAGTCCCGCAGATTTGAGCTTTTCTCTAACTGATTAATAGAAGCTCTCGCCAGATGGTAAAAACTTAAAAATGGGATATTTTCTTGGGTAAATGTTGGCTCTAATTCTAAGATTAAATATCCTTCAGGATTGCGGTGAAAAACTGCGTCAAAAATTACATATTCATCACCTTTTTTTCTGAACCAAAGTTTCGTTGGGTTGATAAATTCCAGATTATCTTCTGCTAACCCTGCTTTAATTCTTTCGAGTTGAAACGAGTCGAGTAAATCTTCTAGTTTTTTTTGCAACATTTGTTCGGGGTCTATCCCGAAAACAGTCCAAGTATTATTACTAACTTGTAATATTGCTAATTCTGGTTCTGACAATACTAACAAAACTCCGTGGGGCTGAATTTGCCGCGAAGTATGAATTGGAGCTTCTTTCAAACTAGTAACATTGATGCTTGGAAGTTGTAAGTTTAATTCCATTAAAATTATCCTCTATTTCTAGAGAGCATCAAAAATAGAGTCTATATAGGTTTTGTATACCTATTGGCTTTATAAATTTATGACACTTCCTAGATGTAAACTTGTATAGTTTTTACGCTTAGAAATTAACTAGTTAATCAATTTTTACTGTTAAAAATTCAGAATGATGGATTTTGAGAGATTTCTTCATCAATTCTGTTGTTGGCGAGATCTGACTTTTAATACCTCAGTTGCGTTGTATAGCTTTTATCTATCCTACTTGCGTTTTCAGTCTAGCAGGCAGGCTCTATAAATACAGATAAGAAATGTAAAAAATAGGTGATTGGCTACATTGCATATATGTAGCATTATTAAGTATGAAGAGGTTACAGGTTATAGATTATAGGTGACAGTTATTTTAAGGCTAAATAGCTTTAAATCCAATAGCTAAACCACATTCGTAGCCTATAAGCTTCGCTTGAGATTGGTAAACCTAAATAAATGGGCAACCAAAACACAAAAGCAGCCAAAATAATTAAAGAAAGGGTGAAGCCAATCGCCTGCAATGGCGCATAATAGCTACGTAGACACTGATCGACAAACCAAGCGATCGCTAAAAATGCAAATACTACAGCCGTCATGTAGTGGTAAATAAAAGCGCACCGCGAAACCCTCATCCAAGGTGCTAAGTTAGTGGCATAATTTACAACTAAATATAAGGCAATCCATGTATCAACGGTGATATTTTTTGGGAAGGTAAACTGTTTTTTCTGTTGCCAAAATGTGAATATTGCCACAATCAGCATTCCCATTAAAAATAATATGGCAGCAGCACCAAACCACCACAAAAAAGGATTACCCATTGCATGAACATCATAAATAGTTTTTCCAGCGTTAGCAGGTAAATCAGGCCCCAAAACAGGTAATGGTTCTCTAGAGTTTTGGGCAGTTTTGTAATAATATGCCATTGGTCTTGTCAACAATGGCCATTTATACCAGGCTGCACAGTAGGGATGCACTTGAGCATTATTCCCCCCTAACCGTTCGTGAAAGGCTAAAATTTGCTTGTGGACTTCGATAAATCCGTATTTGCTATCTAGTTGTAAATGGGGAATCCAAATCAGACTATAAACCGTAAGTGGGAGAAATCCTAAAAATAAGACAACTTGCCAAATATACAATTGAGTTAAATTTTGTAGTGGTGAGGAAGATTGTTGATGATCCTCTGGAGGATTCTGATTAATTTTTTTGCCTAATATTTCCCATATCCAAGCAAATATCCACAAAAAATAAACACCAGCTAGAAAAAATAACCCATTCCATTTAGTAGCAATTGAACAACCAAAAGCGATACCCGCAATTATTAAATATAATTTCCGCTTTTGTCTCTGGTTATTTAAGGCTAAAAGAAATAACCAATGGCCTAACAAACCAAATAAAACTATATATATATTAATTAAGGCATAGCGAGATTCAACGATAAATATGCCATCAACAGCGGTGAATAAACCAGCAATTAAGGCAAAACTACGCCGAGAACTTAATTGATAAGCAATCCCCGCATTTAATAAAGGGATAAACGAGCCTAAAAAAGCATTAATCCAACGATAATCCCAAGGCGATCGCAGTGAACCAGTAAGTCCATTGAAGCTTTCATGCACAAATGTTACATGACTACCGAGCCATATTCCGATCGCAATAATATACTTACCTAATGGGGGATGACCATCAAAAAAGGGAACATGGGTGAGATAGTTGTTCCCAAATTTAGCGTAGTAAACTTCATCAAAGACTAAGGTGTTAAACCTATCTAACCCCCAAAACCTCAAAGCGAGTGAGAGTAAAAATATACTCGCTAACCCAATGCGGAACCAAGCTTTAGTCATTAGTCAATCGTCAATATTCATGTGTTATTTGTCATTCTTTGCCGTGTCTCTGTGTTCCCTGGTTCCCCAGCTTCTTTTTGGAACAAAAATAATTCTATGCCGTAATACTTGTTTGTTCTACCCATAGGTTTCATACCTAGTCGCTGAGTAACGCGGATAGAGGCATGATGTTCTGGTTTGACAACAGCATAAATTACAGGCAATTGCAGTATATTAAATCCGTATTTGAGCATAGCTTGTGCTGCTTCTGTTGCATACCCTTGACCCCAAGAAGCACGTCGTAAGTGCCAACCAACCTCATAATCCTGAGTAGGTAAACGATGATTATCAGGTAGTTGTTCGAGGAGGATCGTGCCGACAATTTCTCTGGTTTCTTTTTCTACAATTGCCCAAGACCCAGTACCATTATTTAATCTTTGGTATTCCTCGACGTTCTCTATTAAGTACTGGCGTTGTAATTCTATGCTCTTGATCAGAGCATTTATACCAAGAAAGTACGTTACTTCCGGATCACCATAAATTGCAAACGCTTGTTCAGCATCGCTTTCGGGTATCCAACTGCGAATGAGCAAGCGTTCAGTTTCAAACAGAATTGTCATCTTACCTTGGGTTGAGATTAGCAGCGATCGCTACCTTTAGGTCATAATCTTTCACTGCTGCTAATCTTACTAACTCTAGATGCACTTTTAACCATCCTACGGCTGAAAATCTATTTCTAGTTTTTACTCAGGATTTTCCACTTTGGCGATTTCCAGCATTGTTTTTAACACCGAATCAGGATTTAAACTGATAGAATCAATTCCCTGTTCTACTAAAAACTGGGCAAATTCTGGATAATCGCTTGGTGCTTGTCCGCATATACCGATTTTGCGGTGGCGTTTTTTGGCTGATTCAATGGCCATTTTGACCATTTGCTTAACGGCTGGACTGCGTTCATCAAATAATCTGGCGACTAAAGCTGAATCTCTGTCTAAACCCAAGGTTAGCTGCGTTAAATCATTGGAACCAATAGAGAAGCCATCAAAGACATCAGCAAATTCTTCTGCCAAAATTACGTTACTAGGTAACTCGCACATGACATAAACTTGCAAGTTATTCACACCTTGTTTCAAATCATTTTTTGCCATCTCTGCTAATACCAAACGCCCTTCTTCAGGAGTGCGACAAAATGGAATCATCGGGATGACGTTTGTTAAACCCATTTCATCTCGAACGCGTTTGATGGCTTGACATTCTAAGGCAAAAGCGGCTTTATAACCTTCATCATAATAACGTGCTGCACCACGCCAACCCAGCATAGGGTTTTCTTCATGAGGTTCAAATTGTTTACCACCTAATAAGTTGGCGTATTCATTACTCTTAAAATCCGACATCCGCACAATCACAGGTTTGGGATAAAATGCTGCGGCAATTCTGCCTATACCTTGGGCTAATTTATCAACAAAATATTGCGGTTTATCATCATAAAGTGAAGTAATTTCCGTAATTTGGGCTTTCACTTTTTCATCTTGCAATTGGTCGTAGTGAATTAACGCCATTGGATGAATTTGAATTTGATTCGCAATGATAAATTCCGTCCGCGCTAAACCTACGCCATCATTAGGAATTGCAGATAAACTAAAAGCCTCTTGAGGATTTCCCACATTCATTAAAATTTGGGTGCGGGTGCGGGGTAGGTTTTCTAAGGGGACTTCTTGGACTTCAAAAGGTAATAAGCCGGGATAAACTTGACCTTCTTCGCCTTCAGCACAGGAAACGGTGACTTCTTGATTATTTTGCAAGACTTGTGTCGCATTCCCGCAACCCACAATTGCCGGCACACCCAATTCTCGTGCAATAATCGCTGCATGACAGGTACGTCCGCCAGCATTGGTAATAATTGCACTGGCGCGTTTCATAATTGGTTCCCAGTCGGGGTCGGTTCTCTCGGTAACTAATACATCCCCTGGTTGAAATTCCTGGATGTTGCGGACATCTAAAATTAGGCGGACTTTACCTTGGCTGATGGCTTCGCCTATAGCGCGTCCTGTAACTAGAGGCGTTGGGGTTTCCTTAGCTGATATCAAGCGATAACTCCGCAATACATTGCCGTTTTTCTGCGACTGCACAGTTTCCGGACGCGCTTGCACTATAAATAGTTGATTGGTAATGCCATCTTTTGCCCACTCAATATCCATTGGGGTGTAATTACCGTGGACTTGGGAGTAATGGTCTTCGATAACGCACGCCCATTTTCCTAGTTGTAAAATTTCTTCATCATTCAGGGCAAATTTAGTGCGATCGCTTTCACTAACGGGTACATTTTTGGTTAACTTACAATTATCATCATCGGCTCTAACTGTTAATGTATGGGCGCTATCAGCAGCACAAGCCATGACATCTATTTCCGTTGCCGGCACATAAATCATTTTGATTTCTTTACTACCCAATTTCTTATCTAAAATTGGGTGGAAACCTGTTTTTAATGTGGGTTTAAATACAACATATTCATCGGGATTGACTGCACCTTGCACGACGTTTTCACCTAAACCGTATGCAGCCGTAATCAAAGCGGCATCTTTAAATCCGGTTTCGGTATCAATAGAAAACATTACTCCCGAAGTTGCTAAATCAGAACGCACCATTTTCTGCACACCAACTGATAAAGCCACATCAAAATGATCAAATCCTTTAGTATGACGATAAGAAATAGCGCGGTCAGTAAATATAGAAGCAAAACATTTATGACAAGCTATGATTACTTCTTCAACACCAACAATATTTAAATAAGTTTCTTGCTGTCCGGCAAAACTCGCATCGGGGAGGTCTTCAGCCGTGGCGCTAGAACGAACTGCAACATCAGTTTCTGTTAAGTATTGCTCACATAAACTTGCGTAAGCTTTAGCAATCGCCTGTCGTAAATCTTCAGGGAATGGTGTATGCAGTAATAGCGATCGCGCTTTTTCTCCACGTTCGCGTAAATTGTTCACATCCTCAACATTTAAATCAGCAAAAAGTTGGCGTAACTTTGCTTCTAAACCTGCTGATTTAATGAAATAACGATAAGCATAAGCAGTAGTCGCAAACCCCATTGGTACATTCACACCTTTGGGGGTTAATTGTTGAATCATCTCTCCCAAGGAGGCATTTTTTCCACCTACTAGGTGTATATCTTTAATGCCTACCTCATCAAACCAAAGAATTAGCGATCGCTCTTGAGAAAGTGAAGACAATGTTTGATGAGATACTGTAACCATAAGTGTTACCTCCCAAATAGATACTCTAGTTAATGAGCTTTAAATTTTAGTGAATAACTTTGATATCTCGCACCCAGCAGGTATTTTGGCGCTTAATCAGCGTTTGACAAATCTTGTGGGGGCTTAATAATTCCTTTGGGATCACGATAACAAATAAATCCAGTTTTTGGGTACGATATGCAGCATTCCTTAAAATAGTGCATCAAGTGTCAACAAATACTCCATGAATCCGTAACTCTCTCTCACAATTACGCAAAATGTAACGAAAAATCAAGAGACATTGCATTGCAACATCTCTACAAAGGTTTGAGGTAGATGCACTACTTTGATTCGCCGTTAAGTTAGCGAGGCTGATTCCGCCGTTATTGAGTGGAGGAGATAAAAGCATTTGGTTGTGGTGTGTAAGTAACAGGATGAACTATGATGATTGATTGCGATCGCTCACTGTTGATTTTGACCCCAGAATCCACACGCCTGTAGACTGGGGAGTATGTCAAGGGTGATTATAAGTATAAGGAAGCAACGGCAAAAGTAGGGTAAAGCAAATTTCTTTGGTGCGTGATTCGACAAAGATAGAACCACCCAGATTTTCTGCTAATTTTTTCACCAATGCCAACCCCAAACCCGTACCTCCAGGCGTTAAATGTCCCATATTGGGGATGCGGTAAAATTTATCAAAAATGCGGGATAATTCAACTTCAGGAATTTCTACACCAGAATTAATCACACAAAGATGTAACTTATCATCTTTTTTGTGAGCCGTTACTGTAATATTTTCGCCGGGAGGCGTATACTTACAAGCATTTTTAACTAACTCACGCAGAATCCTGCTCAAGCTAGATATATCGGTAGTTATTAATGGTAAGTCAGGAGATAGTTGAATTTGCAGATTTTTGTGTTGTTGTTGAGATTGGATGATAAAGACTTCTATCGTGTAGGGAATCCAATCAAACAGATTAATAGTTGTCAATTGTAAGGGATAAAACTCAGCGTTTAAATATTGTAAATCAAGTAAATCTTGAATTAGCTGGAGTTCGCCTTCGCACTCTTCATGCAAAGTTGTCAAACACTGAGATATCTGTTGATCATCTTGAATCGAGTGAGTTAATTCTGTCTCTAGTAATTGGATAAATGATTTAATATTAGCTATAGGATTTCGTAATTCGTGAGAGATAGAACAGAGAAAATCATCTTTTAGTTGATTCAGCTTTTGTAACTCTTGCACTTGTATTTGAGCAGCCTGATATAGTCGAGCTTGACGCAAAGCGATCGCACATTGATTTGCCAACTGTTTGACTAATCTGACTTCCAGTTCATCAAAGGCTTTAGCTGCTGATTTGAACAACCACAAACTACCCAAAATTTTTTGATTATCAAAAAGTTGGCATAATAAAATAGCATATTTTTTCTCATTTTCATTATCACTATTGAGAAAATACCAGCAAAATTGAGTGCTGTGTTCTGTCCGCAATTTCGTCGGAAATTCAACCCAGCTTTTGACTTGCTGAATACAATTAAGTCCCCAACCATGATCGCTATCGTTGCTATATTCATAGGCAACAGAACAAGTTTTCAAATTATTATTACAAATAGTTGCATAACAGCAATCTAGTTCCAAGCCAACTACCAACTCTGCTACTGCTGCACGCCAAATTTGTCCTTCATCCAAACTGTCACGGACTGTATCTGTAATTCGTTTCAATCTGTCCTCAAATTCTAGCGCTCTTTCTAATTGCTTAGTACGTTCAATAATTTGTTGTTCAAAACCCCGATTGAGTTCTTGCAAAGCTGATTGTGCTTGTTGACGTTCTTGAATTTCTTGCTGTAACTGTTGGTTTTGAGCCATCAGTAATTGTCGTTGCTCATAAATAGTTAATTGATTTTGCACCCGTGCCAGTACTTCCAACTCTTGAAAAGGTTTGGTAATATAATCTGCTCCCCCTAACTCAAAGGCTTTGATTTTATCTGTGGTTTGATCTAACGCACTAATAAAAATTATGGGGACATTAGCTGTTTTTTCATGTAACTTTAATTGCTGACAAACTTCATAGCCATTAATCTCTGGCATATTGATATCTAGTAAAATCAAATCAGGCGGTTCCATTTGTGCAGCCTGAATTGCCATTTTACTACTGACAGTTTTTTTGACTTTAAATCCTTGAGACTCCAGTATCTTAGTCAACAGGCGCAGATTATCTGGTGTGTCGTCAACAAGCAATATTAATGCCGAATGAATCAGAGATGGAGATAAGGACATAATTGAAAATTCCTTGGAGAAAACAATGGAAATACTCAGTCATAAGTCAATACGGTTCAGTTAAGAAAGTTTTCTTGTGGAGATAAGGGAACAGGGAACGGGGAACAGTACAAGATAAAAAAGCTTATCTGAAGCGTATTAAGTCATAAGTAACAATAATTAATTTAAATAACTTGTATTGCTATAGCTAGATATAGCGGTATGCACTTGAATGATATATAGAATAGGCTGCAAGATCCCTATATTAAAAGACTTCTAATCCTGTCCCCTACTATATTGTTGATATTTGATAATATCTTCAGTTAAGTTTAAGATTGTTTCTAAATGAAAGTTCTCAACCAAATCTTTCAATGCATCAGCAATATGATGCTTACTTGTAGGTATCTCTTGGAAGAGTTGATAGAGTTTTTCATCATCAATAATTACAGCGGCTTCATGGACTTGGGTAATCCAGGTTGTTGGCATTTCTGCTAAATCAGATAAAGTTACTTTTTGATATGGGGGTTTTAACTCAGGCAATTCTTGTTGATTATTTTCGGCATAAATGTAACGTACACCGAGATATTTTGCCATTTTGTCAAATAAAACTGTTTCTTCAAAAGGTTTGGCAACAAAATCATCACAACCTACTTGCAAAATTACTTGTCTGTCTTCTTCAAAAGCACTCGCCGTTAAAGCGATAATTGCTAAAACTTTACTTTGAGCATGAGCGCGAATTTGCTTAGTTGCTTCATAACCGTTCATCACTGGCATTTGTATATCCATCCAAATGAGATGGGGTTGCCAAGCTTTGCAGATATCAACGGCTATCACACCATTCTCCGCAGCACGTACTTCAAAACCAACAGACTCCAGCAGTTTTACCATTAACTGCCGATTTTCTAAAACATCCTCAACAATTAAAACTCGATATCTAGGTTGACCAGGTTCTAAACCAATTACTCGCTTAGTTGCTTGTGTAGATGGCAAAACATCGACTTTCTCTGCAACATTCATTTGCACGTGACAAGTAAAAGTTGCGCTTTGACCGAAGACACTCTGAACGCAAATATCACCTCCCATCAATCTGGCAAACTGGCGGCTAATAGCGAGTCCCAAGCCTGTACCTTGCATAAATTGTCGTCCACCTTTAGCCTGGACGAATGCTTCAAAGATTAACTCTAAATCTTCAGTCGCAATTCCTGGGCCAGTATCTTCCACAATAAATTCTACAGTTATCTTGCCTGATTCTTTTGAAAATGAAGCATGATCAACATAAGATACTCGCAGGGCGACATGACCAACAAGTGTAAATTTGATCGCATTGCCTAGCAGATTAATTAGTATTTGTCTGAGTTTACCTTCATCACCATAAACATATTGATTTACTTCTGTACCTAATTCAGTAATGATGTTTAATCCTTTATCCGAAGCTTTAAGGGTAAACATTTCTTGCATTGAGTAAATCAAACGATGCAAGTCAAAATAATTCTCATTCAGAGTTGGCTGACCAGCTTCAATCTTCGACATCTCTAAAACATCATTAATTAAAGCCAACAAATGTTCACCACTACGACTAATAATATCTAAATGCTCTTTGTCTTTGTGAGATAAAGAACTATTCCGAGTCATAATCTGCGTGAACCCTAAAATAGCATTCAGTGGCGTACGCAATTCATGACTCATCTTAGCTAAAAACTGACTTTTAGCACGGTTGGCAATTTCTGCTTGTTCAGCGGCTTGCTGGAGTGCTACATGGGAAAATTCCAGCGCTGCTAACATTAAATTATTTTTCATCTCCTGTGCAACTTCAATTTCAAATATTTGCCAGGGATAAGATTTATCTTGAACTGTTTGTTTCCACAGTTCAAACGACTTACGTGGAGTTAGACGCAAAGTATTATCTGAAGTTACGGAAATTGATGTATGAGGATTACCAGCCCAATTTACTATTTGCACTTGCTCAGGGCGTAACCAAATAATATGATAAGACCTTTGATTGAGAAAAATAGAAATTGCAAGAATGCCGCTGACTTTATCTTTAAATTGTCTGGCTGGAGGATAAATTTTGGGTAAAGAATCTGTAAAGAAAATTTCTGGAGGTTTTCGCTCAGAAAGCCAATTTATGAGCTTTCTTATTTCGGTTTCAGCAGGAGTTTGACCAATCAGGGTTAGTTGTTCTTCTAATAAGATGGCAACGCCTTGAGCTTGGACTAAGTTTAATAAATTGGACTCATTGCGTTGAAAGACATTGCCAATATATTCTAATTTGTTAGATAATGCTTGCCTAAGTTGTTCTTGAATTGCTTTAACTTGTTGGCGATAGGAATTTAATGCCCGTTCTTTCTGGTTGATTAATTCCACTGAGGCAAACTGTCCGATAAATTCACACATTTTGCGAGTTTCATAATCAACATTTTTGGGAGTGTAATTATGGCAGGCAATTAAACCCCAAAGTCTATTGTGGTTGATAAGAGAAATACACATAGTTGCTGTCACACCCATATTCCGCAAGTATTCTATATGCCAGGGTGAGACACTTCTCAATGTTGCTCCACTCAGATCTAAGGGTGAATTTACTGGAATTAATTGAACTGGTTGATAATTGATATCTGGAATTAGCCGCAACCATTTTTCGTAATAAAGTTTTCTGGCTTGCTCTGGAATATCCGAGGCTGGATAGTGAAGTTCTAAATAACTTTCAAGATGGTTGTGTTTATCTTCAGCAATGACAACTCCACTGTAGTCTGTTTCTAATCTATAAAGCATTACCCGATCAAATTGAGTAATGCTTCTGATTTCTTTGACGATAATTTGAAATAGTTCTAGGGAATTTTTAGCCCTGACTATTTGAGCAACTGTTTTTTCTAAAAGATGATAATTTTCTAGAAAATAATTAGGTTTTGGAGGAGAATATGGTTCTAATTCTAAGATTAAAACATTGTGCGATCGCTGCATAGTTCCGAGAAATACTGTATGAGGATTGCCTTTATCAAAATTAGGCAATTCAGGTTTTATTTCTAAGAGGTGAATAAAAGTGAAAGCTTCTATTTGAAGAGAATCATTAATCAATTTAATTTGTTCTAAAGAAAACAGATAATTTAAATTTTGACCAATTAAATCCGCTGCGGGTATACCAAAAAATTGACTAGTATTCTCACTCGCTTGCAGAATTTTTAGCTGTGTTTCTTCTAAGGCTAAAAGTAACCCATGTGGCTGGATATAACCAGGAATATGAATTGGCTCATGATCACAGTCAATAATATCGATTGTGTCTAAATTTAGCATTTTAAAATTTATTTTTTTGAATATGATTTGATTATAAAAAATTACATCTAAGACTAATACTGTGTGAAGTGACACAGTAGCTACCCATAAGATGCCGTTGGTAGCTATGGGAAACTTCCTCTTTACATACCATGTAGGTTGGAAATTATATATATTTTCATCCTGACGTAGGATTAATTTTTATATTCAAGTCTGTTATTCTTGCATAGAATATTCCTTGCAGGAATATTTTAGTGACAAAAATTTGAAAACTGCGATCGCCTGTTAAATCCAAATGAAAAAAGGGCGCATATATATATGCACCCTATGAGGAGAGAAATTTGAGCAATTAAGGGAAATTTAGCCGTAAATTACAAAGCCAGCCGCTGGGACAGTAATTTTCACGGCTTTACCATTCCTCGCTTCAATTTTCACCTTTTGACCTTCTTGTTGTTTATCGGTGGAGTAAATGCAAGTCAGGAAATCACCTTCATTGTGTAATTCGTTATCAATAGTTACCCAAGCTTCACGCGGTTGGTTGTAGTCAGTATTCAAAGCCGCGACTATTTCTTGGTCGCTGAGAATGCGAGACCAAGGGACAATAGAACGAATTTCATTACCAATTATCTGCGGTAAACCAAAGCTTACACCATCACCAGAAATGGAGCGGAGATATTGGCGACCACGGCTCAAGGCTTTTTTCTCCCTTCTGATTTTGAGAATTTTGGAGATTTCTTGATAAACGTAATTTTCTTCATTGAAGAAGTGAACGCCTTTAGTCCCAAATGCGCCGAACTCACCACCGAACATAGCCTCGCGTAAATAGCGATCGCTATCTCCATGACCATCAAAGGCTTGTTCTGTCCCATAATAAATACAAGGGATTCCCAGGGTTAAAGCATTGAGAGCTAAAGCATTGAGTACTACTTTTGCAGCGTCCTTGTCTGCACAAAATCTCGCTTTGTTTTGTCCTTTACGCACTTGGTCATGGTCGTCAAACATCGTCACGACCTTATCTCTAAACCAAATGTGAGATTCTTTCTGCACCAGCAAAGAATTGCGGAATAAACTAAAGTAATCTCTAGGGTTGCGATATCCTTTCACTAAATATTCGAGTTTGTCAGGAATCTCATCTACACCTAAAGCCGCATCCAAACCTGTTTCTTCTAAAGTTTCAAATGCTCTTTGTCTTCCGCCAGTAATCTCACCAACTAAAAAGAACTTTTCCTTACCAATACTTTGAGCAAACTCATGAATCATCGAAGCAAAAATCCGAGTTGCTCCTTTATCCATGTGTTTGACAGTATCAATGCGGAAACCATCAATATCAGCATAGGCTATCCAATATTTATACGCCTGAGCCAGATATTTCAAAGCCGGAGATATCACATAATCATCAAGTCCGCCAAAGCCATGACGAATATCTTTTAAATCCTCAAAATCGCCTTCTAAAAATTCGGGATAACCATCCCAATTTCTAATGCGTCCTTTTTGAGTATATATAGATGGGTCTTGAAATTCTACTGGCCAAATTGCGTCATTTTCTTGAGGCCAAGTTGCAGGATTATTGGGGTCAGTTTTGCGAAATGGAATACTAGGTTGACCTTTTTCGTCATTAAACCCCTTGACTTGATAAGGTGTGTCACTGTAATTTACATTACCTGCTTCGTAGCTAAAGATATTACCAGAATGATTCAGAATAATATCCAGAATTACATAAATACCATTGGCATGAGCAGTTTGCACTAACTCTTGCAAATCTTCACCGCTACCAAACTTAGGGTTAACCTCTAAGAAATCTTGAATACCGTAGCCGTGATATGTTTCTTGAAAAGATACCTGCTTGAAAATTGGACTAATCCAAATTGCTGATATGCCTAAACGCTTTAGGTATCCGACTTTACTAGTTAGTCCTTTAAGATTCCCGCCAACGTATTTTATCCCTGCTTCTCGCCAACGATCTGCACCTTCTGGTGTGCGTGTCGCATTATTTTGATCACCTGCAAATAAGGGAGTTACACCATTAGAGACAACATTTCCCGAAGTGTCTTTATATCCATTCTCCTTACCGTCAGAAAATCTGTCGAGCATCATAAAATAAAACACTTGATCTTCCCAAGCATTAGGGGAAGGATAAAATGTTTTGTTGGAGGTATAAGAAGCTAAATTTAGTTGTGATAGTTGCTTTACTGCCATTTCCGTATTTTCAGATTAATGACTGAAATAATTGCTGTGTGGATACGGAAAGCTACAAAACTCAATTTTTCAATTCCGGATAAATAAGGAATTTTTTATGGTGGGGGGAACAGCAATTTACCCCTATTAAATCTTGAAAAACCAACGCCGACGATACATTCCATAAAGAATCGTCCACCAAAATAAAACCATGACTATGGCAAATATTAGCGAACCATTGAATGTCCCAGCCCACGGGCGAAATAGGTGTTCATAAATCCAGGTATAAGTTGTGCTGTTGCCAATCTTAGTTTTAAGTAAGATTCTGCTAAATACACCAGAACCAACAAACAAAAAGATGGCATTTAGCCCCATGACTTCTAATGGTAGTCCCCAGCGTCTTAAATGGCGGACTTCTATGAGTTCATAACACAAAGCTAAAGTTAATAACGCCCAACCCGCAGTAAATAAAACGTAAGAACTTGTCCATAGTTGTTTATTAATGGGAAATAAAAATCCCCACAATTGCCCAATAATTAAAGCAATTAAACCAAAAATTACTAAATTTATACTAGTGCGGCTTTTAATTGGCTGAGTTCGCAACCAATCACCAGTAAAATAGCCTAAAAACACAGTAACAACTGCTGGCAAAGTACTAAATAAACCTTCCGGGTCAAAAGAACCACTACGATAAATATGCTTACCAAGAATTATCCGGTCGATGTAGCCGCCAAGATTACCTTCAGGAATGAGATTTCCTGCACCGAAGCCGGGAACGGGGATAAATTGCATTGCTAACCAGTACCCAATGAGGAGAACGGCTGATAATATCCACAACCAACGGCGGGACAGGTTGAGAACGCTTAGTGCGGCTAATACATAAGCGAGGCTAATACGCTGTAATACTCCCATAATTCGCAGTGTGCTGAAATTGGGAGGTATACCTTTAATTAACCAATCAAGGGTTAAAGAAAACAAGGCCAGGAACAACCCCAGGGCAAATAATATCAGTCCGCGGCGGAGAATGCGCTGATAGACAATAGCCGTGGGGCGATTTTCTGAGGTGTACTTGGCGAAAGAAAACGGCATAGCGACACCGACGATAAATAAAAAGAACGGGAAAACCAAGTCTGTCGGTGTGCAACCGTGCCATTCGGCGTGGTCGAGAGGCGGATAAACATAATCCCAACTACCGGGATTATTCACTAAAATCATAGAGGCGATCGCAATTCCCCGAAATACATCCAGGGAACTAAGACGCGTAAAGGGTGTAGAGGAATTTTCCATAACGTTATAGTTTAATCTGTTCAACGCTCCTCCAAAATTTTTGTGAATATCAAAGACATTTTTCTTAGTGGATTTTTACGTTTAGCACAGCATCGGAAAAATCACCCTAAATGGAGAAACATCAAGTTTCTTGCCTACTTTCTCCTACCTGTTGCTTTGTGTCTTCTCCCAGTCCAAATTGCTAACTCCTCAACTCAGCCAACCGCAATCATCCCCCCATCAATAAATCGAGAATTTCGGGGCGCATGGGTTGCTAGTGTCGCCAATATTGACTGGCCTTCTAAACCGAGTTTAACCACCAGCCAACAACAAGCAGAGTTAATTACAATACTCGATCGCGCGGCTAAATTAAAACTCAACGCCGTAATTTTACAAGTCCGTCCTGCTTGTGATGCCTTATACCAATCTGCATTAGAACCTTGGTCAGAGTTTTTAACTGGAGAGATGGGTAAACCTCCCGCGCCTTATTATGATCCCTTAGTTTTTGCCGTAGCAGAAGCCCATAAACGTGGACTAGAATTACACGCTTGGTTTAATCCTTATCGCGCACGTCATCCCCAAGCTAAATCGATCACGGCACCAAATCATATCAGCAAAACCCATCCCGAATTAGTCAAACATTACGGCAAATATCTCTGGTTAGACCCAGGTGAAAAAGCTGTGCAAGATTACACAGTGCAAGTAATCATGGATGTTGTCAATCGATATGATATCGATGGCGTTCATATTGATGATTACTTTTATCCTTATCCAGAAAAGAATCGCAGAAATAAAACCATCGATTTTCCTGATGAAATTAGTTGGCAAAAATATCAAAAATCAGGAGGTACAGAAAACCACAATGATTGGCGGCGGGAAAATGTCAACACATTAATTCAACGACTGTATCAAAGCATTAAAAGTACTAAACCTTGGGTAAAATTTGGTATTAGTCCTTTTGGAATATGGCAACCAGGATTTCCCCAACAAATCGGCAATGATAAAGCCTTTAATGCTTATCAAGAACTATATGCAGATTCTCGCAAATGGTTAATGAATGGCTGGTTAGATTATCTCTCACCGCAACTTTATTGGAAAATTGAACAGGCACAACAAAGTTATCCTGTATTGTTGAACTGGTGGATAGAACAAAACACTCAATCTCGGCATATTTGGCCAGGAATTTTTACTAGCCGCATCGGTCAAAACAGTAGCACAGCCTGGCCGGCTAAAGAAATCGTCTATCAAATTAAAACCACACAAAGACACACTGGTTCAGATGGCAATATTCACTTTAGTATGAAACCGCTGCTGCAAAATCGTGGCGGAATTGCTGATTTATTACCACAAGATGTTTATAGTCATCCGGCGTTAGTGCCGTCATCACCTTGGTTAGATAATACACCGCCAGAAAAACCACAAGTGAGTTTAGAAAAAGATGTCACTGGGACTAAAACAGTTCTGCGATGGCAACCTACAGGTAAACAACCAGTTTGGTTATGGGTTGTGCAAATCAAAACAGGCAATGAATGGAACACTAATATTTTACCTGCTGGGCAAAATTCAACTTTGTTGAATAATAATCAAGTTGAAGATGTCGCTATTTCGGCGGTGACTCGTTATGGTATTCAAGGGACAAGCGCCATTGTGGAAATGCCAAAATATCAGGCGAGAAACTCTAATGTTCATACTCCTGTGCCAACATTAAATTCTCGTTAATGGAGTTCTGATACTCATTAATGAGTCTTTGATACTCGCGCGAGAGTCTTTGATACTCGTGAGCGAGTCTTTGATATTCGTGAATGAGTCTTTGATACTTGCGCGAGAGTCTTGAATACTCGTGAATGAGTCTTTGATACTCACGCGAGAGTCTTGAATACTCATGAATGAGTCTTTGATACTCGCACGCGAGTCTTGAATACTCGTGAATGAGTCTTTGATACTCGCGCGAGAGTCTTTGATACTCGCTCACGAGTCTTGAATACTCATGCGAGAGTCTTGAATACTCGTGAATCAGTTTTACCCCTCCCTAACCTTTCCCTTGGAAAGGCTACTGTGTACATCAAGGCAAAAACTTTCATGTTCAACCACATCCCGCCTAGAACTAAAGTTCCAGGCTCATAGCCAAAGTCCACAAAGCGTGGACTGGAAGACATTTTTAGTTGAGTCATCTTCAGATGACTTGCGCTATGAGACTCGGAATTCATTCCGAGGCGGAACAGATGCATTACACGAATATTTGTGTGTACACGGTAGCTTTTTAAGGGGGCTAGGGGGGATGAGACAAAGTGTATAATACTTTTCAACTATCAAATTGATAACAGATTGAATAAATTATTACCTGTAATTTCTAAACTATTTGGTTTGGGGTAATGGGACAGAATACAACAATAGATCCGAACTTGTTCTTAGTTTGTGGACTGGGTAGTTTAGGTGAATATTGCGTATCTGCGTTGAAGGAATTTGGTGTTAAAGTAAACGCTATTGAACAGACAAATCATCAAACTTGGGAAATTTCTGAATTACCAGATTGTATAGATAAATTAGTCACTGGTGATTGTCGCCAACCAAAAATATTAGAACAAGCCGGAATTAAACAGTGTCGGGCAATTTTGATTGTAACGAGTGATGAGTGCGTAAATATAGCCGCAGCATTTGCCGCGCGATCGCTTAATCCGCAAGTTCGTTTAGTTATCCGTTCCGCCCAAGATAACCTGAATGAGTTACTACAACAAAGTTTGGGTAATTTTATTGCCTTTGAAGCGACACAATTACCAGCTAATAGTTTTGCTTTAGCCGCATTAGGCTGTGAAACCAGAGGATTTTTTAATTTAGATAATCGTTTACTACAAGTGTTCGGAGTACATATCAATGGTTCCCATCGTTGGAGTCATTGTTGTCTTTCCGAAATTAATACTAACCACCGCCGTGTACTTGTCCACGCCAAGGGCGGAAAACCAGTATCCCCAGGTTTCTATCAATGGAAACCAGATGCAAAAGTCCATCCCGGAGACTCTATTTTTTATGTAGAAGCAACTGAAAATCTCACTACTCATTCCCCCAAAGAGATGCACACATTTAGACAATTCTGGAATGAGATTGTCGCTGAGATAAAATGGCAAAATCTCCGCCACAAATTAACTCAGTTTTGGCAAGAAAGTACTCAAACCCGTCGAGTTGCTTTTGTTGGCGCATTATTTTTGGTGATTTTGTTCTTGTTAGGAACACTGCTTTATAAATCACAGTATCCTGAAATAACTTGGCGCGATGCGCTGAATGTAGCTTTGGTATTAAGTCTCGGCGGCTACGGTGATTTATTTGGTCAACAAACAATACCTTTTGTCATTACATGGTGGCTGCATTTATTCAGTATTATCATGAGCGTTACTGGTACTTTGTTTGTCGGCATTCTCTATGCTTTAATGACCGAACGTGTGTTATCTGCGAGATTTCAGTTTTCTAAACGTCGTCCCCGCATCCCTAAAGCAGACCATGTAGTTTTAATTGGTATGGGGAGAGTCGGTCAAAGAGTCGCCCACTTGTTGCAAGAACTCAAACAACCCTTAGTAGGTGTAAATACCAAAGACCTCGAACCGGGAATGTTACCCCAAATGCCTTTAGTATTGGGAAATATCAACAATGCTTTAACTAAAGTCAATATTCACACGGCGAAAAGTGTGATTGTCGTCACCGATGATGAAGTGACAAATTTAGAAATTGCCTTAAAAGCACGCACAGTCAACCCCAAAGCCAACTTAGTCATTCGTACCTTTGACCCACGTTTTAGTGAAAATGTGGCAAATCTGTTACCTTATGCGAGAGTTTTGGGAGTATATGAATTAGCCGCCGAAGCATTTGCAGGCGCAGCATTTGGCGAAAATATTGTAAATTTATTTCGTTTAGATAACCAAACAACTTTAGTTACCGAATATCAAATTGAAGCTGACGACACCCTTAATGGCAAATTAATCGCTGATATTGCTTATGGCTACGGACTAGTGCCAATTTTCCATCTGAGAGGGAACCAGTATACACCGAAGTTTATGCCTTCTGATGATATTAGATTAATTGTGGGCGATCGCTTAATAGTTTTAGCCACCATTGAAGGACTACAAGCAGTCGAACGCGGAACCATAAAAACAGGTAAATGCTGGGTGCGCGTCGCAAAAACCATTTCCCCAGAAGCCGCCTTTGAAGGCGCAGCCGTAATTTCACGCGTCACTGGTTGCGATATGCAGCTGGCGAGAACTTTAATGAATCATATACCCGCCACTCTGCAACATCCCCTCTACCTGCACCAAGCACATCGTTTAGTACATGAATTGAATAAATCCCAAGTTTCCGCCTATATTGAATAGTGCTGAGTGCTTTACACTGAGCGGAGTCGAAGTGTGAGTGCTGATACCAATTCACCAAAATCTTGATACACATACAAGAACTCGTAGGGGCAAACGGCTGTTTGCCCCTACACCTGTATTTGCATCATCCATAAAGTGAAATGGTATGAGTCATATATTTTTCCATACACCCTCACACCCTTAATCAAAACTCTCTTTTCGGAATTTCCTCACGAAATTCAATCACCAATTGCATCGTTTCCACAGTTAAATCGCGTAAATCTCGATTGAGAAAAACAGCGCCTTGCGGCCCGAACCAACGGTCAAAAATAGCTACATATTGACTATCGCCATTAACAAAGCCTTGCATAAACTTGACCAGGGAATAATTTACAGCGTCGAGAAATTTAGAATTATCCTCTGGAACCATGCAAGCGATACCTTCTCGTGAAAAAGGTCTATCAGGTGCGATCGCAAAATTATCAGGATTTTTGGCCTTTTGCAACCATCCCTCCAACAAAATACTATCGGATGCAAAAGCATCTATTTTCCCTTGTTCCAAAGCCGTATAACCTTCTGCACGAGTTTTCAAATAAACTAATTTGGACTGGGGTTGTACCTGTTTAATTGCCAGTTCATTTGTAGTTTGCGCCAACACACCAATTCGTTTACCAACCAAAGACTCAGCCGAACCAATATTACTTCCTGATTTCACTAATAATTGCGTCCCAGTCACACCATAACTCACCGAAAAATCAACTTGTTTATCTCTTTCCCAGGTAAAACTACTAGCATCGCAAACAATATCAACTTCCCGTTTAACTATTTTCGGAATCCGCTGTGCAGGAGTCAAACCAACCAATTTTAATTGATTTTTTTTGCCTAATTGTTTTTCTAATTGTTGTTTAATCACATTCAACATATCTACCGAATAACCAGTCAATTTACCTTGGTTATCGGTATATGCAAAAGGCAGTGCATCTTTACTAGTACCAGCAGTCAGTACTCCTGTACGCGCAACTTTTTGCATAACAGTCTCAGCGACAGCCGCACTAGGCATAATTGCTGCCAAGGCGAGACTAATCACCGGGATAGCTACTTTCGTATATTTAGTTATGTTTATGAATCTAGATAAGCACTTTAAATCAACACTTGTATTCACAGCACCCTCACATTTAAACTTTAAGTTATCAAACATCTGTTGTGATGCACAAAATACAGTAATTATCCCTGTCAAATACAAATTAAGTGAATCCGGTAATGATTCTTTACCTTTGTCCAGGTATCAAATAATCAATCAAAAATATCAGCAATAAAAAACAGGACTTACATAGATTTAAGTCCTGTCAAACTAATTTTTAGCTAGATTTAAATTTTGTTTGGCACTAGCACTTTTGCTTCTATTTTTACACTCTTTACACCTGGAACTTCCTTGACTAATTTTTCGGCTTTCTGTAATTCTGCACTAGAAGCAGCAGTACCTTTAATTACGATGTCACCAGCTTTTGCTTCCACCTCTAATTTATTGTTTGGTAAGTCTGCTTTCAGCTTTTTGGTAACTTCATCTTTTAATCCACTTTCAGATTTCGGAGTTACAGGAGTATTTTTTGTTGCTGCTGTTTTTTCAGTTGCAGTCTTTGGTGTTTTGTCTGTCGTTTGAGTAATCTGTGAAGCGGGTTTTGCAGATGCTGAAGAAGCTTCATTATTAATGCTAGGAATTTTAGCCGCATCTTTAGGTGTTTCTTGACAACCAAAAGCACCAACTAACAGAATGCTACTGATGATAAACGGAACTAACTTTTTCATTTCTGTCTCCAAATTGAATACTTGCAGCGGTCAATAGAGATAGATGCTTTTCTGAAGAGGAAAATTTAAAAACAATCAATTAGGCTATAGCAAAATAGCTATAGCGTTTCCAACTCTGATGTGTTACAAAATTACCCCTCCCCAACCCTCCTCTTGCCAAGGGGAGGGTGCGCGACAGCGCGGGTGGGGTGTATTTCATCTGCCTGAGAATTGCTATAAATTCAGCAGATATAAGTTAATAAGCAAGTTGCCAGCTATTAACAAACTGTATATGCCAAGATAGTTTTACAGAGTTATCCTGTGCAATTCAATAACAGTTTTATGATGTTATCAAATTAATTTGGTATTTGCCTAAATTTTGTCAAAAATTTATATTATTGCATAAATGTTTTGTGAGTAATTTATGATACATAAACTCTAAAAAATATATTTTTAATTACTAAGTAAGATAGGTAACTCATACAACCAAATTTCCGCTGGAGAAAAAACCAGATTGAGGATGTTCGGTTAATCTGAATTTTCTTGATCTAGAAAACCTGATAAATTCAATATAGTGAAGTGCAACCAGAAATAATACTATGAGTAATCTTTCCCATCATCAGCCAGATAATTTTATGCCAGAAGATGTTAACCAAAATCAGTTTTGGCAATACGTCCAATCTCTCAATCGAGACACAGTTGTTCAACTATCTAAACCAGATTCGCCAGAAGTTTTACAGTTAATTCAACAGGCTATTGTAGCTATGTTGGGAAATTTACCTCACGACAGATTTAATACTATGGTTACTACTAACCGTGAAGAATTGGGTAGATTATTAGGTTCGGCAATGGTAGACGGGTATTTTTTACGTAACGTCGAACAAAGATTTCAAATAGAAAAAACTTTGCACTTAACGGATGACAAAGCGACAAATCCAGAGTAATTAGAACGCTACCAAACATCCAAAACTTGATATATTATTCGGCTTCTCTGCGTTATGAAATTTACATTAATAACCCTCCCGATATTGGGGAGGGTTATTTGTATAACTTTACTTACAACCTAAAGACTCGCGGGTGTCCACACCAGTTTTAGAATTTATACCACTAGCTTTAGCACAGAGTTTTTTCACCTGTGTCCCATCTAAAACTGCATTAGTGAAATCAGCACCTGTAATTTCCACATTATCAAAGGTCGATCGCAGCATCATCGCATCTGTCAAAACTGCATCACTTAAATCTGCGTTTTTGAACCTAGCTAGATAAGCTATGCCATTGCTAAAATCTACACCGTGCAGATTCACCCCTTCCAGGGCAATACCGTTAAACACGCCTCCACGTAAGTCAGCATTGCTAAAATTCGCATTTTCTAAATCAATGTTGGTAAACTCACTCCCAACTAAACTTTGACCAGAAAAATCTTTTCCCTTAATTTCATCCCCAGCCGAACGGGTAATACTCGAAGAACTAGCAGCCTCCGCCGACAAGGGAAATAAAAATAGAACCATCGCTAAAGCAAAACTAGCTAGTATGCGGAAATATTTCATAATCTATTCTTAACAAATCTCAACACTCCTATAAATAACATTACTAGCTTGAAGTCTGAAGGGTGAAGTCTGAAGTATAAAATTTCTGCCTTGACTTAGGATATATAGAAGTTGAAGAGCATAACTACCTGTGGCTAATCAAGAAAACATCGCCGCATCCTTGGCGCGAACTCCTTTATATCAACTGGGTGTAGAACTCAAAGCCCGCTTCACCAGCTTTGGTGGTTGGGAAATGCCTGTACAATACAGCAGTATTACCAGCGAACACGAAGCGGTGAGAAATGCTGCTGGGATGTTTGATATTTCCCACATGGGTAAATTCACCCTGGAAGGTAAAACAGTCATTGACCAACTCCAGGGTTTAGTACCTTCAGACTTGAGTCGCTTACAACCTGGGCAAGCGCAGTATACAGTATTGCTCAATCCCCAAGGGGGAATTATTGACGATATTATTGTTTATCATCAAGGTGAAGAGAAAGTGGCGATCGTTGTCAATGCAGCGACCACAGCCAAAGATAAAACATGGCTATTGCAAAACCTCAACTTAGATGAAATCCAATTTCAAGACCTCTCACCCGAAAAAGTTTTAATTGCCCTGCAAGGGCCACAAGCTGTTAAATATCTCCAGCCATTTGTCACAGAAGACTTACAACCAATTAAAGCCTTTGGTCATTTACAAGCAACCATCTTCGGTAAACCCGCCTTCATCGCCCGTACAGGTTACACCGGGGAAGACGGCTTTGAAATCATGGTAGACCCAGAAATCGGCATAGAACTATGGCGTAGTCTCTACGCTGCTGGTGTTGTTCCGGCTGGACTGGGTGCAAGAGATACCCTGCGTTTAGAAGCCGCAATGGCCTTATATGGCCAAGATATCGACGATAATACCACACCCCTAGAAGCAGGTTTAGGCTGGTTAGTTCACCTCGATAGTAAAGGCGACTTTATTGGTCGGACAGTATTAGAACAGCAAAAAGCCAACGGAGTGCAACGCCGACTCGTAGGTTTACAAATGCAAGGGCGTAATATAGCGCGTCACGGCTACCAAGTGTTATCAGCAGGCAAAGTTGTCGGAGAAGTTACCAGTGGAACTATCTCTCCTACACTTGGTTACCCAGTTGCCTTGGCCTACGTTCCCAATAAACTAGGAAAAGTCGGTCAACAGTTAGAAGTAGAAATTCGCGGTAAAGCCTACCCCACAGTTGTAGTTAAACGTCCCTTTTATCGGTCAAAAACTAAAGTATGAGTTTTAAATGAGACAAGAGAGAAAAAGCTGATGACTTCGTATATCAAAGAGTCCAAACTCACCCTTTGATCAAAAACCTACACCTGTGAATAGAGGGGTATATTCTGTAAATGAACAAAACCCTGACACCCAATCTCCACAAATAACCTTTGTGTGTAAGTTCTATATAAGGAATAATGTGTTGTGAACTACTCAATCTACAGTAAAGCTCATGATCAAATATGACCAGCATTACTGTTGCAACAATAATTTTTTTAATATTGGAGGGTAATTTATATGTCTGAATATCCTGATGATTTGAAATATCTGGATAGTCATGAATACGTACGCCTAGATGATGATATTGCTACCATTGGTATTACTCAATTCGCCATAAATCAATTAGGTGATATCGTGTTTATAGACTTGCCAGAAGTTGGTACTACTGTTGATAAAGGTGGTGATTTTGGCACAGTTGAATCAGTCAAAGCCGTTGAAACACTAGTTTCACCAGTAACCGGCACAGTAGTAGAACGTAATGAACCCTTGATTGATGATCCTGAAGCAGTGTCAGACGACCCCTACGGCGAGGGGTGGTTTTTGAAAGTACGCGTTGATGACCCCGGTGAACTTAACAATACCTTGACGGCGGAACAATACAGCGCCCTAGTAGAAGGAGAGTAAGAGTCTTGGGGATTAGGGATTAGGTACAAGTTACTAGGTATGGGATAAAATATTTGGTTTACGATTTTGCTTTGGTTGCAATCAAACATCCACAATCTAGAATTTCTAGTCCCTAACCTCTAGCCCCTTTTATTTAATGTTCACTTCTTAAAAGTATTTTTTATTGCAAAATATTAAATAGTTGCGTCCGGAGTTCAATTTGTGGTATCTAATACCCCTCAGTCCAAGTCTACCATCCCAGCAAATTCACCGTCTTCTAATTTTATAGAACGGCACATAGGCCCTAACCCCGATGAAATCAAGCAAATGCTGGAATTGTTGGGTTTTACCAGCCTAGACGACCTCATCGATCGCACAGTACCACAAGCCATCCGATCGCAGCAAACACTACAATTACCCGACGCACAAAATGAGTACGCCGCACTAGCAAAATTAAAAAATATTGCGGCAAAAAATCAAGTGTGCCGTTCCTACATTGGTATGGGATATTACGACTGCGTTACACCCCCAGTAATTGGACGTAATATCTTAGAGAATCCCGGTTGGTATACTGCTTACACACCTTATCAGCCAGAAATTGCCCAAGGACGGTTAGAAGCACTGCTGAATTTCCAAACCATGATTATTGACTTAACAGGTTTGGAAATTGCCAACGCTTCATTACTTGATGAAGCCACCGCCGCCGCCGAAGCTATGAGTCTGAGTTATGGTGTCAGCAAAACTCAAGCCCATAGCTACTTTGTTTCCCGTGACTGTCATCCTCAAACTATCGATGTGTTGCAAACACGGGCGAAACCTCTAGGAATTAACATTATTATCGGCGACCATCAAACCTTTGATTTTGCTGAACCAATTTTTGGCGCAGTCTTGCAATACCCCGCCACTGACGGCACTATTTACGACTATCGCGCCTTCGTAGACAAAGCCCATGCAGTCGGGGCTTTAGTTACAGTCGCCGCCGACCCCCTCAGCTTAACTTTACTTACCCCACCCGGTGAATTTGGTGCTGATATTGCCGTAGGTAGCACTCAACGCTTTGGTATTCCCTTGGGCTTTGGGGGGCCTCATGCAGCCTACTTTGCCACCAAAGAAGACTATAAACGCCAAGTTCCAGGGCGCATTGTCGGACTATCCAAAGATGTCAACGGTAAGCCAGCATTACGTCTAGCACTCCAAACCCGCGAACAACACATCCGACGGGAAAAAGCGACAAGTAATATTTGTACTGCCCAGGTACTACTGGCTGTGATGGCGGGTATGTACGTCGTCTATCACGGGCCAGCAGGACTGAAAAATATTGCTGAAAATATCCACAAGCTAACTGTACTTTTGACAGCAGGATTAAAGCGTCTGGGTTATCAAATTAGTTCGGAAAATATCTTTGATACATTACGAGTAGAGTTAGGAAGCCACAGCCTCAAAGCTATTCTGGAAAGTTGCCAAGGTAGGAATATCAACTTACGGATTTTTGATGAGACTGCCGTTGGTATTTCTTTAGATGAAACAACTACAGCAGAAGATTTAATTGACCTGTGGCAAATTTTCGCTGGTAAAGATGAATTACCTTTCACGATAGAAGAATTCACTAACTCAACTTCTGATATTTTCCTATCTCGTCAAAGCAGCTACCTCACCCATCCCGTATTTAACCGCTATCACTCCGAAACAGAGTTGTTGCGTTACCTGCACAAACTAGAAACCAAAGATTTATCGCTAACAACATCGATGATCCCCTTGGGTTCTTGTACCATGAAGCTAAATGCCACAGCTGAGATGATTCCCGTCAGTTGGGAAGAATTTGGTAAGATACATCCCTTTGCACCATCATCGCAAACCTGGGGTTATCAAATTCTCTTCCAGCAACTTGAGGCTTGGTTAGCCGAAATTACTGGGTTTGCGGCAATTTCTCTACAACCAAATGCCGGTTCCCAAGGGGAATACGCTGGACTGTTAGTCATTCACGAATATCATGCTAGTCGCGGCGAAGCACACCGCAACGTTTGTTTAATTCCCACCTCCGCCCACGGGACAAATCCCGCCAGTGCGGTTATGTGTGGAATGAAGGTGGTAGCAGTTGCCTGTGACGCTGACGGTAACATTGATGTTGATGACCTCAAAGCCAAAGCAGAAAAGCACAGTAGTGAACTTGCAGCGTTGATGGTGACATATCCCTCAACCCACGGTGTCTTTGAGGAAGGTATTGAAGAAATTTGTGATATTGTGCATCGCCACGGTGGACAAGTATATATGGATGGGGCAAACATGAACGCCCAAGTCGGGCTGTGTCGTCCCGGCGATATTGGTGCAGATGTTTGTCACTTGAATCTGCACAAAACCTTCTGTATCCCTCACGGTGGCGGCGGCCCAGGTATGGGGCCAATTGGTGTAGCCGCCCATCTCGTACCCTTCCTCCCAGGACACGCCGTAGTTCCTCTCAATAAATCCACTCAGCACGGGCTAAACGCCCCGCTACCGCTAACAGCACTTAGCACTCAGCACTCAAAAAGCGCAGTCGCCGCCGCACCTTGGGGTAGTGCCAGCATTTTGGTAATTTCTTGGATGTACATCGCTATGATGGGGGCGGCTGGTTTGACGGAAGCAACCAAAGTGGCAATACTCAATGCTAACTATATTGCCAAGCGGCTCGAAACCTACTATCCAGTTTTGTACAAAGGCAAAAATGGCCTAGTTGCCCATGAGTGTATTTTAGATTTGCGATCGCTCAAAAAATCCGCCAATATCGACATTGATGATATTGCTAAACGCTTAATGGACTATGGTTTCCATGCGCCGACTGTCTCCTGGCCTGTAGCTGGAACTATCATGGTGGAACCCACAGAAAGCGAATCGAAGGAAGAATTAGACCGTTTTTGTGATGCCCTAATTGCTATTCGTCAAGAAATTGCCGACATCGAATCAGGCAAAATGGATATTGAAGATAATCTTTTGAAGAACGCACCCCACACCGCCGAAAGTCTCATCGCTGGGGAATGGACTCATCCCTATTCCCGCGAACAAGCCGCCTACCCCGCACCTTGGACGCGCGAAGCTAAATTCTGGCCTAGTGTAGGTCGTATTGATGCAGCTTTCGGTGACAGAAATTTTGTTTGTGCTTGTTTGCCGATGGCGGCCTATGCAAATTAAATCATAAAGGGCGCTGTGCTGGCATACTAGCAACAGCATCCTTTTTGACACCCTAACCAAGGTGCCATCCGACAATGATTGACAGTCTGATTCATGCTTATACCCCTTTTCTCATTTGGGTTGGTATCGGATTACTAGGCTCTCGGTTAATTCCAGATAGTTTCCTGAAGTGGCTTGGTAATGGGTTGTATTGGGTGGGGGTGCCATTACAAATTTTAGTTTTGGCGCGTCATACTGATTTATCTCACGGCTTCGTTATACCTGGAGTTGCAGTTGGAGTATTACTGCTGAGTCTGATTTTAGCGTTATTGATTTGGCAAGTTTTACAATGGTTGAAAAATCAAAAACAGCAACCAGATTTGCCAAATTCAGACTTGGCAGTAGACATCCCATTGATGCAAGCCAGTTTGGGCAGTTTTATTCTAGCTGCCATTTTAGGTAACACAGGTTTTGTTGGACTTACACTCACCCAAGTACTAACTAGTCCCAAAAACAACGACTGGGCAGTTTTATTCAGCGTTACCAACAATGTGATTGGTACTTATGGCATTGCGGTCTTAATTGCTAGCTACTTTGGCAAAAGCAAAATCAATACCCAGTGGTGGACTCAGTTACGAGATTTAGTTACAGTTCCCAGCTTGTGGACATTTTTTTTGGGCGTGAGTACTCAATTTGTGCCATTACCAGCCGTAATTGAGTCAGGATTAGAACAAGCTGTTTGGGTAGTTATCGCCTTTGCTTTGTTACTTGTCGGCCTGCGACTAGGTACAATTACAGGCTGGAAAAGTTTAAAAATTGCTTCTATTGCCAGTGTGCTAAAGGTATTTGTTGTACCTGTACTAGTGGGCTTAGGCGCAACCTTTTTCGGTGTAACTGGAGAAGAACGTCTAGTTCTGGTGTTAATGTCAGGAACACCCACAGGGCTTTCTGTACTAATTTTGGCAGAAGTGTATGACCTAGACCGAAACTTATTAGCCAGCAGTATTGCTTTGACGTTTATCGGCTTATTTATGGCGCTACCTTTGTGGTTAATCTGGTTTAGCTAGTTGGCCGCAACCATTTTACTAATTTTTGATACAACTTCTAATTGGATTATCAATGTTAGGACACTATAGTGTATCGGCTCCTTCAGGGGTTGCTCAAAAATCTCCCAACCCTTTCAGACAGCCTAGTTTTTCCTTCACCAGATATAGTATTTAATTTAAATGAATGATGATCATTGGCGATCGCATCCAAATAGGTATAGCTTATTCATGAGAATGTTTATTGACCGCATATTATGATGTTTAAAAATATCGGCTGTGGTTAAAAAACCTGAGAGCCATCTGGTCTGTTTGTGAACAAAAGTAAGGGATTATATTGTATTTCTATGGCTATCGAGAATCGCGCGAGAAATTCTCAGAGTTGGCAAGTAAGTCGCCACACCACCAATTTTTTCTATGGGATATTTGTATCTTTCCCCCTAGCCTTGGCATTGCCAGCAGCGGCTTTGCAAGTCCAGTTATCTCCCACTAATCCGCAGTTGGGAGATACTCTGTCTGTAATGGTTGATGTCACTCAACAAGATAATCAGCCACCAACAGTGGTAGTAGGCGAAAAAACTTACCCAGCTTTTGCCGTTTCCCCGAATAAATATCGCGCCTTCATTCCCACAACTCCCCTAGAAACAGCAGGAACGAGAACCTTAAAAATCGCCGGAGATGGTCAAGTCAAGAACTTAAGCGTCAAATTGCGATCGCGCAAGTTTCCGATACAACGCATCACATTACCACCAGGCAAATCTGCCGATGGCGCTACTGAGTATGAACTCAAGCGTGTAGCAGCTTTCAAAGCCTTGCAAACACCAGAAAAATATTGGGACGGTAAATTTCTTGCCCCAAGTAAAGCCCGGATTAGTACAATCTATGGCGTACGTCGTTACTATAATGGTAAATTTGCTAAGGATTATTATCATCGGGGTGTTGACTACGCCGGAGGCACAGGTTCACCTGTAACTGCTCCAGCATCTGGGCGAGTTGCTTTAGTTGGTAAAGTGTCTCAAGGCTTCCGCATTCACGGTAATGTAGTTGGCATTGATCACGGTCAAGGAGTGACAAGCATATTCTTACATTTAAGTCGCATTAACGTTAAGGAAGGCGACTTTGTGAAAGCTGGTCAATTAATTGGCGCAGTGGGTTCAACAGGTGCTGCTACAGGGCCGCATTTGCACTGGGGTTTATATGTCAATGGCCAATCTGTTGACCCAGTACCCTGGCGAACACAGGTTTTTGAATAATAAATGTGAATTAATATTGTGTGTGCATAATTTGTAGATTATGCACCGATAATTGGGCAAGATAAATTGGATTTGTACCGTCCTTACCTTACTTGGGTGGCTTAAACAAGATGAGCGTTATGAGTATTGAAAAAATTGTAGAACAAGCTCTTCAGGATGGTTATCTCACACCAGCAATGGAAGCAGAAGTTGGGCGAATTTGTGATAACGCATCGGAACTCTCGATAGAAGAGTATATGGCCCTAGATCGATTAATGGGAGCCTTATTAACTGGTGAGGTAGTGGCGGTGCCTCGCAAACAATTTATCAACGTCATGGAAGAATTAGTCTTGACTGAAGCGATCGCCCGCGTCGCTGAAATTGAAGCTACCAGCGAAAGTTCTCTAGATGTGGGTGATATCGCCGCTTATGCCCTCAACCGCTTACCACCTTTATATGCCACCACAGAAGAAGGTGCTAACTATCAACGTCTACGTGCTAAAGCCGACCTACAAGAGTTGATTTCCCAACAAGTCAGTGAAGCCATCGGTCGTAACCTCGACCAACCAAACGATAATAGAACACCATTTTTGCCCAAAAACACTGGTAATGAAGTTCTCCGCCAAGTTAGTAACTTACTTCAAGTTTACGCCCCTAGCTTTGAGCAAAAATAAATTAGAGTCAATAGTCAATGGTCAATCTGTTTTGACTAGAGACTCTTGACTAGGGACTGTTGACTCTTGATTAATCACGCACTGTTACCAATGTGCCAACTTTAACTTGGTCATATAACAAACGCACATCAGAATTACGCATTCTCAAGCAACCGTGAGAAATAGCCGTCCCCAGCAGGTGGATATCCGGTGTGCCGTGAAAGCCAATTTCGTTGCGTCCATCTGTCCAAAAACCAATCCAGCGTTCACCTAAAGGACTATCAGTTCCTGGCGGAAAGACTTTGCCAGTGATGGGGTGTCGCCAGATCGGGTCATGCTGCATATTCATCACTTCAAAAGAACCCGTAGGTGTTTCCCAGCCTTTCTTGCCTACAGCAATTGGGTAACTAGCTATAACTAAATCTCCTTGATAAACATAAGTGCGGCGATCGCTTAAATCAACTACTACTTGTGTTTTCAATCCCAATTTATTAGAAGTTTTTTGTTGATTGGAAAACTGGGTAAAAAAGGAGCGCGGTTGAGCATCAGGATTGAGATTTTCTGTTTGTTCTGCTTCTAAAGCAACTAATTGCTTGTTATTGGGTATATCAGTGTCCCTAGCTACATTTTGGATAACTGTACCCGACTTATGATGAGGCAAAATGTCAGAATTCCCTTGCGGATTTTGCCCCCTCAACGGTTCACCAGCAGTTGTAGATGCACCAAAAGCTGTTTCCCCTATACTTCCAGGAAATTTCCGATTAGTGGCTAAATTATCTGACTGTTGTTGCGTTGTTGTCACTCGCCAATGGACAGCTAACGATAAGATGGCTGTGCCAAAACAGAGAAACATTGCTATTCGCGTTACAGATTCATTTCTTACCATTGCGATCGCCTATTATTTATCCCTGACAGATCCATCTCTTGGAATAATTGAATGCGCTCATCATCCAATTATCAATAATTTATAAATACTTATCTGTTTCCTTATAAATTTGCCAATCTTTCTGGGCAAACTAAGTCTAAGCGAATGTCCCAGCAAATAAGACTTCTGGTGAGAAACCTTGATTCCTGTAAAGACCGAGCGAAGGTTTCTTCCGTTCAGGCTTTTTTCTAGAACTCTCCAAGTGCGGGAATCAATTATTAATGGTGTGGGTGGGAGGAAATCCATGTTTGAAAAACTATTGCTTGCAATCACAATCACATTTTCCATTAATTTCTTTCTTCAAGTGCGGATACCAAATCCAACTAATACTGGTGCTATTTATCAGGAACATCCAGAAAAAAATACAATTCTGGTAACTAGACCGGAAAAATAACATTCCTTTTAAAGGATGCCAGCAGAAATTCATAATTCCTGACTCATAATGAATAATTATGAATTTCTGCGAGCTTCATAATTTCTGGAAACAATCACCAGAACCAAGATTCTACTCTACCCTTAGTGAAGTTACCACGATCTCTAAAACAGTCTAACGGCTTCTCTAACATCAATTCAGTATTAAAAGTAGAAGCTCAGAAATTTAGCTATTTGTCTGTCAGCAGATCCAGATTTTTCCCATCCAGCCTGACTTGCTCCCCTTAACCTCTGATCACGTCATCTCAAAACTAGTGACTATAACCCAGTGATGGGAATGCACACAAACTTGAATTTGTCAAAGGTAAATAGTCAGTTGCGATCAGCAGCACAATTATACGTAAAATACCTATGAGTATAAATGTGGTCTTATCCCACTGAAATTGCTACTTTTCGGGTAAAAACTAGAGTTTATCACTGTTCGGGCTAACAGAAATCTCATCCAGATTCTCCACTTTGATGTTCCAGTCATTAATCCGGCACTTAATTGCGGAACATCCAGTCAGTTAATAGGTCTAATAGTAAGGGATGATTTAAAGCCAATACGATCTATGAGTCAATCGATTGCTGTATCCTGGTCAACGGTTGATGCGAAGTGTTCAGAAGCATCGGTGCAAGTTGACAAACTCTCAAATCACGATCTAATTTTGCGCTGTCAAGTGGGATTGCGTCCAGATCGTGTTGCGTTTGCAGAACTCCTGCGCCGCTATCAGACCCAAGTTGATCGAGTTTTATACCATTTGGCTCCAGATTGGGCCGATAGAGCCGATTTGGCTCAAGAAGTGTGGATTCGAGTGTATCGGAATATTAACCGATTGCAAGAACCCGCTAAATTTCGCGGCTGGTTAAGCCGGATTGCCACCAACTTGTTTTACGATGAATTGCGGAAACGCAAGCGGGTTGTCAGTCCCTTGTCTCTAGATGCTCCCCGCACCCTAGAGGATGGGGAAATGGATTGGGAAATTGCTGGTGACACTCCAGGCCCCGAAGAGGAGTTGACCACTAGAGAGTTTTACGAGCAATTACGAGAGGCGATCGCCGATTTACCAGAAGTGTTTCGCACTACAATTGTCTTACGAGAAATCGAAGGCATGGCTTATGAAGAAATTGCCGAAATTACAGGGGTTTCCTTGGGAACGGTAAAATCGAGAATAGCCAGAGCAAGATCCAGATTGCAAGCTCAATTGCAAAATTATCTGGATGCCTAAATTACAGTTTATTTCTTTTGTTTAATGCCAGAATTTAAACATTGATTAAGAATTGTCAGGAATCAAAAAGCGTGCTTCTGCCGTCATAGAGAAACAAATCATGAATTTCTCGATGAATTTCTGAGAATTGCTGGCTTGGTTTACCCGTATATGAATTAGTAATAATGTTAAGATGACTACTGATTCTCAGTTTAACGACCGTTCCCATTTGCAATTTCTTGGAGATTTGTCAGAAGGGATGGATCAACATACCAATGAATCAACGGGTACTATGAATATGGTGAAGCGCGATCGCTTCGAGTTATTAAGTGCATACCTCGATGGAGAGGTAACAGCTACAGAACGCAGGCAAGTAGAAGAATGGCTGGCAAATGATGCCTCCGTTCAATGTCTGTATGCCAGATTATTGAAACTGCGGCAAGGTTTACGGACTCTACCAGTCCCAGATACCGCACAATCACCAGAAGTCACAGCCCAAAAAGTATTTTCACGTTTGCGCCGTCGTTCGCGTTTAGCCTGGACATTTGGTGGTGCGGCGGTTGCAGCTTGTGTGATTAGTGTAGTTTCTGGTTTGCTACCTGGGAGTGAAATTAGAACACCGCAGTTGGCTCAAAAACCGCAAGTAGAAGTAGAAGAATCTACACCAGTTGCTAAAACGCCGCCTACGCCTGCTGCACCGCTGATGGTGGCCTTAAATAATCCCGTCATCGAAATTCCGAAAGCAGCAGTTACTACACCAGAAAAAACTATTGACCTCACACAGCCTGGACTGGAAAAAATTGAGCCAGACTTGAATTAAATTAATTTTCAGTGAGCGTTAAACCGCAGCTACTCCACCAACCATCGGCTAAAAGAGTACCATTTAATTGGTTAACAAGCTCTAAGGTCATCAGATAAACCCAAGCTAAACCCAGAACATCGCCTTGTGGAGTGTAAACTTCAATTTCTTGGCGATTGTAAAAGTTTTCTGTGATTGGTCTATTGGGTTGGTAATCTTCTAGATGATCTAAAGCTTGTAAAATTTTTGGTTCAGCAAAAGAAAGCAAATAGCCGTGGACTTGATTTTGTCCCGGTGTCACGGCTGGGTAGCCCAAAGGCAAAGCAAACAGTTTGCCTGGTATAACTGCCCTTTGAGCATTTACCATTTTTCCTGCACAGTATTTTTGATAATTAGCTTCACCGGGTTTGAGTGTACCGTAAACAAAAACCCGCACTTCTTCAGAAATTTTTGTCATTGGCTAAGGTGGTCATGTTTCAGGTTTATCAGTCAAGGTAGTTACAGTAAAAGTCTTTTAACTCTGTCCCCTGTAGCCTGTCACCTTTTCCCTGTTCTCGTCAATTCAATACTAATTTTGCCGCCGAAATCAGGAATAGGTGCTGCGGGTTTGGTGACGACGACTTGGACTTGCGTGACGCGATCGCTCTGTTGCAAGATAGTGTCGGCAATTGTACCTGCTAACTTTTCGAGTAAAGCGAACCGGGATGTTTTGACTAAATTTTGAATAGTACTAATGACACTGCGATAATCCAGAGTATCGGCGATCGCATCAGTTTCCCCAGCTTGGGACAGATCTAACCATAACTTGATATCCACTTCAAACCATTGTCCTAAAACCTGTTCTTCTGGTAAATATCCCGTGTAGCCATAGCAGCGAATTCCCGTTAAATAAATACAGTCCATTGTGTTTGAGATAAATTGCCATACAAAATTTAACAAACAACAGGTGGAAAACCTATAAATTCACTAAAAGTCAGTCTGGGAGAATGTCACAATTGAATATTGTCTGATAGCTATCTGGGATTTGATGCTGGTCGCCTATAGGAATGTTAATCAACTTTGGGCTTTTGTCTTGACGGAGACATTAAAGCGTCTAGGTTTAACTTGTGCTGTAATTTGTCCTGGTTCTCGTTCTACACCCCTAACAGTTGCCTTTGCTCAACAAGTACCAGATATTGAAGCTATATCTATTCTCGATGAACGCTCTGCGGCTTTTTTTGCCTTGGGAGTAGCTAAAGCCACCGGACGACCTGTCGCACTAGTTTGTACGTCTGGGACAGCAGGCGCAAACTTTTATCCCGCAGTAATTGAAGCTAAAGAAAGTCGTGTACCACTGCTAGTATTAACTACCGATAGACCACCAGAACTGCGAGATTGTCACTCTGGTCAAACCATCGACCAAGTGAAATTGTATGGTAGTTACCCAAATTGGCAAGCTGAGTTAGCTGTACCATCCCCAGATATGTCAATGCTGGGGTATCTGCGGCAAACGGTAATTTATGCTTGGGAGAGAACGCAAGCACCAACAAAAGGGTCAGTACATTTAAATATTCCCTTCCGTGACCCTCTTGCACCAGTTCCCGACGGTACTGACTTTCAGTTTGACCCAGAAGTATTCTTCGCCGCAGTTACAAATACTCTCCCCACTCCCCACTTTCAATTTCCCATTCCTCAAGTATGGCAAAATTGCGATCGCGGGATAATTATTGCTGGAGTTGCTCAACCCCAAAATCCTGAAGATTATTGTAGAGCGATCGCTACACTTTCCCAAACTCTGCAATGGCCTGTCCTCGCTGAAGGACTTTCGCCACTGAGAAATTATGCTGACCTCAACCCTCATTTAATTTCCACCTACGACCTGATTTTACGCAATCAGCAATTAGCAAAGCAGTTAGCACCAGAAATGGTAATTCAGGTGGGAGATATGCCTACCAGTAAAGAATTACGGACTTGGTTAAGTGCTACACAACCCCAACGCTGGGTAATTGACCCTAGCGACCAAAACCTTGACCCTCTCCACGGAAGAACGATTCATCTGCGAATCAGTGTAGATCAGTTGGGGATATGGGAAAGCGACAAAGAGAATTTACCATCTGAATATTTGCAAAATTGGTGTATTGCAGAAGCGAAAGTCAGAGTCACGGTTGACCAGACTATGGCGAAAATGGAATATTTATTTGAAGGTAAAGCGGCCTGGTTATTATCTCAAACACTACTACCAGGAACACCTTTATTTATTGCTAATAGTATGCCTGTGCGGGATGTAGAGTATTTTTGGCAACCCAATAATTTAAGAGTGCAAACATATTTTAACCGCGGCGCTAATGGGATTGATGGCACATTATCCACCGCTTTAGGAATTGCTCATCATCAACAAAGTAGTGTCATCTTGACAGGAGATTTAGCGTTATTACATGACACCAATGGTTTTTTAATCCGCAATAAATTTGTTGGTCATCTCACAATTGTTTTAATTAATAATAACGGCGGGGGCATTTTTGAAATGTTACCCATCGCAAAATTTGAACCGCCATTTGAAGAGTTTTTTGGCACTCCCCAGAATATTGATTTTGCTCAATTGTGCGTTACATACGGTGTACAGCATGAATTAATTACTTCTTGGGAAGAATTACAGAGAAAAATAAATCCATTACCAAGTCAAGGAATTCGAGTTTTAGAGTTGCAGACAAATCGTAAAGTTGATGCTAAATGGCGACGGGAAAATCTAGGTAATATTGCAAAAAATCTTAATATTTAACTATTTTGTTAGTGTTGATGAATCGGCTTATAAATTATGATAATTATGTGAAGGCTGGTATTAAAAGTAAAACTGCTTGTAGTCAAGCAGTTGAAGTAGTTTAGCCATTTATCGATATTACTTAGCTACATAATATTTTTCTAAAATAAGCTTCTTTACCCTTTAAGCTAAAGAATTAACATAACTATTCTGATTCATCAATCATTTTTTCATATATATTATTAACATCTTGATCGTAAATTCTGCTTAAAACGCTATCTTCAGACATAAATTCTATTAACTCTTGGGCCTTTATATTTAAATGCCCAGATTTTCTAAGAAAATTTTCTAGATTAACTTTCATAAAAATATTATCATTAATAAGAATTTTGAAAGTATGTCCCCATATAGTAAAAGCTTCAATAGTTAATAATTGCTCAAATCTCTTAGGTGGAATAGTATGAGATGGAATAGTAAATGATTTTTTAACCACTTTAGGAGGAAATTGCATTATTATACCTGGGTCAAACTCTTTTTCAATTTCATGCCTCGTAACAATTATGGGGTATATACTTTCATCTGGTGCAATTCCTTTTAATAATATATGTCTTAGCTTATCCTCATGAATTCCTAATTTATATAAACAATGATAGGGATGTGATGATACTGACAAACGCCATAAAATAGATAAAATAGCAAGTTTAAATTCATTATACCTAATCCCTTCAACCTGAATAAAATTTTCTTCTAAAATCGGAAATTTTAAATATTTACTTTTCTTGTTTCCAAAATCAACTAAATCTCTTTTTAGAAAATTTTCCCACCTAGAAAATCTTTGTTCGCAATTGTGGCATAATAGTTTTTCCTTAATTCCAGTTTGAATAAATTTAAGTTTAGTATCTTTTAAAGATAGAAAAACCATTCTATGCAAATTATCATATATTTCTTCATAAAATGTTTCTGGTATTATATGTGATTCTCTTAAATCGGTATTTTTCAGGCAAAGTTTACAATACATCCTTCGTTACTTATAAGGATTTCAAAAAAATTTTCTTGCAATCAATTAAGCAAAACCACCATATAATCTTGCTCTGAGGGCGCAAATATAAAGAATGGCTGGAATGACTCTTTTATAATTAGGGCCTGTCAATTGCCATGCAGTGAATAGTCCTGCACCTATCCACCCAACTGGCCCGATAATTACAGCTATTGTACTTGACATTGTTGTGTAGGCAACAAAGGGTAAAGTAACTCCTATTATTCCCGTAAGTGTGCCTAACGTTGTTGAAGCTAGTAAGTAAATACCAAAACCAGACAATTGAGCGCCTGTTAAAGCAAGAAAAATACTAGTACTTCCTAATAATTCACTTCCTTTATCAAATTGTGATGCTGTTTTTCTTAACTGCTGTTCGATTTCTTGCTTTTGTTCTGGTGTCATTTTCTCCAACATTGTGGCCATCACCTTCTGTGCAATTTTTATCTCCATCTCACTAGCAGATTCATATTTACCACATTTGATTTTTAACTTTTTAGCAGCTTTCTTAACTATTTTGTGATAACTGGGTTGATCATCACATATTTCGTTAAATATATAAATTGCAGCATCTTGACTTGCCTCCCATAGACGATTAACAATAGCATCGACTGTTGGTTTTGAGGCTTTAAGAATATCTGCCAATGCTTTCCTATCCTCTAATGAAGCACGATCTAGTAAAGATTTAAGGTCATTCATATTTTTATACCCTTTAAGATAAGCAATCCTAATAATAGGATTCCCAACAGTATTGTTTATATCTCAGGGCTGAATATAACAAGGCTAAAAAGCTACTTCATCAAGGAAACCATTTCTCGCTGCCATAATCGTTTTACTGTAGTAATATCGCTCTCAACTAGTAGCGTGTGCCTGTAACCAAGTTTCTAAATCCGCGATCGCCACAAAATCCAACAAGGCTTCACCCAATGCTTCTAACTGTTCTAAAGACAACGCCTGAATCTGGCGCTGAAGTTCATCAGAAATTGTACCTACTCGTCGGTTTAACTGTCGGAGAATGAGCGATCGCGCTTCTTGTTCTCGTGCTTCTCGAATAGCCCGTGGTTCTTCTGAAATCAGTCCCAACATTGCTTCAATCTCCTCTCGGCTTAGGGTAGAAAACTTGTAGAGTATAATCGTCGTCACTAAATTTATTATCGCTTGTTCCGATTGTTGCTGTGCTTGTTCTAGCAGATACCGTGCTGCTTCCACTGCTTCGGTTTCAGGCGTTGTCGTCAGCAACATCAAAGCCAATCCTAAAGGTTGTTGTCGTAAATCGCCTAATTCATCCAAATACACTCGCCGGACTTGATTGCTTTGTAACAATGCTTGGTGAATCCGAGGATTTGAGGGTTCTAAATTACGTGAAGGAAAAATAATCACGCCAAACCAGTCATCATAACGAATCAAGTGGCGGTAGAGAAACAAAAACAATTCGCTAAAAAAGCGATGATACAAGTCTTCATCTTTTTGAAACTGCACTTCAGCAAAGAAGACAACTTTGGATGCTGCATTAGCTGGAGGTAGAAACACTCCGTCAATTCGGAATGCTGTTTCTTTAATTTCCACCGATTCAAATAGATAATTTTCAGCTTCTGATGGTGGTTGATCTACTAATTCAAACAGCAAACCGGGAAATTGTTGGAATAATTTGTAGAAAATAGAGTCGCGGCGCATTTTGATTGTAAGTCAATTACCAGCCCTGATTTTACTGGAGAGAGGAAATTTTAGCGATCGCTTCTCAGTCCGCGATAAAATTCTCAAGCACAATAGCGCAATTCTTTCTCATGCAAGTTAACTGGCAATCTGTCAAAACCTACGAAGATATTCTTTATCACAAAACCGATGGTATTGCAAAAATCACCATCAACCGCCCACACAAACGTAATGCTTTCCGTCCGAAAACTGTCTTTGAATTGTACGACGCGTTTTGTGATGCCCGTGAAGATACAAATATTGGAGTAGTTCTATTTACTGGTGCTGGCCCCCACACTGATGGTAAGTATGCTTTTTGTTCTGGTGGTGATCAAAGTGTGCGAGGGGAAGGGGGTTATGTAGATGATGCGGGAATTCCTCGCTTGAATGTGCTGGATTTGCAGCGCTTGATACGTTCGATGCCAAAAGTCGTGATTGCTTTAGTTGCGGGATATGCGATCGGTGGTGGACACGTTTTACACTTGATTTGTGACCTCACCATTGCGGCGGATAACGCTATTTTTGGTCAAACTGGCCCCAAAGTCGGTAGTTTTGATGGTGGTTTTGGTGCTAGTTATCTCGCCCGCAGTGTTGGGCAAAAAAAAGCGCGAGAAATTTGGTTCCTCTGCCGTCAATACAATGCCCAAGAGGCGCTAGATATGGGTTTAATTAACTCTATTGTGCCAGTAGAAGAATTAGAAAATGAAGGTGTTCAATGGGCGCAAGAAATTTTACAGAAAAGCCCGATCGCCATTCGCTGTCTCAAAGCCGCATTCAACGCCGATTGTGACGGACAAGCTGGTTTACAAGAACTGGCGGGGAATGCAACTTTACTTTATTACATGACAGAAGAAGGTGCTGAAGGCAAACAAGCATTTTTAGAAAAGCGATCACCCAATTTTCGTTCCTTCCCTTGGCTACCTTAAAAATGGCAAAAATCGCACCTTTGAGGCATACCAATTTGAGCTTAGGTATTTTGGAGTTGTCAAGAAAAGCTTTTTGAGAAAGTTTTCCATTCACAAGCCAAAATTGGTATGAGGTGCGATTTTCGGAGATGTCAACGTTTACAGCACTAGCAATTTTCAAGAGAAATATTTTTTATGTCTATAAACCAAGTCTAATAAGAAATAGTAGCTAAATTAGCACTTACTGTTTTAGTCTTAGCCTCAGCCTCTTCAGGAATTAAATTAACGATTTCCTCAATCGGCACAACCGTTATATTGTCAACAACAGCAACTAGAGGATGGGAACTCTCTAAGACGGGTGTTCCATCTGGCAAACTCCACGAATCTTCTAAAGTTTCCCAAGAAGGTGCAAAAGGTGGAAGAGCTAAAGAACAAGCTTTCCAAGCGGCTTGCACAGGCGCTCCCAACTGTTGACACGTTCCGCCACGGCGGCCTTCTGGTTTGTAATGACGACAATATCTACAGGCAGATGTCAAAAAGTTTATCGGTTTCATTTGAGTTCATCTTTAGTGCTGTTCAGGGCTGTCTTACATATTTATATTCTGCGCCTAGATATAAATACGTAATATTGCCAGCAAATTATTATTTACTCTGGGTTCTAGCGATCCCAACAGAAAAATAAACTTCAGGATGTTTTTAGAATCTTGTTATATTTTTAAATGATCGCTAAAGTATCTACCCACTAATTTTTGGCTAAAAATAGCTAGGGATCAAGGCTAAAACTAAAAGTTTAGATTTGGCACACATTCAACTTTGATGTTTCAAACGAGCCTGTATATAGCTAGTTGACTATAAAATTGTGTATATAATTTGGCAATTCAAACTTAAATTTACATAATTATTACTGAGATATCAGCCGTGAACATTTATTGGCTGAGAAATACTTTTTACGCAATTAAGTACTCAAATATTTTGAAAATCAAACTTGATAGGTGTCGATAAATACTCAGGAATGTGAGAAAAACAGGAAAATAATTTAGTGGGATTTTAGACAACTTTGCCCATAGAAATTACCTAAAGTCCCGGTAAGCACAACAAAATATATAGCTTGATTGAAACTAAAAAACTATATAAGGACTTTTCTAGCCTTTTAATATCTCAGGCAGAAATATTAGACTTTAGTTTTAGACTTATTTTCGTGAAACCAATCAGCCAAATCTTGAGTTAATTGGGAGAAATATCAACTTGAAACCCCAGTTATTAATTTCTAACTGTTTTTTGAGAGACTAGGAATTAACCTAGATTTCTTAAGTATTTATCAGAGGATGCCTGTAAAATATAAACTTTACAAAAACTTTTCCTCTTTTTTTGGAAAAAATATCAATTTTATTAAACATTAATTACAAAATTCGCAATGTTAGATTGTTTGGTAGTAAGCAAAATTTTGACACTCTTACACCCAATCTCAACCATTAACTTAGGTTCAAAACTGCTTAGAGGCACAAATAGCACAAACTTGCCAGCGTTGTAGTTCACCGGGAGGGGTAGGAGATTGGCATTGGGGGCAAAGGGGTAAACCATGCGATCGCACTTGCATCTTTTCCGCCCATAGTCCAAATGCACTTTGAGGATTTTCCCGTGTCGGCGAAGCATCAGGCGGAACATTACTCAGATTTCCTAGATAACTAGGATGTTCCTGTGGCGAACCTGTGAGTGGTTGCGGTGGCGTGGCTGAAGGATGTTGCCACCCAGCCGTAGAGAAGCGGATATCCACCAAAGGTGTAGGCAACTTTTCATTTAACTTTAATAAAATGATTTGGCGTTTAAAAGCGAGATTCTGCGCCCAAGCAGCACTGGAAGTCGCCACGCGCAAAACATCACGCTGAATCACCAAAGGTTGGGTATGTTTAGCCGCCACTACACCTACAACTTCTGCCCAAAAATGCAGCACTTTTGGCAATGGTTGTTCTTGCCATCTGGCTTGCTGTTCGAGAAAGCCTAAAATATCATTGACTGATTTCCAAGACATCCTTACTTCAAAGTGCTGAGTGCTGAAATTCAAGATAATTCAAGAAAGTTTATAGTGATGGGAAATTTTTCGTTAGCATTAGCAAAAATTATCTACAGTTAATTCAACAGTCTAGGTTTGAGGTAGACAGGCAATGAGTCAAAACTCACCAATAGATTCCGGTATTCAATCATCGAAAACACCTGAGTTGAAGCCAGCATTAGCCGCAGCCCTGTCTAGTGTGGAAGTACAGCTAGATCAAGAGTTGGCTAGATACCGTCGTTCACGCATAGCATCCAAAACAGCGTATCAACCCCGTAAAGGAAGTAACATTAACACTCAAACCCAGGACATAACAGAAATAACGACATTGGCTGGCAAAATTCAGCTACCCCCAACAGAAATTCCCACGAGTATACAGTCTGTACCTGTAACCGAAGTACCTCTGGAAAAACCAGTAACAGCCAAGACAGAGGCAGTAGAACATCTACAGCAGCCATCTTCTAGCGATTTTAGTCCAACCCAAATTCCCCTACCATCACCAAATTCTACTAGCAGTATAGTGCCGGCGACGGCTAAGGTTGCTCACAGTGAAAATCTGATGCAAGCGCAGGAAACTTCAACTCAACCAGAGGATTATTTGGAATCGAGTGAAGCATTACTGCGGAGTTTAAATGATGAACAACAACAACCAAGCAAGCCACCCAGCAATTCTAACGATACTCTGCTTTCACCGTTGGGTATCGGCTCGATGTTGCTGCTGTTGATGGCTAGTTTGACCTTGGGTTACATAGTATTTAATCCGAAAAGCTTGCCACAGTTGAGTTTCGATAAAATATTTAACAGTAATCCCGCTGCTAGTACCGATAAAACTCAGACTCAAGAAACAGCCAGCCAACGCCAAATCTCAGAGCAGACTGAACTGACTCCTATCCCCAAGTATCCCAATTTAGCGGCGAAAGAATTTCCCGAACTGAAAGACCCCAACGATATAGTTGGCTTACAACCAAAAACTCTCCCAACAGCGATCGCACCGATTAATCCGCCTGTGGTAATTCCCACGCCAGTTGCGCCGCCTGTGGTTAACCCGTTACCAGATGTACAGCCAGTACAACCGTTGAATATACCGCCTATCGCCACAGCACAACCTGTACCCCAGCCGACAGTTACTCCCCCACAGGTAAACGCCGAAATCAAACCCGCAGCAGATGGGTTCTATCATATTGTGACGGACAATGAAGGCGATCGCACTGTTGCCACTGTTCGGCAATTAGTTCCCGATGCTTATTTATCGCGCGATCAAAAGCTGATTTATCTTGGGGCGTTGAAAACCAAAGAGCAAGTAGAAAGAAGATTACAAGAACTACAAGCTAAAGGCATTAAAGCACGGGTGCAGTAGCCATAAGGGAGAAAAATCTACGATAGGATGAATCAAAGAGAATAGGGTGTATACTTCAACTCCCTTGGCTACGGGACACTAGAGCAAGTCGCTCAGTAACCAGAGATGCAGGGGGAGATAAGACTACTATTTGATAACTACTGGCTTCTGACTTGCTGAGAGTGAATGGAGAGCCGAGATGGAATTAATCAAGCGTATCCTGCGGGTGATTCGCGCTAACCTCAATAGTCTGATAGGCAGTGCAGAAGATCCAGAAAAAATTTTGGAACAAGCCGTTGCCGAAATGCAAGAAAATTTAGTGCGATTGCGACAGGGATTAGCCCAAGCCATCGCTACCCAAAAACGCACTGAACGCCAAGCAATAGCCGCCCAAGCCACTGCTGAGGACTGGTATCGCAAAGCCCAAATGGCAATAAAACAAGGCAATGAACCTCTAGCCAGAGAAGCCTTAACCAAACGTCGTGCTTATCAAGAAACCGGCACTTCCCTCTCCAATCAAGTCGGACAACAAACCGACATTGTTGAGCGACTAAAGAAAGATATGCGATCGCTAGAAGCCAAGATTTCGGAAGCCAAAACCAAAAAAGATATGTATATTGCCCGCGCCCGTTCGGCGGAAGCATCCTATCGACTTCAGGAAATGCTCAGTGGAGCTTCGGCCACCAGTAGTTTGAATGCTTTTGAGCGAATGGAAGAGAAAGTTTTTCAAATCGAAGCAAAATCAGAAGCTATAGCCCAACTAGATAGCGACGATTTACAAAAACAATTTACTTCCCTAGAATCTGGCAACAGCATTGATGCCGAATTGGCAGCAATGAAACAACAGGCACTGCATGAATCAGAAATTCCACTACCACAGCAATTGCCCCAATCTCCAGAGCCTTAAACACTGGTCAATCGTTATAGCCAGGGTATATCTTAACAATTAAGAGGTATCAGGAGGTACCGAAGCAAGCCGGAAAGATTACATTTAAATAAGAAACTATTAAATAGTAAAAACCTTAACTGTTCATCCAAGTACCGAAACTGCAAAAGGAAAACAAATTATGGGATTATTCGATCGCATTAAGCGAGTAGTCAGTGCAAATATCAATGACTTGGTAAATAAAGCTGAAGACCCAGAAAAAATGCTAGAGCAAGCCATCCTGGAAATGCAGGAAGACTTGGTACAGTTGCGTCAGGGTGTAGCTCAGGCGATCGCCGCCCAAAAACGCACTGAAAAACAATACAATGATGCCCAAAATGAAATCAACAAATGGCAGCGCAATGCTCAACTCGCACTGCAAAAAGGCGATGAAAATCTCGCCCGCCAAGCCCTAGAACGCAAAAAGACTTTCACCGAAACCGGCACAGCACTCAAAACTAGCTTAGATCAGCAAAGTACTCAAGTTGAAACACTAAAACGCAATTTAATTCAGCTAGAAAGTAAAATTTCCGAAGCCAAGACCAAAAAAGAAATGCTCAAGGCGCGGATTACTACCGCCAAAGCTCAAGAGCAACTTGAAGGTATGGTGCGGGGGATGAATAGCAGCAGTGCAATGGCGGCTTTCGAGCGGATGGAAGAAAAAGTCCTGATGCAAGAAGCCCGCGCCCAGTCAGCCGCAGAGTTGGCAGGTTCGGATTTAGAAAGCCAATTTGCCCAGTTAGAAGCGGGAAGTGATGTAGATGATGAATTGGCAGCTTTAAAAGCTTCACTCGCACCCGCAAGTCCACCCAATCAGAACTTACTACCACCAGAGCAAACTACTCCTTCCCAAACAACCCCTCCCAAATCGAATGAAGTAGTTGATGCGGAGTTGGAATCTTTACGCAAGCAACTGGATCAAATGTAAAATTTTGTTAGATACTGATTTGAGCTAGTCCCACACCTGTTGGTTGTGGGATTTTGCTTCGGTAGTCAAGAGTCAATGATCAATAGTTGAGGATGGAACGGCACGAAGAAAAGCGCAAATATTGACTATGAACTGTGGACTATAGACTTTTGACTCTTGACAACTTTGGGATAAAGTATTTTTTGTGCCAAGTATTGATGCCAACTAATGGAGACTGCCATGAGTAAGGGTGTAATCACCATCACTGATGCTGAGTTTGAAACCGAAGTGTTGCAATCTGAGCAGCCTGTATTAGTTTACTTTTGGGCTTCTTGGTGTGGCCCATGTCAGTTGATGTCACCACTGATTAATCTCGCCGCCAACAAATTTAGCGATCGCCTGAAAATTGTCAAAATGGAAGTTGACCCCAACCCGGTTTCTGTCAAACAGTACGGGGTCGAAGGTGTACCAGCCTTAAGGCTAATTCAAGGGGAAAAATTATTAGAATCAACTGAGGGAGTGATTAGTAAAGATAAATTACTGAGTCTGCTAGATACGCATTTAAATCAAAATTAGTTAATAGTCAATAGTCAATACTATGGACTGTTGACTATTGACCATTGACCATCGACCCTTGACTAATATGCAATTTGCACAGCGTTTACAACCTCTACGATTTAACGTGTTTGCGGAAATGGACAGAGCTAAAGCTGCGGCTTTGTCAGTTGGGCAACAGTTAATTGATTTGTCATTGGGGTCTTCGGATTTGCCCACGGAGGCGCACGTTCTAGCCGCGATCGCCCAATCTCTTGATGACCAGAATACTCACGGTTATTTGTTATTTAATGGCACGCAAGCATTTCGTCAAGCTGCGGCTGACTGGTATGAGCAAAAATTTGGCATCAAAGTTAATCCAGAAACAGAGGTACTACCTTTAATTGGTTCTCAAGAAGGTACGGCTCACTTACCTCTAGCTTTATTAAATCCTGGTGATTTTGCCTTATTACTCGACCCTGGTTATCCGTCCCATGCAGGCGGAGTCTATTTAGCCAGTGGCCAAATTTATCCTATGCCACTACTAGCGGAAAATGGGTTTTTACCAGTATTGGCAGATATTCCTACTGCTGTTGTGGCACAGTCGAAGATGATGGTGTTGAGCTATCCCCATAATCCCACAGCGGCGATCGCTCCTTTGGCTTTTTTCCAAGAAGCGGTGGCTTTTTGTCAGCAACACAATATTGTTTTAGTTCACGATTTCCCTTACGTAGATTTAGTATTTGCAGAAACTTCGGGAATCGTCAAGAGTTTTCCTCAGTCTTTAGTTCCATCAATTCTGCAAGCTGATCCAGAAAAAAGCGTCTCGATTGAGTTTTTCACCCTTTCTAAGTCTTACAACATGGGCGGTTTCCGCATTGGGTACGCCATTGGTAATGCTGAGTTAATCAAAGCTTTACGCCACATCAAAGCCGCAGTTGATTTTAATCAATATAGAGGAATTTTAAATGGGGCGATCGCCGCCCTCACAGGCCCCCAAGCCGAAGTCAAAAATACAGTCGCTACCTTCCGTCAAAGGCGAGATGCTTTCGTGAATGCCTTACATCGCATTGGTTGGCAAGTTCCTAGCCCTCAAGCCACTATGTATATTTGGGCTAAGTTACCTTCTCCTTGGGAAAACAATTCCGTAGAATTTTGTACCCAGTTAGTTAAACAAACTGGCGTAGCTGCTTCTCCCGGTGCTGGGTTTGGTAAATCTGGAGAAGGATATGTCCGTTTTGCCTTGGTACATGAACCACCTTTGTTAGAAACTGCGGTGGCAAGAATTGCTAAGTTTCTTTAAGTAAGTCGAGCTAAGTGGATTTATCAAGTCTTGATGTTAAACTTGCCAGAATTTTATTAATCCCCACCTACCCTGGGTTTGTTTAAGATAAACTACAGAGAAATTCCTGAAATGTCATCAAGATATTACAATCTATCGACGACAGTAAATTACAAGTAATTAACACAGGTGCATGGCAAGTAGTGTGGTAAAAATTAGCGTTTGTGCTTTGTCTTTTGCCGTGATTGGTGCTTTAGGACAGCAACCTCTTTGGGCATTCAGCAACACTTCATTAGCAAAAAATGTAGAAGAGATGAATTTCCAGCCTGAAGCCACTGAGGATGGGAAGAACATTGACAGCACAAATCATTACTACACACCAAGCTTAATTCCTCAACAGCCTACTGCTACTAGTGCGGCTCCTCTATCAACCTACATTCATCCATATAGCAATAGGTGGACAAACCTCCAGAGTACATCTCCTCGCCCACGCCAAGTGCCAGAATCTTCAGCATTACTAGGCTTGATGGCGATCGCCGGCTGGTTTGGCATACAACACCAAATGAAAAAAGCTTAGTCCAAAAAGCCACTTTTGGTATCCATGTAATATTAACAACGCTATCAAAGTCAGTAATCCAGTAAAATTGCTGACTTCGATAGCAAAATATTAGTCGTCTTTTTATTCAGAATCTACGACAACTTTACCCAATCAAGTCTCCTGGTTTCTTAAACTGGTTTAGTGTGCGTAACTACTAAACATGGCTAAGTGCTGGTTGCTCTTTTTACCAGCCGCATTCTAAAAAAGCCAAAGCCTGTAGTCAGGCTAATCCAATTCCAGAAACAAAGACAGTATATAAAATTACCCCAAAACTGGTGGAGACAGTAAATGAAAAGAACTTTCCAAACACTTGTAATTGGTGCCTCAATGGCTGTTGGCGTGAGTGCGATCGCCTCTAACCCAGCACAAGCATATGCACCACCAGCTTCTCCAGCAAATCCTGTAGGCATTACAGATGCTACAGTTGAAGGCACAGCACCCTACATTACCTATGGTGTTAGTGGTGGTAACACCGTCAAGGTAGATAATACAACAGTTAATGTTCAGACTGCATTACAAGGCAACAGCACATCACCTGGTGGTAACATCGAACTGTTTTCTAACAGTGAAGCTCTAAATTTAATTCAGTTCCTGAACTACGACCAAGCTACAAGTATAAGCGGCACAATTGCTGGTAAAAACATCACTCTTAGTAGTCTGACAGCTAAAGATTGGTTCGGTGACTCTGTTACTAGTATTAGCACCGCTTTGTCTAGTTTGCCTTCGACTTCTGATCCAGTTGCTTATACACAAGCGTTGATGTCTGCCATTAGCCCACTGTATAACAGTTCTAATTTGGCTACACAGTGGTTTAACACAGCTTTGTCTACTTACAATGTGGCAGGCACTCAAGATATGTTTAACGCATTTTTAGTTGCCGGTGGTTTTCAGCGCTTCAGCGACCCCAACCTATCTTATGTCAATCAAGACAAAGATGGTACAATCCGCATTGGCTTGGCTGGTCATGAAGATGCAAAAACTTTAATTCAACAAAAATTGGCTGGAGATCTCAGTCAAGCACAAACTGCGTTAGGTAAAGTACAAACAGCTCTGACTGATGCACAAACTGCATACAACATCCTAGATCAAGCTCAAAATGGACTTACTGCGTACAAGCAAAAATATCCAAACACAACTAATATAACCACAACAGCTTTAGGAATAGAGCGTCAAACGCTCAAGTCACAAAATAAGTCTACTAGTGATATTGACGCTCTATTGGGTTTTATGCAAAAAGGTAGTATCTCTACCATTTCATATACCCAATTGTCCAGTAAAGTAGATACAGCTAAAAATACAGCTAAAAGCGGAGTTGACTCTTTAACAACTCAGAAAGATGCTGTGATATCCAAGATCAATTTAATCAACGATGGTCTTGCTAAACTACCAGAAACAATCCAAGCCAGCGAATTAGTCAAAGTTGCGTATAATGGCGGCCCTGCTCAATACCTCTACAGCTTCAACGCAACTGGGTCTGGTGTAGTTGCACAAGATGACGGTATTTCTCACAACGGTAACTATGAAGTAACCATTCAAGGCGTACCTGTAAAAACTCCAGAGCCAACATCAGTACCAGAACCCTCAGTAGTACTGGGTATGTTGGGTGTCGCTGGAATCGTTGCTATACAACGCAAATCAAAAAAAGTATCCGGTTGAGGCTCCGGTTTCCATTCCCAAAAATAAGCAAAGGAGCATAAATTGCTCCTTTTTTTTATAAAAAATTAATCTGGTTTCTGTAAAACTACTGTTGTTTATATCACTAAGATAAGTCATTTTTTAAGTATATCTACATTAATAGGGCTTCTAATAAAGTAAATTTTTATAAAAAAAATAAATAAATATTTAGCAAATATTAATTGTTTATGAAGATTTATCAATAAATTGCAATCATGCTATTTAGTAAATATTAGAAAAAAATTAACTTTTATTTACTATTGGTTTAAAACAGCAAAATACCTTCAATAAAGTAGAAATACTTAATTTAATAACACACTAGGCTCTTTTTTTATTAAATCCATAAGCTTACATCACAGTTCCTAATCATATAAGGTGTAACTTCTCTAGGCTCTGATCTCAAAGAATGTACCTCACAAAAGTGAGAAAATCTATTAGTGTTTTTTGGGAATATTAGTCTTCAATTATGTTTAATAATGACAGCACATTTACCTACCATTAATCAGCAAGTGCATCCATATCAATTAAAAAGGGTATTACTAATTGAAGATCATGACGTAAATAGGATGTTGCTGAGTGACTACCTAGGTTACTGTGGATACGATGTCAGAAGTCTGTCAAATGGAGCAGCTTTGTTTTCAACCATCAAAAGCTATCAGCCAGATTTAATGTTATTAGACTTAAAATTACCAGATGTTGATGGTTATTGGCTGCTAGAACAAATCCAACAACATCCATATTTATCAAAGATACCTATTATTGTAGTTTCAGCCTTTGCTTTTAAAGCGGATCAAGATAGAGCTATAAGTTTAGGCGCGCGTCGTTATCTTGTCAAACCGATAAATCTGAATATTTTGGTGATGACAATTCAAGAAGAGTTGGCTTATTGCTGCATCTAAATTTGGAATTTTGACGATTTTTGAGATTTATTATTAACATTTTTATTGCTGCAAAATCGCTGAATTCTTAGTGATTTTACGGAAAAAGATTTTTAAATCAGACAAAATTATATATTTTTACGATGCTTTAGCAAGACAAATAATACTGTGGACAATAGATCATCTCAAACCTATTCAGCATTTTAGCCGAGCATATACGCCGATAATTTAGATATTGATTATCATAGAATTATTAACCTTTAGATTGGGTTAACAATTCAATCAATATCTGAACTTAGCAAGTAGGTAATTTTAATATGTTAGCACACAAAATCCTAGTTGCTGAGGATGAAAATTTACTTGTGCTTAATCTCCAAAGAAGCTTGTTGGAACGAGGATACAAGTTTTCAGGTATTACTGATTTGGGAGAAAAATCCGTCAAAAAGATCCGAGAATTTTCTTACATATTAGTATTAATTGACATCAAGTTAATTAAAAAAATCTGCTGGCACAAGCATATAATATTATCCATAAAATTTTTCCTATATTCGTATTATATTTAAATAGGAATTTGCTATAGATGAAATTAAATCAGAAAGAACCAAGTCAATCTTGGAAAGATATTGTCAAAAAAATCGCAGAAACAGAATTGCATCTTGCTGCCGAAATGGCTATTGATCAGCACAAAATTAACACAAAAATGCAAGAAGAACAGCAACCAATGGTGGCAATTATTAACAGTATGCAACATGCTGTAGTTGTCACAGATGCTTATGGTTGCATTCAATTTATGAATTCAATGGCTGAAGCACTCACAGGTTGGCAACAAAAAGAAGCTTATGGGAAAAATTTAGCAGAAGTTGTTAAACTAATTGACAAAGATATAGAAGAAACAATTGAAAGTTTAGCGACGCAAACCATCGTCACAGGAGCAATTTTATATTTACCAGATAATTGTGTGTTAGTTGCTAAAGATGGTAGAGAAATACTAGTAGGAGATTATGCTGCTCCTGTTCGGGATAGTAATGAAAATATTACTGGTGTAGTGGTAGTTCTTCAAGAAGTTACCCAACGCAAATTGATGGAGTCACAATTACTCCAGAATGCCTTTTATGATGGACTGACAGCATTACCTAATCGAGCTTTATTTTTAGATAGATTAAAGCAAGCGGTAGAAAGAAGTAAACGCCGAATAGATTATCGGGTTGGAATTTTATTTTTAGATTTAGATAGCTTTCAAGAAATGAACGATCGCTATGGCCATGCAATGGGTGATGATTTATTAGTAGCGATCGCTCGCAGGTTAGAATCTTGTCTACGTAGCGGTGATACCGTCGGACGCTTTAGTGGTGATGAGTTTGCTGTCCTGCTAGAAGATATTAAAGATATTCATGATGCGATTAATGTTGCCAAACGAATTCAAGATACTTTAGGCTTACCCTTGACCCTCAACGGCAATCTGATTTCTACCACAGCCAGTATCGGTATTACGATCAATCAAGGCGGTTGTGACCAACCAGAAAAATTGCTCCAAAATGCGGATGCGGCGATGTATCATGCTAAACAGCAGGGAAAAGCTCGTTATGCTGTATTTGATGCAATTGATAGTAGAAAACAGTCTTAAAAGTCTTTTGGTGTCTGTGTTGGAGAATTTTAGCATTGGTGGAGATTTAAGCGATCGCCCTAATAAAACTGAGAAATGCGATCGCCCCAATTCCATTACAAATACAAAAAAAGGTGGTAAATTACCACCCTGATCACAATATTGAATTGTGAATTTTACACAGCAGGTTTAAACTACAGCTGATACTTCCTTCTGAAAGTAAGCCTCCATAACTCTTTCAGAAATTTGACGACTAGTTAAACCTAATTCTGCCTTAGATTCTTCTGGAGTAGCGTGTTCAACTAAAGTGTCTGGGATACCAATACGCTTCACTGGGACAACAATATCCGCATCGAGTAAAGCTTCCGCCACAGCAGAACCAAAGCCACCCATCACACAACCTTCTTCTAGAGTGACAACGCGACCAATTTTCTTAGCCAACGGTAAAATCAACTCTGTATCTAAAGGCTTGACAAAACGCGCATTAATCACTGTTGCTTCAATGCCGTGTTCGCTGAGAATCTCCGCCACTTGCATACTGGGATAAACCATTGTGCCGTAGCCAACGATTAACACATCATCACCATTGCGGAGAATTTCACCCTTACCAATTTCCAAAGGTTCCCAACCTTCTTCCATCAAGGGTACACCGTGGCCATTACCACGAGGAAAGCGCATAGCGATCGGGCTACTGGTATGGTTAATTCCAGTGACGATCATCTGTTGCAGTTCGGCTTCATCCTTCGGTGCCATCAAGACTATGTTAGGAATGCAGCGCAAATAAGCAATATCATACATCCCTTGGTGGGTGGGGCCATCAGCGCCAACAATTCCCGCCCTATCTAAACAGAAGAAGACGGGCAAGTTTTGAATACAAACATCATGAATGATTTGGTCGTAAGCCCGTTGTAGGAAGGTTGAGTAGATAGCGGCCACAGGACGCATCCCTTCCGATGCTAAACCCGCAGCTAAAGTCACAGCGTGTTGTTCAGCAATACCAACGTCTATATATTGATTGGGCAATTTAACTTGGAGTTTATCTAAACCCGTACCTGTGGCCATTGCTGCGGTAATCCCGATGATTTTCGGGTTTTGTTCAGCGAGTTTAACTAAGGTGTGAGCAAAGACTTTGGCATAAGCAGGCGGTTTGGGTTTGTTGGAAGGGATAGCTTTGCCAGTTGTTAAATTAAAAGGAGTTTGGGCGTGGTAGCCTACTTGGTCTTGTTCAGCGATTTCATAACCTTTACCCTTGACTGTGGCTACGTGTACCAAAACTGGCCCTTGGATTTGATGCGCCTGTTGGAAAGTCGCAATCAATTCTTCTAAATTGTGTCCATCAACTGGCCCCATGTAGGTAAAGCCCAGTTCTTCAAATACCGCCCCCACTTTGGGAACCGCCAACCGCTTCATTCCTTCTTTAATGCGTCCCAATTCGGGAGATAGAGATTCACCAACGAAAGGAATTTGTTTGAATTGTTCTTCAAAGTTATCTTTGATGAATTGTACTGGCGGGCTAAGGCGCATTTTGTTGAGATAGCGAGGAATCGCACCCACATTAGGCGAGATAGACATCTCGTTATCGTTGAGAACCACTAGCAAGTTAGTTTTGGGCATATGTCCAGCATGGTTGATGGCTTCCAAGGCCATACCACCTGTTAAAGCACCATCACCAATGACAGCCACAGCTTTAAATTTTTCGCCTTTGGCATCTCTGGCTAATGCCATACCCAAGGCGGCGGAGATACTTGTAGAAGCGTGTCCTGCCCCAAAGTGGTCAAACTTGCTTTCGCCACGCTTGAGATAACCAGCGATTCCGTCTTTTTGTCTGAGGGTATGGAAGTTACTGTAACGTCCTGTAATCAGTTTATGGGGATAAGCTTGGTGTCCTACATCCCAAATAACTTTATCCCGATCTAAATCTAATGTTTGGTAAAGCCCTAGAGTTAACTCTACAACACCCAAACCTGGCCCTAGATGACCGCCTGTTGCTGCTACTGTTTGGAGGTGTTTATCGCGGATTTGGCGAGCAATCTGTTGCAGTTGCCGGATAGATAAACCGTGCAACTGATTAGGATGGGTGATTTCACTCAGATGCATATTATAGGGTTTTCCTCTCTAATTTCTACTTCTGGTATTCTGATTTTCCCACGGTCGGGTTGTCCCCATGATTTATGAGGAGTTGCAATTCTGTTACATAACCCATTAAGAATTAGAACTTACGTAATCAAACTCTCTCAGAACTTACTTACACAGATAGCTGTTGAAATTTGGGTGTAAGGGTGGAAGGGTATAGGGTGTAAGAGTTGTACATACCTATATGCCCCGGCACCATTGCCCAAAGCCTTGATTTTGCGTTGAATTGTGTCAGCCCTACGAATATGGGTAAGTTACCTTGGTTACTAAGGGGAAACTGTATTATCAGGCACACTTGGAACTTCTGGTGTATCTGGTAGTTGTCTTTGACGTTGCAAATATTTACTCAACACGTAGGCCATATCTCCGCGTGTCATAGGTTGTAATGGAGAAATATTGCCTTGGCTATCTGTGTTGATCAATCCTTCGGAGACGACTGTGGCGATCGCTTTTCTCGCCCAGGTGGGAATTGATGTAGCATCAGGATGAGATGAAAGAATTTCATTAACAGAATCATCATCAAATTGAAATACACCGTAAGCCTGGGCAAATATCGCTAAAGCTTCTGCCCTGGTTACTCTTTGGTTGGGAAAAAACAAATTCCCCCGATAGCCTTTCATAATGTCTGTTTTTAAGACTACCTGAATATCGTTAAATGCTGGATTAGATTTGGGGACATCTGGAGTGGGAAGGTTTTCTTGACTAACAGTTTGTCGTTTATCAAGTCGAAATACTTTGACCATAATTGAGGCTAGTTCTGCCCGACTCAGCAATCTTTCAGGATAAAAATTGCCATCGGCAGAATTTGTCATCCATTGGGCTTTAATTACCTGTTGAATGGAATCTGGGCTTGTCTGAGAAGGAGTTTCTGTTGATTGTGCCTGAACAGTTAGGGGAACACTTTGGAGTAGCACAACTAAAGAAATAGCACTGAAGCACTGGCTGATATTTCTCATTATTTTCAGATACTCATTTATGAATACAACAAACTGTCAAACAATTTTAGATTTTGGATTTTACCCATCGGATGATGACGCAGAATAGTTAAGAAATGTTGCGAAGCTGAGTTGAAGATTACAGCATTATGGAGCGATCGCTAATCTAAGTACCAGCAAACTGTAGGAGTTGAGATTTCAAACTAAATTATATATATGAATCAAGCAACAACACCGCTCAATCAACCCGGATTAGTACTAACACCAGGCCCAGAAGGCTGGTGGGACTCTGAACGAATTTCTTCGCCACAGGTCTTGCGCTGTCTTGATGGGATTTGGAGGATGTGGTACTACGGTCGAGACGCTTCTTTTGACCGACAAATCAATTTGCCAACAGGTCGCTGTGGTTTAGCAATTTCTGCTGATGGAATTCATTGGCAACGTGTTCAAGGTTCTTTAACTGGAGGGGCTGTCTTTGAACCGCATCTAGATTCCAATCGGTTTGATTCAGCCCATGTTGGTGTTAGCAATGTTTACTTTCGAGATAATCTTTATTGGATGTGGTACTTTGGGGGCGATCGCACAATAGTCGAGATGGGAAAATTTCAAGCAAAGGGCTTAAATATGCGCCCCGGCTGTGCGATTTCTCGTGATGGCATCAATTGGGTACGCTTAGAAGGTAATTATCAAGGCGCTTTTCTCGGTTTAGGCAAGCCTGGAGAATTTGATGCTTTATTCTGCGCCTGGCCGCAAGTGCTGCCTGATGATGATGGCACTTGGAAAATGTACTACCACACCCTCAACCCTGACAAAGGATTTTTAGTTGGTTTAGCTGTATCTACTGACGGTTTACATTGGGAAAAGGTAGGTCAAATTTTAGCAGCAGGTGAGTCTGGGAGTTTTGATGACAGAGGTATTGGGACTCGCCATGTGCTGAAAATTGAGGGACAGTACGTCATGTTTTACGAAGGTGTCAATACCAGTGGTTATCACTCCATTGGTTTAGCTATTTCGGACGATGGAATTCATTGGCAAAAAGAAACAGGAGACCAACCAGGAGGTTCTGTCTTTTCTCATGCCCAAAAGAATTCTGGTCTTTGGGATGCAAGGGCGATAGGTACGCCTTGTATCGTACCAATGGATGATGGCAGTTTTTGGATGTACTATATTGGCGCGAATGAAGGTGGCTACGATGAACTATCTTCACAGCATCAAATTGGTTTAGCTGTTAGTGACGGAACTAATTTTCGCCAGTGGCATCGCTGGGGCGAATAAATATTATGCAGCAGATCTATCGCCACGCCGATAGAGTGATTATCACGTCTGCTGTTTGGGAGATGGATTCTTATAAGACAGTTAGGCAATATGGAATTAATTCTGATTAAATAAAAAGAATTTTGGTGGAGGAGTAAGGTATTCAAATCTATATGTATAAAAAGGATTATTTAAAATGCAGCAGCAGATAGTTAAGCAGCATCCTAGACTAGGTACAGAAGTATTGCCAGGTTGTAATCTGACGCAACTAACAAACCAACAAATACAGGAATTTAAACAGTCACTTTGGGAGAATGGTGTGATTGTCGTCAGAAACCAACATTTGACGGCATCGCAATTGAAGGAATTTACCGATAAAACTTTTGGTGACTTAGGTTTTAAATATCTACCTAAACCCCTAGACCCAGATATTGATCCAGATTTACAAAGTTATGGTGTATCTATTTTAGGGAATCCTAAAGAAAATACGCAAGAAATCATCGGACAGTTTGCTTGGCAATGGCATCATGACAAAGACTTTCTACCGAGAACAGAAGGTCTAGATATGAATTCTTTATATGTGGTGATGTTGTATGGCGTAGAAATACCAGCACAAGGAGTTGATGGTCAACCCCACACAACTGAATTCTTAGACATGGTAGAAGCCTATAACAATTTTGACCCTGAATATCGGCAGCAATTAGAGCAAATGTCTATGTATCATCTGCCGCCAAGAACCTATCAGCCAGGGCCGGATGTGCCGATGAAAAAGCATCCTATCGTTTCAACTCACAAGGTAACGGGGCAGAGAGGATTATATCTTGGTTCAGATACATCAATACCTGTGGGGATGGAAGATGAACTAGATTTGGCAAAACAGTTTTGGCGAGAACTATTTCAAAGGATTTTAGAACATACACCCGTTTACGCTCATGTTTGGCAGCCGGGAGATTTGGTGGTTTGGGATAATTCCCAAGTTATGCACGCTGGCATTCCTTATGATGCCAGTAAGTATAAGCGTGTCGCATTACGTGTAGCAGCTGTAGATAAAACCTAAAGGACAAGGGTGCAAGGGTGTGTAGAGATGTAGATATTCAAAACCTTACACCCTATACCTTTATACCCTTACACCTAGTCTCAATAGATAATCTTTGTGCGTAAGTTCTGTTTACCAGGGGCCCCAAATAGCAAAAGTAATTCCTGGTGTTTGAATATTCGCAAACATGGTTTGTCCATCAGGTGAGAAACAAACTCCAGCAAATTCATTGCTATTCAAGCGATTACGAGCAAATTTATAGAGGGAACCGGTTGGCGTGATACCCACGATGAAATCAGTACCATCGCCATCTTCACAAAGAAAGATGTCTCGATTGGGAAAAACGACAATATTGTCTGGATTGTCTAGCACACCAGAATTATTAGGTTCAATATATAGCTCAACAGTATTGTTAGTGGGTGAATAACGCCAGATTTGCCCATCTCCAGAACTACCTCCACTTTTACAAGTGAAGTAGACATAACCACTGCCATAAAATATGCCTTCCCCACCGGAAAATCTGGCAGCACCGCTGTTATATCCTGCTGTTCTGACGGTATCAGAGGTGGGATCAGGATTAATAATCTGTACCCAATCCACTGCCCTAGGCGTATTTTTTGGGAAACCAGTAGCAGTGTTGATTCCAGATGACCCGATAATTCTTAAGGCGTATAACGTACCACCAGAACTTAGATTGTTAATGTTATTGGGAATGAAGCGATAGAACAGTCCATTTGGCTGGTCTTCCGTCATGTAAATATACCCGGTGTTGGGATCTACAGCGGCAGCCTCATGATTAAAACGCCCCATAGCAGTTAGAGGAACGGGGGTAACAAAAGTATTGGCACTACTGGGAACTTCAAACACATAACCATGCTTCTTGCTGTTATTGGTTTCAAAGGTTTCCTCGCAACTTAACCAAGACCCTGAAGGTGTAGGGCCACCAGCACAATTACGAATAGTTCCGGCAAGGACTCCCCGATGTTCTACCAAGTTGCGGGAGGAATTAACAACCAATTTAGTACAACCGCCCCTCGCACTAGAGTTGTATTTGCTGCCAGTGGGAGCATTCAAACCATTGCTAGAAGTTGGAGTGAGTTCATGGTTACGAATGAGAATTGTATTACCATTGGCTCCAGGAAAAGCTGCCATACCATCGTGTCCACCGGGAACTCTGTAGCCGTCGGTCATTGTTTGTCCTGTTTCTGATAATCTCCTGTAAGAGAATCCAGCAGGTAAATCTAGCACACCTAGAGGGTCGGTTTGCAAAGCACCGTAAGGCCCGGCAGCTAATGTGCGCTTGGCGTAAAAAGCTTGTAATGGTGATAAAAGTACAGCACCAGCTGTTCCAGTTCCAGCTAGGGTGAAAAATTTCCGCCTTGATAAAGTCACTGTGTTCTCCTGAATTTTGAATGAAATTTACTAACTGCTTAATTGCTAGTCGTTACTCAGGAGTTTTAAGTGATTAATGTTAAGAGACAGCTAAGATAACCTTATAAAAGCTAGATAAAATACTGTGAGATATTATCAGCCCGCGACAGACGGGCTGATTGGATATTTTGAAGATTTATACGGTCACGAAATAGCTGGCACTCAGGCTGAGGCTGGTTGAGCCTTGAATTATAGCCACTAGTTCTAGACTACTTTCATTGAAGAATAGGGCTGTACCTGTAGCTAAACCAGTGGGTACAGATCCCAAGCTATAGCTAGATCTGGCGCCAGATAATTGGATTGTGTCTTCTAAGGCATTGAAATCAGTAATTAGGGCGTAGTCGCCTAGACCAGAAGTGCTGGTATTACCATCGCTGTAGAAAACTCCTGTGGTAGTACCAACGACAAAGCGATCGCCTCCAACATTGCCAGTTAAGCGGTCAATTTCGCCAAAACCCCTACCTACTGAAGCATCAGCGCCTGTTAGCACGTCGCTACCATCATCACCAAACAAGCGATCGCTCCCAGTCCCACCAAAGACAGAATCATTACCTCGTCCACCATTGAGGCGATCGCTCCCACTATCTCCATACAGGAAATCATTGCCATCACCACCTGTAATCCGGTCATTGCCGGCATTACCTCGGATGGTATCACTGGCTGCACTACCAGACAAAACATCATTACCAGTAGTACCTAAAAGATTGAGGGCAACAATTACCTGATTATTTTTAGTGCTGTTATAGTTCTCACCCAGAAACCCACCATTGAGGATTGTATTTAAGTTCAAGAGAGTGCCGTTAGACTGAGTAAAGCTATTGCCTTGAAGTAATTGTGTATACAAAGTGTGGGCATAGCTATGATTGCCCACAAAACTAATTTGTCCTGGTTGGAAAAGGTCATTCCAGTTGATATAGAGGTCTAAAGTGGCTAACCGCGCATCATAACCGAGGGTTTCACTGGTATGTATAGCTGTCACGCGAGTCGCATCTGTGGGATCTAAGCGATCGCCTGTTGCGGCGCTTTCAAATTCTGGCCCGGCTGGATCTAGCCCGACTATTTGTCCTAGAGAACGCCCTGTAGAAGCACGATAAGCAGAGCCAGCAAACCCCGCTACGTGCGCCCCTAAACTGTGACCGATGAGATTAATATCAGTTGCATCTACGCCACTATTTCTTAAGTAGGTAGCTAATTGATTACCTACATCTCGCGTGTTGGCAGCAGCAGTTGGATAATACAAGGAACTAGCGCCTGCTTCCCAATCTACCAAAATGATGTTTGCATTCGACTCGCGTTGTCGAATGGTTTGGGCAATGTTTACTACCCAATCTGCGGGTGTATAGTTATTACCAGCATTACCAGCAGTGCTTTGATAGCCATGAATAATCGTGTATGTGGGTGCATCGGCATTAATCCGCCCTGAACGGTTAATCGCACCGTTACCCCAAATATTAAAACTGACTTGAACCATAAGAAAAATGTTTGTTTTTTGGGCATAAATTTTTTCACAGCAAAAAATCACTTATTTTTATTGCGGAGATATCTGCAATAAAATAAATGTCAGATCACAAATTATTTAGTGCTACTGAATTTATTGATAAAAAGGATTTTACTTATGATGAAAATCTTTGTAGAGACGTGATGGCGCAACGTCTCTACACGGATTCATATCTCAATTCAGCAATATTCAGAAATTTAAATAATTGAAAAACTGATTTTGCTATAGCCAAACTAAACTGATTACTTAATTTTTTAGTAAAAATCAGTATAAGTTTAATTTAAAAATAAATAAAATTTTATTTATGGTTACAGATGCGATCGCCTGTTGAATATTCAAAATCACACAAAAAACTTATACCCACAATTTTATCTATGCAGGTTCACAAGCACAGGAGAGACACAAATTGAAAATCTCCTAGTGTGAGATTTACCAACTTTGTTCAAGTTGTCTGTGAGGAGAAACGTTTTGGGGCTTTTCGTGAGAAATCGCTTTGAGTTTGGAGGTGAATGACTCGGAGCGATCGCTAGTTTCGGGAGTAAAGCGCCCAATTGGAGGATGATTGACTGTAGATGCCAGTAACTTTGGCTGTTTGTCAGGGTTTGGTGATGAAAGATTGCTGGGTAGCATCGGTTGTGAATTCAGCCTGGGTTTAACATCAGCTGGCGGAAGACTCAATGTCGAAGATGCCAAAATGTTTTTGACGCGTTGACTATCTACTCTCCTCGATAGTGTCTCTGTGCGTTTGTGGCTTTGCTGATATTCAGCATTCACCGTAGATGATGAATTTGTTGCTGCCAAATTGGCAACATTCGCTACATTTTCTGAGCTAACATCTTCCTGAGCAGGTGGTAAGGCTGGTGTAGTCAGTGCCGTTAATATTTCCGGGAATTTACTACAAACTAGCCGTTCAAATTCCATATTGAAATGATATATCGGCTGCTCTCGCCGTTGCCAAAATGCGAGGATTTGCTGTACGGAAATGGCTTTATAGCGACCTTGATACAAGGCTTCTATGACTGCTAGGTGCAGCCAATCGAGAGGATATTTATTTTGCCAACGGTTAACAAGCTCAGTGGCATTATAGCCAGTGAGATCGAAACTGTAATGAATTAGTAGAGCAGCTGCCAATTCGGCAGAAGTTTCTGGCGTTTTAGTGAACATGGGACTATTGGCTTGAGGCAACAGGTATAAATTTTCGACCCATCGCCTATAGCCTAGCGTGTTTTTAGCTATAGGGTTGATAACCAAGAGTTTCCAAGTTTATAAGCAGTGTTTTTCATTTTACTTGTTCAACTGTTGGCTGTCGAAACAATATAGGGCGAATTAATATTTGGTGTGCGATTAATTGCTACTAAAGCTTGATAAACCATTGCTGCGACTTCCGCCCTTGTGGCTTCTCGCGTTGGGGCGAGTAAATTGGGCTTTGGATAGTTGACAACGATTTTTTGTTGTGTAGCAGTTGCCACTGCTTTTTGGGCATAGTCAGGAATAGTATTACTGTCAGTATAGGGCAGTGATATATTGCTTTGGGCTGCGGGTAAGCCGAGTCCATTGACTAGAGAAACAATCACCTGTAGTCTTTGCACATTTTGATCAGGGCGAAAGGTGCGATCGCTAAATCCACTCACAAAACCACCACTGGCGGCAATTTGTAAAGCTTTGTATGCCCAAAAATTCTGGGGAACATCAATAAATTCAATGGCTGGGCGTTTGGGTGCGGGGTTAAAAGCCGCCGCCACTAAAGCTGCATATTGGGCGCGAGTCATAGGTTTATCTGGCTGGTAGCTACCATCAGCAAAACCGTGGGTTAAATTCAGGCTGGCTAAGGTGCGGATAAATGGTTCAGCCCAGTGTCGGTTTAAGTCGGCGAAGGTGGGAACTTCGGCATCGGGACTGACTATATAAGGTGAAGCGATCGCTTTTTCTTTGCTGTTGGCGACTAATGCTTGATATAGTAGGGCGGCAATTTCACCGCGTGTAATCTCCCGCAGTGGTTCTAACAAGTCAGATTGGGGATAGTTGACGATGATTAGTTTTTGCGTGGCCACGGCGACTGCATTAGTAGCATAACTGGGAATTTGGGCGCGATCGCGGTATACACTCAACACATTTGGGGTGCCGCCGCTAAATTTTAAACCATTCACAATAGATACAATCGCCTGTACCCTGGTGAGGTTGTTGCCTGGGCGAAATGTCCCATCAGGAAAACCGCTGATAAATCCGGCTTCGGCTGCACTAGAAATAGCCGCTGCTGCCCAAAAATCAGCTTTGACATCTTTAAATTGGTTAGATTTGCTGCTGCTGGGCAATTGAAAAGTTTTCGCCAGCACCGCCGCATATTGGGCGCGGGTAATAGGTGCATTTGGGGCAAAAGTGCCATCAGGAAAGCCACTAATTGCGCCGCGACTGACTAACGCTTGCACAAACAAAGCCGCCCAATGTCCCACTAAATCAGGAAAACTGCTACTCCCGGTAACAATTCTCGGACTATCTTCTGTCGCAGCGATGAAATTTACCTGCCCTTTGACTAAAGTCGGATTTAACTGATTACCAGCAGAAATTAAAGGTTGTGCGCCAGCATTTTGTAAATCAAACTCGCCATTATCTTTAAAGATATTACTGCCAGCATCTTGACTGCTACCTAAATCTGGCACAGCATTAGCATTGACTAACAACCCACCTTGGGCATTTTTGATGATTAAATTTTGCCGCAATACCGGACGAGCATCACGAGAAAGCGCGATCGCTGTTCGGTTCTCTGATAATTTGTTATTGGCAATTAATGGGGCGGCTGAGTCAGTTATTGCTATCCCTAGAGGATTCTTTTGAAAAGTGTTGCGTAACACTTCCCCTTTACTATTGCGCGCCATAAACAAACCACTGGCAGCATTTTGGACAAACACATTATCTAAAATGGCTGGTTTGGCATTACCTGTGGTAAATATTCCTTCCCGTCCACAATTAAGCAAAGTATTGTTAGCCATGTAGGGAATTGATGATTCTATCCACACCCCAGTACCTTTGGGGATAGGATTAGTCACACTCACACCCATCAAACTGGCATCACCGAGCAACAACAACGTGATATTCTGCACACTAAAACTGGGGCTTTGATATTCACCACCTCCAGAAATGACAATTCCTGCACCTTTATTAATTTCGTTCCCAATCACTGTTACCCCCGCAGTCAACACCAAGGGAAACTGTTCACCATTGGCGGCACTATAAGTGCCAGGTGCCAGCTGAATAATTATCGGTGTTGTCGTTCTTAAGGCACGGGTGAGGGTTTTAAACGGACTCAACCGTGAACCATCATTAGTATCTTTGCCCGTTACAGGGTTGACATAGAGTGTGGCCACGAGGGTGGAGTTTACCATTGGTTGTCGAGATGCAAGTATTTAAATGTCACGGCATGAATAATAACTTATCCCAGGAGGCAGAATAATTTTAGATTTTAGATTTTGGATTGGTTAATGACAAATCTCCAATTTAAATTCATAAATCCAAAATTGAATCGGCTGTAGGGTGGAACGTCCCTACTATTGTTCTTAACATTCATCCGGGCTAAATTTTTTAACTTATGGGGCTACAACCATAGTTTGTCCTAAGAAAGGGGTAAACTGAATATTCTTTCCAGAGAGTGCTAAATAAATTTAAATTTATTACTAAAAATCCCTATGGTTGCCAGTATAGAAAATTCTCATAATCAAGAGTTAGTCGGTTTTATTTGGAGCATCGCTGACAAACTCTGTGGCCCTTACCGTCCACCCCAGTACCGCCGGGTGATGTTACCTCTGATTGTACTGCGGCGTTTGGATGCTGTCTTGGAACCGACTAAGCAAGCGGTACTGGAAGCGAAGGGGAAATACGAGGCGATGGGTTTAACGGGGGATGCTTTTGAGAAAGCGATCGCTATTACGAACTTGTCCACACCTCAAAAGATGACCCTAATTTACCACGTCGTCAAGCAGCCAAGGCGATCGCTCGATTTGTCGAACTTCATCCCTACAACATCGCCCAAAAAGTAGAAATCATCATCGAACATTTCCGCAACCATACCCGCCACAAAATTGGGGGGAGAGCAAAAGCAATGGTTGTTACCAGTTCCCGCGAACACGCCGTTAAATATAAACGCGCCTTTGATAGATACATTAAAGAAAAAGGCTATAGCGATATTAAATCTCTCGTCGCTTTTTCCGGTTCTATTACCCTAGATGAATTACCCGGAGAAACATTTACCGAAGTCAACATGAATGGCGGAATTAAAACTTCCGAAATTCCTGATAAATTTGCTAGTGATGCTTATCAAGTCTTGCTAGTTGCTAACAAATTTCAAACCGGATTTGATCAACCATTACTCCACACGATGTTTGTTGATAAACGACTCGATGGCGTGCAAGCCGTCCAAACTCTATCCTGCCTCAACCGTACCACCACAGGGAAAGATGACACTTTCGTTTTAGATTTTGTCAACAAACCAGAAGACATCTACCAAGCCTTTAAACCCTACTACGAAGAAACCCCGGTGGGCGAAACCGCCGATCCGCAAAAATTAAATGATTTATCTTACCAACTTTATCAATGGCAACTTTTTAGCCAAAACGATGTAAACCAATGGTGTGAAATTTGGTTCCGCCCGAAAACTTCTCTTACGGGAATCGAACACAAAAAATTAAATACATTATTAGACCAAATTATAGAAAATTATCAAGCTTTACTAGACGCAGAAAAAGAACTATTTAAAAGTCAACTTACCAGCTTCCGTAATCTCTATTTATTCCTTGCCCAAATTATCCCTTACCAAGATTCAGAATTAGAAAAACTTTATGCTTACGGGCGTTTTCTCCTGAAGAAATTACCCCGCAGTACCCAAGCCCCCAAAATAGATTTATCTGGAGATATCGAACTAAAATTTTATCGCCTGGAAAAAATCAGCGAAGGGAAAATTGATTTAACCCCAGGAAAAGCCGAACCATTACAAGGTGCTACATCTGTCGGAACTCGTCAGCCAGATCAAGAAGTCCCTCTATCCCAGCTAATTGACACCCTGAACGAACGCTTCGCTACTAACTTCACTGTAGCAGACCAACTCTTTTTCGAGCAAATCACCGAAACTGCGATTGCTAATGACTCAATCAAACAAGCGGCGCAAGTAAATACCAAAGAAAACTTCGCCCCAGTGCTAGAAAAGCATCTGGAAAATTTCTTTATTGAACGCATGAATGGTAACGAGAAAATCTTTATGCAGGTGATGAATAGTGAAGAATTTAAAGCAGTTGTATTTGAGAAATTACTATCCAGTATTTATGAGAGTATTAACGGTGAACATTCATAATTAGTGGTCGCGATCGCAGTTAATAAATCTTCTGTCTCTTCTGATAACTCTAGAGCATAGATTCAGTCACCAAAAACCCCCCAGCCCTTAGCTCAACTCCCCTCTCCGCGTCGGAGAGGGGTTGGGGGAGAGGTTCAGGATGACTGAATTGATGTTTTCATACCGCCAGCAGCCCCACCTTGTCTTCAAGAGCAACGCCGGAAGTATGTCACATTGTAAACATATTTGTCATAATATTGGGTTTGCACCGTTTTTTAGCACTCCTATTTTTCTGTAGGCGTGAACTTTATTTGCATTTGCCGTAAAAAACCCATGAGTCAAATAGTCTGGATCGCAAGACACGCCAACCGCCTCGACTTTGTAAATCCTGATTGGTTCCTCACCGCTGAACGACGCTACGATCCACCTTTATCTGATGATGGTTTCGTACAGGCAAAACAATTAGCCCAACGCTTAAAAACAGAAAAAATTACCCATATTTTTGCTTCTCCTTTTTTGCGAACGGTGCAAACAGCTAATGCCGTTGCCGAAGCCTTGGATTTATCGATTAAATTAGAAACAGGCTTGAGTGAATGGCTGAATCCTGAATGGATGACAGAAGAACCAGAAAGACTGTCTGTTTTAGCCTTAAAAGAACTATTTCCCCGGATTGATCTTAGCTACACACCGCGCATTGCTGCTAAATACCCAGAAACTCACGAACAAGTACGCGCACGTTCAGGACAAACTGCCAGATGTCTAGCAACAGAATTCTTTCCAGCGCAGATTTTATTGGTAGCGCATGGTGCTTCTGTTCTTGGGGCAGCAATGGGATTAGTCGGTGAAGTTGCCAAAACGGAAGTTAAAGCTTCTTTATGTTCTTTAGTCAAGGTTGTGCTAGAAGGCCCAGAATGGTTGCTAGAACTAAAAGGGGATACTTCTCATCTAACTCAAATAGAAGAAGTGATCCGATTTGCGTAAATTCCTCAACAAGACACAAGACTAGACTTAAAAGCCAAGAAAAGATTAAGTATTAATCCAGTCTCACCCAACTTTCTTCCTCAAGCTCGAATTGACTCTACAACAACAGCAACTAAATTACTAAGTATTGATTTATGACTTTGTTACTAGCAGGAGATATCGGCGGCACAAAAACCATTCTGCGATTGGTTGAAACCTCAGATTTACAAGAGTTACAGACTATTTATGAGGATAGTTATCGTAGTGGGGATTTTCCTGATTTAGTGCCGATGGTACAACAGTTTTTGCTGAAAGCGAATACAGCAACTCCCCAAAAAGCTTGTTTTGCGATCGCCGGGCCAGTAGTTAACAACACTGCTAAACTCACTAACCTAGCTTGGTTTTTAGATACCGAACGTCTGCAACAAGAATTGGGTATTGCGGCAATTTCTCTAATTAATGACTTTGCCGCTGTGGGTTATGGTATTTTCGGTTTAAGTGCAGAAGATTTACTGACTTTACAACTAGGGAAACAAAAACTAGAAGCACCCATCGCGGTGATTGGTGCAGGTACTGGCTTAGGACAAGGCTTGTTAATGAAGCAGGGAGATCATTATAAAGTATTTCCTTCCGAAGGTGGTCACGCCGACTTTGCCCCCCGCAACGAGTTAGAATTTCAACTGATGAAATACTTGTTGGATAAACATGATATCCAACGTGTTTCTGTAGAACGCGTTGTGTCTGGTTTGGGTATTGTGGCGATTTACCAATTTTTACGCGATCGCAAACATGCAACTGAATCCCCAGAAATCGCCCAAGCTGTGAGAACGTGGGAACAAGAAGCCGGACAGCCAGAAAAAAGCGTTGATCCTGGTGCAGTGATTGGTAAAGCCGCAGTTCAAAAAAGCGATCGCCTCTCGGAACAAACTCTACAACTATTTGTTGATGCTTACGGTGCAGAAGCTGGAAATCTGGCGTTGAAACTTTTACCTTACGGTGGCTTGTACATCGCAGGTGGAATTGCCCCGAAAATTCTGCCTTTAATTCAAAACGGCAGTTTCTTATTAAACTTCACGCAAAAAGGCCGAATGCGTTCGCTTTTAGAAGAAGTACCAGTATATATTATTCTCAACCCCCAAGTAGGATTAATAGGTGCAGCTTTGTGTGCAGCTAGGTTATAACACTAACATCATCAGTGATATCTGCATCAGTCAAGCTAAAACTATGACATTCAAAAAATTCTTACCATTCATGGCTGCTACACTCGTTTGTGGTAGCTGTTTTATTGTGGAAGCACGTCAACCCCAGCCATCAGCGGCGAAAAAGCCAGAAACTACGACGCAACCAGTCCAACCCAAATGGAAGTTATTTCGTGCGCCTGATGGACGTTTTACAGTGTTAATGCCGGGAACACCTAATAAAGAAACCCAAACCCAAAAAACTTACATGGGGGAAATTGACTTAGAAATCTTCGTGGCGGAACCACCAAAGCAGCAAGTTGCTTATGTAGTGGTGTACAACGATTTTCCCCACAGTTACGGTAAGTTGACGAATCCGCAAACCATATTGGAACAAGCACAGTCTCTAGTTTTAAAAACTACGAAAAGTAATCTAATTCGTCAGCGAAATATTCGCAGTTCCAATGGTCATCCCGGCAAAGAAATTGAGTTTGTGAATGCCGGAGGTAAAATTACCAGAAGTCGGATGTATGTTGCGGAAGGTAGACTTTATCAAGTTATGGCAATCACCACGAAAAAGCAACAGCCAACTCTCAGCAAAACTATTACAGGTTATTTGAATTCCTTTCAAGTCGTTTTGAGATAGCTAGATCATCTTCGCCTTGGGCTTCTAGTCTGAGGCGATCGCTTGACTCTATCCACAGTAAAGCAAATCGTTAATTATAATCGAAGTCAGATAAGCAAGAGTAGGCTCCTGCGATACTATTTTTATAATGTAAACCACATCACATAAACTTATGGAGCCAGACTCTCTACCAACCGAGGTGATACTGACGCACCCGCGTCAGTCCCTCGGTAAAGTGCAACTTGACTGGACACCCCAACCAGGAAACTATCTTGATTTTGACGGTAAAACCTACGCTGTTCTAGAGCGTCGCCATCGATATCAATTTAAATCAGGGCGTTATCGACTTTATAATATAGCTCTCTACGTGCAATCGGCTCAAAGACCCGCAGAAAAAACTCTGGTCGATGGACGCTGGGTGGTTGGTGATGCAACTTGTGTATATAACGCTAATTCGGAAATTGTGCGCTGTGCAGTCAATCCCCACGGCCCTTGCCAGGATTGTCGCTACTATGAAAGTATGAAGTCGGAAATTTTGTAATTCATAATTATTTCAAAACTTCGCCTATTGTTAAACGCGTCCCATTAACAAAATCCCATCCCGACTGGGGACGTTTACCAGCTAACTGGACTTCCCGTAATAATAATAAACCTGCACCAGTTTGGGCGATCGCTCCTATTCCCTTGGCAATGCTGACTATTTCGCCTGGGCTACCAGATATATTGGATAAATCAGGCAATTTTTGACATATTTTTGCTAAATCTGGTGGTATTTCTTCCGCGTAAGCAGAACCAAGGGGAAGGGTGGCTGTAATTTTGAGAGTCTGGTTGCGAAAAGTGGTCAAACAGTTAGGATAAAACCCGCGAATTTGATTGTGTAATTGTATAGCACTCTTTGACCAATCTAACTCGTAATCTTGCTTTTGAATCAAAGGTGCGTAAGTAGCTTCTGCGTTATTTTGCGGAACTGGTTGAATTTCTTTTAGCTTCAGTTTCAGCAAAGTTTCTATTAATAAATCTCCTCCAATTGTGGCTAGTCTCTCAGCTAAATTATCAGCATTATCTAACAATCCAATGGGTGTGGTTGCTTTAAGTAGCATATCTCCTGTATCCATCCCAACATCCATTAACATTGTGGTAATTCCCGTTTCTGATTCACCATTACAGAGACACCATTGAATCGGAGCCGCACCACGATACTTCGGTAAAATTGACCCATGTACATTAATGCAACCCAACTTGGGCATATTCAAGATTTTTTTGGACAAAATCTGCCCATAAGCTACCACAACAAATACATCGGCTTCTGTTTGTTGCAGTTTGGCTAAAGTTTCCCGATCTTTTTTGATTCGCTCTGGTTGCCACACTGGCAAATTATAATTGAGAGCAAGTGTTTTTATCGGGGAGGGAGTAAGTTTGTTTCCCCGTTCTCGACGTTTATCTGGTTGCGTAACTACTGCCAAAATTTCTAATTCTGGATGATTCAGTAATTTTTCGAGGGTAGGAATAGCAAATTCAGGAGTACCAAAAAATACAACTTTCATTAATCAAGCATCAATTGTTAATAGTCAATAGGTAATAATTACTTAGCTATTTATTATTATCCTCTTTACTCCCTATTTTCTACATAAAGTTGGCGAAACTGAGTTTTATTGATAAACTAAGAATAATTTAACCCAATATGTTGATAACCTGATATCAACTTGATATTTTGTCAGTAGGCTGATTCAGCTAGAAACAAAAACGGGCTTTGCCAGGTTTACTCCAGCAAAGCTGTTTGACCGGTCTTTCCAAAATGCAGGTACAATTCTAGCTGCGCTTTTGCAATTGTTACAGTTAGATATTAATTTACTCCCAGGGGTGGATACTAACTCTGTTTTTCGAGTATCATATGTTGTGCGTCAGCTTTCCCAGCTTTTAAAGTAACGCCTCACTCACTGTCAACGTTACCGGGGTCTGCACTGTTGTAGCAGGGATACATAGGGGAGCCTCCTGCGGCTTGGCAGTTGCTAAAGTCTATCCCAACAGTTCAGCTATTTGCTCTACCTGTAGGCTGCTAGTATTTGTAGCCAACACAATGCGTCTAATACTTTTAATCAATGACCAGTTTTCTGGTGTGGTTAATTATGTATTGAAGGCGTAAAAATTAAGTTTATGCAGTAATTTTGTCGTGAATCTGCATGAATTTTGTGCTGGCAGAACTGCGTTAGATAAAGAGTAATTTATTAAGCAAAAGGTGTAGGTAATGATAATCAATTTTTGTAACACTGTGCAAGTTTAAAAAAATTATTTCTCACAACTCGTTAAAACTGTGAGTTTGTTGTTATACCTGTATTCATCACCTTTCTTCTTGCTACATAGACATCGATTGCTCCTCACACAGCACCCGCACTTCTAGAGAGTCCACACATGCTCAAACCCCTCTTGCTGTCAGGATGGTTCCGTGTGCAACCATTTCTTAATTCTGTTGTTGTAGTGATGCTGATTGCTCCTTTAATTGCCGCATCAGGTCACTCTACCTCTGCTAAACAATCCAAAGTAGTAGCTAAAATTGCTCCTGACGCTGGAGAATCTGAAGCTGTACCTCAAGAGACGGCTAATTTTGGTGAACCTGATTTAGCAGAAATGTTTCAAGATACTCCAAACAACTCCAGCACCGGAGAATCTACTTCAGTTCCACAGAATCTGGCTGTCGTTGGGGAACAGCCATTTATCCAAGCACAAAAAATCGAGTCTTTAGTAGTAGCAGATTATGCAATTAAAAATGGCTCTCATACAAGTGGGGATATAACTACTGCCGATCCCTTCGCATCTGTAGAACTGGCTCCTAATCCCAACATAACTATTAATGATCTCAAGTTAGCGACAAAACTCCAAGCTGCTGAGATTGAATCGTTAATGCGAGCAGATCATTTTGCATCAGCCAAAAATTCTCTTGTCGGATCATCAGCATTAAATCGAATTCCAGGAATTGCACCACTCCCCGAAGAGCCAGAAACAGAATTTACCAATGATGCACCTGCAATGGAAATACCTAACGAGGAGCAAGCAGAACAAGTAGATCCCATTGGTAGTCCCCATCCAATTCCCTGGAAATGGATTGTGGCGACACAGGAGGCGATTGGTGCAAAAGGTAATTCTGGAGTGCGTTATTACCGCAGTGTACCTGTGGTTTCGCCTGATGGAAAGTATGCTATTTACAGCCGGGTGCAAATGGAAATTAAACCGGAAATGTATAACAGTCGTGTTAGCAGTACGATGTTTGTTGAAGATAGACAAACTAAAAAATTGCGGGTGATGGCTTCAACGTCGCAAGTTAAAGATCCCCTATTACATACTAATGTTGCGCCTCCAGAACAGATCCAAGAAAATGGCAAAATTGGGGTATTGGTTCCTGTTAGCTGGTCAGAAAAAAGCGATCGCTTTTTAGCACGTAAGTTTGAGGGTGTATTCAATACAGGTGACGCTACAGATCATGCAGTCATCTGGGATCGACAAAAAAATCACACTAACACTGTTGCTCCAACTCGTCAGGACGAAGAGCATGAAAAGATTGCAGTGCTTCTAGGTTGGAGTAAAAATCAACCAGATCATGTACTGTTCCGCGAAGGAGAAATGGGTGAAGAGAACTGGCCTCTGGTAAAAGTTGCTACTGATGGCAAGACAGTAGATACAACAGATGCTGATCAGCCTGTTACTTTTGGTGATCAGACAGAAGTGTGGTCAGGGCCACAAGTGGCTACTCGATAATTGCTAAAGTTTATAGAAAATTTTATTAATTCCCGTTATTACTACAGCTAATAACGGGAAATTTTTTGCTTTATTCGGACATAAAACTTCTCGCATAAGCTGCTATAGCTTTAATTCACTTTTCAAATTTTAAAACTCTGCATTCTTTTTCCACCATTGAGCAAATGTAACTGTTGGGAGAGTTGTAAGGATGTTACCCAAGGTTGTTCTGATAGCTGCGAAATCGCGTTTGCTGATAATGTGGCAGTAAAAGTATCTTTATCGCTAGTAACATCACTAATATCGAGACTTTGTAAAACTGCGATCGCCTCTTCCGAAATTGGTTCAGTATGAATGAATACCGTTAAACTTGGTGTGGCTGGATCTTGAACATCATTAAGTGCGCCTGCCAGTGCTGCGCCTAGCTTCTGATAGTTCATAAGTATTTCCTTGGTAAAAGGGTAGGCAGTTTAAGACTGGCCTAACACTAAGCTATCAAATTTTGAGGTTTTGATTACCTACCCTTATACAGACGTAATACACAAATCTATACGCCTTATTACAGATTCTCAGTATTGATTAGCCCATAACCCCATTTTTGATCAAATGTTCCGGCTGGTTTGCCAGGAATTGAACTGTTTTTGCGGAATAACTCTTTGATGGCTTGGGGATCTAAATTGCGATCGCGCTGCAACAATAACGCTACTAACCCTGTAACAAAAGGAGTCGCCATACTAGTGCCAGCCATCGCTAGAAATTTAGAATTAATCGTCATCGAACGGTCAGCGTTAGCATTAGAAGACAGCGCAGACACAATCATTGCGCCAGGTGCAGCAACATCCGGTTTTTGGGCATCATTGCGTAACGGCCCTTCACTACTGAACTCAGAAATGCAATTGGGTTCTAAACCCATTTCGCGCACTTGGTTATCAATATCTGTGTACTTAACTTTGGTGGTATAGGCAGCAACAGTAATTGCACTATCAGCACATCCAGGCGCACCAATTTTAAGGGAATCTTTAACACTAGTACCCGTAAAAAACACTGAGGAAGTATCATCTAATGTCCATACATCCAGACGGGTATCGTTAGAAGATGTGTTGCGGACGCGTAGCTGCCAAATACCTCCCATCACTGGCGAGGGGCCGTTGCCGCGAATCTGCACGAAGAAATTATAGTCACCGTTGGCGGCATCTGGGCCAGGCGTGACAATTTCCACCCTTGCATCAGGGAGTTGATGATCTACTGTTGGGTTCCCGTTAGGAATAATTTTTTGGAAAGGAGTGACAAAACCGTTAGGACTGCGTAAGGAAACTTCTAATTGGCTGTCTTTGGAATACCAAGCATTCAACCAGACAATATTGACTTGATTTAACGGCACATTAAACCGCATTCCTTTCATTCGTCCACTGGTTATGGTGGCTTGACTATGAATATTATCGTTACCTTCGTTACCAGCTGCACAGCAAACAATTCTGCCAGGGCCTGTCTCTGCGTCAATAACTTTAGAGAGGGAGTCGCTACCATCATGGGCATCAGCGTGTCCACCCAAGCTGAGATTGACAACTGCTGGCCGTCCTAACTCACCAGCTACCCGAAAAACATAGCGGACAGCATCAGCAATGTGGGCATCCTGTAAGTCAGATTTGACAATGACTAATTCTGCGTCTGGTGCGACACCACCGTAGGTAGCATCAGCACCAGACGCGATACCTGCAACGTGAGTACCATGAGCATCAGTATCTTGGGAAACGGTCAATAAGGCATCTGTTAATTCTGCACCATAGGCACCTTCTTTCACTCCTGGCCCTGGTAGGGTTTGATCCCATAAGCGTAAAATCCGTCCAGCAAAAGCCGGATGTTTTGGGTCAATACCACTGTCAACTACACCGATAATCACACCCTTGCCAGTCAGTCCAGTTTTGTTCTTAAATTCTGGTAACTTCACGGCTTGGGGTGCCACATCCATTCGCAGTTTTAGTTTGCGCGATGGTTTAATCCGCTGGATTGCCGGTTCTTCAGATAAAGCATCTAAACTTTCAATGGGGAGGAAAGCTGTACGTACATGACCGACATTCTGATTCACTTCTATGCCATATTGTGCCAAGTGGCTTAAATCTGCGTCATCTTCGCAGTAGATAAAAACCAGACTTTTGGTAGGCTTAACAATACTTTTGGGTGCCATGATCCCCAGCGATCGCTTGTGTGTCATTAAAGCTGGCAGCCCTTCATTTTGATAATCTTCAACTGCCAACAGCAGCCCAGGAGAAAGTTTTTCGTGTCTCATTGTGGTTTTAACCTCTATTCTTTGGGGACAATATCAATGATTATTTTAAGTAATAGCTAGGTCATTTTTGTTGCTTTACTTCGGGGAAATTTATGCTTACTATCGTTTTAATAGATAAGCGTAAATAAGTTTATGAATGAGTCAATAACTCATAAATTTTAATGCGGAAATTTTGATTTATCACTAATTTTCATGAATTCTTTCTTTCTTCATTTGAGTTGTTGTAGCTGGTGAAATATCTTAGTGTCAATAGATTTAAGAGAAATTATTAACTGAATTCATTGGTTATGAGTATCCCAATTAACTACTTGTTCAGAAATGCTTTTTAGTAATTCAGTGTCACTACCAATGATTACGGAAAAAATTATAAATTTGCGCGTTTTCGTGAGATGTATATTGTTGTGGTGAGCAGCAAGAGTTAAAAGTATACTTGATGTAGTTACTAAATGTTGTAAATAAAAGTCAATAATTATAAAGCTATTAAATATTTAATGAATTAGTAGTAATTAATACAAGATTCTTTGTCAGTAACTTTTAAAGTTTTCATCCTATCAAGTACTTACTATTGACCTATAGATAGTCATTTTGTGGTCATATTTATTGCTAATACTAAAAACAAATCCAGCACATCCATGTGTTTGTTTTTAGGAGGTAAAATGGCTTCAGGTCAATGCCAACACGCTATTGGCATATTGCGCGATCGCCAAATTACGCTACAGGCACTCGAAGAGTTAAAAAATACTGGCTTTGCGATGGATAAGATTTCTGTCATTACTCGCCAGCCTGAACTTGATGATACCAATACAAGAGAAAGTAATATTACTCAATCGGAAGGGGCGGCGATCGGTGCATTAGCCAGTGCGAGAACAGCAGGCTTACTTACCTTAGTCGCAGGTTTTGGCATTTTGTTCATTCCTGGGTTTGTCCCAGCACTAGCTGTCGAATCTGCTTTAGCCACACTTTTAGGAAGTGGTGCTAGTGCAGCGGCGGGTGGAATGATAGGTGCGTTACGAGGTTGGTTTATTCCTGAAGAAGCGGCGCAACTTTATAATGATCAAGTATTCCAAGGCAATTATTTGGTAACGATAGAAGGCACAGCAGCAGATATTCTTCATGCTGAACCAATTCTTCAGCGTTGGGGTATTCAAGATTGGCGTGTTGTTGATGTGCCTCAGAGTTGAAAATATCAAACAAGCTGTACATCCAGTTATTGGCTTTCTCGAAGGTTATCAATAGTTTATATGAAGTTTGATCCCCGGATTTATTTAGTAATTACTGTTATTTTCCTGGCTGCTTGTCAAGCATCTGAAAATTCTCTTAAGTTACAAACAAAGCCGATTCAAAGTAGTCAGGCACACAAAATAGTGACGTTAGATAAAAATTTTCGGATAGCAACGGGTCAAACTATTTACGTTCCTATCTATTCTGAGATATATCATCATAATCGACAGGAAATTTTTAACTTAGCCGCTACACTCAGTATTCGGAATACAGATGTGGCTAATCCTCTAATTATTACTTCTGTGCGCTACTATGACTCCAACGGCAAATTAATTGAGCAATATTTAGAAAACCCGATTCAACTTGAGGCGCTGGCTTCTACAGAATTTTTTGTGAATCGCAATGATAGTCGAGGTGGTGTCGGGGCAAATTTTATTGTCGAGTGGGTGTCATCAACAGAAATATCTGAGCCGATAGTTGAAGCTGTGATGATTGGAACTGACTTTCAGCAAGGAATTTCGTTTATTAGTCCGGGAAAAGTTATCAGAAATAAAAATAATGCCAAAAACTCATTATGAAAAAATAAATTGATAATAGGACTTACGCAACTATCATAATGCGATTGCTAGTTAGCAGTAAATTAGTATTAATTTGATCTGATGTCGATGGGAAAACCAAGATAGACAATGTGAAAGACATACGGCAAAACCTTGTATATCATCAGCTTTTACCATTTGATACTGTTTTGATGGACACATGGTATGCCGTACACAGAGGCTTTATCGTGTTACAGGTAATAAAGCATCAAATATATGGTGTGACATCCTCACCGCAATCATCTGCTAAATAGGAGAGGGCGCGGAAGCGTAAACCTACAAGTTGTTCATAAAGTGGATTAATCTTACACAAAGGTGGTATGTGAACAATTTTGCGTCCAAATAAAGTAACATCTCGTTCAAAGGGACACTGAGAAGGAATCATTTTACATAAGAACCGGGCAACTCTGGGGTCTTGTACATCTAACCCATCTAACCACTCGCGTAGAGAGTTGAGTGGTAAATGAGGCGGTAGTTGAGATAGACCTGGTGCAGAAACCAGATGGTCGTGTACTTGTACCTCTAGGGTATGACGCAAGGCTTCAATGATGTCTTCTGGTTGTCCTAAAGCTTGGCAAAATTGGTGTAGAACTTGATCTTCGCTAGAAGAATATGTACCATCAGCGATCGCTACCATCACAGCTGTACGTAAAAAATTTTCGGCGGCTGGTGTACCTTTACCTAACGCGGCGGCTAAGTCCTCTGGAGTAATTACCTCTAAAGACTCCCATTTTAAGCTAGGTGCTAATTCTTCTTTAGTGAAGCTGGCAATGAATTGCTGTTCATGGTCATCAAAGTTGCCATCTGCCCAAGCAATTGTCAACAGTCCACGTAACCAAGCGGCAATTTGTTCACTACTATATGGGGATTTCACAACACTAGTCATACACTTAAGCCTCAAACTTCTCCCAGTGAATACTAGGCTACCCTTGAAGGTAGCTGATTGTGCCGTTAACTAACAGGCTTTTAAGATTTGCTATTTTCCTAACTACAAGTTATACGCGATCGCTTCCTGATGACGCTGCAAGTTAAAATACTCTTAATTGAGAATTTTTTCTAATTAAACTTATCCCCATATAAGCGATGTTTTATTTTGGCATTGAACATGAAGTGGCATTCTTAAACCAAGAAGGAAAGTTTGCCGATTTTACTCACACTAAGTTTGCTGATTTTGCTCAAATTGTAGAAAAATTGCCTACCTACCCCAGCGACTATCCTCAACTGCGAGTAGGGGATGCGGGGATTAAACAGAAAAGATGGTATATCGAAGGGTTTGAAAGATTTGCTGACTCTGATCAACCAATCGATTGTTCAGCTAAAGGTATCGAAATTAGAACAACTATACATACTACTATTCAAGGTGCCGTCAAAGAATTATCCGAAAGTTTTCATTTACTGCGAGAGGTAGCAGAGAGTTTTGGATATATACCAGTTTTAGCTAGTTTTAACCCTTATAAAACTGTTTTTTCCCCTCAACCCCCATTAAATGATTACGAAATTAAACAACTACAAGCTTATCCTGATGAACAAACGGCTAATATTTATATGGTTAGCTACGGGCCAGATTTAAATATTTCTGTAGCAGATATGTCTACTGAACGTTTAATTGATATTGGTCAAAAGTTAACTTATTACAGTCCCTATATTGTCCCTTTTACTTATAGTTCTCCTTTTTACGATGGAAGTTTATGGGAAGGACTTTCGGTGAGAACTTTTATCAGAACAGGAAAACGTTCAGCAACTCTAGTGTTTGTGGAAAAGGCAGAACAATTAATTCTTAGTGTCCCATCATTAACAAAAGTCGCCCGCATTCCCGCAGAAATCGGACGCATCGAATTTAAAGCTTTTGATAGTTGCGATGATTTTAATATTTATGGGGCGTTATTAGCATTATTAAAAGGTTTGATATTAGATGAAACTTTACAGGGTAGAGTGACTACACCCGACACAGCCTTACATGAGCTTTCTGCCAAAGAAGGCTTTGACAATGAAGATATTTTTAACAACGCCAAAAAAGTTATTCAAGCTGCTGAACTTGCCTTGAATAATGACCCTGATCTTAAGTTATTAACACCCTTAAAAGTAATGTTAGAGCAGCGCAATAGCAAATCACATAAATTAATAGAGATGTTTCAAAAGTTAGGTTCAATAGAAGAAGTACTACGAAAAACTTATCAAGATTAGACCTCTTACATGAATCAGATTGTGCCTACTAAGCAAGTGAATTTTCCGTAAACCTTTGCGTCTTTGCGCCTACCGCAAGCGGAACGCCTGGCGGCGAATGTGTGAGGTTTTAAATTCGCGTTTTATAAAATTTGTGCAAGAAGTCTATTAAAAATCCTGTTCCCTGTTTAAAGAGGTGTTAACCAATAAGTAATTCCTTTAATAACTTGATTTTTAAAACCCAACTTCGGCAAATCTTCTGCTGCTACACCAAGATAAGTCCAGTGAGGTACATCTTTGACTACAGTTTGGAACCAACCATTTTGATTTAAAATTTGTCTTTGTTGAGGATTAAATACACCTAAATCAATTGCCAATCCCCAAAGATGCTGTGATGTCCCTGGTGGTGCAACTAACCCCAAAATTGCAGTTTCTTTACCTTCTTTTACTTTTTCTAAAGTTTGGTTATTCGCATATTTATGCCAAAATCTTAAGTTCGTGGCAAAACTTCGCAGACAATCACTAGCACCATATCCAGACTTCAAAGGAATATTCAACTGTGTTCTGGCTTTGTTTAAAGCGTCTGCTGCTGATTTTTGTAAATAACATTCATTTGTTCCCACAACTTTCTCTAGTGTTAGTTGTGATTGGAATTCTTTCGTATCTTCTTCATTATCAAAAATCAATTTTGGTGGCAATTTCACATCATCGGCTGGATTGATGAATGCAGCCCCATAGGAACGTAATAAAGTATATTCAAAACTTCCAGGGGCGGGCATTACTTTTAATTTCGGCATAATTGCCGCAACAAAACGCTCTTCCTCAGTTACAGGCTGGCTAGGAATACTTGGTTCTTGAGCATTAGCACTACAGCCAGTCACTGCTGCAACTAAGCATTGATTTGTTGATGGATCATTTGCAACTATTTGATTGTGTTGGATACTATTACTAGCTACCAATGCCAAACAAATAAAAATAGCAGTTAAAATAAATCTTGCTTTTTTAATTAGACGTTTCATTAATTCTTTAAGCTTGTAAATATATTTCATTAGTATGCTCTGCATAAGTACTATAAAAGCAGTCGCATTTGAGACAAATAAGCTAAAATAAACTAAATTTGTTTCTCCGAACTTAGTTAATAATTATAATTTCTAAATTTGAGAAATTCACTACTACTATATAACTATTTCTTTTGATAGCTTTTTTATTAACAAGGCGCATCCTGGAAAGCACTCGATCAGCTAAAATATCAATGACTCTTAGCTCTCTGTTGTATAAGTATGACCATGCACAATTGTGTTGAATTCCAAGACGCTTATGATGTCATTGTCGTCGGTGCAGGTCACTCCGGTTGTGAAGCCGCCCTGGCCGCTGCCCGTCTTGGTTGTCGGACTCTGCTATTAACACTTAATTTAGATAAAATTGCTTGGCAACCTTGTAACCCAGCGGTGGGTGGCCCGGCTAAATCTCAGTTAACCCATGAAGTAGATGCCCTCGGTGGGGAAATTGGCAAAGTAGCAGACCGCACATATTTACAAAAGCGTATCCTCAACTCTTCACGGGGACCGGCTGTATGGGCATTACGCGCCCAAACAGACAAGCGCGAATATGCGGCGGTGATGAAAGCTATTGTCGAAAATCAAGAAAATTTGAGCATCCGGGAAGGGATGGTGACAGATTTAGTTTTGGGCGCTAACGATGAAGTTGTTGGCGTAGAAACTTATTTCGGTGTGACTTTTCAATGTAAAGCAGTCATTTTAACCACGGGTACTTTCTTAGGCGGCAAGATTTGGGTGGGTAACAAATCAATGGCGGCGGGACGCGCAGGAGAATTTGCGGCTGAGGGTTTGACACAAACCTTAAATCGCTTGGGGTTTGAAACAGGAAGATTGAAAACTGGGACACCCGCACGGGTAGATAAGCGATCGGTAGACTACAGTAAAATGGAAATCCAGCCTGGAGATGCGGAAATTCGCTGGTTTAGTTTTGACCCAGATGTATGGGTAGAACGGGAACAAATGCATTGTTACATGACCCGTACCACTGCCGCCACCCACCGCTTAATTCAAGAGAATTTGCACTTATCGCCTGTTTATGGTGGTTGGGTAGAGGCGAAAGGCCCTCGTTATTGTCCCAGTATTGAAGATAAGATTGTCCGCTTTGTTGATAAAGAAAGTCACCAAATATTTATTGAACCAGAAGGGCGTGATATTCCCGAACTATATATTCAAGGTTTTTCTACTGGGTTGCCAGAAAATTTGCAGGTGCAAATGCTGCGGAGTCTCCCTGGTTTGGAAAACTGTGTAATGCTGCGCCCAGCCTATGCAGTCGAGTATGATTATTTACCAGCGACCCAGTGTTATCCCACAATGATGACAAAGAAGATTGCCGGGTTATTTTGTGCTGGGCAGATTAACGGGACAACAGGATATGAAGAAGCCGCAGCCCAAGGAATTGTAGCTGGAATTAACGCGGCGAGGTTGGTTCACGGTCAGGAAATGACTGTATTTCCCCGTGAGCAAAGTTACATCGGTACATTAATGGATGATTTATGTACGAAAGACTTGCGAGAACCTTACCGGATGCTGACTAGTCGTTCCGAGTATCGCTTGCTGTTGCGTTCTGATAACGCTGACCAACGCCTAACACCCTTGGGGCGGGAAATTGGCTTGATTGACGATCGCCGTTGGGAATTATTCACCAGCAAACAAGCCCAAATTACTGCGGAAAAAGAACGGTTATACGCCAGCCGCATCAAAGAACATGATGAAATTGGCAAAGCGATCGCCACTAATACCCAACAAGCCATCAAAGGTTCTATTACTTTGGCTGACTTGCTGCGGCGACCAGGATTTCATTATGTTGACCTAGAAAGATACGGTTTAAACAATCCCAGCCTGACCATAGCGGAGAAAGAAGGCGCAGAAATCGACATCAAATACTCTGGCTATCTCGCCAGACAACAAAACCAAATTGAACAAACTGCCCGTCAAGCACACCGCCAGCTACCTGCGGATTTAGATTACGCTAAAATTGATACCCTTTCTAAAGAAGCACGGGAAAAATTAACTAAGGTAAAACCACTGACTATTGGCCAAGCCGCCCGTATAGGGGGTGTGAATCCTGCGGATATTAACGCACTGTTAATATATTTAGAATTGCGTAAAACAAAGCGCCAGAAAGACTTTCCAGCGTTAACGTAACTTAAAGTTTTAACAAGCGTGAGTATAGTAGAAGGGAGGAGATTGGTATGATCGATGACACGAATTCATAACTGGCATCACTAACCATCTCCAGACTACAGTTGAATTTAATACCACATAAAAATAAACTCGTCAAGTTTAGGCTGGCAGTTTGATATCTTTGCAAAACCCTGATTTCCAGGTGTTAAGAGCATTACTTAATCCTGGCAAACGAAACCCAAAATCATGCCTATGTTACAAGAATTCAACACCCATCTCATCGTTCCGGAGCCATCAGAAGAATTAATTACCAACGAGCCTTGGTCAATAGACATTTATGCTGATGGCTTGATGGATGATCTGTTTGCCGATATTGACGATATTTTAGATGGCAGTGGCACTTTGTCTTCCCATACTGTCAGGTATGGTGGTCGCATCCCACAGCGTTCTAGAGAAGAAACATCTGTAAACGATTGGTATTACTCAGACTACGAGCCTCTGCAAACACTGAATATACCGCAGATTGTCTTGCCAAATGCGTTGAACCACACTGTCCAAAGCGTTCCCCAAATTAGAAATCCCCACGCCAGTACAGTTGTAGTTGATACCCCGGCGATGGCTACCGGGATCAGAAGACCGAAAAAAATCAGACTTGCTTTTCGCAAACTGGTGATTTTAGGAACTGCCATTGGAATAGCGATCGCTGGTACGATTTATCTACTACGCGCTGAATTTCTCTCTTTTGTGACTGGCAAAGTTACCCAGCAGAACTTCTTGGTTTCAGGGGCGCAAATACCTACACGCGCAGATATTGAGGCAGATTTAGCTGACTATATGCTGGGTTCATTAGCCATCATCGATCAGCAAAGCCAAACAACCAATCAAACATCTTTTCGCACTGGAATCAACAACCGGATAACTTCTAACCCTAATTCGGTTGCCTATGCTGGTAGTTCACCAATTGGTAACTTACCATCTCCCCTAACATCCAACAACACAGCACCTACCCCTAACCGTTCTGCAAGTAACGTTGTCGAACGCATCTATATTCCCGTTTATCAAGCGCCGTCACCTATGCGCTACGGGCTACCAAGGCTCCCTGGAACTCCCATAGCTTTACCGCCCATAGCCAATGCTCAACAAACAACTCAGCTTAATGCTGTCAAAACTGCTTTAAATACTGTCAAGCAACCAGCTAAACCTGTCAGTGTCAATATGTTGGCTGCTGCTGTGCGTACAGACCTCAAACCCGTAGCTGTGCGTACCGCCCCGATTACTGTACGACAATCTGCAAATCCAATTCCCGCATTACCAGTTGCACCACTGCGGGCTGCATCACCTCCTGTCGCCAGTTTAGCTGCATCACCAAGCACCCAACCGATTCCAAGTCATACCTTAGAAGGTGTACTAGAATTAGGGAAGAAATCTGCGGCGTTATTTCAAGTTGATGGTGTGACACGGCGCATCAACATTGGCGAAACTATTGGTACTAGTGGCTGGACATTAGTAGAGGTCAATAACGGAGAAGCAATTATTCGTCGTAACGGTGAAGTTCGCTCAATATATACAGGACAGAAGTTGTAATAAGTTAGCGATCGCTTTGACTTCTAAAACAAAGTTGGTTGACTAAAAATATCACAATTAAATGCTGACTAAAATGCTCATAGATATTAAGAGTAGATTAAGGGTCTTTTCTGCTCTAATTTGCTTATGGCAAAAATCTCTACGCTTTACTTAGCTTTAACTAACCTAAAAGCCTGCATACGCAGGTTTTTTACTTTATGTAATCCTGCTTAGACAGCATAACACATTTTTTTGCTTATTTAGTAATATTACCGGAATATATTTTTATGTAATGCGGAGTGCAACCCTCATCATTCGGGTAATACTTCATAACTTTAAAAAATTGAACTATTATCTTTGCGGCGAATATTGCCTTTGATTCGTAAAGCAATTCCAATTACAGTCATACCAATGAAGGTTATACTTGCATTTGGTTCTGGAACTGGCTGAGAAGTTTGCAAATTAAAGTTCAATTTAGCCAACCCTTGAGAAGGCGTTCCGGGTGGATTCAGCCTGTCTTGCTGGGTAAAAGTTATCGTCCCTTTAGCATTCTTGAATAAGCCTTTACCACCAGAAATAGTTATAGTACCACCACCCCTGATAGTACCTTCCGCAAAGTTAATTTCCGCGCTGTCACTGGCTGTTCCAAATAATTCATTAGTACCGCCATAATACCTATCAGCAAGTATTGGTTCTTCATCTAAACCAAATACCCTAGGATCAGAATTAAAGGTATATCGGTTGATTGCTGGGTTTTCAATAGGGTTAAGTTTACCGTAGGTATTGCTAATAAAAAAGTTTAATTCATAAGGAACAGGTTCTACACTTTCACCCGTAATGGTTGCTCTGACAATACCTAACTCTGGTCTAAAGCTTGGATCAATGATAACTGAAGTAGTGTAATCTGCACTAAATATATAAGATTTATCTGAACTCTGTGCTTTTACAGTTTGTAAGTTCGACCCTAAACTAACTATAGTTAAAGCTACAGGCAACAGCCAGTTGATTTTTGAATTAAACATAATTGTTTCTTAAATTAGGTAAGCAACTAAAATAAAGATTCACTAATTGAGTAGTTTAAATTTCCTCAAGTAGTAAATGTAGGTTGCAGAAACTATTACAAATCATCTTAGATTTAGTGTCTCATTATTGCAATATTTATTATTTGAAATTAAATGAATTATTTTTAGATCATTCCGATAAATTAGATACTATAAAAATCTAGCGTGATTACCAAAAATACTTGTGTAGGGAGGAAACAGCAAATAAAGTAGATAAAAATGTACTGTTTTTTTCAACCATCAAACATGAGTCCTATATTGAAGACTAAGTATTTCTTTGGCTAGATGACTGGATGAGTAAAATACTGCTAAATAGCAGTGTTTTGTTTAACCAGAAGGATATATTTTTGTGAAAACTCGAAAACTCGGCAAGCAAGGATTGGTAGTTTCTCAACTCGGACTTGGTTGTATGGGGATGTCTGAATTTTATAGTGGTCGTGATGAACAAGAAGCGATCGCCACTATTCATCGAGCCTTAGAACTGGGGTTGAATTTTCTCGATACTGCTGATATGTACGGGCCGTTTACCAATGAAAAATTAGTCGGCAAAGCAATTAAACAGCATCGTGATCAAGTAGTTTTAGCAACCAAATTTGGTAATGTTCGGACTGAAGATGGCGGTTGGAAAGGTGTTAACGGTAGCCCAGAATATGTTCATCAAGCTTGTGATGCTTCTCTGCAACGCTTGGGAGTTGAGGTTATTGATTTGTACTATCAGCATCGGGTTGACCCTAATGTGCCAATTGAAGACACTGTAGGCGCAATGGCAGAATTAGTCCAGCAAGGTAAAGTACGCTATTTAGGACTGTCTGAAGCGGCTCCTGCAACAATTAGACGGGCGCAAGCAGTTCATCCCATTAGCGCACTACAAACAGAGTACTCCCTCTGGAGTCGTGAACCTGAAGACGAAATTTTACCCACTGTCCGCGAACTGGGAATTGGATTTGTGGCTTACAGTCCACTAGGACGGGGATTTTTATCCGGTGCGATCACTAGCCCTGATGATTTGGCTGCTGATGACTATCGCCGTAATGCTCCCCGTTTTCAAGGTGATAATTTTTACAAAAATTTGCAATTAGTTGACCAAGTAAAAGCGATCGCCACAGAAAAAGGCGTAACACCCAGTCAACTTGCTCTAGCTTGGTTGTTAGCTCAAGGCGAAGATATTATTCCTATTCCTGGTACAAAACGCCGTGTTTATTTAGAAGAAAATATCGCCGCCACTGAGATTAATCTGACACCAGAAGATTTAAATCGCCTTGAAGCTGCGGCACCCAAAGGCATAACAGCAGGAGAACGCTACTCTGATATGAGTACTGTTAACCGTTAAGGAAAACAGCCCCAAAATCGTTAGTATGTTGGGTCGTTAAATGAGGCACAACATACTATTTGTGCAGCCTTTGAGCCTTGTAAGGCTACAATTTTACTTTTGTCTAACTGCATCTTTATTTCTCCTTGACAGGACTGATATTAAAGAATACATTAAGAAGTGTATACCAGTATAAATTTAGTAATTACAGCTAATAGTCTTCTTGCACTAAGCAATTCGCCTATTTCAACAACACTGCATCAGATTAGGAACGGTTCATTTTTTTTGGAGTAGTGCTTGTTTTGATGAACGTCTTGCCTAAGCATACCTTTGCTAGTAAATTATAAATAACGAGCGTTCGATATAAATAATAATTGACCCATGCCCAAGATTGTTGACCATGACCAATACCGCAAAGAACTTCTGTGCAAATGCTTTGATTTATTTGCTCAAAAAGGTTATGGCTCCGTTACTATGCGCCAGATTGCTCAAGGAATGGGGGTTTCAACGGGGACTTTGTATCACTACTTTTCTAGTAAAGAGGCGTTATTTGAACAATTAGTAGAAGAGATTTCGCAACAGGATGTAAGTGCAGCTTTAGCGGAATTAGAAGGGAAGGAAACTCTATCAGAAGCAATGGCAGCTTTAGGCAGATATCTCGTTAAGAACGAAGATTATTTTATTAAATGGACGTTTGTTTGGGTTGATTTTTGCCAGCACCAAGATTACAAGACAATGCGGCATCAGAGCAGTGTTTTTAAGGGTGCTAATCAGCGTTATCAACAAGCTGCCTGTAAGTTTCTGGGAGTTCAAGATCAAGTTTTAGCCTCTTTTGTCTTGAGCTTTATTAATGGGTTAATTCTGGAGAAATTATGTGGTAACGAAACAATTGATTTTGTTGAACAATGCGCTTTACTAGGAAAAATGTTGACTGTTTATTTGCAACAAAATATCACTAGTTCTGTTAATTAGATATTTCATTTTTTAGAGGGGATTATGGGACAAAATCTATTATTGAAACCAGCCAATAAAAAATTACTGGGTTTAGTCATTGCGGCTACTGCAATTACAGGTGGAATTGTAATTTATGGCATTTCCCAGTTTGGGGAAATTGGGCGAACTGCGTCTCAGGAACCGACAGTAACGACATCTGCACCAAAAGTCACAGCTTTAGGCAGACTAGAACCAGAAGCAGAAGTAATTAGCTTATCTGCACCATTGGTTTTAGATGGCGATCGCGTCCAGGAAATGCGTGTCCAAGAAGGTGATATTGTTCAACCTGGGCAGATAGTGGCAATTTTAGATTCACGCGATCGCTTAGAAACTGCGGTATTCCAATCTGAGAAACAAGTGCGTGTGGCTCAAGCCAAACTTGATCAAGTCAAAGCTGGTGCAAAAACTGGAGAAATTCTGGCACAACAAGCCAGCATCGAACGCTTACAAGCTCAATCTGTAGGAGATTCCATTGGACAACGAGAAGCGATCGCCCGCATCGAAGCCCAATGGGAAGGTGATAGAATCGCCCAAGCAGCCGCAATTAGAAGGCTAGAAGCAGAATTAAACAACGCCCAAGCCGAATATCAACGTTATCAAAAACTATATACCGAAGGCGCAATTTCTAACTCAGCCTTTGACAGTAAACGCCTGATTGTCGAGACAGCAAAACAACAACTAGACGAAGCCAACGCAATTTTGGCGCGAATTAACTCCACAGCCAGCAGACAACTAGCGGAAGCTAAAGTTTCCCTGGCGCGGCTGAACACCACGGGTAACAAGCAAGTCAGCGAAGCCAAAGCCACACTCACCAGTATTGCGGAAGTCCGCCCTGTGGATGTGCAAGCCGCCAGAATGGAAGTTGAAAATGCGATCGCCTCACTCAAACGCGCCCAAACTGACTTACAAGCAGCTTATATCAGAGCGCCAATGACCGGACAAATACTCAAGATTCATACAAGAGTTGGCGAAAAAATGAGTGATAACGGTATTGCAGACTTAGCGCAAACCCAACAGATGATTGCAGTTGCCGAAGTCTATCAAACAGATATCGGCAAAGTCAAACTCGGACAAACAGCAGTAGTAACTAGTCAAGCATTTAACGGTGAACTGCGCGGCGAAGTTTTCTACATTGGTTTACAGGTAAACCGCCAAAACGTTTTTAGCAACCAACCCGGAGAAAACTTAGATAGCCGAGTTGTGGAAGTGAAAATTCGCCTCAACCCTGAAGACAGTAAAAAAGTTGCAGGTTTCACTAACTTGCAAGTGCAAGCAGCAATTGAATTGTAATTTTGCTTGTTTTTCAAGAATAAATTTTTAAATTTCACCATCAACATTTTAGGTCAATTCAATTATGGTTAAAGCTACTTACATTGTCCTTTGTGTTATGGGAGCCATATTACCTTACTCACAGTTTGTCCCATTCTTATGGGAACATGGTCTTGACATAAAGCTGTTTTTTGAACAACTTTTTGTAAATAAAATTTCTGGCTTTTTCGGCATGGATGTTTTGGTTTCATCCTTTGTATTATGGCTATTCGTATATGCGGAAGGAACAAAGCTGAAAATGTCAAATCTTTGGATTTATATTGCCTGTAATCTTTTAGTAGGTGTTTCGTTAGGTCTTCCTTTATTTTTGTTAATGCGCCAGCGCCAGCTTGAACAGCGGATTGATACGGTGGGTTATTAAGAAGCGAATCTGTATGTATATGTTATCCAAACTATTCCTCAAAACGCCATTAGCATGGCGGCAATTATTAAAAGAAAAAACTCGCCTATTAGTAGCAGTTGCAGGTATTACCTTTGCCGATATGCTGATATTTATTCAGATGGGATTTGAAGGGGCGTTGTTTGATGCGGCGATCAAACCACATCGCAGTTTACAGGCAGATTTAGTATTAATTAATCCCCAATTTCAAACGTTATTTTCTGTTAAGAGCTTTTCGAGAGAGCGACTGTATCAAACATTAGGTTATGAAGGTGTACAGTCGGTGAATCCGGTTTACATCAGCACTGGACAATGGCGAAATCCTGAAACTCGCTTAGAACGCGCCATTTTAGTTTGGGGTATTGATCCAGCAAAATCTGCATTTAATTTTCCCGAAATTCAACAAAACCTAGACCCCATCAAACAATTGAATCAAGTGCTATTTGATCAAGCAGGTCGTCCAGAATACGGGGCTGTGGGGGAAATTTTTCAGAAAACAGGAAATTTTGCCACGGAATTGAACAATAAAAATGTCACTGTCAAGGGCGTTTTTAGTAATGGTGCGTCTTTTGCGGCGGATGGTAATGTTATCACCAGTGACTCTACTTTTTTACAAATCTTTCCCGAACGGAAACCAGACCGGATTGAGGTTGGATTAATTACTCTCAAACCAGATGCTAATCCCTTGCAAATACAAGCACAACTAGCTACTGGATTACCCAAAGATGTTATAGTTTTAACCCCAGAAGAATTTGCCCAAATCGAAAAATCCTACTGGTCTAACGGTACAGGGATTGGCTTTATTTTTGGGTTAGGTGTGGGAGTTGGTTTTATTGTTGGTATCGTCATTGTTTACCAAATTCTTTATTCCGACGTTTCTGATCATTTGCCAGAATATGCAACCTTAAAAGCGATGGGCTACACCGATCGCTATCTGTTGATAGTCTTATTCCAAGAAGCCTTATTTCTCGCTTTTTTAGGTTTTATTCCGGCATTTTTCTTGTCTATAGGTTTGTATCAACTCGCCTATACTGCCACTATGTTGCCCATCTTTATGAACTCACAACGGGCAATCACGGTGTTTATTTTAACAGTAATCATGTGTACAGGGTCTGGCGCGATCGCTATGCGTAAACTCAGTTCTGCTGATCCTGCGGATATTTTCTAACCATTAAAATTTTATGTTAAAAGAATCTCTGCCCGTAAATTCATCCGAACCATCTGCTAATTTAGAACCTGTCATTACAGTCCATCAATTGAATCATTACTTCGGGGAAGGTAGTTTAAAAAAACAGGTTTTATTTGATATTAATTTAAAGATTAACGCTGGGGAAATTGTCATTATGACTGGCCCCTCTGGTTCGGGTAAAACTACTTTGTTGACCTTATTAGGTGGGTTACGTTCTGCCCAAGAAGGCAGTTTAAAAATTTTAGGACAAGAAATATGTGGCGCTAGTAAAAGAAAACTCACAGTACTACGTCGTCAGATTGGCTATATTTTTCAGGCGCATAATTTGATGACATTTCTGACAGTAAAAGAAAATGTGCGAATGTCATTAGAATTGCATGATGAACATCTTAATGAAAATATGAATGCCAAAGCGATCGCCATGCTGGAAACAGTGGGCTTAGGCGAGCGTGTAAATTATTACCCAGAGAAACTTTCCGGCGGACAAAAACAACGGGTTGCGATCGCTCGTGCTTTAGTCAGTCATCCTAAAATTGTCTTAGCAGATGAACCCACAGCCGCCCTCGATAAAAAATCTGGACGCGACGTTGTGGAATTAATGCAAAAACTCGCCAAAGAACAAGGCTGTACAATTTTGCTAGTTACCCATGACAACCGGATTTTAGATATTGCCGATCGCATCATTTATATGGAAGATGGAATACTCAAAAGTGATGGTGTAGATGTAGCCACAAAAATGCACTAATTATTGGGTAGAAGTGTAGAGGAGAAAAACTAATGACAAATGACCAATGACAATTGACAATTAAAAATTGACAATTGACTCTTGACAAAAATGCAGATTAGTAATTTATTCGCGGCTGGTGGCGTGGTTATGTGGCCGCTGCTGGGGTTCTCTGTGTTAGCAGTGGCGCTGATTATTGAACGTGTTCTATTTTGGATCAGAATTACCAACCGACAAAATCGTATTGTCAAAGAAGTACTCAAGCTTTATCGTTCAGATAATGTAGTTGGTGCTTTAGATAAATTACAGCAAAATACAGATTTACCCATCGCCCGAATTTTTCTCGCAGCTTTAGAATTGGAAGAACCAAACCCAGAGGAATTTCGTTTGGCGCTAGAAAGTGAAGCACAAGCCGAAATACCCTTACTTAAACGCTTTCAAAACATTTTTGATACGATAATCGGACTTGCACCATTATTAGGTTTGTTGGGTACAGTTTTAGGATTAATTGCGTCCTTTGCTTCTTTAAATATTGGTGATGTGGGTGGTACAACAACAGTCGGTGTCACTGCGGGGATTAGTGAAGCTTTAGTATCCACCGCATCAGGATTAGTTGTGGCTATTTTCACCCTGTTGTTTGCAAACACCTTCCGCGGACTTTATCAGCGTCAACTTGCACGGATTCAGGAGTATGGCGGACAGTTAGAATTACTCTATCGTCGCCGTTATGAAAGAAGAGATAAGTTTTAATTATTAGCTAAAGATTATTCGAGTTCTCCAACATCTTTTAGAACTGCATCAATGAGGCTAGACCGAATATAAATTCCATTGGTGCGTAACTGCTCAATATATACTTTAACCTCAACAATTAAGCCTGCTTTTTTCGTCTTACGCAAAATTCCCAGCATACCAATTCGCCGAATTCCTAGACGTTCTGCAACTCTTCGGGCTTGAGCATCATCCAACAGTACAGTACTATCTGGGATGGACTGAGCTAGAGCAATGGCTTCAGCTTCTCCACGATCAACTAAGATTGATAATGGTTCTAATATCAACGTATCAGGGGTTTGAATTTCGATCCAAGTTAATTGGCTAACTGCTAGGGAACCAGGTAAGCCTAATCCTTGAACAGTTACTTCATCCCATACAGCCGGGGGAAGCAATATTCGTTGATACAGTTGAGGTAAAAGTTCGAGTTGCTCGATAATTGATAAAGAGATCAGAGGACTGCTATCAGCAACAATGGCAGAGTTAGTCATCACTCAATTCGTCAGCGATTTGATCATCATCAAGGTTAATCACAGGAACTTGTAAACGTCCTAGTTCGTACATAAACTGAGGTTTGCTCATACTGCAAAAAGCAGCGGCTTTACCGAGTGAGAGTCGCCGTAACTCAAATAGTTTAACAGCAAGCAAAAACGTGAGTTCTGCTTCTAAGGCTTGCGGCGATTTACCAGAGGTAATAAGTAAGTCATCAGGATATTGCAGGGAGAGGATGTGCATTGTTCCTAACTCGGTTTTTTATGTTAATTATGCTTGAATTTTCAGTTAACTCTTTCTGCTATTCTCAGTTTGGCAGAACGCGATCGCGGGTTATTGGCAATTTCCGATTCTTGTGCTGTGATTGGCTTTTTCGTAAGCACTCGCAGTAAGGGAGAATTACGTAAACTATGTTTAACTATGCGGTCTTCTAAACTATGAAAACTAATTACAGCAATTCTCCCACCAGGAACCAGGGCGTTTGGTGCTTTTTCTAAAAAAGTTTCTAAAGACTTTAACTCATCATTGACGACAATTCGCAAAGCTTGAAAGGCGCGGGTTGCTGGGTGAATTCTACCATAACGGTATTTGGGGGGAACAGCAGATGCGATCGCTTCAGCTAATCCTGTCGTCGTAGAAAACGGACGGCGTTCCACAATGCGTCTAGCAATACGTCGGGATAGTCGTTCTTCACCGTATTTAAAGAAAATATCTGCAAGTTCCCGTTCATCCCAGTCATTAATCACATCAGCCGCACTAAGTAAACCTTGCTTATCCATCCGCATATCTAAACTTGCAGTATGGCGAAAGCTAAAACCCCGTTCTGGAGTATCTAACTGATAAGAACTCACTCCTAAATCGGCGAGAATCCCGTTAAAAGTTGCTGTAGGAAACGGATAAACAGCAAAGTTACTTTTAATAAATTTTACACGTTCACCAAACTCAGCTAATTCTTTTCTAGCTGCGGCTAAAGCATCCTCATCTTGGTCAATAGCCGTTAACTGTACATCCGGCGCAGTTTGCAAAATTAAGCGACTGTGACCACCACCGCCTACAGTTGTATCCAGATAATGACCTCCCGCAGACACCGCTAAACCTGCAAGTACTTCTTGCGGTAACACAGGTAAATGAGAAAATATCTGTTCGTCGATAATCAGCGATGGGGAAGAATCAGAATTCATTAGACTTAGATAAAAAATCTGTAGTAGTTCTAAATCATTTGTGAAACTTTTCTTAGCGCCCTCTGCGCCCTTTGCGGTTCGTTAAAAATATGTTCACAAATAAAATAGAATTTCCCTACAATAGTACCATTTAATCTGGATAGAAATTTACTTCACGCAGAGGTCTGAATAACCAGAGTGATCATTTTTTGATTTTCTGTTGGTAAATTGCTGCGGCTGGTATTTGTTTGAATGTCTTCTCAAAATTGAGATTATTGTTCAAAACAAAGCAAAATACTCCCCCAGGTAATTCAACTTCTTTTAACAGAGCGTCAACAAGTTGCGCGTTGTCAGCGTCATGATTATTTTCCCAAAAGCTGAACTTGCGCATAACAGCCAAAACATAAAGTGGTTTTTCTGGGAAATATTGCACAACTTTTTGAACTAAGTAAGCAGTTGTGATATGTGGATAACGAGATAACTGCTGATGCAGCTTATTTATCTCTGCATTTGAGAGATTATGAGATTTAAAATTGTCACTTGCTTTTAAACTAGAACGTTCTTCCTGACCGCGTATGATCAAATCATAATGCTTTTCGGCACGCTCTTGATATAATTCGGCTCTATCATTTTGCCCATGTTTTTTCAGGAAGGAAAAAATTATCTGATAACCGTCAATGCCTATGTCTATATCTTGAGCGATCGCTCGTTCAATATGTTCAATTCCGCTGGCATCTTCTTGCTTTAATAATATTTGTCCCAGCAAATAATTGGCTGAAGCATGATTTTTATCTAAATTAATAACTTCTCGGAGTAATGGCACTACAGCTTCTTCACCTTCTAACTCAAATGTGAGCAATGCTCTTGTCGTCGCTTCTCCTAGAGATAACTGTTGTCTCTCAGCCTTAGCATTCAACTTATCTAATATAGCTAATGATTTTTGAACATCAGCGTATTTTTGTCGCCAAGGGGTTGCTATTTTTTCGCACCACGCTTGACTAAACTCATCTCTAAATTTTTCTAAGGAAGTACCTAAATATTCTTGAGCCGCACTGAGTCTGATTGGTGCAGAGACAGATAATTCTTCCTGAACACCGGGAGTAAATCCTAATGCTTTTAATCTATCTGTTAAGCAAGGGTGAGTATCGGCATTATCAGTTTTTTCAGCCAATGCTTGAGCTAAATAAATACTCGCTTCTTTCAGAGGTATTCCCTGATTTAAAGCTGTTTGCATGGCTGTATAACTTGTTTTTGGTGGTTCAACCTCTGTCTGTACTTGCTGATAAATATCAGACCAAAAGTAATTTTCTAAGAATCTAGCTTTTACCTTGACATTCATCAGGGTTTTAGCAGAATTTTCTACTCCTGCTATCTCAACAGCACATCTATCAGCTTCGTATTCATTCAAGCGTGCTAACACAAAAGAATAAGCATAAAAAAATGGAATGTACCACTCTAAAAATCGGTTAAACATAAACCATGATGATTCATTACCACCTTTTCCTAGTCCTTCTTCAATGCGATACCAAGTTATCCGTTGGCGATAAATCCAAGCACTGAAACGACTGTGATTTCCCGAAATATGTCCCATTTCATGAGCCAGAACAGCCCGAAATTGTTCAGGAGGTAATGCTAACATCAGCGGTAAACCCACAATCAGGTAATTTTGATACCAGCCAAATAAACCTAAGCGTGGTCTTTGGACTACACTGGCATTAAAATCTGTGGTGAGTAAGATGTGATGAAACTTTGGAGCCTGGAGTTTTGATGAGATGTCATCAACTAGGCAAAATAGGCTAGCTACATCTTTGCGGCGCAATGCTAACCCTGTGGGTGGGGGAAATGATACCCAAAGCGATCGCAGCAGTATAATAGCGATCGCTAGTAAAAAAATCACAGCTTTAACCGCTGCAGTCCCAAATGATGATTTAGTGGTAAGCATCAACCAGACAATACCTGCTAGTAATGTCATCGTTACAGCTATGATCAGTAATATATAGGCGTAGCCCAACACAGCCAAAAAAGCAACGTGCAATCTATAAATCGGCGGCTGTTGACTAGCAAAAGCTTCTAATCTCTGAATCAACCTATCAAAACGCTGTTGATCGAAAGCCATAGATGTATACTAGCTTGTTCAATTTGCAATATAACTGAGATAATATCTGCTTGACTTACGTAAAAATGCAGAAGTCTGGAGTCATTTATTCCTTGTTTCATTCTACGTAAACATATAATTCTCCTCAACGATATATTTGCCTGAATTTGGTGCCAATTTTTTAGGACAGGTACAATACCTGTCCTAAATGTTGACTAATTTAAAATTAAATTGTGTGTAGCATTCTTAGTTAGAGTTAGGAATATACGGTCTGTGTGATTTTTTAGATTGATTAGAAACATCAGAAGCAGAACGACTAGAAGCAGAAGTACTAGCTGTTGAAGACACTTCTGCTTCAGGAGAACCAGGAGAAGCAAGGTTTAAGAAATCGATAAGTGTCAGAACACGTTTACTAATTTTCCAGTTGCCATTTTGTTTGATAACTGTATCGACATAAGTCCCATTAGCAACATCAATACTAGTATCTGAAAGCTTATGAGTTGCATGAAGATAAGAAGACATCCTTGCTTGATTATTATTTTGGATGTTAACCCTTATCGAACCGAGTAAATGCTGAGTAGCTGTATATCCATTACCTTGAAATACGTCTGCGACGAAATCTGCCCAAGCATTTGCACCATACTTTGTTACACTAACGCCACTGGGAAAAATCGCAGTTATCTCAGCATCTCTAGTAAAACAATCGTCGTAAATATTTTTTCCTCCTAGAACATCACCGCGACCAATAGCATCAGTGCCATAGGCGTAACAAACAGCTAAGTCTTCAATTTCAGATTCTGTATTCGGTTGTGATGCACTTGCCACATCAAACTTGCTTCCTACTACCAGAACCATCACAACAGCCATTAAAATCAAGCTCAACCGCTTTACAAGTAATGAAAATAGATTTGATGCTACTTGCTTAATTTCTCTGCTTTTTTTCATGGAATTAACTGTTGATACCTAAGTTTATTTCTGGAATTTCACTATCATTTTTTAATGCAAACAGGTGATCGTCTAACTAATTGAAATCACAATTAGCTAAAACTTGTTTATTTCACCAGTGAAAACTTATCCCTCAAGATGTATTTAATAACTTTTGGGCATATAAATATTCATAACAGTTTATACATGGGATGTAACTGAGGATTTTAACTAATTCATCGTGATAAAAATAGTGTCAAACAGATTTTAAATTATTAAATAATAGTCAGTAAAACCACTTCTATTCGATAAAAAATTCATAAACCAAATATGAAAAAAATAATACCCGTCTTCTTGAGGAGGACGGGTATCTAAATTGAAGTGTTATCAATAGTTAATTCTCAACCAGAGATAGGAATAGAAATTATAAATTCTGTGCCTGCTCCTAAAACCGACTCACAATTTAAACTCCCACTATGATTATCGACAATAATTTGCCGACTAATAGATAAACCTAACCCTGTGCCTTTACCGACAGTTTTAGTAGTAAATAAATGATCGAAAATACATGCTTTAACTTCTTCTGGCATACCTTGTGCATTATCTTTAATTTTAATTACTACGTGTTGATGAACATGATCCACTTCTGTTTTAATAGTAATTATGTTAGTAATATCTGCTGAATTGTCAGCCATTTTCTGGGCAGAATAAGCTTCTTCTAAAGCATCAATGGCATTAGCCAAGATATTCATGAACACCTGATTAAGCTGGCCAAGGTAACATTCTACTGAGGGAATATTGCCATACTCTTTAACGACTTTAACACCAGGATGATCATAGTTAGCTTTTAAGCGATGTTGTAAAATCATCAATGTACTATCAATACCATCATGGATATTCGCTGATACTTTAGATTTAGTATCGGCGCGTGAAAAGGTACGCAGTGAAGTACTGATTTCCCGAATACGTTTTGTACCTGTTTTCATCCCATCAATCATTTTGGGTAATTCATCCAACAGAATATCTATATCTATTTCTTCAGCTTTATCTGCAATTTCATCTCCAGGGGTAGGAAATGTTGCCTGATAAAGTTGTAGATATTCAATTAGATCATTAACAGCATCTTTGGCTAAGTCAAGATTCCCGGAAATAAAGCCCAGTGGATTGTTAATTTCATGTGCTACCCCAGCAACTAAATTACCTAAAGACGACATCTTTTCACTTTGGATAATTTGTAATTGTGCTGTCTGTAAGTCTTGTAGAGATTGTGATAATTGTCTAGATTTATCTTGTTCGTTGGCATATAATCCAGCATTTTCAATGGCGATCGCCATTTGAGAAATCAAGACTTTTAATACTTGCACTCTTTCGGGAAGAAATGCCCCAGTTGACAGTTGATTTTCTAAATAAATAATTCCCGTGAGTTTTGATTGATAGATAATTGGCAAACAAAGCAATGATTTTGATTGCGATGCTTGGATGTACTTATCGAAGTTAAAAGGTTCAGTCGCGATCGCATCATTTAAGATCAGATTTTCCTGAGTGCGGAAAACATAGTTAATCACCGACACAGGTAAATCTTGATAACTCTCAATAGGCATTGAGTGTAAAACTGTGGCTATATCATCTACAGCATTACCCGCAGCTTCGATATATAGCTGATTTTCTTTGACTAAAAGTAATACAGCTTTTTGGGCAGCAGCATTTTCTAGTAAAATTTTGATTAACTTACCCAACAAATTTTCTAAAACAATTTCATTGGTAATTGCTTGAGAAACTTTAACAAAAGTATTTAAGTCCAAGAAATCACTTAAACCACTACTGGTAGTAGTGGTAGTTGTCATGTGAGTGACATCTGGTTTGAGAGGAAAAGTTTCGGTAGTCGTAGTTTGTTTGACGAGAAAAGGATATTTTACTTCTAAGTGTTTAACTTTAGCGATCGCACCCCAACGAATGCAGGCATAATAAGCTTTAGTGATATAAGCTTGCTGAATTAATTCTTTCCCTAGAGACTGATAAAATTCTCCTGCTAACTGGTATGCTAAAGCTTCATCTAACAGATAACCATTGGCTTGTGCTTTTTGAATAGCCAGGTCATAGTAATCCATCGCTTCTAGGTGGCGCTGTAAAACTCTAGATATTTCTGCTTCCACCAAATAAAATTTATGCAGGTGATTCATGGGTGCATGAGTCGCCCATAGTTCCATTTTTTGCTGATTACTGCGGACTTTCTCTAAAATTTCCGCCTGGGTTGGTTCTAAAGCTGTCTGATAATTTGCCAGTTGGGCTAAAGAATCATAAAAATAAAATAAGGTAACTACAAATAACCCTGTAACACCGCCCAAAGATTTTTCCGCCATTGCTGCATATTCTACAGCTTGCTGATGTTCTCCAAATATATAAGCCAGCATCAGCTTATTAATAAATAGGTGGTTCATCGTGTACAAGTCATTCACCTGCTGATGCACTGGTAACATTACTCGTTCATCGTAAGCTTCACCCATTAAGCAGCAAACATTCTCTGGACTGCCTTTCAAATTTAATACTGTTTGCAAATATATTGAATTCCAAGTAAAGGCGACTTGTTGCTGAATTTTTTTCAGTGATTCACAATAAGCAGCCAGTTCTTTTTCTAAAATCCAGAGTTCTTTACCCAACCAAAATGAATGATAAGGATAGATATATCCACAATACCCAGCATATTCTAAATCCCCTGTTTCTAAACCACTAGCATATCCTTGTTTAGCTGTAATGAATGTCTCTTGAAGGTGGTCTTGCCAGTGCATCACATGGGCGCTAACAACTGTGAGAATTTTTGCTTTTAATTCTGAAGAATTAAATTGCGAGACTAAATTTAATGCCAGTTTACCAAATCCATAGCCAATATCAATTTTTCCTTGGACTCCGCAAAGCAGTAATCCATATAAACTGTAACCGTAGGCAGAAACAGATGTATTGCCATATTTTAAAGATAAAATCACCATTTCATAGGCAATCAGAGGCATTAACTCAGGCGCAGTTTGGAAAGCAGCGGGGAGAACACCCATGAGGATTCTCATGGCTGCTATTTTTTGCGGATCGGTCATTAATGGTAAGTTAATTAAATCTGCGATCGCTCTCCCTTGTAAATTAGCTGTAATCTCCTCTATCCTTTGTTCATACTCAACTGCTGTTGGTTGATCGGGAATTTTAATTCCTAGTAATTGTAGAACTGATAATGCTGTTTGAATTGCTCTGAGTTGTTGGCGTTGGATAATCGAGGCAATAATTTGCACTTCATATACTTTCACTTTATCTAGTAAAGTTTGCGCCTCTAGCAGCACTACATCCGCCCATTGCTGCATCTGGACAAAATTTCCCCCCAGATAAGCGACTTCCGCACCGCCTTCATATAAACCTATCGCCAAATTATATTCAGTTTGCCAAGCATCTACGCTTAAAAGTTCTATGCCTATTTTGTAATACTTCAAAGCTGCTTCATAAGCTGTCGATGCTTTTGCCTTACATCCAGCAATTAAATTTAAGTTTGCTAATTCAGTCTTTTGCCATTGCTCAATTAATGAATTAATCCCTACATTTAACTGGTTAACTATATCAAAAATATTAGCTTCTATTTCTTCTTTTGGTGTGTTTTGGACAAGCAACTGTCCTATTTTTAAATGAGTAGCTTGCTTTTGCGATTCAGGAATTAATGAATAGGCAGCTTGTTGTACTCTATCGTGTAAAAATTTATAACTAATTTTGGCAGTCTCAAATTTTAACTTTACTGCTTCTTCTTGATTAAATACTAAAGGAATACGGTAACTTTCGTTTAAAGGTAAAATTAACCCAGCTTGCAAAGCTGGGTATAATTCATTAGCTGTAACTGATGGCGATTTTTCATTGATAATTGTTAGCACATCTAGACTAAATCTATCACCTACACAAGCTGCTAATTTTAAAACTTCTTGAGTAACGTGCGGCAGTTTCTCTAGACGACTAGCAACTAGTTCTACGACATTTTTATCAGTGATGCCAATTGCTTGAATCTTTTCTAAATTCCACTGCCATTGTTTACTATTAAAATCAAAAACTAACAGATAGTCTTGATAAAGTACTTGCAGTAATTGAGTCAAGAAAAAAGGATTACCACCTGTTTTATTGAAAATCAATTCTGCTAATTGACTAATTTGCTGTTCAAAATCTGTAGACGTTATATCTGTCTCTTTAATATAGCGGCTTGCTTGTAAAGTTTCAGCAATCAGTTGCTTAACATGATTTAAATCTAAAGGTTGTAAGACAAGATTATTGACAATTGTGCCAGCAATCTGAATTTCTTCGATTGTTTGGATTAAAGGATGTGTGGGGCTGACTTCATTATCTCTATATGCCCCAATGAATAATAAATATTGGCTTTTAGTATTGGTAGTGAGCAGTTTAATTAAGTTTAAAGTAGCAGAATCCGCCCATTGTAAATCATCTAAAAAGATAACTAATGGATGTTCTTTTTGCGTAAAAACTTGAATGAAATCTTCAAAAACACGATGAAAGCGATTTTGTGACTCTGTTGCTCCTAGCTCTGGAACTTCTGGTTGTTTACCAATAATTAATTCAATTTCGGGAATAACGTCAGTAATAACTTTTCCGTTACTACCTAATGCTGTTAATATTTTTGTTTTCCAGATTGCTATTTTATCTTGATTTTCAGTTAACAAACAGCGCACTAAATAGGTAAAAGCTTGAATTAATGAAGCGTAGGGAATATTCCGCTTTAGTTGGTCAAATTTCCCGGAAATAAAGTAACCTTGGCTCTGGGTAATTGGTTTATTGACTTCATTAACTAATGCAGATTTGCCAATACCAGAATATCCAGAAACTAGCATAATTTCACTAGTCCCAGAATTAACTCGTTTAAACGCAGCTAAAAGCTCATTGACTTGTGCTTCTCGTCCATATAACTTTTGCGGAATTAATAACTGACTTAAAATATCTAAACGACCTGGAATAAAGTTAGCAATCTCTCCTGTAGTTTCTAACTCCTCAAGACAGGTTTCTAAATCAACTAATAATCCTGTTGCACTTTGATACCGATCTTCAGCATTTTTGGACATCAGTTTCATGACAATTTCTGAAACTGCGTTAGGAATTTCGGGATTTAAAGACTGAGGATTTATTGCTGGAACTGCAATATGTCGGTAAACAACTTCTAGGGGATCTGAGCTAAAAAATGGTATTTGCTGAGTGAGCATTTCATATAAAGTTACACCCAGGGAATAAAAATCGCTCCGATAGTCAAGAATACGATTCATTCTCCCTGTTTGCTCAGGGGACATATAAGCTAGTGTCCCTTCAACACAGTTAGGATTAGTAAATTGGGGAGTTTCTTTATTTAAGCGAGAAGCTATACCAAAGTCAGCAAGTTTAACCAGATTTAGTTGAGAGTTAATAATGATATTACTTGGTTTAATATCTTTATGAATAATTTGATGTTGATGAAGATATTCTAAAGCTTTAGTTAATTGAATAGCAATTTTTAAAGTTTGGATTAAGTCAAGTTTTTGTGTATGGAGGATTTGGGCTAAAGACTGTCCACCAAAGTCTTCTAATAATAGTCCTACACGATGATCAAATTTTTCTAAACAGATGGACTTAATAATATAAGGAGAATCTAAAGTTTGCTGAATTAAATGTTCATTCTTCAGGCGAGTAAAAGCTTCCAGGGTGGGATATTCGTTTTTCAGCAACTTGAGAATAACTTGTTGCTTTGTTTCTGGTATTTGGGTGCGATAGATAATCGTTTGAATTCCTTCATGGAGAGTAGATGTGATTGGATATTCTGTAAGATTTGCCATTGCTGTTTAATTTGAGGGTGACAAAATTGAAAATAAAATCTTCGCAAGTTATGAAAGATATACTCATTTAATTATTCCCATTGCTCCAGCAATTATCACAATCATGTATCTGATTAATGCTTCATATCAGTTTTTTGAGGCCAAAAATGTAGTTAAAACTGATAGAAATATACAAAGGCATATTTCAAACACAACACTTTGAATCATGGGGAATTAATTAAATTCAGTCAATTACCAAGCTCTTTGACAAGATGACCCATACGCTTATTCTAAGTACAGTGCTGCTTTAAAAACTACTGTGCTTGTACTTAAAATAGATGAAGGTTTGCGATCGCACTTGAGGAGAAAAATTTCGATTCACTAAAAGGGAGTTGAAAAAATTCCGATGCCGCAATTTCCGGCATCTCAAGCTCCATATAATAGTTGAAGAAGTGAAACAAAAAGAAACATCCTAAAATCCCTCTGCTGCCACCTCTTCTCCAACAGACTTCTGTATTGGCAATAGATGTAGGGTTTACCCTCAAGATGTTGCCCCTACAAACTTGATTTTGGCAGACGCGATTTTATCGGTCTGGTTGGCATCTACGCGGTTCCATTCAATTTTTGATCATGGGAGAACACGGAATTTATGGCAAGACTAGAAACCCGTACTGAACCAATGGTGCTGAATATGGGGCCACACCACCCCTCAATGCACGGGGTTCTGAGGCTAATTGTCACATTGGATGGCGAGGATGTCATTGATTGTGAACCGGTAATCGGCTACCTACATCGAGGTATGGAAAAAATTGCCGAGAACCGCACCACAGTCATGTATGTCCCCTACGTTAGCCGATGGGACTATGCAGCGGGAATGTTTAACGAAGCTGTCACAGTTAACGCCCCAGAAAAATTAGCTGGGATTGCTGTGCCTAAACGCGCCAGCTACATCCGCGTCATCATGCTGGAACTAAATCGCATCGCCAACCACTTGCTGTGGTTCGGCCCGTTCCTCGCTGATGTTGGCGCACAAACTCCCTTCTTCTACCAGTTCCGAGAACGGGAGATGATTTACGATTTGTGGGAAGCGGCTACAGGCTACCGTATGGTAAATAACAACTACTTCCGCGTTGGCGGTGTGGCTGCTGATTTGCCTTATGGTTGGGTAGATAAGTGTCTGGAATTTTGTGACTACTTTTTACCTGTAATTGATGAATACGAAAAGTTAGTTACCAATAACCCCATCTTCCGCCGTCGTGTTGAGGGTCTTGGCACAATTACCCGCGAAGAAGCAATTAACTGGGGGCTATCTGGCCCTATGCTACGTGCTTCTGGCGTAAAGTGGGATTTACGCAAAGTTGACCATTACGAGTGCTATGACGATTTTGACTGGGACGTTCAGTGGGAAACGACTGGTGATTGTTTAGCTCGTTACATGGTGCGGATGCGAGAAATGCGCGAATCCGTGAAGATTGTCAAGCAAGCCATCAAAGGATTACCTGGCGGCCCCTACGAAAATCTAGAAGCTAAACGCCTAGCTGCGGGTAAAAAATCTGAATGGGATGCTTTTGATTACCAGTTTATTGGTAAGAAAGTTGCTCCCACTTTCAAAATGCCTAAAGGCGAAATTTACGCCCGTGTCGAAAGCGGTAAAGGTGAACTAGGCATTTATCTAGTTGGTGATGATAATGTCTTTCCTTGGCGCTGGAAAATTCGCCCCGCAGATTTCAACAACCTGCAAATTCTGCCTCATTTATTACGGGGTATGAAAGTTGCCGATGTTGTGGTGATTCTCGGTAGTATTGACGTAATCATGGGATCTGTAGACAGATAAGCGATGATTCTTTTTGGGTAGGCATCCTGCCTGCCCGAAAATACAAAGTAGTTGCAACATAAGCGACTCCAGACACAATAAATGCGATCGCAAAAACAATAAATGCGAAAGCAAAATCTATTTATGCGACTTCATTTATCAAAAATACGATCGCAATTATGGTGATTGCCTCTCTAGCAATTGGACAGGCTTTAGGCAGACTCGATGATGATACGCGTTCTAGCTTGCCGATTTTCTATATTGCTCGCAATTTTGGTTTAGCTTTGTTTATCGCTATTTTGAATCATATACAACAGCAAGTGATATTAACGCTGGTGGTTTATGTAATTTTGGGAGATTTTGCAGGTGTTCTTTATTCAATCTGGAATAAACGCAGATTAGCCGGATTATCCCAGGAAAACTAATCCGTTATGAGTCAGCCACCCGTCAATCTAGAAAATTTTCTTTTGCATCGTTTATACACCAGCCTTGTGTCACAAAACAATAAGTCGTACATCGAGTAAAGACTACTATAAAAAATTTCTGCCCAAATCATCCCACAAGTAGAAATTGTATAGCAAATATATCTTTTGTTCGGCAGAGATAAATTATTTATCAAACTTTTACTCTGGGGGGATCACCAACTCTAAATTTAGGAGAAAACCATTCATAGTTTCGTTGAAAGACTTTTGGGCATGGAAAAAATTCAAAATGCCTAAATAAATTACAGCGTTACTGTTAGCGCAGCTTGGTGTTAGCCATATTATGGGATGATTTCGCCCAATTTTAAACGTATTTCCAATGGTTTCAACAACCAATTCATCCCATACTTATGCAACCCTATAAATCCTACTCCGCAAACCTCGTCATCTCCTACTATTTATGCATACACCTATTACCCTATTAATTCCCCCAGAGCATTTAGGATTGAATGGAGAAAATAATCAAAGTGTTTTGGCAAAACCGCAATCAGTCGCAACTTATGACTTATTTGCACCGGAAGTAATTGCTAATCCTTATCCACTGTACAAACGTATCCGCGAAGAAAATCCGGTTTACTATGAAGCATCCTTGGGCTACTGGATTTTAACTCGATATCAAGATGTAGAAGCTGCCTTGCGAGATGAACGGCTGAGTTCTGAGCGACGGACTTTGTTTATTCAGCAATTGGGCAATCTAGATGTCAGTTTGATTCAAAACTTTTTGCAACTGACGGGTAACTCAATGATTGAAAAAGATCCACCTGATCACTCGCGGATGCGAAAACTAGCGAATCAAGGCTTTACAACCCGTGCATTAGAAAGCTGGCGGGGCATTATTCAAAAAACGACTGATACCTTATTAGATCAAGTGCAACATCAGGGTTATATGGATATTGTCTCTGACCTATCTGTACCCTTACCTAGCTTAATTATCGCCAAGATTTTTGGTGTGTCAGAAAGCGATCGCCCTAACCTAATTCAGTGGGCAACGGATACCAGTGCTTTCTGGGGCGCTCCATCTGGTAAGAACATAGAAGAATTGGCGCGGAAAGCTGATACTAGTGCTGCTCAATTCACGGCTTTCATTAACCAACTCGTAGCTGAACGCCGTCAAAATCCAGGAACAGATATGATTAGCTTGCTGACAATGGCTTACACAGAGCAAAACCTGGATTTTGCAGAATTACCTTCCCTGTGCATTCTCATTCTCAATGCTGGCCGTTCAACTACTACTGATTTAATCCCCAATGGGGTATCAGCTTTGCTCAATCATCCCCAACAGCTACAGAAACTCAAGGATAATCCCGCCCTTATCTCATCAGCGATTGAAGAAATCATCCGCTATGACAGTTCGGTATCCTTTGTATTCCGCACTGCCAAAGAAGATCTAGAAATTGGTGGTCAAAAAATTCCCGCAGGTAGTGTGATTGCGTTGGGATTAGCTGCTGCTAATCACGACCCAGCAAAATTTCCTCTACCAGACAATTTTGACATTGAGCGATCGCCTAATGAACATTTATCGTTTGGCCCTGGTATCCATTTCTGTCTAGGTGCAGTTTTGGCGCGGATGGAATTAAATATTTGCTTCTCTACTTTGCTGAAGCGGTTCCCAAATCTTCAGTTTGATTCGACAAGACCCCCCCTTCCCCGTCGTAGTACCTTAGTTTTTAAGGGATTTGATGCTTTACCTGTGCGGTTCTAATGAGTCAGCTACCCATAAACTTGGTATTCCCACCATTGTGAGTGCGATTGAAAATACTCGTCTTAGTCATCATCTTAACCCAGTCAGATTTTCGGTGATTGTGGGGTTGTCTTTCATTGGTACGGGAATGTTGGCAATGGTTTTAGGGTTGAGAGAACACCATCGGTTACTTAAACAAATCCAAAATAATCGCTATACCTACAAAACCTCTCACAGTGCGGAAATTATCGGAGTGGCTTTACTCATAATTGGCTTAGTTAGTTTTATTGGTGTGCTAATTAGAGCAATGAATTTATAAATTAACCTCTCCTAAAGAGGAGATAGAATTTCGGGGCTTTTATTAAAAATTACATATTCTCAAGAGGTCAGATTTATGTCTCTGCGTGAATACAAACCCGGAAATACTTTCCCCGGTGTCATCGGTCGGACAGTTGATAAATCCAGTCCAGCTTGGCCAGAACCGTTGCGAGCCAAAGAAGGTACACCAAACGTCCTATTTATCGTTTTCGATGATACAGGTTTTGGACAATTTGGATGTTACGGAAGTCCCATCAAAACACCCAACCTAGACACACTAGCTGCCAATGGCTTGCGCTACAACAATCTACATACGACGGCGTTGTGTTCACCCACCCGTTCTTGCCTTCTAACTGGGCGCAATCACCATTCTAACGCCATGTCCTGCATTACAGAAGGGTCTACGGGTTATCCCGGTGGTAATGGGAATATTCCCTTTGAAAATGGGTTTCTCTCAGAGATATTATTACAGAAGGGTTATAACACCTATGCGATCGGCAAATGGCATTTAACGCCCGCAGACCAGATATCTGCGGCCGGCCCCTACGATCGCTGGCCTCTCGGTCGCGGTTTTGAACGTTTTTATGGCTTTCTCGGCGGAGAAACCCACCAGTATTATCCAGATTTGGTTTATGATAACCACACCGTCAAGCCAGAAAAGACTCCCGCACAAGGCTACCATTTAACTGAAGACTTAGCAGACAAGGCCATTAGCTTTATCGCTGATGCCAAGCAGGTTGCCCCAAATAAGCCTTTTTTCATGTATTTCTGTCCTGGTGCGATGCACGCCCCTCATCATGTGCCGAAAGAATGGGCTGATGCCTACGCCGGACAGTTTGATGATGGCTGGGAAGCTTACAGGGAAAAGGTTTTTGCCCGTCAGCAGGAAATGGGGATTGCCCCCGCAGATGCCGAACTCTCCCGTCATGATCCTGATGTTCCGCACTGGGATTCCCTCTCAGCCGCAGAAAAACGGCTCTATTCCCGGATGATGGAAGTATATGCTGGCTTTTTAACCCACACTGACCACCATATCGGTCGCTTACTCGACTTCCTCAAAGCGATCGGCGAGTTCGAGAATACTGTAATTATAGTCATCTCGGACAATGGGGCAAGTTCTGAAGGGGGGCCAACTGGTTCAGTTAATGAGAACCTCTTTTTTAACAATGTGCCAGAATCCCTAGAGGAAAATCTCAAGGCACTAGATAAGCTAGGCAGTCCAGAAACTTTCAACCATTATGCTTGGGGTTGGACTTGGGCAGGTAATACGCCTTTCCGTCGTTGGAAACGGGAAACTTATCGGGGTGGAATCAGCGATCCCTTGATAGTCCATTGGAATCAAGGCATTGAGGCAAAAGGTGAAATCCGTACTCAGTACGCTCATGCTATTGACCTAGTACCGACTGTGCTGGAATTACTGGAAATTGAACCACCAACAACGATTAGGGGTGTTACTCAATCTCCCATTGAAGGTGTCAGTTTTGCCCATACTTTTAATCATAGTACCGTACCTACTAAGCACCTGACCCAATATTTCGAGATGATGGGACATCGTTCTCTTTACTATGATGGTTGGCGGGCGGTTTGTCCTTGGCCTGGCCCCTCATTTGCAGAAGCAGGTCAGTTTTTTGGTGCGGCCATTTCGGCCCAAACTCTGACGGATTTGGATACCCATCATTGGGAACTGTATCACGTCGACTCAGATTTTTCGGAAAATTATAATATTGCGGCTGATAATCGCCCTAAATTAATTGAAATGATTGCCACTTGGTACGTAGAGGCGGGTAAATACAATGTATTGCCTGTGGATGGCAGAGGCGTACAACGATTTGCAGAAGAACGTCCTCAGATTGTCGTCAATCGTAGCCGCTATACTTACTATCCTGATACTCAGGCAATCCCAGCCAATAGTGCCGTCAAGTTGCTCAATCGTTCTCACAGTATTACGGCTGATGTGGAAATTCCCACAGGTGGCGCAGAAGGGGTATTACTGGCTCACGGAGGTAATGATAGTGGCTACTCTTTCTATGTCAAAGATGGCAAACTGCACTGGGTTCATAATTATGTAGCGCGATCGCTCTATCATGTCGAGTCTGGGTCATCTGTGCCGGAAGGTCGTCACCAGTTGCGCTTTGAGTTTAAAGTCACGGGTCAACCAGATTTAGCCAAGGGGAAAGGAACGCCAGGACGCGCCGAACTTTATATCGATAGGAAATTAGTTGGGCAAGCTGATGTCCCTGTAACTACTCCCTTAGCACTAGGTCTGACCAGTGGTGTGACTTGTGGCATTGCCCCTGGTGCGCCTGTAACACCCGATTATGAACCGCCCTTCAAGTTTACGGGCAAGATTTATAGTGTGATAGTGGATGTTAGTGGAGATTTGATTCAAGATAAGGAAGCTGAAATGCGTACCATTCTGGCACGACAGTAGAGAGTCAATAACTCCACTTAGTTAAATCTGTTAGTTTGCTGGCTAATTTTTGTCCTGATTCAGTGCGATTTCGGAATCTTTTAGTGATTTTTAATTTCCCAGGATCAAGCATTTACAAGCCATGCAACATCCCTTATTACTGATTCTCGTTAAAGTCACTATTTTTTCTCTGATGTTTGCCATAGGGTGCAACCTCTCTTTTGAAAAGATGCGCTCCTTCTGGCGAAAACCTGCCTTAGTATTCCGTGCGCTTTTAGCAGTTGTTGTGCTGGTTCCTCTAGTAGTTATTCTCCTGCTGAAACTGTTTAACTTACCACCAGCAGTGATGATCGGATTGGCAATACTTGCAGCTTCTCCGGGTGCGCCTCTGACCACAAAGCGATCGCAACAGGCTGGAGGCAGCTTCCACTACTCAGCCAGTCTTCAGCTAACTCTGGCAATACTTGCAGTTTTTGTTACTCCTATTACCTTGGCAATTTTCACTACCTTATTTCCGAGTATTTCACAAAAGGTGGCAATTTTAGAAGTTGCCCGACAAGTGATTATGGTGCAGTTATTACCCGTCAGTCTCGGTATTTTGATGCAAAAGTTCGCGCCTACATTTACCCAACAGATTGCTAAACCCTTGACTTTGATTGCTAACAGTCTCTTTTTGGTGCTGATTGTTTTAGTGTGCATCTTAGGGCTGCCAATGTTTTCCAAAGTTGGTGAATTACCACTGGTAGCGATCGCAATTATGGTGATTGCCTCTCTAGGAATTGGACACGTTTTAGGCAGATTCGATGAGGATACCCGTTCTACCTTGGCGATTTTCTCTATTGCTCGTAATTTTGGTTTAGCTTTGTTTATTGCTATTTTGAATCATGTACAACAGCAGGTGATTCCGACGCTGGTGGCTTATCTAATTTTGGGAGCTTTTGTAGGTGTTCCCTACTCAATCTGGAATAAACGCAGATTAGCCGGATTACCCCAGGAAAACTAACCCGTTATGAGTCAGACACTTGTCAATCCAGAACATTTTCTTTTCCATTCAGGACTTACGCAAAATATATTTTGTCACAACGACAAATAAAAAGTCACTGTACAACCTGAGTTACTCTCCAAACAACTAACTAGTCCAGCAGAATATTCGTGTCTGCTTATCTTTTGATTACGAGTATACATTAAACCTAAAAATTTTCACTCAATTTCTTCCTGTCTCTCGCAGACTTCCCGCTTGACAATCTCGCAGCCAAGCTTTTACCCCTTGGGCAACTGTACCACTGCTACTATCTCGTGGTGGTGTGGGTGGTTGTTTGTTGATAAAAGAACCAGTTTGAGTCAACATCGTTACTAAATGCCAGCCGCTTTGATTTTTGGTCAAAAACAACCAATGAAATTCTTGTAATTCAATTGCTTTACTGTCTATATACTGACGTTCTAAGGTGGTAAAAAAAACTTGCTCAACTTTAGTGTCTGAACTTTTTTGCTCGTTAAAATCATCGCCAGCAGGATTTAAGGGTAGAGGTTGAAACTCTGGTCTACCTGCTAACAGCATATAGCTGAACACATCACTAATTCTGGCGCGACGACGAGCGCGTTGACTAGCGCGATTGGCATAGCTAGGTAAATCTTGCAGTAGTTGAGTAGTTAATGTTTCCAGACTGTTTTCTGTGCAAGCAGACTTTACACCCCTCTCGGCTGCTAGAGAGAGAGTAAGTTGTTGTGAGAATGCTGAGTTATCAATGCTGTTAATTACTAGCCAGAAGGCAGAAGTAACTGTGATGAAGGAGAAAATCTTCTTAAAAGAGTGTTGAGTGTCATTTGTCATGTTTTATTCTCCATCGCCTTCTGCCTCCAGCCTATTGCTCTAACTCATCAGAAATGCGCTTCCAGGCTAACTCAGGGTCAGCAGCAGCCGTGATGGGACGACCAATTACTAAATAGTTTGCACCAGCTTGAATAGCTTGGGAAGGAGTGAGCGATCGCTTTTGGTCTCTTTTTTCTGCCCAAGTTGGACGCACCCCCGGACAAACTAGCAAAAAGTCATCCCCACAGGTTTGCCGTAATTGTGCGACTTCTTGGGGTGAACATACTGCCCCATCTAGCCTTGATTCTTTGGCCATTAGTGCCATTTCTAAAGCAAATTCGGGCAACTCTAGGGGAATTTTTAAATCAAAAGCCAACTGCCTAGCAGAAATACTCGTCAGTAGGGTAATGGCAATTAATTTAGGTGGTTGAACACCTGCTTGGGCTGCGCCTGTTTGGGCTGCTTCTGTAGCGGCTTTGAGGGCATCTTTACCAGATGTAGCATGAATTGTTAGTAAATCTACACCATAACGAGCCGCACTGCGACACGCCCCAGCCACAGTATTGGGGATATCGTGAAACTTTAAATCCAGGAAGATGCGCTTTTGCCGAGACTTTAAGATTTCTAAAATTTTCGGCCCGTTGCTAGTAAACAACTCTAAACCAACCTTCCAAAAACTGACTGATTCGAGTTTGTCTACCAAAGCGATCGCACTTTCCAAATCCGGCACATCCAAAGCCACAATTATTTTGTCATTAGTCATAGTCCCACTCCCCCTACTCCCAATTTATTACGGTACTAGCCGCACAAACTTGTTTTTCCCCACTTGCAAAACTCGCCCGTGCAACTCACTAGCTTCTGAGAAAGTAGTATCAACATCGGTAATGCGATCGCCATCTAAGCGTACACCACCTTCTTGAATTTTCCGCCGACCTTCGCCTGTACTTTTACATAAGCCGGTGGCGTTGAGGATAAAAGCTAACTTTGCTGGGAACTGGGGTATTTCTGCCAGGGAAAATTCAGGAACAGCACCTTCTTTACCGCCACTTTTAGCTGCTTCTTTGGCTTCATTCGCTGCTTGTTCGCCGTGGTATTGTTTAACCACTTCCCAAGCTAAAAGCATCTGGCGATCGCGGGGATTTTCTGGCAATTTATCTAAAGGTAAATCTGTCAGTAATTCAAAATACTGTGCCAGCAAATTATCGGGAACCCCTTGTAACTTTTGATATTTTTGTCCTGGGTGTTCCGCCAAGCCGACATAATTCCCCAGAGACTTAGACATTTTCTGTACGCCATCTGTACCAATTAAAATCGGCAACAGCAACCCAAATTGTGGTGTTTGCCCAAAATGGCGTTGCAAATCTCTGCCCACCGCAATGTTAAACTTTTGGTCAGTTCCCCCTAGTTCTACATCTGCCTCAACGGCCACAGAATCATAGCCCTGCATTAACGGATAAAGGAACTCATGCAAGAAAATCGGATTCTCTTTTTTATAACGTTCAGCAAATCCTTCCTTGGCTAACATTTGCCCCACCGTCATCGTAGACAGCAACTCCAAAATCTTTCCTAAATCAAGCCGGGAAAGCCATTCGGAGTTATAACGCACCTCTAACCTTCCTGGTGTGTCAAAATCCAAAATAGGCCGCACTTGGTCTAAGTAAGTCTGGGCATTTTGCGCCACATCGGCTTCTGTTAGCTGGCGACGCACCTCAGATTTACCAGTAGGATCACCAATGCGAGCCGTAAAATCACCGATGATCAGGACTGCCGTATGACCAGCATCTTGAAACGCTCGCAGTTTTCGTACTGGTATGCTATGACCAAAGTGAATATCAGCACCCGTAGGATCAATTCCCAATTTGACCCTGAGAGGTCTGTTACTATTTGCTAGGCGTTTCTCTAAACTTTCAATTTCGCTATTAATATCAGTCGGTTGGGGGAATACTTCTACTATCCCACGATGTAGCCAAGAAAATTCTTGCGCCATAATAGGAGATTCGCTATTAACTACACTTTTTATTTGAGAAGTTAGGTTGGTTACATTCACTGGCAATTTGTCCGTTTTTTCATCTGCCAAACTAATATAATTGCAAAAAATTAACCACCTTGCTGCATTTAGATGAATTACAGTTAAATTTACAAGTGAGGAAGTGATATCACCGTGTCGTCTAGGACTCTTGAAAATAAGCAGCCACAACGTCGGCCTTCATCTGGTTTTGAGTTTTTGAAAGGCGTAGGTCAGATAACTGGCGGTACATTGTTATCTATAACCATGCTGACAAGCTCTATTGTAGCTGGAGGGCTAGTTGGTTTAGCAATTAGTTTCCGTAATTTGCCAGATGTCAGACAACTACGTAACTTTTTGCCTTCGGAAACGACTTATATTTATGACATTAAAGGTAAATTGCTCGCTAGTGTTCACGGGGAAGCTAACCGTGAAGTTGTGCCTTTAGATAGAATTTCGCCCAATTTAAAACGGGCGGTACTAGCTAGTGAAGATGGACATTTTTACTATCACCACGGTATTAACCCCACAGGTATTGGTCGTGCCATTGTAGTCAATGCCGTAGCAGGTGGTGTGAAGGAAGGTGGTTCTACCATCACCATGCAGTTGGTCAAAAATTTGTTTTTGTCGCAAAAACGCGCTATTACCCGGAAATTAGCCGAGGCTGTGTTGGCAATTCGGCTAGAGCAAATTTTGACCAAAGACCAAATATTAGAAATGTACCTCAACCAAGTTTATTGGGGTCATAATAATTACGGTGTACAAACAGCTGCACGCAGTTACTTTGATAAGTCAGCCGAAACCCTAACTTTGGGAGAATCGGCAATGATGGCGGGTTTAATTCAAGCGCCAGAAGAATTCAGCCCCTTTGCGAGTATGAAGCTGGCAAAACAAAAGCAAAAAGAAGTGCTGGGGCGGATGCTGGAATTGAAATGGATTACCCAGCAAGAATATGATGATGCCTTAAAACAAGAAATCAAACTAGGCAGAATTAGGTCTTTTCAAGGTAGTGCTTTACCTTACGTTTCTAACACTGTATCTCAGGAATTAGCGAAGAAGTTTGGGCGTGACGCACTACTTAAAGGTGGGATGCGAGTTCAAACTACAGTTGATGCTAAATTCCAAACTATGGCAGAAGATACTGTGAAAAAGTGGCATAAAACACTTAGTGGGCAAGGGTTATACAAGAATCAAATAGCTTTGGTAGCCATTGATCCGCGCACACATTTTATTAAGGCACTGGTGGGTGGTGTAGATCCTAAAGTCAGTGAGTTTAACCGAGCGACTCAGGCTCTACGTCAACCAGGATCTTCTTTTAAACCATTTGTTTACTATACTGCCTTTGCTACTGGTAAGTACGGGCCAGACTCAACGGTGATTGATGCGCCAGTGAGTTACCGCGATGGTGACGGTTGGTACTATCCTCGGAACTATGATGGTAGCTTTGGTGGAGCAATGACAATTCGCAAAGCTCTATCCGTCTCTCGCAACATTCCTGTAATTAAGCTGGGCAAGGCTGTAGGGATGTCAAAGGTGATCGAAACTTGTCGGACTTTAGGCATTATGAGTCCGATGGAACCTGTAACTTCATTGCCTTTAGGTGCTATCGGTGTGACACCTTTGGAAATGACTAGTGCTTATGCTACTTTTGCTAACTACGGGTGGCAATCACCACCAACAATTATTGCCCGTGTGACTGACAGTAGCGGCAATGTGTTGTTAGATAATACCCCGAAGCCCCAATTAGTGCTTGATCCTTGGGCATCAGCGGCAATTATTAATACGATGCAATCTGTAATTACTGAAGGTACTGGTAAAAATGCTGCAATCGACCGCCCAGCGGCTGGGAAGACAGGAACAACATCTTCGGAAAAAGATATTTGGTTTGTTGGTACTGTACCCCAATTGACAACTGCTGTTTGGGTGGGTCGAGACGATAATAGACAATTAGCCAGCGGTGCTACTGGTGGTGTTATGGTAGCTCCCATCTGGAAGGACTTCATGACCAAAGCACTTAAAGGTGTACCAGTGGAAAATTTCAAACCACCTTCTCAGTTTCCTCGCCCTAAATCAAATTAAAGGAATTTTTCTAAAACCAACCACAGGTATATATGGGCGCGGAGGGGAATCACACAGTCAATCTTCTTCTCTGCGCCTTGGCTTTTGTGGGAGAAAGTTTCTGATACCCAATACCTAATTTTCTTTAAGGCTGTTTTTCCAGTTCGGCTTTCATCCGTTCTAAAGTGAAGTTCATTTGATCAAACATCTGTTGCGGAGTGATGCCAAACTGACCTAACTGGGTTTTTAACTGTTCTACTGTCATTTGCGCCATAAAATCCTCTGATAGCTCGAAGCGCTTCATAAAGATGCGATATCGATCCATCATGGCTTCCATTTGGTCAATAAACAGTTTTTTGCCTTCGCGGTCAAATTTGCCATAATTGTTACCAAGTTTGATTAGGGCTTGGTAATCTTCAAAAAGCTCTTTTGCTTCTTGCTGAACTATCTCAGAATCAAAGAATCCCATGTTGCTTATGTTTAACTGAGTACTGAAACTCAGCAGCTTATAGTGATTGCTTATATTTTTATTCTAGTCTAGGGGATTCATCTAAAAAACAAACTTCGGTTGAAGTACGGTTTTTGACGTGGATTCCAACACTTGACTTTAAATGCTTTGTATTACTGCTATTGTGTTCTAATTTGATAGTCAAATTACAGTAAATAAGTTACATAACCAGATCTTTAGCAGGAAGACACAATGCCGCGAAAATTTACGGAAATTGCTTTTACACCAACAGTTAAAGCCATTCAAGAACAACAAGGTTCCCGTGAAATATATGCACGCTTTGAGCAAAGCGGCCCAGCAAACGATCGCCTTACGCCAGAGATTACCGCTTTCATTGGTGAACAAGATGGTTTTTATCTAGGAACAGTCAGTTCCAATGGCTATCCTTATATTCAGTTTCGTGGCGGTAAACCTGGCTTTTTAAAGATTTTAGATGAACAGACATTAGGCTTTGCCGACTTTAAGGGGAATTTACAATATATTACAGTTGGCAATCTGGTGGAGAACGATAAAGCTTTTATCTTTTTGATGGACTATCGACACCAGCGACGGCTAAAAATTTGGGGTAGGGCGATCGCTGTTGACAATGATGCTGCCCTTTTAGACAAGCTCCGAGTGCCTAACTATAACGCAGAAATCGAACGCGTTATTATCTTTAAAATTGAAGCCTGGAATTGGAATTGCCCACAACATATTCCTATTCACTATTCTGAGCAAGAAGTGTCCGATATAACTGCGGCCTTGCAAGCGAGAATTACTGAGTTGGAAAACCAATTACTGGCGCTGGAAAATGTCCGCAAGGAATAATCGTCAAATATCGACAATCAGCGAGTTTGACAAATCTTCCCTGTTCCCGGCTATACCGATAGATGCAAAATCAGCAAATTTCTAAGGATTCGCAGCTTTAAAAGTATTACATTGCTGTAGATCGCCGGTTTTAATCCCTTGCTTAAACCAGCGTACCCTTTGGGCTGAACTACCGTGGGTAAAACTTTCGGGAACTACATACCCTCTAGCTTGTTCCTGTAAGCGATCATCCCCAATACTACTAGCAGCATTTAAGGCTTCTTCGACATCACCAGTTTCGAGAATTTGGCGCGATCGCTCGGCGTGATTTGCCCAAACCCCGGCAAAACAATCTGCTTGGAGTTCTAGACGCACAGATAGCTGATTTGCTGCTACCTCATCGGCTTGTTGTTGTCGCGATCGCACTTGATCAGAAATCCCCAGCAAATTCTGGACATGATGCCCAACTTCATGGGCAACAACGTACGCTTGAGCAAAATCTCCTGGTGCTTGGTAGCGGTTCTTTAAATCACGGTAAAAACTCAAGTCAATATATACTTTTTGGTCTTGCGGACAGTAAAATGGCCCAACCGCCGAACGCGCAAAGCCACAGGCAGATTCAACCGCATCAGAATATAGAACTAACTTCGGCTCAACGTATCTTTCACCACTTTGTTGAAATATTTCACTCCAAGTGTCTTCTGTATCCGCCAGCACAACGGAGACAAAATCAGCCATTTGGTCTTGGGCTGGGGTTCGCGGTGATTCTGTGACTGGGCGATCGCTCGGTGCGTTATTCTGTTCTAAAATTACTCTGGGATCACCACCCAAAAGTGCTACAACCAGCGATAGTAGCAGTGCGCCAATACCACCACCAACTAAGGGAACCGAAACACCCCTTCCTCGCTGATCTTCAACATTTGTACTCCGACGACCTAATTGCCAACGCATAATTAATACTTGCCCCAATCACCAACAAAGCCAAGTTTGCAGCAAGTAAGATAAAATCTATACCTACCTTCTGGCTTGATATTACCGATTTCAGGAGTTAAGTTCTTCTACCTGCGGTTAAACCAGCAACAAACAACTGTAATTCTTCAGACAGGTTGTGAATCCGATACAGTTCAGTTAATCTGCCAAACTATATAATCAGGAAGAAAAATTTATGGGACTATTTGATCAAATTCTCGGTGCTGTAACTAATCCCAATCAACAAGGTAGCTTGGGTCAATTGGGGGGTATTATCAACACCGTACAACAGTTGAGCGATCGCACTGGTGCAGATTCCTCGACGATCCAATCTGTTTTGGGGATTGTGGGTAATTATGTACGTTCTTCTTTGCAAGACAAGCAAGCTACAAGTGGCGAAGCCGAAGCTCAAGCTTTAGTAAATCAATATGCTGGTACTTCTCCTAATCCCCAAGCTGTGGATTCGCTATTTTCTGGGGATATGCAACAGCAGGTAGCTGAGGCGGTTTCTCAGCGCACTGGTTTAGATGCTGGGACTATTCAACAATTACTACCTTCAATAGTGCCAGTAGTTTTGAATTTCTTACAATCAGGTGCAAACGCCCAAAATTCTCAATCTGGGAGTAATTCAGTCTTGAGTAGTTTTTTGGATGCAGACGGGGATGGTGATGTAGATATTGCTGATGCTATTCGCTTGGCGAGTCGGTACCTTGGCAAATGATGGACTTGATTTAAATAGAATACATACGTTAGTGTCAAAATCAGCGTATGTATTCTGTACCAATGACTTTTACCTTTTACCTTTTACCTTTTTTACTACCCTCCACTCACAGGCGGAATAAGTACAACTTCATCACCGTTTTGTAGTAAAGTATCTGGTTCCACAAAAATCAAGTTGATGCCAAAACGAGTGATGTCGCGCCATTTAGCGAGTTCTGGACGTTCTACAATCAGGCGATCGCACACAGCTTTCACAGGTGTATCCTCATAAAATTCCAGCACCAATTCGGGAATTCCAAAGGCTTCTTGATAAGCAGCGAATAATTTTACCGTGACGGTGATTGCAGATTTAGACATACAAAAGCTTGGCATTCTAGAATTTTTCTCAATCTAGAGTTTCTCAGACCTAATAATGACACAGTAAGTTGAGAAACTGTCATTTGTATTCATTAGCACAACTTGTATATTGCTAATGTGGTTAGCCAAAATACTACCATCTATTCATCCAGAAAAAATGATGAAAATGGAAGCCAATGCGTAAATTCTGTCACATCATAAGCATTACTCCCAAGTTGACACATCTCGCAGCACATCGGGGATTTCTCCCATCTCTAAGGGAAATTCCAACAAAGTTTCTCTGTAACCTAAATACCCAGATTCCGCAAACGATAACAGCATTCGTTTGAGTGCGAACCATACTTCTGACTCATATTCCCAATCTTTATAGCGGGAAGCCCGACCTGCAATTGAACGCAGCGCCCAAAAATAAGAATTCCTCACCACCGAACCGCCTTTCTTAAACTCTGGCAAGTCTTGGTGGTGAAGAAATAATACTTGATTGTCAATTCTGGCTTTCATATCAGCCATTTTAATTGATTGAGGCGTAATATCTCATCTCTACAAACTGGAACTTAACCCCAAACGGAACGTAAACCCAGGGCTATAGGTGCGGTTAACTCGCTCGTATTGCTCACCTAGTAAGTTTTCTAAGTAAACTGTGAGTCCTAAATTGCCAGCTACAGGGATACGACCGCTAAAATCTAAGTTGAAGTAGGATGGGACAAAATCTGTAATTTGGTCTCCGGCTCGATTAAATAAGGCTCGACGCGCACCACTGTTGTATGTCATATACAAGTTGGCTTGCCAACCAGAATTTTGATACCCAACACCACCTTGCAGTAAAGAATAAGGAATCAAACCTAACTGTAAGCCTCTTTCTGTACCTGTTTTGATTTGAGCATCTGTATAGGTATAGTTGAGGAAAGTTGACCAGCCAGAATTGAGTTTGAGTTGTAAGGCTGCTTCTAAACCATTGGTATCTACTAGCCCAATATTTGCCCAGCGTCCGGCTATCACGCCCAGACGATTATCTATACTGCTGCCGAAATAAGTAAACTGTCCAGTCAAATTCTCAGCAAATTTGACATCTACTCCCGCAGTCCAACTAGAACCTGTCTCTGGGTCTAAATCAGGGTTTGGTTCCCAGCCATGCACTGTGTCATAAACATATAACTGATCTAGTCCAGGGTTGCGTTGTCCGCCAGCCCAACTTCCACGCATCGCTAGTGTTGGTGTGAGGGCATAACGTAAGCCCACGCTAGGATTGAGATAATTACCAAATTCTGTATCAAAGCTTTGTCTTAGTCCTAAATCGAGTTGAAAATTTTTGCTGATATTCCAACTGTTAACAGCAAATAAAGCTGTATTTAATAAATCTCTGTTTTCAGTTTCGTTATTAGCAATGCGATTTGGGTCGCTACTTAATACATCACCATTTAAGTTAGTATTTTTTAAATCCAAACCCCAACGTAATTTATTGCTTTGGCTTAATTGCCACTCATGATCTACTCTGGCTGATAATTGTTGTGTATCTAAAGCACCTGTACGATAAAAGTTGCCTGTCGGGCCATAAGTGCTGAAATAATCTTGGTTGTAACCAATTGTAGTAGTGAGATTAGAGCGATCGCCATTACCTAAACGAGTTTTCCAAGATAAACCAATATTCAAGCCATCATGGTCTAAACGGTCTCTTTGTAAAGGGAAACCAAAAAAGATTAAGCCTCGACGGCTACTCAGGGCGGTAACATCTAAATTCAAAGTATTTCGAGAATTTAAATCTAAACCGATGTTGCCAAAATAACTGCTTGTGGCTGTATCTGCATTAGATAAAAAACCTTGAGAATCACGGTTAGCTGCGCCTAAAGGAACACGATAACGGTTATCAGTAAAAAATCTTTCAAAGCTAAAGTTATATCTAGCCGCACCAACTGCACCACTAAAACTAGTCTGTTGATTATTTAAGCTGAATGAGCCATACTCCACACTACCAGTTAGCTTAGGTTTGCCGTAACCTTCTTTGGTGATGATATTAACAACTCCACCAAAAGCTGAGGAACCATACAAAGTAGAAGCGACACCGCTAGATAATTCTACTCGTTCTATTGATTCCACAGGAATGCTATTTAAATCAGTGGTGCCATGATAAGTGTTGACATTATTATTAATCTGTCTGCCATTAATCAAAAATACAGACTGATTAATTGAAGCTCCTCGATAATATGTACCTGTGTGAATATCTGCGCCACGACCGACATCATTAATCGCAAAACCAGGCAATCTTTTTAAAACATCTGCAACGCTAGTAGCGCCCTGTTTTTGAATTTCTTCTTTTTCAATTACATAAACAGGTGTTGAGCCAGATAAAGTATCTTGTTCGCCAATTACTTCTATAGAAATATCTGCATCTGCGGCAGGTTGTGTTTCTGCTTCTGGCTGAGTTTCTGGTTTAAATTCTATATCATTAGTCGTTTCTTGAGTTAATAATTCAGCACGAGTAATGGGTAAATCAACTTCTTTTAAGTCAGGAATATTTGCCGTTACTGGAGTTGATTCAGCACCAGCTTGCTGTTTAATTTCAGCTTCAATAGCCTCAACAGGTAAAGTTAGGAGTAAATTTGGTAAAGCAAGTAGCAGCAAACAATTATTTCTCACTTTTTGTCTCACACCCAGTAAAAACAGTCACCAAGAGGTATTGTTGCGGTTATTGCAAAATCTTGTCAAACGACATACTGTCGTATTTCCAGTAAGTAATTGTTGATAAATCAAGCAAGTATTATGGTATAAAAAGTAGGGGCGAACGGCCGTTCGCCCCTACTTGTGAATTATTCTTCAAGCTACTTCAACTGCTAGTTGGATTTCTTGTTGCAAGCGCTTGAGTAGATCTATGGTTTTTTCGTAGGCAACTTTTTGGTTTTGGTGTTCAAAATACTCAGATGCTTTGTTTAAATCAGCGATCGCTCTTTGTTGATATCCTAGATAATATTGAGCAATGCCTCGATTCAGATAAGCTTGGCCATTACTGGGATCTAGCCGAATAACTTCCGAAAAATGGTTGACCGCACCTGTGTTGTCTCCGTTACGACCACACACACAACCAAGGTTAAAATAAGCTCTGTAATCTTTAGCGTTGAAACGAAGCGCTAAATGAAAGTCCTGCATGGCGGCGGCTAAATTATGCAACCGAAAATGAGCCAAACCCCTATCGTTGTAAATATCTGCAAATAATACATTGGCTACTGGCGGAATTTGTGTTAATGCCCGATTAAAATCCGCAATTGCAGATGTGTGCTGACCTAAGGCATTATGAGCTACACCCCGATTATAGTAGGCGCGAAAATCATCAGGTTTGTGAGCGATCGCTAGATTATCATCGTTGATAGCACGGACATAATTACCTTGTCTGTAATGTGCTAAACCCCGATTTAAATAAGCTTCCACATTATTTGGTGTGAAATTTATTGCTTGTGTACAATCAGCGATCGCTTGATGGTAATCTTGTAAATGAAGATAAGCAAGACAGCGATTACTGTAAGCAACAGCATTTTTTCCACCCTGTTCAATTGCCTGATTAAATTGAACTATTGCTTCTTTATAGTTATCTTGCTGCATCTGTACCACACCTAAATCGAAAGAGTTACTAGCTAGGTTTGGAGCCAGCAATGTAGTTGATGCAGGTAGAATCTGACTAGCAAAAGTCAAAGGAAACACAATTAGCAAACTGAATAAAAACCGCCAAAAATTAGTCATAAAGTATGAGAGACAATTTCGGCACAACAATATAATCTGCGGGACAATTAGCCCCGCAGCTTGTAAGACTCTATACTAACCTACTTCCAATCTTTGTCTGCTTGTCCTAATACGTAAGCAGCTACATCTTCAATTTGGTTAGATTTTAGACGGCCTTTAAAAGCTGGCATTGCATTTTTACCATTTGTTACTTGAGCAATAATGGCCTCTGCTGAGTTCATACCATACTTTTCTAAAGCATCTTTTTTCAAGGTCTTATTAGCTTGAACTAAATTCTTACCACCTGCGTGACAAGAAGCACAATTAGCACTAAATACTTTAGCTCCATTGACGGTATCGGCTGCTAAAGCTGGGCTGCTGAAGGCAAATGTAAAGATAGCAATGCCTAACAGCATAACTGAAATGATTTTCTTCATGGAGTGTTCTCTCTCAAACCAACGTGAATTGCGGACGGTATCATCCCTAATTGTCAGTTGATTAAATTCTCTTCGTCAAAAGACAGGCTGTCAAACTTCGCTGCAATGATTGCGAATAGCCATATCTAATCAGTTAAGAAAAGCTCATTTCAAAATCAGCGATCGCACTCTTGCTATACTCACAATTAGTATGCGATTGATAGCAGATAAAGCCTCATATTCATCAGGCAGAATGTTACATAGCTTCAACAAAAGGGAATTCTAGATTTAACAGCCAAATAAAATCTATATAATCCCTCCCATTAGGATGAACTCCCGAAAGAAAAGTATTCAAAAAAGTAATATTAAGAATTGTTGTGATCATGCCAGTACTAATAGTGCAACTGCATCTCAACCAGCGGAACAACAGTTAAAACAGCTACAAAACAAACTATTCTTACTAATCCAACACAATCCTTTACCCATAATAGAGTGGAATACAGCCTTTGAGGTAACAGAATGGAATTCTGCTGCTGAAAAATTATTTGGATACAGTCAAAATGAAGTTATTGGTTGCGATGTCACAAAATTAATTGTGCCAGAAAGTCAAAGACCACAGGTTGGCAAAATGATGGAGCTATTACTGCAACAGCCAGGAGGAGCTAACAATATCCATATCCATAAAAATATTACAAAAAATAAAAAAAACATTATTTGTGAGTGGTCGAATATTCCTATTTTTGATTTAAATGGCCAGGTAATTAGTATTGTCTCAACAGTGCAAGATGTCACGCAGGTGAAGAGTTTTGCTACAGCCATACGCGAAAACGAAAAAATTTATCAGTCAATCTTAGATGCCATCACTGATATGGTTTTGGTTAAAGGTGCTAAATCGCGGATTATTTGGGCTAATAAAGCCTTCCGTGATTATTACGGTATGACCACAGAACAACTGCAAGATTTGATTGATGCACCTTTTAGTGAACCTGACAATACCCTTCAGTACATCAAAGATGATGCTTATGTATTTGAAACTGGAAAAACTCTCTTAATTCCCCAAGAACCTGTGACGCGGTATGATAGAGAAGTACGCTTGTTTCACACTATCAAATCTGCCATCCGTAACGAACAAGGTGAAATTGTGATGACAGTAGGTGTATCTCGTGATGATAGCGATCGCCAACAAGCAGAAAAAGAACAAGCAAAATTATTGGCAATAATAGAAGCAGCACCAGACTTTATCAGCACGGCTGACTTAACTGGACAAGTTCTCTACTTTAATAAAGCTGCTCGCAGAATGTTGGGACTGTCAGAAACAGAATCATTCTCAGGCAGAAATTTGTCCCAAAATCACCCCCAATGGACAAATGAAATCATCATGAATCAGGGAATACCAGAATCAATTCGCTGTGGTAATTGGGTGGGAGAAACAGCATTGTTGGGAGCAGATGAACAAGAAATTCCTCTTTCTCAACTAATCATTGCTCACAAGTCACCAGCGGGAGAAGTTGAGTATTTTTCAACAGTTGCTAGGGATATTAGCGAACTTAAAGCGGCTGACGCAACCCTACGCCAAAAAGCCCAAGATTTAGAGCAAACCCTCAAAGAACTCCAATACACCCAAGCACATCTTATCCAAAGTGAAAAAATGTCATCTATTGGTCAATTGGTTGCGGGAGTTGCTCACGAAATCAATAATCCAACCAGCTTTATTTATAGCAACATTCAGCCAGCGAACGAATACATCAAAGATTTACTAGAACTAATTCAGCTTTATCAAGAACATTATCCCCAGCCTATAAAAGTTATTCAAGACCAAATAAAAGCTATTGACCTAGAATTTTTAATGGCGGATTTACCTCGCTTACTGTCCTCAATGAAAATCGGCGCAGAACGAATTACACAAATTGTTCTCTCCTTACGCAATTTTTCGCGGATGGATGAAGCAGAGTGTAAAACCGTAGATATTCATTCTGGCATTGATAGCACTTTAGTTATTTTGGCACATCGTCTCAAAGCGCAACATAACCGTCCGGCGATCGCACTCATCAAAGAATATGGCAATTTACCTGTAGTAGAATGCTACCCAGGGCAGTTGAACCAAGTTTTTATGAACATTTTGGTGAATGCTTTAGATGCTTTAGAAGAACGAGATCAAAAACGTTCTCTTGAAGAAATACAACAAACACCAAGTACTATCCGTATTCATACTTCTGTATCTGATACGCAACACATTCTTATTCGGTTTGCTGACAACGGGCCAGGTATACCAGAAAATTTACTCAAACGTTTGTTTGACCCTTTCTTTACAACTAAACCCGTGGGTGTAGGTACAGGTTTAGGGTTATCAATTAGCTATCAAATTGTCGTGGAAAAGCACAAAGGAAAACTGACTTGTTTCTCAACACCAAAACAAGGAACTGAATTTAAAATTGAGATTCCTATAGGAATCCGACTTGATTATTGAAATTACTTGTGTAGAAAGGTAACAGGTAACAGAGATGTACTGAGTTTTTTCTCCAAATTAAATATGATTCCTATATCTAGCTGTAAAACTCTGAAGTCGGAAATTAATCACCCAGTGTAGGTTACTATTTTTAACTAACTTTTAGTTGCTAAGTTTGTCAATTCTTCTTCTGTGACGCGACAAATTCGCCAATCATCTAAAATGCTGGCTCCCATACTGCGATAAAATGCTTGTGCCGGCTCGTTCCAATCAAGAACGCTCCACTCTAAGCGCCCACAATTTCGCTCGACAGCAATTTGCGCTAGTTTAGTTAAAAGTGCCTTACCAATACCTTTGCGGCGATACTCTGGTAAAACAAATAAGTCTTCCAGGTAAATTCCCGGCTTGGTGAGAAAGGTAGAATAGTTGTGAAAAAATAAGGCAAAACCGACAGCCTGCCCTTGATATTCTGCCAAGATGGCCTCGATATATTTTGGCGAACCAAATAGATGCGCTTCGAGTGCCGCAGCATCTCCTGTAACAGCGTGAGATAATTTCTCGTACTCAGCTAACTGTTTAATTAAGTGAAATAGTACGTTGCTATCAGATGGTTCAGCAAAACGCAAAATTAAATCGGTCATTAGTCCATAGTCATTAGTCCATAGTCATTAGTCCATAGTTCATGACCTGTAGTCAAGAGTAGGTGACAGGTGACAGGTTATAGAGTGGTTTATCAGACTCAGATGTCTGAACCAGCTATCACTTTTGACTTTTGACTTTTAAATCAGCCAACCCTTCAAACGTTTAGCAATGTGAGGGCGGCGTAATTTTCGCATAGCTTTGCTTTGAATTTGGCGCACTCGTTCACGGGACAAGTTGAACATATTGCCAACTTCTTCTAGAGTGCAGGGTTCACTGGTTGTAAGTCCATAGCGCAAAGATATTACGTCTTTCTCCCGTGGAGTTAGCACATCACCTAAGACTTCCCAAATCTCCTGGCGCATCATGTTTTCATTCATTTTTGCTTCGGGAGAGAGGTTGTCCTCATCTTCTAACAAGTCCATCAATTCGGTGTCTTCTTCTTTACCGACACGGTGGTTGAGGGAAAGTGCTTGGCGGCGTAGTTGTTGTAGTTGGCGTAATTGTTGGACGGTCATTTCCAAAGAAGCGGCCATTTCTGCTTCTGAGGGGTTATGACCAAGTTTTTGTTTAAGTTCTCGTTGGGCTTTTTTGAGTTTGTTAAGTTTTTCAACAATATGAATTGGTAAGCGAATTGTGCGAGCATCATTAGCGATCGCTCTGGTAATTGCTTGTCTAATCCACCAATAAGCATAAGTGGAAAACTTATATCCTTTATCGGGATCAAATTTTTCTGTAGCGCGATTTAATCCCATCGCCCCTTCTTGAATTAAATCTAAAAAAGGCACTCCGCGATTTAAATATCGTTTGGCAATTGATACCACTAATCTCAGGTTCGAGCGAATCATTTTGCGTTTCGCTACTCGACCTTGATATAAGCGGCTTTCTAGCTGTTTTTCTGTTAAATCTAACTGAGCAGCTACTTGCATCTTCGTTGGTGGCTGTCCCAGTTGTTCTTGTAAACCAGCTTGAATTTCTCTGACTTCTTCTAGAAATCGGACTCGCCGCGCTAATTCTACTTCTTCATCCGGTTTCAGTAGCGGATAACGTGCCATTTCTTTAAAAAATGCACCTACTGCATCATCATGCTCGGTTTTGTTATATCCTGAAGGTCGAGCCGCTGCCATCTCATCCCCATCACGTTCCTCTGAGTCGAGATTTTCTGCAATTGGGGATTCTTCTTCTACCAATATTTCTAAACTTTCGAGTAGTTGCTCTTCTGTCTCGACAGCGGTTTCCAGTATTTCCATTGTTCCCAATTCAGCAATATTCATAGTTTCCTTTAGGGATGGTTGCTTTGTTTGGTACATAATTCCTTGACAGCTACTCGCTTGCAGCTTGGTAGTTTCCCCTGAGAAACAAATGCACCCTCTCTATAGCAAAGTACAAGTTTCTACTAATTACTTAGCAAAACCAAAAATTCTTTTCTAGCTGTCATTTTTTGGTTCCTGCTAGATAGAACCCTCTCGCCAATACTGGTTATTGCACCTAAAAATTAATTGTCTCAGGTTCTAACAGATATACTTCTTATTTTTTGATTAATCCCTAAATCTGTCAAACTCCCTCAACCATTCTCAACCTTAACAAATATAAAAGAAACCCAGTAATTAGTCCCATTTCTTAAAATTTCCTATATTTTTATAAAGTTTTTAGCTTTAGGGGTAGGAATTAATGTCGAAATTTAAAGTTTTGATTTGGGGTTATTGTAACTGCATAAAATTTTCTCAAGGTCAAAATTTCAGTAATTTAATTATCTGAAATCAATTATTTGTATAAAAGCATCTCATATACACCAAGAATTGAATATCTATCAATGGACGGAAAAAGGCTATGCCATATTTAGTAAATAGACAAATGATTTCATAAATAGTCAGAGATTATAGCTGTGTTTTTATCGTGGGTGGACTTCAAATATTTATTGCACGTATAGCTAAGTTTGATTTGTCTAGTACGTTACATAACAGGAAACTTATCAAGTATCATGAGGGATAAAAGTAGTGCGAAATACACTTTACCTTTTACAGAGAAAAAAGTTATTTTTGGCGAGTTAAGTGAAGGGATAATAAATTCCTGTCAATAAAAAACAAAAAATATGTATATTAATGACTTAAATTTACAAAAATTAGTAGTTGCCGAACCAGTAGAGTCATATCAAGCCCAAAATTTGGGGAATCGTTATGTGGAAGTTTTGGTAGACTGTCCAGGGGCAACAGGATTATTTACGTACCGATTGCCACCGCAGTTAGAAATAAAACCAGGGGATATTTTAACTGTGCCATTTGGCGCACAACAATTAGGCGCGATCGCCATTCGTTTATTAGCAACACCCAATTTAGCCCCAGACAAAATTCGGGAAGTCGAAGATGTTGTCAGTGTGGGGTTTTTTCCCAGCCATTATTGGGAATTATTAAATCGAGTTGCCACCTATTACTATACGCCCCTAATTCAAGTGATTCGTGTTGCTTTACCACCAGGATTATTAGGGCGATCGCAACGTCGTATCCGCTTAACTAGTAATAGCCAAAACCCCGAAAGTCCAAAACTATCGACAGTCAATTTTCTCAGCCCATCGGCACAGCAAATTCTCCAACTATTGCAAACTCAACCATCAGGGGATTATAGCTTTGCATACCTGCAACAAAAAGTCAAATTCACCTATCGGGGAGTGCGAGAATTATTACGCTTGGGTTTGGTGGAAAGTTATTTAGAAGCGCCACGACTCACCCGCCCCAAATTACAAAAAGCGGTCATATTAATTGATACTAGCGATCGCGATTTAACGGCGCGTCAACGGGAAATTATCGAAGTCTTGCGCCGTCGCGGTGGGGAATTATGGCACAGCGAACTATTGCAAATTTGTAGCGCCAGTTCTTCCATCCTCAAAACCTTGGCACAAAAGGGTTACATAGTTATTGAAGAACGGGAAGTTTTACGGGCAGAACAAAGCCCGACATTAACCCAAGACCAAGCAAAAACCTTAAATGCAGCCCAAGCCAACGCCTTAGCAAGTATACAGTCCGTAAATCAATTTGCTCAAGTCTTGTTGCACGGAGTCACAGGTTCCGGCAAAACCGAAGTATATTTACAAGCGATCGCACCCCTGCTACATCAAGGCAAATCAGCCTTAGTTTTAGTCCCAGAAATTGGACTCACACCCCAACTCACCGATAGGTTTCGCGCCCGTTTTGGTAACAAAGTCGCCGTTTATCACAGCGCCCTTTCTGAAGGGGAACGGTACGACACCTGGCGACAAATGCTCACAGGTGAACCCCAAGTTGTGATTGGGACGCGTAGTGCAATTTTCGCCCCCTTACCCAAACTGGGTTTAATTATCTTAGACGAAGAACACGACAGCAGTTTTAAACAAGATTCTCCCATTCCCACCTACCACGCCCGCACCGTCGCCCAATGGCGGGCTGAGTTAGAAAATTGTCCCTTAGTTTTAGGTTCAGCAACTCCGTCGTTGGAGAGTTGGGTGAATGTGAGAAGGCAGGAGGTAGAAGGCAGGAGGCAGGAGGCAGGGGGGCAGGGG
>NZ_JADEWI010000091.1 GCF_015207705.1 Nostoc sp. LEGE 06077
TTGCAGCTAGCAAGGTGGGGATCATTAATACGCCAAACCAGCCGATGTATAGGCGGTTGTTGGTGCTGGTGATCCACTCGCAGAACTGTTCCCATACGTTGGCGCTTTTGCGCTGTTGTAAGGTTGCGGTCATGTTTTTATGATTGCGTCTGTTATGAATGTTGCAGGTGTTTTTACCTGTGATGTCTTTCATATTAGAGACTTTGTAACGGTTTGTAAAGGTGTATAACGAAAAGCTTACTTAACACTTTTATAAGTGCAGCTTATATATTGATGAGGAGTACAGGAGTAAGGCTTTATTCCATCCCTCTTCAGTATTGATGACAAGAAATTCTCAAAAACTCAAATGCTTCAAACTTTTAGCTAGGCTTCGCTATATTATGCTCAGTCTCGAACCAAGAAATCACCCTTAAAAATTACCGCTGCAAAGGGGCGATCGCCCAGCTAATGCTAAACTTCCCGAAAAGGTACTGTATAAATTAAAGCAGCGTCTAGAAGTTCCAGATATTACCGAAGCGCATACTGTAGATTGGCTAGTGCGGTGAAAATGTTGGAGTGCGATCGCACTCTCATTCCTTATAATAAAAACTAAACCCAAATCAGAGGCGATATGCTTTTAAAACTGCAACAGATTATCGTCAAACCGGGACACCAAATGTTGCTAAAAGATATTAGTTGGCAGCAGCTAGAGAATATTTTAGAAGAAATGGGAGATAAACGTGCTGCACGTATCTCTTATAGTGATGGTTGGTTAGAAATTATGGTTCCTCTACCTGAGCATGAAAAAGATAAAGAGATTTTTGGAGAGTTAGTGAGAAATTTACTAGATAAACTCCAGATTGATTTTGAACCATTTGGTTCTACAACACTGAAGAATGAGCGAATGCGGCAAGCAGTAGAACCAGATACATCCTTTTACATTCAAAATCAAGCTGCTGTGATTGGTAAAAATAGAATTGATTTAAATATAGACCCACCACCAGACTTAGCAATTGAAGTTGATATTACTTCCCGGACTCAATTTAATAACTATGAAATTTTAGGAGTTCCTGAACTTTGGCGATATACAAAACAAGGTTTAGAGATTTTCTTACTCCAAGATGGTCAATATATTCAATCTCAATCTAGCCCTAACTTTCCTAATATACCGATTATTGAATTAGTTAATGAGTATGTTCAACAGTGTTTGAATAATGGCAGAAGTCGAGCTATGCGTGATTTTAGGAATTGGATTGAAAATAATTTGTAAAACAGATAATCTAGGAAAATAGAATAACAATTTTAGGCTTGATTAATAAAATTTCCGTTCCTTTACCTTGTATTGGATTCAACCGAGAATTACTATAATCTTTGTGCGTTAGCCCTAATTAATTAAAGGGATAGATGACATTCACTTGCAGCGAAGCATCCACCCCCTGATAGCTGCCCAGATGACTAAACCTGGAACCCTATAATTTGGTATCTTATTCACCCAGTATCAACGGAGAGAGGTTGATTGTCACTGGGATAGATACGGATATCAAAGATATTTATGAAAACATTGTAAAGATAGTAAGTAATGATACTAAATTGTGTATTTAAAGGAAAATTATCAGTAATCATCCTGATCACACATTTGCCTCATAGGTAATTAAACACCCAAGTATTGACAGAACCCAGATATAGAAAGCAATTCTGAATCCAAAATCTAAAATCCAGAATTTTATAAGGTCTTGCTTCTTGAGGTTATATTATGATAACTTTTTCTACACAAACTACGGTAATTTGATAGAATTACCGTAGTTAGTGAATAATTCAAGCCAGTTTAAAAATCGACAACATTAGCGCTTAATTAGCGATTTTTGGTTGAAGATTTAGTGTTTCCCCATCTGATTGGAGCGTAAATTTTTATGAGCTTAGATCTGCACTTATCAGGGAAAACAGCCATTGTCACGGGTGGTAGTGCAGGGATTGGATTAGCCATTGCCAAAGCTCTCTATAGTGAAGGTGTGAATGTAGCGATCGCATCTCGTAACCCAGAACGATTAGAGAATGCAGTCAGCGCCATTCAATCTCTACCCACTCCTGGAGCGAAAGTAATCGCTATCAAGGCTGACATCACTCAAGCAGAAAATATAGATACAGTTGTTTCGGCAACCCTGGCTCAGTTTGGTCAGATTGATATTTTAATTAATAACGCTGGATCAGCCCGTGCAGGTTCATTTCTTGATCTGAGTGATGATGTATTTCTAGATGCGTGGAACTTAAAGTTATTAGGCTACATTCGCCTAGTCAGAGCCGTTGTCCCCCATCAAAAAAATCGCCGTGATGGGCGGATTGTCAACATCATCGGTGGTGCAGGTAGAACACCTCGTCCGGGCTTCCTTCCTGGTGGAACAACTAACGCCGCCCTACTCAACTTTACGCGTGGAATCTCTAAGGAATTAGCCCAATACAACATTCGGATTAATGCCATTTCCCCTGGTGCAACAGCTACCGAACGGGCGGAACGTTTAGCCGAGCAAAATGCCCAAGCACAGGGAATTAGTGTCGAACAAGCCAAGGCCGAAAGTTTGCAAACAATTCCTCTCGGCAGAATTGTACCGCCAGATGAAATTGCCGCGCTGACACTATTTTTAGTATCCGACTTAGCCGCTTCGATTACAGGCACAGAAATTTTGGTTGATGGTGGCTCTACCCCTGGTGTTTAGCACGAATTCCTCAGCAAATTCCGCCAACACTGGAATTAACCCACGGATGTCTAAGACAAAGTTTTAACTTACTGACGAAGTTCTCTGGAGTTATAGAAAAAAATGAGTTCTCAATATTTTGATATCAAACCAGTTGCTGGACGCATCGGTGCAGAAATCCTCGGCGTTGACTTGAGTGCAAACCTCAGCGACGAGTTAATCAGCGATATTCGCCAAACCCTCGTCCAACACAAAGTGATTTTCTTTCGCGGTCAAACACTTGATGCTAATGGACAACTAGCTTTTGCACGGCGGTTCGGTGAAATTACCACAGCGCACCCCACCGTACCATCTCTAGAAGGAAACCCAGAAGTTCTTGACCTAGATTACAGCCGCACTTCCAGCCGCGCTAATAACTGGCATACTGATGTTACATTTGTAGACCGTCCACCACTCGGTTCTATTCTGCGGGCGCTGGTTATTCCCCCAACTGGTGGCGATACGATTTGGGCAAATTCTGTGACTGCATATCAAGACTTACCAACTCCACTACGTGACCTCGCAGACCAACTTTGGGCAGTACATAGCAACGCCTATGACTATGCAGCGGCGATAATTGACCTACCAGAAGATGTCCTCGCTCACCGGGCTGTCTTCACTTCCACCGTATACGAAACTCTGCATCCAGTAGTACGTGTTCATCCTGAATCTAGTGAACGCGGATTATTCATTGGTGGTTTTGTACGTCGCCTGCATGGCTTATCTCAGAATGAATCCGACGAAATTATCAAATTATTGCAAGCATACATAACTCGCCCCGAAAATACAGTGCGTTGGCGTTGGCAAGTTGGCGATGTTGCATTCTGGGATAACCGTGCTACACAACATTATGCTGTTGCTGACTATGGCAACCAACCCCGCCACGTTCAACGAGTGACAATTGTAGGTGATATCCCAGTTGGTATTGATGGTAAGCAAAGTGAAGCCATCAAGGGAGATTCTTCTGTGTACAACCGACGCGAACCTGCTCTAGCTTAACTAAGTATTTGAGTCAGTAAACTGGTGTACATTCAAGTGGCATATTCTCTGATTGAGGCTGTTAAGCTAAAACACATCTAATTTGCAGATTAAATTTTATCAATCTCTTGTGGGGTGGGTATCTTGCTTGCCCAAATAATGCAACTTAAATGCCGATTAGCTTATTAGTCATTAGTCATTTGTATGGGCAACTAAAAATAAAAAAGGCGAACATTAGTTCGCCTGAAATAATTCTAGTTTTAGAGATTGACTCGCAACCGAAATCTTAAATTTTCGCTTCTTCTCTCACTAATTTATCCCAACCCAAATCTTTCAAATTATTATTTCGACGCAGTGGACGAGTGACTAATTCTAAAATGTCACGGGCATTGCCAAAACCGTGAATTTGGGCAAAGGTAAACTCTACTGACCATTTAGTATTAATGCCGCGTGCTTCTAATGGGTTAGCGTGAGCCATACCAGTAATTACCAAGTCTGGTTTTAAATCATAGATTCGCTGTACTTGGTTGTAATTATCTGGCTTCTCGACAATCTTGGGTAAAGGTACGCCCATTTCTTGGCAAGCTTTCTCTAAAAATGCCAATTCCGCAGCTTGGTAGCGTTTATCCATGTAGGGAATGCCCACTTCTTGCACTGTCATTCCGCAGCGCACCAGGAACCGCGCTAAAGAGACTTCTAGCAAGTTATCACCCATGAAGAATACAGACTTGCCCCGAATAAGTTTTACATAATCTTCTACACCTGCCCAGATTTGTGCTTCTCGTTCATCTAAGCCTTTGGGCGTGATGCCAAACACAGAGCAAATTTTCTCTATCCAAGCGCGAGTACCATCAGGGCCGATGGGGAAGGGTGCGCCAATCAATTTGCACTTGCGGCGACGCATTAAGGTGGTAGCGGTGCGGCTGAGGAAGGGGTTAACACCAGCAACGTAATACCCTTCTTCCAGTACTGGTAATTCAGTAAAGCGTTTCGCAGGTAGCCACCCAGAAACTTTGATGCCTTGTTTCTTTAATTCTAGGGTTAACTGGGTAACAACAGGATCGGGAAGGGAACCGAAGAGAACTAAGGGAGGATGATCTACGTATTCTGACTCTTCTTGAACTACGTCTTCTTTTTTCTTACCAAAGTTGAGCAGCTTTTGAATGGCGTTGCGCTCATTTTTCTCGTTTTCTGTTGCTGGCGCTTGGCTGGGACAGCGATTTGCCATTGCAGCTAAAACGGTGTCTTCACCTTGGGTAAAAGCGTAATCTAAACCGTTGGCACGGGCGACAACGATAGGAATGCCAATTTCGCTTTCTAACTTGGGTGCTAAACCTTCCAAGTCCATTTTGATAATTTCCGTGGTGCAAGTGCCAATCCAGACAATTACACTCGGATTGCGATCGCGTTTTATTTGATCACACAACCGCTTTAATTCTTCGTAGTCATTCAACTGTGCTGAAATGTCTCCCTCTTCTAACTCTGCCATTGCATAACGGGGTTCAGCAAAAATCATCACCCCCATTGCATTTTGGAGAAAATAGCCACAGGTTTTTGTCCCAATCACCAAAAAGAAGCTATCTTCAATTTTTTGGTATAACCACGCCACGCAGCTAATCGGGCAAAAAGTGTGGTAATTCCCAGTTTCGCACTCAAAGTTTAAAGCTTCTGGTTGTTGAGCGACAGTCATTTTGGTTTTCTCCCCTTGTTATTTAATGGCAGATGAAAATAGGGTCAGCAACAAGAAGAGTTGGGGAGTAATCATAGTGAGTGGAAAATATCTTACTCTCTATTCTTTACTCCCTAACGCCACCTGCTATACCGGAGGTTAATTTCCTTCGAGTTCGCAGTTCCTTCTCCTGGCAAAGACGCTGCGCGTAGCTTGCTTCCCCATAGGGGTACAAGTCGGCAAAGTCGCCCAATGGAATGCTTACCGTAACACAGTGGCTCTTCCTTACTTTGTGGCACATAGCACCAAAGAGCAATCCCTAAATTCAACTTAAACGGTAATTATTAAGCGTTGGGGAAGAGGCGGGCAATTTCTGAATCATCAAAAACACCAGTGGGCAATTCTTCCCCTAAAAAATCATTATTTTCTTCACCTTTTTGCAATCCGGTTTCATCGCCCCAGACATCAGACAAAACATCACTAAAAGCAGCTTCATCTGGTGTGTTTAGATCACCAAGCATTTCTTCATCATCTAGCTTGGTTGCTGATGTGGTATCGCCATCAAAGGAAACACCGCCAAAATCATCAGTTTCCGGGGCGTTCGTGGAAGACGTTGCCAAAGGCATCACTGCGGGAAACTCATGTTTGCCGTTCTGGCCATTAGATAAGGAAATGTCACCATTACCATTGGTGTTTTCCTCTGATTCACTGGCAACATCTAAGGCAAAACCATTAATGTGCGAAATTGCTAAAGTTTCATCGTCAATATTGTCATCAGTATTATCATCTGCAACAACCACTGTTGACTCATATTGACTGGTTTCTGGTTCTACTGAAGGATGACTCAAGCGATTACCAAGGACGATATCTGGGTCAAAATGCAACTCTAACACTTCAATTAAGGTGTCAGCGTCAGCATTCAGTTTGGAAAAGGGCATCATCAACTGCGCTAGTTTTGGCTCCAGCGCGTTCACGACTCCCAGGATGAGGTAAGAAGGTGGTCGCTTCCCGCCATCAGGGGTGTACACCGACTCTACTTCCATGTGTAAGGTGATCCAGTCACGATTAGCCTGGAAGAACTGCAACCACTTCTGTCTGATTGAATCTGTAAAGCTATTAAAGAAAGCCATATTCCGTTCCTCATCCTGAGAACTTGGTGATTTATACAATCATCAAGTCTAATTCCTCTTCTGGATTAGGAACCTGTGGTTTACGCGGATTTAGATAAAAATCGGATAACAAAGAGAACAATTCCCGATCCGGTGTGTCATTTGGGACTACTCCCTCTGGCCTAGCTAAAATTTGGTCGGCAATATTGAGGTAATACTCGCAAACGTAGTTCAGGGAAGGATCTGACTCCGCCATTTCAAATAATGTTTTGCCTTTAACGCGAGATACGCGAATATCTTCAATTAAGGGTAAAACTTCTAGAACTGGCATGGGAACTGCTTCTATGTATTTCTCGATCAAGTCACGTTTAGAAGTCCGATTGCCAATTAATCCTGCTAAACGCAGTGGGTGAGTCCGGGCTTTTTCTCTGACTGAAGCCGCAATTCTATTTGCTGCAAATAAAGCATCAAAACCATTATCTGTAACAATCATGCAATAATCTGCATAGTTTAAAGGAGCCGCAAAGCCGCCACAAACTACGTCACCTAGTACATCAAATAAAATTACGTCATACTCATCAAAGGCATTGAGTTCTTTCAGTAATTTTACGGTCTCGCCAACTACGTAGCCACCACACCCAGCACCCGCAGGTGGGCCGCCAGCTTCTACGCAATCAACACCGCCATAGCCTTTGTAAATGACATCTTCTGGCCAAACGTCTTCGTAGTGATAGTCTTTGGACTGGAGAGTGTCAATAATTGTGGGAATCAAAAACCCTGTCAGGGTAAATGTGCTGTCGTGTTTGGGGTCACAACCAATTTGCAACACCTTTTTACCCCGTTTGGCTAAAGCGACAGATATGTTACAGCTAGTTGTTGACTTGCCAATACCGCCTTTTCCGTAGACTGCTAGTTTCACTGTTGTCTGCCTCTTATAGTTTTTTATCAAACTTGTGGCTCAAACATTGGCCTTCACCTAGCCGCCGATGGCAATGTGTGAGGTATCTGAGTGTCATTATTGTCGAAATTACATAGAAAATAAAGGGGTTTAAAATCTCAAAAACTTAGCTATTAAGCTTATGACACTACAGATAATCATTTTATAGACAAAATTATTGATTAAAACCTTTATTTATTCTAAAAATATTTTTTTTAAGATTTTATTTATTTATTTATATAAAAATAGTTACAATAAACAAAAACAAGGAACCTCTCTTTATATATGGTTTCCATAGAATATGTTGATGATGATGCCTAATGGTTATGGGTATAGGGTTGGCAGTCAAGAGATAAATGCCTAAACTGATACTAAAAGTGCCAATGGAAGTTTTTTAGAGCCGAAATCAGCCTTGGTTTGCTACTGAATGGACTATATGAGTACTGAATTTTAAGGCTGAATACTTCATTTGTGAAAAATTATAAAATTAAGGCTTTTCACTAAAACTTATGTGCTTTAAGTATTTATGCTTAATCAACTATATATAAATTCTCATCTCTAGCCTCAATGAAAGGTGTCTCACTAAAATTAGAATTGCTATAAATTGCTTCCATTTCTTGTAATGATTGCCAGCCACCTAACCACTGAGAACGGTCTTGTAATAGCTTGGCATTAATCCAGAAGCGAACATTGGGGTCACAGGAAGCAACCATTTCGGCATAAACCCACTTACCCTGATTTTTGCGGTTAACGACTTGAAAGTGTCTCCAACCGTCTACTTTTTGTTGTGCTGTCCACTTAGAACCTACTAGGTAAGGAAATTTTTGCTTTTTGGTCATTGTTAATGGTCAAGAGTCCATAGTTAAAATTATGCTTTATTTACTTGGCTTACTGATAATGAAAGTGAATGTAAGTAAGAGATGGTGAAAATTTAAACCCAAAGTGGCGCAAAGGTAAACAAAGAGAAGCGCAAAGTTTGTTTGATTCTAGTTGAGTGTTAAGCAGTCAAAGTCCGATCGCTCTTGGAGGAAAATTATAGATGCGATCGCTCGTTTTGGTAAAGAATGCCAAGAATTGAGCGCAGGTATAATCAGAGATAGCCAGAAACCAGATTTAAAGTTATGCGATCGCCGGTTCCCGTTTTCTCGGTTGCTGAATATTTAGCAGCAGAAAGTAAAAGCGAACTCCGCCATGAGTATTTAGGTGGTCAAATTTTTGCGATGACTGGGGGGAGTAAGGCGCACAATATCATTACCTTAAATATTGCCAGTTGCTTACGCTCTCAATTGCGGGGTGGGGCTTGCGATGTCTTTATGTCGGACATGAAGGTCAAGTTACAAGCGGCTAATCAAAATAAGACGATATTTTATTATCCTGATGTGGTGGTTACTTGTAACTCTAATGATCGAGATGACTATTTTGTGAATTATCCTTGTGTGATTTTTGAGGTCTTGTCACCAAGTACTGAGATAAGCGATCGCCGCGAAAAGTTGGTTAATTATCAGACTATTGTTAGTTTACAGGAGTATGTTTTAGTTTCGCAAGATGAGAGCAAAGTGGAAGTTTATCGTCAAGATTTGCCAGGGAATTGGACAAAGGAGATTTTGGCAAATGAGGATAAATTAGTCTTAAATTCGGTCAATTTATCGCTAACGATGACAGATATATATGAGGATATTGTTGGAATTTAGCGATCGCTAATCACAAAATCTCAAGGTGCGATCGCTTTGTAGCGATCGGAATAAATTCCGAGGCGGGACTGCTATTAGTTAGCTAAAATTTGCGCGATCGCATTTAGCAATTGTGATTGTTCAACAGGTTTAACTAAGTGGATTTGAAACCCAGCGGCTAAAGCCTGTTGTTGATTTATCTCACCTGCGTAGGCTGTCAGGGCGATCGCGGGTATTTGCCCGCCTTGTTCGGGTGGGAGAGCGCGAATCAAACGCATCAGCATATAACCGTCCATTCCTGGCATCCCGATATCACTTAAAAGTATGTCTGCTTTACTGATTGCGAGAAATTCTAAAGCTTTTCCACCAGATGCGATCGCACTCACCTTAGCACCCAATTGTTCTAATATCACCGTTAAAAACTTTCCAGTATCTAAATCATCGTCTACTACCAAAATATGTAACCCTGCAAAATTAAACGCCTGATCAACTGTCAAATTATTTTGGTTTTTTGGCATCAAATCCAGCATTAATGGCAATCTCACAGTGAATTTTGCACCCATTCCTTCCCCAGAACTTTCTGCTTGGACAGTTCCACCATGCAGTTCTGTGAGATGGCGCACAATTGCTAGTCCTAATCCTAGACCACCAAATTGGCGAGTGATTGTGCCATCAGCTTGCCTAAAATAATCAAAGACGAATGGCAGAAACTCTGGACTAATACCTTTACCATTGTCTTGAATTTGAATATGAGCAAATGTATCAACTCGCTCCAGAATAATTTCTATATTACCAGCCGCAGGAGTGAATTTAATGGCGTTGGAAAGTAAATTACAAACTATCTGCTGTAGGCGTTCAGCATCGCCTTTAACACATACTGTATCAACATGAAATATTTTTTTTACTTGCAGTTTCTTCGCTTCAACCGCTAGATATACAGTATCTAGAGATGCTTGCAAAATCTCAATTAAATTTACAGGCTGAAGATTTAAAATTATTTTTCTTTGTTGAATCCGAGACACATCTAATAAGTCTTCAATCAATTGAACTTGTAATTTTGCATTGCGCTCAATAGTTTCTAATCCATGTGTCAGTTTATCATCTTCATAATTGCGCCTTCTGAGCAGTGTTACCCAACCCAAAATAGGATTAAGTGGAGTCCGTAATTCATGAGAAAGAACAGCAATGAATTCATCTTTAATTTTATTTGCCTTTTCCGCTTCACTGCGGGCAGATTGTTCTCTTGATAAAAGATTTTCTCTTTCTACTTCTGCTTGTTTGCGTTCATTAATATCTCGAAAAAAGATACCCAGTCCATCTTCAAAAGGGTAAGCATGGATCTCTAACCACATATTTTTAGGGATATATAATGCTTCAAAATGCACAGGTATTGCTTCGGCGATCGCTAGACGATATTCCTGTTCAAATTGTGTACCTTGCATTCCTGGCCACTGCTGCCAATAATTTTGAGAAACCATAGTTTCTGGCTTTACACCTTGAATATTTGCAGCTTGTTGGTTAATGTATGTTATTTGCCAATCTTGATTAACTGCAATAAAAGCATCTGTCATGCTTTCTAAAATATTGCTGAGGCGATTACGTAGAGCTTTTTCTGCTCTTAAGAATTTATCTTTTTCTCGATTTGAGTCTTCCAGTCGAACATTTGTTTCGACTAGTGAATCATTAAGTTGAATGAGTTTTTCCGATAATTCAGCGCGAGCTTGGTATTCTCCTATCCTGAATTTTTCTATAGCCAGTTCTACTTGAATTTTTGCTCTTTCTGTAATAGCAACTCCGACTAATAAAGTGACAACAGATTGCACGAATAAACTCAATTTATGAACGTGTAAAACTTCTGGTTGCACTGGAAAACGTGGCAACAATATAGCATTAGGATATATGACTAAATAAGAGAATAGCGTTACTAATATTGAAAAAGTAGAGACGAGCATACCCGTAGATACTCCGAAGCGAGTGGCCGCCCACATCACGGGAACAAAGCTCAAAAAAGATAACTGTTGAAATCGAAAGTCTGTGTCGCTATTGGCAGAAACCTCTGAAACAGTAACAGATGCAATGCTAATACATAGAAATAAAATAGTGCTGACTTCTAGTAAGAGAGGACGGCAAGCTGGAAATCTAAAAGCTGGTGACGCAGAATCTGCTATTTGAGAATGAGATAACCAACCCCCAGATTGCAGATAGGGAGTTAATATTAACAAGATTGTTGGTGTAATCCCCATAATACCGATCGCATTTCCTAACCACCAGTGAGTAATACTAGTAGTTAAGTTAGCAATGGGCATTTTGCCTATAGCTACCCAAGTTAAGCTGCCTACTACAGCTAAACTAGTGCTGGCTATTAAAGGTACACTCAAGGTAAAAATAGCAGCATCTTTCAAGGTATTAAATATGAGAGAACCTTTCCAGAGACGACAGTAAAGTACCCAAGCAACTAGCGGTTCGACAACATCGGTTAAACCCACAAGTTTTTCCCAACCATGCAATCCCCAAAAAGGAGACATCAGGAAAGATACAAAACCTGTGAGGATAATACCATCAATACCAAACCAGAAACTGAGGGCGATCGCTACCCCAGATGGCGGAAACCACAAAGAAACTCCTGGCTGAATACGGTAGATGAGCGCCATTACATGAGCGGCAACTAAAGCTAATAGCCCCAGTGATAAAATCAAAGGCCGTCGATGTAGGGGAGCAACTCTAGCAAATTGCGACAAACGTTGCATAATTGCACAGAAATTTTAAATTGATCAGCCTACCAATCTTAGTGCTACTAGTCATTCCTCTACAGCTTGACTGACAACACCAAACGCTACTTAAGTTTGGATAAGTGCAATGATAGACACTTCTGGTTTACCAAATATTTTTTTAACTAAGTGAGTTAACACCACTATTGAGACTTAATTTTTTATAAATTAATATGGTTCAGTTTACAACTAGATATAGGCGGAAGTTAAATGAAGCGATCGCCTACCAATTTCCAGAAATATGGGTGTCGGGGGTTCTGCACACTCAAAAATTAAACCCAGCCACTACAACCTAATCATAGTTAAAAAGAATGCACATCTACCCTACACCCAGTTATTGTAAGGCTTTCACCTTTTCTATAGTGACATTCACTTTTGTGCATATTTTCTAAATTATAGATATAAACCGGGTTTTTCAAGATTTTAGCGATAAACTCTCATCTGAGTAGCTATGAAAAACCCGGTTTGTCATTTTTACGCTATTTCAGCCATATTCTCACAGTATCAAAGCTGGGGAAGATTGCTGTTATGACTTCATTTTAAGTTCTAAGCTCTTGTCCAAGGCCCCCAAATGGCAAGAGTAATACCAGGTGTTTGAATGTTAACAAACAAGGTTCTACCATCAGGTGAGAAGCAAGCACCTGCAAACTCACTATCATTTAAAGCATTACGGGCAAAATTATAGATTTCACCGTTGGAAGTCACACCTCTTAAGAAATTTTCTCCGCCTCCATCTTCGCAGAGAATGAGATCGCCAAAAGGTGCAACAACTATGTTATCAGGAGCATCCAGTTCGCTTCTTGATGTAGACTCTACAAACAAATCAAGGGTTTCAAGGGTTCTGTTGGTTGGTGGAATGTAGCGCCAAACTTGACCTGCTCCCGCAGCACCACCACTTGTACAACAAAAATAAAATTCTCCGTTACCGTACCAAATACCTTCCCCACGAGCAAAGGTAGCTGCACCTAGTTCTTGACCTTGTAATCGCACAGTGTCCCCATCTAATGGGTTGGGGTTGGGGATAGTCACCCATTCTACACCCAATTTTTGACCCCGGACAAAACCGCTGTTTGAGGTGTTTACTCTAGGTTGATTGACGATTTTCAACGCTTGCAGAGTACCACCTGCTTTTAAATTGTTGCGTTCTTTGGGAATAAAACGATAGAACAGGCTATCTCCTCTATCTTCAGTTTCATAAACAATTCCGGTTCTAGGATCTACAGCTACAGCTTCATGATTAAATCTCCCCATCGCCACTAAAGGCTCTGGATTGATGGGTGAGGTTGCACTAGCTGGAACTTCAAAGTTGTAACCGTGTGGTCTTGTCACTCCATTAGTTGCACTTGGTAAAGTCACATCTTCTTCACAGGTAATCCAAGAACCCCAAGGTGTTAGACCGCCTGCACAGTTACGAATGGTTCCACTTAGAGATACAAAGTGTTTGATGAGTTGGCGATTAGCACCGACAACTAATGTGGTTGTACCACCTCTAGCAATCGGATCGTATGGTCTTGTACCTTGTGTGCGTGAACCAGTGAAACCAGTACCAAGTTCGTGGTTACGAACCAAAATAACTGTGTTTCTGGGGCCTGGGAAAGTTGCCATCCCATCATGATTACTTGGCACTAAAGTACCATCTGTCATGAGTTCCCCTGTAAGAGAGAAAGTTCGATATTGAAATCCTGGTGGTAAATCTAATAAGCCATTTGGATCGGGAACAAGCGCACCATAACCTGTGCCAAAAATAGGTTGACCATTGGCTTGTCTGGCATAAAGCGCTTCTAAAGGGGATGCTAACAAAGTACCAGCCGCACTTGCCCCAGCTAATGTAAAAAATTTACGTCTTGATAATTTCATTTGGTTACTAAGAAAAATGCTAAATGCTGGAAAAAAGTTATAGGCATTAGATTAAGCTGAGGTAATGCTTTATTTAAAACATAGTTATAAAAATCGCTAAAATATATTTATAAATACTCTCAGTAATGCTCTAAAAGAGGATTCAATTAAGCAGAAAGTTTTATAGAATATATCTATATAAATAAGAGATGAATAATTTAAACAAATTTGCATTAAAGATGTCATATCAGAAAATAGGACAAATACAACCCAGCTATAAATAATTTATTTTTAAGCCCATATTTGGGATATAAGCATAGACTGATAAAGGTTACAGCTAATTGCGATCGCTACTACTTAATTCATTTGTATATGCACAAAGCATGGTTAATTTAAGGTTAAATTTTATTTAATTAATAGAACTTTCATACTTTTTACATAAAACATCAAATAATTTTGATGTTTTTAGGAAACTTTATTGTTAAATATCCAGATAAACATAAATCTAATGATAAAATTTCCCCAAGAATGTTTTAGGTATTACTAAAAAGCTAACAAAACTAATTATTATTATAAAAACCAGATATTAAGCAGTCTGGTTGAAGTTTTGTTTGACTTTTATCTATCTAAGAGTTCACTCATTAACCAAGGAAAATGAACAAATTTTTTACCCAAATTAAAGCTACAGTAGCGGTGGCTGTTGTCACCTCTTTGGCTACTGTAATCAACATTTCCCAAGCTGATGCGGCTTCTTTTGACCTATCTTGGCTGGGACTACAAGGTTATTCAGCTAGAGGTAATTTCACATTTGACGATAGTTTCTTAGGAAGCGTTGTCACCCGAAATGAGCTAAGTGATTTCAATATCTCCTTTTTCGACCCCACCGGAGCTTTATTGCAAAGTTTCGACTACGATTTTCCCAATCCCAACAGCAGTTTTAATTTCAACTTTGATACAGTTTCTCGCACTGTGCTACAAACAGGTAACTTTGATACAACCAACGGCTTTGATTTAGGAATTGACTTTGCCACGGAAGTTACAGGGCTATCTTTTTATACTTTCGTAAATTCTGACCAGGGAGTACCTAACACTACCATCTTTTTGAAAGATGACCTTTCACCAGAAGCTTGTACTGTACCTAACTGTCGCTTAGATATTGGCGGTCAGTTAACAGCCACAGCAGTTCCCGAACCTAGCGCAATTTTAGGCTTGTTAGTCGCTGGTTCTTTGAGCCAATTCTTAAAGAAAAAGCCAGCATCCACCTAAACAGCACGCTGAATGGTTAATGCAAGCTTGATTAAAACCGTAATTGACCAATATTTTACCTTTCATTCCCCAGGTATTTCCTAACTAAAAAATCTGAAGCTCTCTTCTCTTTGCAATAGAGCTTCAGATTTTGACAGTTTGAACTTTCCGGGCGATCGCACTTTCAACCAGAAGAGAGATAATGGCAAGGCCGCTAAACAAGGTCAGTACGTTGGTATTCTAGCCATTGTAAAATGCGATTCCAAGCCCACCAAGGATCAGGGTCTTGGGCTTGATACTGACAATCTTTGCTACTTAAATAGCCAACATGACCTCCATAACGGGTGAGCAGCAAATCTATGGCAGAATTTTCGTTACAGGCTGCTTCTAATTCAGGGACTATATCTGGATGAAATAGAGGATCATCCGCAGCGTAGACAATTAAAGTTGGTTTTGTCAGTTCTGGTAACAGTTGAAGTGCGCTGCTGGCTTTATAGTATGCTTCGACACTAGAAAAACCTAGTCTCTCAATTACTAGTTCTTGGTCAAAATCCCAGATGGTATTTGTCCGTTCTATGGCTTTAGGGTCAATAGTTCCTGGATGAGTATCGTGAATTCGCCAAGCGAGTTTTTTTAACTCACGGACAATACTGGCTTCGATGATTCTACCAAATCGGTCTTTTGTGAGGTAGGTGAGCGATCGCAACGAATCCAAACTCGGACAAATCACTGCGCCACCACCAATGTCGCTGTATTTGATACCGAGATTTTCATTATCTTGCGTTAACTCCGCAGCTGCTTTTAACCCCCACAGGGCTAACTGTCCTCCTAAAGAGAACCCCATAAACCAAAATTTACTAGGACATCCCATCGCCGCCGCCGCCGCTGCTAAACGGACAAAATCTTCACCCTCGTATAATCCATCAGAGGTTAAAGTAGGTGACAATTCTGCTGTTTTACCGTGGGCGCGCCAATCGAACAAAACGACAGCGTAGCCTTGAGCATAAGCTTTGCGTCCTAGTAATCTTAAAGACCATTCTTGATCCAACTCGCCCGTAATTCCATAAGTTGCAATAATCGTACTGTGGGCATTTTCGGGAATTGCTACCCAGCTAAAAATAGGCACACCTTGCCCACCTATAAATATTGTTTTATGATAGGGCGGCTCTGGTTCAGAAGAAGTACTTTCCCAATAACGTTTTCCCCAAAAAGCGGTGTAAACAGTCATAGCTACACCATTTTGCAATAACCTGGCTGGATTGTAGGGCGGATAACACATCATTTTTCAAATTTCGTGTATCTTAAGTGTTGATTTCTCATCATTTAGTTTTAATATTTATGTTAGATTTAAAATCTTTTTTATAATCAAGACAGAAATCTTTGTATCGACCAAAGATTCTTATTTTTCCTTAATAAGTAGCAATAATTTTTTTAAGAATGCCGAGGATTCTAGTCATAGACGATGACCCAGCAATTTCCGAGCTTGTTGCCGTCAATTTAGAAATGGCTGGCTATGATGTCAGCCAAGCTGAAGATGGTATCAAAGGTCAAGCGTTAGCTCTCCAGCTACAACCTGACCTAATCATGCTTGATTTAATGCTGCCGAGAGTAGATGGATTTACAGTTTGCCAACGCCTACGTCGAGATGACCGGACTGCGGAAATTCCCGTCTTGATGTTGACCGCCTTAAGTCAGACTCAAGATAAAGTGGAAGGCTTCAACGCCGGCGCAGACGACTACCTCACCAAGCCCTTTGAAGTAGAAGAAATGCTGGCGCGGGTACGGGCTTTATTACGCCGGACTGACCGCATTCCCCAAGCAGCCAAGCACAGCGAGATTCTCAACTACGGCCCATTAACCCTTGTTCCCGAACGGTTTGAGGCAATATGGTTTAGTGAGACTGTGAAACTGACTCATTTGGAATTTGAGTTACTCCATTGTTTACTACAACGCCACGGACAGACAGTTTCTCCTAGCGAAATTCTCCGGGAAGTTTGGGGTTACGATCCTGATGATGACATTGAGACTATCCGAGTCCATATTCGCCATTTAAGAACTAAACTCGAACCAGATCCCCGCCACCCTCGCTACATCAAGACAGTATACGGTGCAGGGTATTGTCTAGAATTACCCAGTGTCCCTCCATCAGCTGAGGGGGCATCTGCATCAACTGTTGAGTAACTCGCTATATTCCTTGACCTCAGCCCTAAATTTACTTAATCCATCATGTTGTGTGTCATGCTGTGGGGAATGAGGTTTAGTGGTTTTACCAAGGAAGACTCTACTTTTGCCTGCTTAACTCTACAAAAAGCTACCCTCCAGTAGACATCCTTTTGTGGAGGGGGGATGCTTAGTAGGCGAATGCTACTCTGTCAATAGTGCTCCGCTAATACCGCTACGAGTCAAATTAGCGCTGTACGCATACAAAAATTGGCATTCTCTGGAAGTAATTTTTAGAGAGTGCCAATTGATTTTAGATTTTAGATTCAGTCGCAGACAAGCTTAATTTCAATTCATAATTTGTAATTAAGAACTTTTGACGCATTGTTATTAGGACTGATAAAGAACTCTCTGACACTCTTATTTATCCATATCGCATTATTTGCTACAAGTGTAAACAGACTCGTGAGCGAGTTTCCCGGCTTGAGCAGACTTTCGTAGAAACCCCTTCAACGTAATAGCTTCTCTATATTCTTGACAGTTTGATTTATCCTTACCCGTGTGTAAGTCCTGCGGCTGTTATCTTCAACAAAGGATAACCCAGCTTCTCTCGCTGTTCTACATATAGTTGTGCTACCTTGCGTGCTAAATGACGAATCCTCGTAATATAACGAGTTCTTTCCGTTACAGAAATTACTCCTCTAGCATCTAGCAGATTAAAAGTATGCGAACACTTCATTACATAGTCTAAACTTGGCAAGACCAAACCACGCTCCGTCAACTGGTTAGCTTCCTGCTCATACAAATTAAACAGCGTTAGCAGCATTTCAGGATTTGAAGCTTCAAAGTTATAAGTACTCTGCTCAATCTCATTTTGCAAGAAAACATCTCCATAAGTAATATTGTCTGTCCATTGAAGCTTTGTAAATGCTTCCACTTGCTGGAGATACATCGTTAACCGCTCTAACCCGTACGTAATTTCAATTGACACAGGTCGGCAATCTATTCCGCCACATTGTTGGAAGTAGGTAAATTGAGTAATTTCCATGCCATCTAACCAGACTTCCCAACCAGTCCCCCAAGCACCTACCGTTGCATCTTCCCAGTTGTCTTCCACAAACCGAATATCGTGATCTTCTGGACGAATACCCAAAGCCCTCAAAGAATCAAGATAAATCTCTTGAATATTATCTGGTGACGGCTTAATTAAAACTTGGTACTGATAGTAATGTTGGAAGCGGTTAGGGTTTTCGCCATAGCGACCATCTGTAGGACGACGGCATGGTTCAACATAAGCAACAGCCCAAGGCTCAGGCCCCAACGCTCTTAAAAATGTATGTGGGTTTTTAGTTCCAGCCCCCTTTTCGATGTCATAAGGCTGGGCGATTAGGCAACCGAAGTCGAGCCAAAAGTGATGAAGAGTAGAGATAACAGATTGAAAATTCACAGCGTAAGGAAGATCCTAAAAGGGGGGAAAGTACATTCACTATTATTGTGAAGGAGAAAGGCGATGGGTAGAGAGGAAAATA
>NZ_JADEWI010000092.1 GCF_015207705.1 Nostoc sp. LEGE 06077
TTTTAATAATGTAAGTTTTTTACGCACAATTACTTAATTGTATACTTAATCTTTATAAATTCTTCATATATGTTTAGAACATCTATTAAATATCTGTTTTAAAACCTAAAACCATCTAAAAATAAACCCTCAATTGCCTTTGTAAATCGACGGGACAGCTGTAGCGATTCTTGAGTTGGGCTTGTGGGTGTGGCGTTTTGGTTTTGGGTAATAGCAGGTTCAGTCATAAATACAATAGTAGTATGCTTGTATTGGTGATTTTAGCATTGCTGTGAGTTCTCCCAAAACTTGAGTAGCGTTTGCACCCGTGCTAAAACTCTATTTCACACCCTTCGACTAAGGAGTTATATGAAATCAATTCTTGGGTTTTGAGATGCGGCGGCAGAGAATCATCATCAAACGTCAAGGTAATAATATGAGTATTTTTGAGGCTCAAAGGTGATTTTCTCATTGAAGTGACAATGGCACTCATCCCATTTCTTGTGCCAATTAAATACGTCACCCTTTGCCCGATTTTGAGATCAGCGAGTGGAATAGCCATTGCTCATCACCTGTTTCCGCAAAAGCAAACTTTTAAGTTATCAATCTTTCTAATTATCCTGCATACCTTCCATCGATTATTCTCTGAAGCTAACCCTGGTGTTGTATAAAAAATGTACAGAAAATCATCTACAGTCAAGAAGAAGGGTGTGGGGTATAGGGTGTAGGGTGTAGAGAAGACGGCATTGGTGGGGGTTTCAAGCCCCCACCAATGCAATCGTCTTTAAAGACGGGGCTTGTATCCCTCTGGTTGTTGGGGCTGTTTCTTCCCCTACACCCTATACCCTGTATATACGCGTGTAGATAACTGTATAGAAAGTATTGCTCTGTCTTACTTGTAGGCAACATACTTTATAAGTAATGCGTATAGATGTGGTACAGAAAATATCTATACAGTAATAATTTATTTAAGTAGTTTGCTGACTGAGTAATTGTGGTGGGCAAGACAAAGGTGAGAATTTTAAATTAGTCCGCGACCCGACAGATAGGCGTTTTGACAGCGTGTAGAAAGCCAAGGCTTGCTTTAAGCTACTGACTAACACGATTACAAAATGACACTACCCACCGCGCACGGTACCTCATCAGCTGCATAATGAAGTATCGTAGGCATTCATTGACTGCATTGAAAATTGACCGACACGGGCAAGCGAAAATTCTTACCCAGGAGGAAATTCAGCGTCTGTTCTCCCCGGAAGTCACCACCGCACGCGACCGGGCGCTCTACGCTGTGATGCTGTTTACAGCGTGTCGAGTGAATGAAGCCGTCACTTTACGTAAGCGCGATGTCTACGATAAAAAGGGACGAGTACGACAAAAGATATTATTTCGGAAGGGCAACACGAAGAGAAAACTGGCGACTCGCTCAGTGCCGGTGATTGAAGATTTACGGTATTGGCTGCAAGACTACCACTCGCGAGAAGATAATGAGTGGCTATTTCCCGGCAATGAGTATGGCCCCCGTATAGATGACCATCTACACAAGGATTCTGCCATGTGGATATTGCGCCAAGCGTGTAATCGCATTGGCATTGAGGGAGTAAGTTCGCACAGTTTTAGGCGTACGGCATTAACTCAGATGAGTAATGCGGGAATCCCCTTAAGGGTAATTCAGGAAATTTCGGGACATCGTACCTTAGATGAGTTATACAAATACTTAGAAGTGAAGGATGAACAAGTATTAGGTGCTGTCTCTTCGCTTTCCATGCTATCGCCAACAAAACCAGATCACTTCGTCAAATCTGGTTTACACGAAGCTTCTGAAAAACTAGAGAAAACAAAGCGTTAAGTTCACTTAGCTGAAAAAAAAGCATTTGCCAAAAATCCCCACCTAATCAACGTAATATCACTCAAAACAGAGGTAAAAATTACCGCTACTAAGCAAGCAGTTGTGATAAGGCTTTACCCCTCCACAGGCAGCACATCCTCAGATAGCCAGTCATAAAACTGTGGAAATGCAAGCGTGATCTCCGGCAATTCATCCTGCGCTACAGCCTCCAGTTGGAACACTACCTCCCACCGCCAATCAGTAGCCCATCGCTTGAGAATTCCTTTGATAGCCTCGGCTCCTTTGGTAATACCAGAGCGAAGCATTTCTACACAGTGAAGTAGTGTAATTCTGTTATTTGGATCTGGTCGAGCCAGCGTAGTATCCGCCCCCTCAACTAAGGGATTTCCTATACCAATTATGGGGGGGGTGGATACGGGAAAAGAAACAGGCTCAACCACTTGTGAGGACTGGGTTTGAGCGTAATCAGTCCTTTGCTGTTGACGGTGAGCGATAACAGCGAGTGCAAAATCCAACTCTGGTTTAGAAAGTGAAAATAGTTTAACCTGCATTCCGCGAGGCCCAGATTTACGAAAAACTAAACTTAGCCCTAACTGCGCGACCAAAGTAGCCAGCAGCCAAATCGGTTGACAATCAGGCGGGACAGTAAAACCCAAAATTGCTTTGATGTGAGCAGCGCATTGTTTTGCGATGTGGGTCATATTTAATAGTTGTTCGTCGGCGGCAGTAATTTCTTCACCAGCTACTAACCTTTTGAGAATGTCGTGCAATCCTAAGTTGAATCTGGCCAGCCACTTGGCAGAGTAATTCCCCCAATCTGTACAGAAAGGTAATTTATTTCGCTCGGATAAATCTTTGGCACTGACAAATTCTGGGGGTGCGGGGTATTGTTGGTTAGTCCGAGAATCAACGATTGTCTCTTGGGATGAAGATAAGATGGCCTCTAAAGATGCGATCGCACTAATTAATTTACCACCGTTATCTTTCTCGACTAAAGATTCGGTGACTTCCATGCCGTAAGAGTCCCAAATCCTAAACTTCTCACACTCGTAAGCCTCATCGGGCGAAAGATAATCCTTACTTTGCCGTGCGCGGTACTCACTCTTGGAAATGGTATTGGCTTTGGCGACAGACTGATGATGAGCAGCATCCAGGGCATCAGCCGCATATTTTAAGGATTCCCAAGCCTCAACATCAAGATGATCTCCAGTTGGGACAATAGTATTGCCCATGTCGGACAACAGCGATCTTAGATCAGCCCGAAGATTGTTAATTGATTGATGGCGAGAAGCTTGAATTTGACAGTAAGCGTCTAATGCCCAATCTTTCTCAACCCCCCGCTTGCCTGTTTCCCGGTCGATTTTGATTAAGAAAGCAGTGATTTCATTAGTTTGAAGTATCCTTTCCTTGATTTTGGTGGGGTTAGTTTCTTTGTAACCGAAGGGTGGAGTAGGAGCTACCCACACATGAATTGGCACTTTGGGACGATAACGCCACAGCTGTTGAGCGCATTCGGTGGCAGTTTGGCTCACGGCATGAAACACACCGAATACTAAATCAAAATGATATTGTGAGATGTCTACACCAGTACCCAGACTAGGCGAAGTTAGAAGTACATCTATATTCTTGACAGCGTTGGTAATGTCTTTGATGAAAGCCACATTCTCATCACTGCCAGAATTGTCAGAATGTACAGACCAGATTCTGAGAGTAGGGTGTGGGGTGTGGGGTGTAGGGTGTAGTGTTCTTGGTGTCGAGTGTGGAGTGTAGGGTGTAGTATTAGAATCTTCCCTACCCCCTACACCCTGCCCCCTACACCCTGGTTCACCCTCTGGTATGGGGTCAGGTTCTAAAATCCTTACACTTAACATCCGTTCCAGTTTTTTGATGAACCGCTTTGAGTCAGACACCACCATGACTTTTTGATTCATCATGATTGCCGCCGAGATTTGCGCCACCAAAGCAGAAGAATCCATCCCTTCATACCAATAGATGGTGCGCTCTCCATTCTTCCATTCATTTTTGATAATGTATGGTTGTTCCCCAACGGGTCGCATGGACAGGAAAAAATCAATGGTGATGTCGTCCATGTGTGCGTCAGCGATGACAACCAAAGGCGCATTGTAGACAATATGTTCTAATACAGATAGTATGAGAGCGCGGTGTTCCTTGCAAGTATTACTGTGCAGTAGGTGTGTCAGGTATTGGCAAGTTTCGTCAATGAAAATGCAGCCATAAGCTAGGGCTTGGGTGTTTAACTTATATAAACTGTCGATGGTGATGCTCAATGCCTGTGCAGTAGCCATGCCAGCATAACCAAGGTCAGAATACATCAAGGTTTTCAAACGCTCTGCCAAGTTTTTCAGCAGATTCACCCGATGCCCGTTGTTGAGAAATCTTTGGTCTGGGTGAGCATCACGCCACCAACGCATTAACTCGGTTTTACCTGTTCCCATGTCAGAAATCAGTACCACTAACCCTGTTTTTGGGAAGACAATATAGTTAGGTTGTTTATTCTGTCTCAATTTTTTGAGCTTGTAGCGAATTTTTCCGCGAGTGCCTGGGGGGATTTCCTCTGGTGGTTTTGGCTGAGTCGGAAAATCAAAAGCTTCAAGTTGTTTTTCTCCTTGTAAGACACATACTGCCTGTGGTATGTTGATTGTTTCTTTGTCCTGAACTGCAACTGCCTGGGTTAAATATTTTGTATTGATCAGCGCATCTGGTCTATATTTTCTCAGTCCCCGGTGCTTGATGAGGAACGATTGCTGGTAATCCTTCAATGAGTGAGCATCATCTATAATTGCCGTCAGTAGTGCGTTAGCATCCTCACCTCTAGCAACCACAAAATCATCAACGCCTTTCTCCGTCCCTGGCAGTAGTGCCACCTCACTCCTACAGCCAACAGCCTCAATCGCTTTACCAGTCCTTACAGTTGCTTGGTAGACCGACCAACGAGTTTTTAGCTTCGTCTCGTAGTCAAACAGGATCTGGAATTTTCGCCCCGGTTGCGCCAGTGGTAGTAAGTCTGGATGCAGCCTTTCATCGAAATCCTTTTTGCCTACTCGTCCATTCCAAATTCCCGGTAGTGCGATCGCCACAAACCCCAGACTTAGCAAACAGGCCGCCTTTTTCTCCCCTTCGCAGAGAATAATCGGGATCTCTGGATGAGAGATTACCCATTCCCAGAACCGGAGCAAGCTGAACCTATCTTGTAAGCGTCGGGCTAACGGTGAATCATAGCGTTTGATGTTGTACCGCAGCGCTACCAGCTTCCAGATACAATCGGCAATATCAAAATAAGTGACACGGTTCGGGACTTTTGGGGGCGACTCATACTTAACCGACTTACCTTTAAGCCAATCAATGCGAGGGTTTGTCGGCTTGATGCGCCCCCACTCCATTGGTCGCCAGTCATTGTATGGGTCAAGTGAAGCAATCCACATTCCCCCTGCCATTAAATGCAGATATAACTTCAACAGCCCATCCGTCACTCGCCCAGCGTTTTTCCTGGGGAGTGTAGGAGAGATGAACAGATATTGGTAAACTGTTTCTCCTTCAATATGGAAGAAGTTGCGCTCAATTAGTGCCGGATGAATGGCACTGCCCACAGTCAGTTCATGATACTCTGCTGCGGTGAGATTGTTGGGATATTCAATTGGAGGTTGGCTCATTAAATGTAGCCCCCAACCCTAGCATAAGCTTTTGAATTTGGCTTGACGGCATTGGAGTTGGGCTTTGCTATGGAGAAATTTGTTTGTGAGTTCTGCCTCCAGCACTCTTGCACAAACAAAATATGGGTACTGAACATTTCCCCAGTTTCTATGACTGTGCCAAACACAAAATCTTGCCAGGGTGCAACTAATAGCAACACTTCTGCAACAGGATCTAAATCTGGCAGGGTACTGGCTAGATGATTCTGTTTAATCAATATCTGCCGATAGTCATTTGTGTTCTCGGCAGCCAGCGCAACTGCTTCCTTGCACAGGTGCATACTATTTTCTTGATGCCATAACCAATCCACTCTTTGTAATACTGTGGTTCTGGCTAAAACATTTTTAAACCGTGTTTCTAAAAACGAACTTATCAGTATTTCTTTCCATTGCCCATTCTGGCTGTCTGCGTATGGTACAGTTACCACTCCTGACAGTCTCACCCTGATCCCCTCTTGTATTGGGCGATCGCAATTTTTCATGATAGATTCCCCTCACTGTTTCATTTACAAGGTTCAGAGGGGGGTTATCCAGAATTAAAACTCAGTCAGCTAGAATTACTAAAACTTTGATCGCTACTATATGTGCGATCGCACTTCGTGTGTCTATGTCCTAAATTTCAAGAAGTGATAGTCTTGCAATGAAAATAGACCCATGAGCAAATCTGGCTCTGGTTTCTGAACTCTAGATTGATCTTGACTACGCTGCTCTTTACAAAAATTTACTTAAAAGAAATATAAATTTTTTGCCAAAATGCCAAAAACGTTCAGCAGAAACTAGCTTCACGTATACCTTTGTTCTATAATGGCATAAGTAAAGCAGCGTGGGCATCTTTTGACAAGTTAGTGGATAACAGCGACCAAACTATTCCCCACTTTCTACGTCATATCCTGATCAACCCCGCTCTAAAAATAGAATATTTTGTTGTTCAACTTCAGGCAAAGCGATACTCCTTAGTACGTTTTGCCTACATTTTTATATGTGCCTTGTTTTCCTCCGCTTCTGGTTAGACGCATCGACAAGCTCGATCTTACAAAACTTCGCGTATTTTCGCATCTAGTAAGATTTTGATTGTTTACTCCCGTTACCTCCGTTTTGATGAATTTTTGTAAAGTTTGCCCTATTCGTTGAAAGCTTTTCTCAAGGCATCCTAAGTAAGGCAGTTAGTTACTTTTGATTAAATCGCTATAACTCTCTTCAGCAAGAAATCTATTGGAATTTTTCATACATAAACCCCTTGACGCAAAAACTCTTGAGGCTGTCAAAGAACTCGACAAAATAGTATTTCTTCGCTCTAGGAATATTTTTGATTTTTTGATCAAGCGCAGCTAATTATTACATTTTGTTTTTTAATTTTTATCTCACCTCCAGATTTTGCTTGTGTGCTTAGGTTTGATTACATATAGCTGATTGCTTGATATCCTACTAATCAAGAATAGTATCATATACACCTATTCAAGTTCAAACTTTTAGGCTTAAACTTGGCAGTATAGGGATACATTAACAATTCTGGCTAGAAAAATCTACAGGCAAATACGATTAATCAAACAGGTTGTTGCTGCAAAAAGTTACACTTATTAATAAACAATTAACATGAGCAATTATTTTTACATACATTGGCTAAGTAAGCTTATCAAAAGAAAGAATTGGCAATTTGCAGAGTATTATATGCTACATAATATATTCCAAGTAAAGAAAGTCTTATTCCAGGAAAAATAGATACTACCAGTCTCTAAATGGAGAATAATTAAGGTTTATTAAATAAAAGTTCAAACTTTTCTTTGAAATCAAACACATAGAGATAACTTATGGAAGTTAAAGAAGCGATTAGATTTATAAATGAATTGGTGTATGCAAAGCAAGGAAGATGGCTAGAAGAACCGGAAAAAATTGTTATTAAGGCAGCTTGGTTAGACCTAGAGTACAAAGAGATAGCAGATAATAGCCCCTATGGATTTGAGATATTACAGCGTCGTGTAGCTCCAAGCTTGTGGGTATTATTGACAGGAATTTTAGGAAATGGGGAAAAAGTTACAAAAAAGAAGCTTAAGGCGATTGTAGAACAACAAAACCATAACAAGCTTAGTAATACTAAGTCTGATTTTAAATTTTTAGATATTTTAGGAGGTAATCCCCCGGAAGTCGCTAAATTTTATGGTAGAAGTCCAGAATTAGCAATGCTGCAAGAGTTAGTCATTCGGGAAAAATGCGTGGCAGTTATAGGAGAAGCAGGAATTGGCAAGAGCGCATTAGTAGTTAAGTTACTTCAAGCTTTGGATATTCAAGATTGTTATTTCAATGGTTTTATTTGGAAATCTATTGCCTACAGCCCCTCTTTGTCTAGTTTAGTTACTGAATTTCTTAAATTAATATCGGAACTAGAAAATCAAAATTTTGATATCCCTAAAAGTAGTGAAGATAAAATAACGCTATTAATTGAGCGATTAAGATTAAAACCTTATTTAATAATTTTAGATTCAGCAGAGGCTTTACTACAAGGAGATAGAAATAAAAGTCCTAATCCTTATGGAGATGAATATATAGAGTATGGAACATTCTTTAGAAGAATTGTAGAAGCACAACATCAAAGTTCTTTAGTATTAATTAGCAGAAAACCATTTGTTGATATTACACGTTTACAAAATAAGGGGCAATCTGCTGTTGTGCTGAAAATTGAAGGATTGCGTAGAGACGCATTTGAAATTTTGCGCGATAAAGGATTAAAAGATGAACATAAATGGGGAGAATTAGTACAAATATATCATGGAAACCCTTTAGTTTTAAATATTGTTGCAAGTAAAATAAAACTATTTTTTAATAATAGTGTAGAAGATTTTCTTGCTTTGAATACAGTTTTATTAGATGATATTGTAAAAGAGAACTTAGACGATTACTTTAAAGGTATAGGGAGACTAACAATTTTAGAAAAAGAAATTGTAATTTCGTTAGTTGAAGAAATGGAAAATAAACAGATTGATTTAATTTCAAATACCGAATTGTTAAATTTGTTAAAAACAAAGGGAATAAGAGTAAGTACATCTGATTTTATTGATGCTATCAATGCCTTAATTGAACGCTTTTTAGTTGAGCAAATACTAAATAATCAAGAGGAGTTAATGTTATATATACAGCCTGTAATTAAGAAATATATTTATACATATTGCCATCAGAAGCAAGGGAAATTTTCAATAATTTAATCAGTATAATACAAAAATAAAAGTAAAGTTAAATGTGTGGCTTACTGTATTAATCCTAGTTGTAAACATCGTCAAAATCCAGACGATGTTCAAAAGTGTTTAAATTGTGGAACAGAATTACTAATAGACGAGCGATTCCGTCTATTAAAACCATTGCGCTCTTTGAATTCTCGTCATAATACAGAAATTTTTGAGGCGGAAGAGAATGGTAAGCGCAAGGTAATGAAAGTTTTAAAGTCTTCAGATCCTAAAGCAGTTGAGTTGCTGGAGCGAGAAACGCTGACCCTGCAATTATTTGCTCATCCAGGGATTCCTAGAGTGGTAGATGATGTAATTAGTGTGACCCCCAATAATAGCACTCTTGAACTGCATTGTTTAGTAATGCAGTTCATTGAGGGTCAGGATTTAGAGAAATGGGTAGAAGAAAACGGGAAAATCTCTCAAGAACTAGCAATAGGTTGGTTGAAGCAGCTAGTAGAAATTATTGATGAAGTGCATAGAACAGGATATTTTCATCGAGATATTAAACCTTCTAATATAATTTTGCAACCGAATGGACAGTTGGTTCTAGTTGACTTTGGCGGAGTAAGAGAAGTAACAAATACTTATTTAGCGAAAGTCAGTGGAGTGGGTGGAAACGATATAGGATTGGGTGGAAATTATGAAATTACCGTACTTTACAGTGCTGGATACACACCTTTGGAGCAAATAAACGGTCAGGCAGTACCACAATCAGATTTCTATGCCTTGGGAAGGACTTTTGCATACTTAGTAACAGGGATAGGATTAACTAACTTGCCAACAGATCAAGAAACAACAAGGTTGATCTGGAGAAATAAAGCCCCACAAATTGAGAAACCTTTAGCTGACTTGTTAGATGATATGATGGCTCCAGCCCCAGGGAAGCGTCCGGCAGCAGCTAAATTTATATTGCAAAGATTAGATAATTTGGAGATCCAATCCAAAATCTATCGAATTGTCAAAACACCAATATTTAAACTTAGTGCCAGTATTTTATTTATATTAAGCTTGTTGGGTATAAGCTATCTATCATTACCGTTAGTAGCAAATCATTACTTAGAGCAAGGAAAGAAAGCTCAAAAAGAAAATAGGTTATCTGAAGCTGAAAATCAATTTCAGTTAGCAGTAAAACTGAAACCTAATACAAGGCAAGTAATCTCGCAATATTATTTAGAACAAGCAGATAGAAGAAATATTCCTTTAACTGACTCTAGAAAGTATTACGAATTAGCGATTAAATATAATCCAAAGAATGATGTAGCTTATAATAACTTAGCATTATTATGTCAGCAATTACATGATATTGCTTGTGTAGAGAAGAACTATCAAATATTATTTAAGCTGAAACCTAATTCATGGACAGGACACTATGGATTAGGAAGTTTTTATGATGATAACGGTGAATATAAATTGGCTATTGAGCAATATCAGTTAGCAATAGAAAGCAGTGAAGAAGCGGTATATGCAATTAGTAATTTAGCAAGATTACAAGTTATAGAAGGGAAATATGATAAAGCAATTGCTTTAGTTGTACAGGGATTAAAGAAAACTCAAGAAACTGAATTGCAAGCAGCTTTATATAAAACTTGGGGTTGGGCGGAATTAGAGCAAAAGAATTATGCTCAAGCTAAAAAATATTTAGAAAAGTCAAGACAATTATACCCAAGAACAGATACTTATTGTCTACTAGCACAAGTGCAAGAAAAAAATAATGCGGCTCAAGATGCACGACTTTCATGGGAGGCGTGTTTATTGGCACAGTCAAGCTTGCCAGAGGTTCAGCAATGGCGACAACAATTTTTAGATCGTACTTTGGGAAAAGTTGTACCGAAGTCTTCTCCTTAAACTTAAAAGTTGTTCTTGAGTTCATGTAAGCTAACAGTTGAAGGTAGCTAAACGAGAAAATTAATGTTCCTGGGATTACTCACCCAAAAATTTGTCAAGGCTAGAGTTTCAATGGTTTCATTAGTGTTGATGACTCTAAATTGTTCCGTAGCAATGGGTCAACCTCAACCAATAGCAAAGGATTCCTGTACTAATTCAATAGCGAGAATTTACAACGAGGGAGATCGCTATTTACCCAAAGGCAGTTTACTTTGCCCAGGAGATCGTATTAATCCCAAAAGAATTGGAGGTAAAGTTGAGGTTTTATGTTTTTTGAATGGGAGAATATTGCAACTACCAAGTGGTTCGATATCGGATGCACCTGATAAGTGTAGGCAAGCAACTCCAGGAAGCAAGAAAAGATGTACATTCCAAACTCCACAAGATTGTCCAAAATTTAAAGGCCCTGGCGAAGTTGGAAATGAGCCAATCATCCTGAGTCCTTATGGCAGTGTATTACTTAGCCAAAGACCTGTATTGTCTTGGTATTCAGTAAAAGGAGCAACCAGCTATAAAGTTTATGTCACAGGCTACAATCTTGATTGGCAGTTAGAAACGAATAACACCACCTTACCGTATCCACAAGACCAACCAGAGTTTCAGTATGGCATCGTTTACAAAATTACTGTACTTGCCAGAAAACCACAACAAACAACTAGTTCGATACCCTCAGTGGTGTATATGCTTTCACAAAGTGACGCACAGGAAACCTTAGAAAAAATCAAAAAAGTGAAAGAACTGGGCTTACCACCAGATGAAGCGGCTCTACTCGACCTAGATGCTGTGTATATGGAAAAGAGTCTATTACACCAGACAATCGAAACTATGAATGAAAGAGTAGCAGCCGGTAGTCAAAACCCAACTCTTTATCGAGTATTAGGCGATCGCTACTTGGAAGCATGGCTACCACAAGAAGCAGAAACTGCATACCAAAAAGCGATTGAATTAGCGCAAAGTAGTCGCAATGCTAGAGAGTTAGAAACCGCGCAAGAACACTTAAGAGTGCTAAAAGAAACTCAAAGCCAGCCGCCCACTAGTATAAAACCTGACCAAAAGTAGGGGTGATTATATTTGGGATCGTTCAGCAAACTTAACTGTGCAAGTCTAAGTGCTTCGGCTTTCGGAATGCCATTTTTTAAACTTTGATAAAAAACCCTCATCAGTTGAACAGTGGAGACAGCATCTACTTGCCATAAGGTCGCAACTGTACTTCTGGCTCCGGCCTGTGCCGCTACACCTGCAATCCCTAATGCTGCTCTCTTGTTGCCTTTAGCCGTTTGACAAGCACTGAGAACCAATAACTCAATCGGGTCTTGATTTTGTTGAGTTTTTAGCCAACCATTAAATTGTTGAATATCGATAGGCTTGTCCCAGGCTAACAAGACTGTGCGTTGAGGATCAGAACTAAATTGACCGTGGGTTGTTAGGTGAACAATCGGGAAATTTGCTGTTGTTAGTTCTTGCTGTAATCTTTTGCTAGTAAACTTTTCATTCAGCAACTTAGTTGAAGATTTAGTTTTTTGATTAATTTCAGCTACTTCTTGTTCCACCTCTAGCAAGGCTTGCAAACCTTCGGGTGCATTTGGGGCATAGAAGCTTGGGCTAACTTTAGAAAGTCCGGCAATTAAAGCTTTTAGCTCTTGGTTAGACAAAGCTTTTAAAGGTCGAATTTTTGAGCCTAGAGTTACTGCCATACTATAGTGCTTGATTAAATAATCCTGTCCATCGTGCAGCAATGCCAAAGGTATACTCTGAAAAGAAGTGTCCAAACTAAATACCAGTGTTCCTGATGAAGGCAAATATTTTTTGATAGGTGCAAACAGCAACTGGTAAAGGGCTTGAGATTCGGAAATGATAATGTCTTTTTCAATAGCAGCTAATCTCTCGTCTTGTAGACTCAACAACAAATTGTTGACATGAGATTGAACCAGCTTTGAACTAGTAACGTAGTGATGAAGGGAATGATTAGGAGATTGAACAATAATTAATACTAAATCATTAAGGTTAATGATTTTAATTAATGTAGTATTACTAGATATCTTAACTTTATCCAAAGAGATTAAATCTAGCTTTCTGCACTGAAGAAAATTTTCTAGTTGTGTTAGTTGAAGTTGGTCATCTGTTTGTTGAATTAACCTTAAATTAGGAAACTGACCGTTCAACAACAATCGCATATAATTTCGATATATAGGTTCAACAGTCTCTTGAAGCGAAAATTGCAAATCTGCATTTATTGTCCCTAGATCATCTCGAATTCGTTGATAGCTTTTAATTGTGGCTTCATAAAAATGAAGAGCTTTTTCATATTGCTTATAGTTATTATAGAAAATACCTAATTCTTTTTGCCATTGATAAGCGAGTTCTAAATCTTGAATCGATTGTGCAATACTAAGAGCTTGTAACCAAAGATATTCAGCTTTTTTCGGTTGTAATCTACCTAAAACTCCTAAACTATAGGATTGCATTCTTTGGTGATTTATATGTTTAGCTAATTCAAAGGCTGATTGGGCAACTTCAATAGCGGTAGTATGTAACTGCTCGTCTGAGATTTGAGCTAAACTATTAGCGAAGTTTATTTGAAAATGAATTGATTGATTGGCAGGTAATTCATTAAATAATGCAATATTTTGTATTATTAGCTTGATTAATGATTGAAGTTGCGGCTGAATTTGAGCTTGGGTTTCTACCAACCGTTGATTTTTTGATTTAACTGCTACTTTTAGCCATTGGGAGAAATCTATTAAAAGTTTTACATTGTTTAATTGTGATTGTAACTTTAAAGAAATGCTGGCTGTTTTATTAACATTTATTTGTTGAAATATTTTTAGAGAGCTTAAGGCAGAATCTATAAGAAAATCACTTAACTTATCTTGAAAATCAGGCTCTTCTATTTCCGAATATTTATTTCTCAATTGGTTATAGTAAGCCTGTTCTGTAATTCCTAAAGAAAGCAAAACATTATTATTATCAAAAATTGGTGATTGCTGGGCAGACTCTAAAATTTTTTGTAAAACTATTTTTGATTCTGATAGTTTGCCCAACTGACGCAGTACATCCCCCAAATTATGCAATGCTAACAAGTAAATTGGTTGGGAATTGAGGCGTTCAACTATGTCAAAACGATTATTAATAGAATCGTTTGGCTGTTGTGGCTCACAAATCCAGCTTTGGGTAACAGAATTGATGGCTTCTAGAAGTGTCTTGCAAGCACGAGGATACATACCTAGAGCTTGCAAAGCTATATTTTGATTAATTAAACTTCCGATAATGTCTTCCTGAGATTTTAGTTTTTGGTAAATTATAGTTGCTTTCTTGAAACTATCAAGTGCTTCTGTTGCTTGCCCTAAATCTAATTGTTCATTACCTTTACTTATCAAGAATTGTGCTTGACTTAGTTGCATTTCTGGAGTTACAGCAAACCCTGATATTACAAATGATTGGCTAACACTAATTAATAACCCTAATGCACCTATTAATAGGTACTTAAATAAACGACGAAGTTTAATCATTGAGTTACTGAAATTTTAGTATGACAGGTTGGCTCAGAAAAAGCGGTATTAACTGTTGTGTTAGCTTGGGCAACTAAGGTTACTGTGCCGTCATTATTAAATTGCCAACCTTGGGCGGGAATGATTTTGGTAGTTGAGAACTTTGGTTCGTCGAAATTATTGATAGTTGAGGCAGTGTTTGAAACTCTAGGTTGCCAAGTAGGATTTATATATGCAGATTCTAATGGGCTAGATGGTAAACCACCTTTACCAGTTATGACAAATCTATTTTCTGCACCAGCCTTTCCTGGGCAAACTGATGCTATTTCTGGGGTTGATTTAGGTAATTCTAGTTGAGCATTAACCAGTTCTGATTGAGTTCGGGAGACATTTGTTTCAACATTACCATCAATGCCTTGTTGCGAAGATGCTGTAACCAGACTGTTAGGAGATAGAAAAAGTCCTTGGGTGTTAATTCTAATATTGCCACCTCTGCCCTGAAAAGCATCCGCTGTAATGCGGCTGTTATTGAAACCAGCGATGACATCAGCATTGATTCTGATGTTGCCGCCGTTGCCATTCGTACCTTGTTGGCCAGCCGTGGCAGAGATATTGCCATTATTTAGTTGAACGAGCTTTGACTCAATGCCAATATTTCCACCTTCGGCGATCGCGGTGGTGGCTGTAATACCTCCGCCATTGGAAATGGCGATTTTATTTGCAGTTATATTGATGTTTCCTGCATTACCAGAGCCATCATTTTGAACATTAATAAGACCACCGTTGCTTATATTTAAATTTGGAGTGTTAATGGTTATATCTCCAGAGTTTCCAGTTGGTATAGATGGAACTCTGAGTTGTTGTTGCAATGGTTGAGCTAGAACAATAGCTGAGGAATCAACTAGAGAAGGAGTGATTGAACCCAGTCCTACACCGTCAATTACTACGAAGTCAGAAGCGTTGATAGTTACACTCCCCGCATTACCAGAGGCAGTAGTGGAAGAAGCAACGGCTCCTCCATTTTCCAGACGCAATCTTGATGAATTTACGACTACTTGTCCCGCATTACCAGTGCTAAAAGTTGCCGCGTTAATAGTGCTAGGAGTTAGTAATCCAGGCACAACGCCAGTAAGAGTAACATCAGCAGCGTTGACACTTACATTTCCTCCAGAGCCACCGCCGAAAGTTGCAGATCCTATTTGAATCCCGTTAATTCCGACTAATTGATTTGTGGTGACTCTCAGATTACCTGCATCTCCAGCACCAAAAGTAGCAGCACTAATATTACTAAACAAGTTGGGATAAAGGAGTGAAAATCCAATGACCTGCACTGAATCAAAAGCATTAACGGTCGAATTACCGCCTCTGCCTTTGCCGAAAGTTCTAGGAAGTAATTGTCCCCCATCTTGAACGATAATTCTTTTGGCGGAAATGGTAATATCTCCACCACTACCGTTGGTTAAGGTTTCTGTTAGCAAGGTGCTGGCAATTCTGCCATTTGGGGCTGTACCAGATACTTTCAGCAGATCAGAAGCGTTTACATTTATTCCACCTGATGATTGCCCACCTTGATTTTGAATGAAAATTGCCGAGCCATCACTTATGTCTATTGTCTTTCCTTGTACCTGTATAGAACCACCAGGAATGCCACTAGCATCTACTAAAGCTTGACGTGATAACTCAATATCTTGAAAATCTTGTATACCTTGGTAATTTAAATCCCAATCTGAAGCAAGAGTAACCAATCCACTCCCAACACTTCCAATTTCAACGCGTCCAGCCTTCAAAATTCCACCATCTAAAACAACCTTACTACCCACAATTCCTAATGTTTTTCCTGGTTGCACTTGTAATCCTAATGAATTATTCAGCCCTAAGATGGGCGTAAATATTGGATTGATTAGAGTATGTCCATTTCCTTGTACTCTTATTGCACCAGAATTATTCTCAAAGTTCAAGCCAATAGGTGCGCTGATCGTTAACAAAGGCGGATTTTGCAATGCAGTAGTAGTGAAAAAAGTCCCATCAATAAATTTAAGTCCATTAGCAGTGGTAGCTAAAAACGAACCACCAATATTTAATCGTGCATTCTGACCCAATATAATTCCATTAGTGTTAATCAGAATTAAATTAGCAGTTCCATTCGCGGTGATTAAACCATTGATATTAGAAACTTTTCCACCTGTAACACGAGTGATTATATTTTCAATATTTAAGTTATTTTTAAAAATAACTGTATCTGTATTTTCAACAGAAAAATCTTGGAAACTATGAAATAAATTAGTCCCCCGTGTAGCCCCTCCAGAAATTGTGTTAATTTTATCGTTTTGTCTAACAATAGAATTTTCAATTCCTAATGTAGAATCTGGAATAATTTGAGCTAAGACTGGGCTACTAGTTAAACAGCTTAAAATCCCAATAACTAATAGATTTCTCATAAATTAGCCAAAAGTTGCTTGCAGAATTCCCAGAATAGTTGGGATATCTAGACTGTCAATTCCTTGTGCTAAACCCGTAATATTGCATACACAAGTTTCACAATCAATTTCATCTCTCAAAACACATTTGCCTACATTCTTACCTTCAAAATTTAGGCTTTCAACTCGCCTAGCTACAGAGCAAGCTGATGAATCGCGAATAATATATTTTTCATTAAATAAAAATTCATTAACCTTTGGCTGGTTAAATGGAAATAGCTCCCATCCATACTTTTGAGCGCAAGATTCAATCAATTCTTTGAGTCTTTGCCTATCTTGAATTTGAAGTGTAACAGGGTCACTTTTATCTTTAGTAGCTGCGCCAGAAACAACAATACCTCGCAACTTTTTGACATCTTTTACTAACCAATCAACAGCATCAACAAAGTATTCTATTGATTGCCGTGTGAGAGTTATGTGTACATAAGCTCCACGCTCTGATTCATTGATATTTTTGACAATGGCCGCAGCCATTCCTGTTAAAGTTCCGTAACGGCTCTTAGCAAAAAAACCTAAAGGATCTCTGGATTTATTATGGTATTCAGGAGTACCGTCAATACTGACAAAAACAACAGCTGAATTAGGAAGTTTAGGAAGTTTAGCTGCACCATTAGTAACGACCCAGACCACAGGAAATAGCTCGGCGGCTCGTTGTATTGCTCTTGGAGCTAATGCTGTTTCTCCACCTACGACTGTAACGTGAACAATACCGGGAGCATCCACTTTTGGCAGAAATACTCAAATAGCAAGTAAACCATTAAGATAAGCACAACGAACAGAGAGGATGTGATTAACACTCTCAACATTCCACTGTGCGCCAGAAATTTTTATCCTAGCG
>NZ_JADEWI010000016.1 GCF_015207705.1 Nostoc sp. LEGE 06077
TTGCGAAGATAAAAAGAGTAATCGAGACTTAGCCAAAGTTCGAGTTGTCGGTGAGCATATTAATCGGAAACTAAAGATATTTAAAATCTTGTCTGACCGTTATCGCAATCGGAGAAAAAGATTTAGTTTGAGATTTAATCTCATCGCTGGTTTGTACAACTATGAGCTTCGTCTCCCTAAAACTGAATCTGCTTAACTGACTTTTGCAAGAGGTCTATTGTTGATATGGTGTAAACTGAGTTTCAAACGCATAAAAAAGATTATCAGAGTTTGGGTTAATTCCGTAAAATTTATCTGTACTAATGCTTGAATGCTCAACTTTGAGGTTTGAGTTTAGTTTAATGTATACATTATCTAGATTTAAACTGTATAAGTAAGAGCAAAGAGAAGCCGGAAATGAAGAATTAAAACAGTTTTTACCCCAAGATTCTTTTTGGGTAAAATCTCTGTTTGAGTGTACTAATCCAAATAATCCAGGCTGCTGATTTTGTATATTTCCCCATAACACAGGTTCTGATGAAAAAAAGGAGTAATAAGATATTACTGTAAACACTAGCAGCCGATACTGCCATATCAGGATTGTTGAGTAATCCGGCGGTAATAGCGATCGCTCAACCTCAGATAGACGCAGACAGACACAGATGAATTTGATAATTATCTGTATTTATCTGAGTTTTTCCTATGAGCGAAGAAGTCTCGACGAAACTAGGGTTTATCAGGGAAACTATCTCTCAAACTGAGGTTGGTGGTGTGCGTCTGCGGGGTACGGATTGGTTTGCTTGGGCTACTGGTGGTGCTTCTAATACTGTATTGCTGACTGCTGAAACTGGGGTAGCAGAGTTGTTGGTAACTGGACAAGATGCGTGGGTGTTGACGGATGAAATAGAAGCCCAGCGTCTCAAAGATGAGGAATTACCCAGTGATTTGAAGCTGCATATTAACCCTTGGGCTGATGCTGCGGCTCGTGAGGCTTTTGTCCATGAGGCAACGGATGGGGGTATAGTTATTAGCGATCGCTGCAATAACTCAACTTCACAAGAGCAAACAATACCACCATCTCTACAACAATATAAACGGGTATTATTGCCAACTGAGTTAGAACGGTATCGCCACGTTGGACAACAAGCCAGCGCCGCGATGACAGAAGTGCTACAAGCTACCCAACCTACTTGGACAGAATATCAGTTAGCGGGTGCGGGTGCAGAAGCTTTGTGGGCGAGAGGTTTACATCCGGCGCTGACATTGGTAGCTGGCGAGAGGCGTTTACCTTTATACCGTCATGCTACAGCGACGGGGGAACAGATTGGACGACAAGCAATGCTGGTGTTTTGCGCGAGGGGGTATGGATTGTATGCGAATCTCACAAGATTTGTTTGTTTTGGTAGCCTGACTAAGGATGAAGCCGAATTACATCGTCATGTCTGCGAAATAGAGGCTAAAGCACTCTCCGCATCTCAACCGGGAATGACGCTTGATGCAGTTTATTATGCTTTAGCGCAAGCCTATGAACAACATGGGTTTCCTCATGCTATCCGTGAACATCATCAGGGAGGAACTACAGGCTATTTAGCCAGAGAAATTGTTGCCAATCCATCGACTAACGACTTTTTAACAGAAAATATGGCGATCGCCTGGAATCCTAGTTTAACAGGTGCGAAGGTTGAAGATACTTTTGTCGTTCTCAAGGATGGAAAGCTAGAAAATCTCACTTTTGACCCCAATTTTCCTAGTGTGGAAGTGGAAGGAAGATTGCGTCCAGTGCCTTTGGAAATTTAAGTCAAGTTTTAGAAAAAATCCCCCTTTTACCTAACAGGATCAAGGGGGATAATGGCTAAGGTCAGAGGATATCAAAATTTTTAACCGAATTTACCAGCCGTTGAGGCTATGAGGAATGCTGCATAGGTAAGAATGTAACCAACGGTAAAGTGAGCTAGACCAACTAACCAACCTTGCACGATAGATAAAGCTACAGGCTTATCTTTCCAGCGAACTAAGTTAGCTAAAGGTGTGCGTTCATGCGCCCAAACTAGAGTTTCAATTAACTCTTGCCAGTACCCACGCCAGCTAATCAGGAACATGAAACCGGTAGCCCAAACTAAATGTCCAAAGAGGAACATCCAAGCCCAGACAGATAAATTACTCGTCCCATAAGGGTTGTAACCGTTAATTAACTGAGCAGAGTTAGCCCAGAGGTAATCACGGAACCAACCCATGAGGTATGTAGAGTTTTCGTTGAACTGAGCAACGTTACCTTGCCAAACTCCGAGATGCTTCCAATGCCAGTAGAAAGTTACCCAACCAAGGAGATTCAACATCCAGAACATAGCTAGGTAAAAAGACTGTTCCCAGGAAGAAGTTTGGCAAGTACCACCCCGTCCAGGCCCATCACAGGGGAAGGTGAAGCCGAAGTCTTTTTTATCGGGCATTAGCTTAGTCCCACGGGCATCCAACGCACCCTTGACACAAATCAAGGTGGTGGTATGCAAGCCGAGAGCGATCGCATGGTGTACCAAGAAATCACCAGGGCCAATGGTCAAGAATAAAGAATTTGTGCCGGAGTTAATCGCGTCTAGCCAGTTCGGCAACCAGACGTTAGCCTGGTTTGGCCAAGCTGTATAAGCAATGCTATCTGAGTTAGATAACAGAGTATCCATCCCATAAAGCAGTTTGCCATGAGCAGATTGGATGAATTGAGCAAACACCGGCTCAATCAAGATTTGCTTTTCTGGGGTGCCAAAGGCAACTACAACATCATTGTGAACGTATAGCCCCAAGGTATGGAAGCCTAAGAAAAGAGACACCCAACTTAGGTGAGAGATAATCGCTTCTTTATGCTTCAGTACGCGCTCAAGGACGTTACCTTGATTTTGCGCTGGGTCGTAGTCTCGTATCCAGAAAATGCCAGCATGGGCAAACGCACCAATCATCAAGAACCCAGCAATGTACTGGTGATGGGTGTACAGCGCAGCCTGTGTTGTATAGTCCTTAGCTATGAAGGCATAAGGCGGCAGCGAGTACATATGTTGCGCCACTAATGACAATGCAGTTCCTAATGCTGCCAAGTGTATGGACAGTTGGAAGTGCAAGGAGTTGTTATAAGTGTCGTATAGCCCTTGATGCGGTAAGTTGAACTGTCCTTCAGTTTGGATACCAAAGAATTGTTTGGCATTGAGCATCTCTTTGATGCTATGACCAATCCCGAAGTTAGTCCGGTACATATGCCCGGCGATGATAAAGATAACGGCGATCGCTAAATGGTGATGCGCCATATCAGTCAACCACAGCGACTCTGTTTGAGGATGGAAACCACCCAAAAAAGTCAAAATAGCGGTTCCTGCACCTTGGGATGTGCCGAAAATATGCCCAGTCGTATCTGCATTTTGGGCGTACACACCCCAGTTACCCGTCCAGAATGGTGTTAAACCTGCTGGGTGAGGCAAAGTGGTCAGAAAGTTTCTCCAGCCCACATGAACCCCACGAGATTCAGGGATAGCGACGTGAATCAAGTGACCAGCCCAAGCTAAGGAGCTAACGCCAAACAAACCAGCTAAGTGGTGGTTCAGACGAGGTTCAGCACTCTTAAACCAAGTCAAGCTAGGACGGAACTTCGGTTGCAAGTGTAGCCAACCTGCGAACAGGAATAAAGCTGCTAACAGCAACAGGAAAATTGAACCCTGGTAGAGGTCGTTATTTGTCCGCATACCGATGGTATACCACCAGTGATAAACACCAGAGTAAGCAATATTCACGGGATAGTTAGCACCACCTTGGCTGAAAGCTTCTATGGCTGGTTTACCAAAGTGGGGATCCCAAATTGCATGGGCAATTGGGCGAATATGGAGTGGATCTGTAATCCACTGTTCAAAGTTACCTTGCCAGGCGACGTGGAACAGAAGACTCGATGCCCACAAGAAAATGATGGCGACATGACCGAAGTGAGTAGCGAAAATCTTTTGGTAGAGATTTTCCTCAGTCATGCCATCATGACTTTCAAAATCATTTCCTGTAGCGATCGCATACCAGATTCGACGCGTAGTCGGATCTTGAGCGAGATCCCGGCTAAATTTAGGATATTTTGTAGCCATGTATTCTAGTCATATCCTCCTTAAACGCTAATCCAAATTGCTAGTTCTCATGAGCCAGCAAATTTTTGCAATTGAATCAACATCCCTCCAGCCTAAAAATGGAGGTCAATACTAATAGCCAAAGCTGGCAATTATTAGGATTAAACACGCTGAATTTTTGAAATTACATTTTGAGGCAGTATGGTGCAATTCATGAGCCTAGAATTAATAAACAAATTAATTACCATTGCTACCATCTAACTAAAGATGGATTCTCATTATTAAATGAGTTTGTAGTCTTCTACACATTGCTGATGTTCCATGCAGCCTATATCATTTCTCTTGTAGGATGAGCTTAATCTTTAACAAAATTTGGATTTTGGATAAAAAATTTTAAGCTGCAAATTACACAGAATTCAATCAACTATCATGCTTAAATACTGCATTCTTGATGAGATTGGTTAACTAAATATATTGCACCATTCTCAACAAAGTAGGCTGGTCAAGCTAATTGGTTGGTTTAAAGTGAAAATAGCTTAAGGGTTGATAACTCTGTAGTAAATGGCAGCAACAAATAGGAAAGCCGCCAATATCACTAAAGCCAAACCGTAAAGCAATCGTTTATAGGGTAAATCTGGATCAGTTATTCCATAATCTCTTCCTACCTGAGAGATAAATCCAGCTTTGTGGGGGCTTTGAGGATTAATCTCATCAAGTGTATTTTCTGTTGTTTGAATTTCTGGCGATCTCATATATTTTATATCTCATATTTTGTGGCGATGTTGCTGCCATAATTCCAAATTTTTACTAATCAGTGCATCATACTTAAGAATTACTTTGATTTAATGTTTGTTTGTACTGAATGATTTATCTAACATAAAGTTATACCAATTCTTGATGAAGCAGCGCTAAATAAGGCTTCAAGAATAAAGTCGTAAGAAGTGAGAGAGGTTGCATAGAAAAGAGCTTCGAGAATGAAATCATAAGAAGTCAAGGAGACAACACGTTCTGGCGTAATTTGACTAAGAATTTCGTGGAGGCGCTTACGCAGTCCATCAAGTGTGTTGAAAACTTGACCCTTAATGTGAGATTTCAGGAACTGCCCGAATCTTTTGATGGGGTTAAGTTGTGGGCAATGGGCGGGTTAACGCAGGGGAATAATATTTTTAGGCCATTTCCAACCAGAGGTCAGTATTCCCACACTAAAGTCTTTCTTATCTTAATATTGACTGTTACTTCATCTTTACAGACGATTTTTACTAGGAATAACAATCATGGCAAAATAAGGTACTTCAGCTGGATCAACTTCATTTAAGGGGACAATTCTCTGCTGTGACATTGTTGCCCGTTCAATATACAATGCTCGCGATGCTAATCCTAACTGCTCCAAAATATCCCGCACTTTTGTAAAATGGCGGCCTAGTTTCATAATTGCTGCTGCATCTGTAGTTAACAGTTGTGTGATGAGTTCTTCGGCTGGTAGTGGGGCTGGTAAAATGGTGAGAATATCGTTGTAGTAGGTGAAGGGTACACCTAAAGCGACTGGACAAGCCATGAGTGAGGAAACGCCAGGAACTACTTCGGTATGGTAATGCTGAGACAAGCGTGTGAATACATACATGAAGGAACCGTAGAAAAACGGGTCTCCTTCACACACAACTACGACATCACGCCCAGCCGCGAGGTGTTGGGCAATTGGCTCAACTTCTTGGTCGTAAATGGCTTTGGCTTTTTCTGGTTCTAAGGCGCGGGGTAGGTGAAAGGCGACTTCTATTTGCTTGCCTGTTAAATATTGAGACACGATCGCTCGCGCTATACTTTCTTTATCTGTGGCTGATTGATAGGCAATTACAGGTGCGGACTGCAATAGCCGCAGTGCTTTGACTGTCAACAGTTCAGGGTCGCCAGGGCCGACACCAACTCCATACAAACGGCCTTTGGTTGTCATGATTATTCTTCCTCCGTTGCCAAGGCGTTAACAGCGGCGGCGGCGATCGCACTTCCACCCCGCCGACCATGTAATGTCATAAATGGTACATTCCGACTATCTGCTGCTAGGGCGGCTTTTGATTCGGCTGCACCGACGAATCCGACAGGGAAACCCAAAATTACAGCAGGTTTCGGCGCTCCTTCGTCTAGCATTTCCAGTAATCTAAATAGGGCAGTAGGTGCATTACCAATGGCGACAATTGAGTTTTCTAAGTGCGATCGCCATAATTCTAAAGCGGCGGCTGACCTTGTATTTCCCAGTTTTTGGGCGAGTTCTGGTACTTCTGGATTATTCAGGGTGCAGATAACTGCGTTATTGGCTGGTAGTCGTCGCCTTGTGACTCCTTCGGCTACCATCCGACAATCGCATAAAATGGGCGCACCAGCTGTGAGTGCGGCGCGTGCTGATTGCACTGCTGTGGGTGAATATCCCAAGTCGGTGACAATATCCGTCATTCCACAGGCATGAATCAGACGTACCGCAACTTTTGCTACATCTGTTGGTAGCAAATCTAAGTTCGCTTCTGACCGAATGATCGAAAAGGAATTACGGTAGATTTCGTTAGGGTTTCGGATATATTCGGACATTTTCAATTACAAACCGCAGATATAGACGCTTTTGCGGTTTCCCGCAGGGTACATTGATATATTGCTGATGGCTGAGAAAATAACTCTTGTAGTTGGGTAGTCTTGTATCGATTGACAAATTCTGCAAAGGATTCGTCATGATTCAGTCGATGAATCTTATACACTTTGAGTATTTGTTCGATGAGTGCAGGTAGTTCGGCAAAACTGATGTATTGATGGATTTTTCGACCGAATTTTGCGTGAGTCTCGCTATCCCCAACATAAACGTGATAACTTTCTATGTGGCGATAGCTCACACCCAGTAAGGTGATATCACCATTGTGATGTTGGGCGCAAGATTTTTCACAGCCGCTAAAGTGAATATTAATTGGGCGGTCTAGCCTAACACGAGTTTCCAGGTAATCAGCTAATACTAAGGCGTGACCTTTGGTATCTGTTGCAGAAGCCGCACAACCCCGTGTACCAGAACAGGCAACCAATGCACCTTTAATATTGGTGACTGCGGAATCTAATCCTAAGTTAGCTATGTCACTTTCAACCTCAACAACCCACTCTTGGGGAATATCAGTGATGAGCAAATTTTGCCAAGGTGTGAGTCTGATAGTCCCATTCCCATATTTTGCTGCCAAATCGCCCAAACGCCGTATTTGCAGACTTTCCAAACGACCTAAAGGTAACACTACGCCGAGATAAAATAAACCTTGCTGGCGTTGGGGATGAATACCAATATGCCAGGAATTTGCCTGATTTTCTAAGGAAGGTTTGGGAATAAACTTTTCACAACGCCTCAAAGCAAATGTTAACTGCTGTTCAACTTGCTGAAGATAATTTTCCCATCCCAAACTATTGATAACTGCTTGTAAACGTAGCTTGCGTTTACTATGAGTATCAGTATGTTGTAAATAAACATCTGCTAAAGCTGCCAAAACTGACAAACATTGTTCTGGCAACAATATAATTTCTGTATCGATGGGTGGTTTGCTTTTGATAAAACTTAGATGCAAGCGTAAGTAAACTTGATTGTCGATTAACTCAGCCTTCAACAGCATATCATTGAGGCGATCGCTTACCGCAACTTTCCCACCGCCATCAAAGCAAACGCTAAACTTAGCTGATAGTCCTGACAGTTCAGGATGCGCTGCTATATAATCATCCCAGCTTTTAACTAAAGGACGAGTATCGATTAATTCTGCTGGGTCGATACCCGCTGTGGGACTAGTCATAATATTGCGGATGTGGTCTACAGCCGAATTAGGCGAACCCAAACCCAAACTTTGTAGTTGCTGGAGAACTTCGTTATTGATACCTTGGCTAATTTCCCGAATTTGCAGATTAGCGCGATTTGTGACATCCACATAGCCACCACCGTAATTATCTGCTATCTCTGCGATCGCCTGACATTGTTGACTATTAAGTATCCCACCGGGTATTCTCAGGCGAGATAAAATGCCATCTTGAGCAGATGTAGCGTAAAATAAGCCTGGACAGGCAGTAAATCCCGAAAGCAAAGTTTCAACTCCTTCTCTGTGTGACGCAGAGATTAGATCATCACTGTGTCTTCTCGACACACCCGGAGTTGGCATTCTGACTTGGGATTTCCCTTCACAGCTGCGGCACAGTCCCGGAATTTCACCGGAGTTTCCCAACTCCAAGCTTTAGTAATTTACCATGAGACCGTCTGCGGAATGCTCAATACTTCACATTTTTCATTAATCTTGAATGGATAAATTAGCAAGAATTATATCTAGGGAATTACCAGTAAATTGTAGGACTTACATCTAGAGATGGATGAATGATGTTCAGTGTATAAGTAAAAATTTTTACTTATAACATCACAGATATTTGTCCAATAAAAATTTCTGAGGGGAATCCTAATTTATGAAATTTAAAACCCTATGTGCAAGCATAGCGGTAGCTACTTCTATGGCTACAAGTATAGTATTTGTTCCTCAAACTCATGCCCAGGCTCAAGATAGCCGAAATCGCATTGAACAGGCGAGTTCAAGAGTGCCAAGATCTTTGGAAGTCCAATGGCTTTTGGGATTTATACCCTGGCCAACATTTACTAAAGATTCAAATAGGCATAATTTAAGCAATAACACTACCTATGCAAATAATCCCAATAATTCTATACCAACAAATATAAATAGCCCAAATAGACCAAAACTAGGAAATACCAAGCAAGGATATAACCATAAAGAAGTTCCGGTTCCTATCTTAATACCAGGACTAGTTGCTTTAGGTGCAGGTTTAATCCGCAAACATCGCCAAGAGCAAAAGCAAATAGAGGTGAAAGTAGAATAAATTACTTCATTATTTCTTGCAGATAAACAGTGAGAATAACATTAGGTTCTCACTGAAATATATTCAGATTATTCATAAACCTTGGTCGCTTCAAAAATAGTGAAGAAAAGAGGTTTGAATCTTTTTATATCCCTCTAAATAAATCATGTCCTTTGACTTAAAAGAAAACTTATTAATTCCTTTAGCGAAAAAACATAATCAAGTTATTTTATGTGGCTTGTTTGTGGGTTTATACTATTACTTATTTTTTTGGCTCAAGACACTAATACAGTTTCTGATTGGTGGTAGTACATTTCCATTATTGACAATTGCTGCGGCTTATTTAGGATTATATGAGTTATGGCAAAATAAAAATAAAATCACTAAGTTAAATACTACAACTATACAACGAAATCTAGGCTGTAGTATAATTTTATTTGGAGTTACTCTTTTTCCTTTCAGTGTTTACAAAGGTTGGTCTCAAGCATTTGTTTGGTTAGGAATTTTATTAGGTATTATCTTTAGCACTTGGGGAAAAAATTTCTTTAAAGATTATAAACGCCCTATTTTTTTGATATTTTTAAGTATATATCCTGGGATTTACTCTCTACCAGCGTATATATGGCGAGCCTTGACTCCTGAAAGAACAATGGATTACATCCAAGCTTGGAGTGTTAATTTAGCACTTCACGCCATAGGTTATCCCAGCACTTTAGATAAAACATTAGTTAAATTACCTACAGGTAGTGTAGATATTGGGTGGGGTTGTAACGGATTTGATTTGATGGTCTTGATGCTTATGACTAGTGTTTTAATAGGTATTGCTTACAGACTGACTAGCTTCCAGATATTAACAATCAGCCTTTTAGGATGCCTTATAGCTTTTACTTTTAATACTGTTCGCATTGCATTATTGGAAATTTCTGTTGCTTATTGGGATGGCAAAACATTTGATTTTTGGCATGATGGTTGGGGAGGACAAATTTTCTCAGCCGCTATGTTTACAACATTCTATTACCTGCTTGTTCAAATGCGACTACTGAATTTTGCCTATAAAACAAAGCTCCAATCAGTAGATCAGCATAAATAAAATTAACTACTTAAAGTCTTTATTCATCAACAGTCATGATCAAAACCTTAGCATGACTGCACAATAATTCTTTTGCTATAGTTACTACAAAGCCACAGAAAAGCCAAAACGCTACGGAGGCTTGCTCGTCGTAGTAACTATTCATCAAGTTTTAAAAAAGTGTTTTAATGGCAACTTTAAAATAGCAGATTTTTAGTTAAGCTTTAAGCGCTATGATTGAAGTTTATTAAAGCTATTATGCATTGGTTATTATCTGGGCCGTTGACTGTAGAAAAATTAACGGTGAAGATTGCGGGTTTACCTGCATCGTTACAAGGTAAGAAGTTGGTGCAGATGTCAGATTTTCATTATGATGGTGCGAGTTTGTCTGATGAGATGTTAGAACAAGCGATCGCACTTAGCAACGAACTAAAACCAGATATCGTGCTTCTCACAGGCGATTATGTCACAACTAGCCCGCAGCCAATTCACGAACTAGTTTTAAGACTAAAACACTTACAAACTCAAGCTGGTATTTATGCCATACTCGGTAATCACGATATATATTACCGACATTCAAAAACAGAAATTACGAAGGCTTTAACTAATATCGGAGTGGGTGTTTTATGGAATGAAGTAGTCTATCCGTTTGGAAATGAATTAGCATTAGTTGGACTAGCAGATCGTTATTCACCAGAATTCAATCCTATACCTGTAATGGAGCAGTTAAACCCAAATATACCCCGCATTGTGTTATCTCATAATCCTGACACGGCGGAAATGTTACAAGGGTGGCGGGTAGATTTGCAGTTATCTGGTCATAGTCATGGTGGTCAAATCGTGATTCCGGGCTTAGGGGCGGTTATAGCTTATCGCAAAAAAATAGTCCAAAAAATCCCCTACAAAATCCGGCGTTGCTTTCCATTGTTACGCAGAGACAATTTTGTCATTCGTCATTGGGAATGGGCGCAGGGTTTACATCGTTTAGGAAGCAATCAGCTATATGTTAATCGTGGTTTAGGAACTTATTCTCCAGGAAGGCTATTTTGTCCGCCAGAAGTGACACTTATCACCCTACAATGTGCATAATTGATTATTGAGTTTTTACAATTTTTTAAGATGTATTTTATTATTTGATAAGCTGTAAACGCTGGTAGGAGGATTGTTTTTTACACTATGCATTGGTTGTTTACGGGACGTTTAAGTGTAGATAAAATAACGGTTAAGATTGCCGAACTGCCGCAATCTTTAGAAGGTACAACTTTAGTACAGTTATCAGATTTTCACTATGATGGAATGCGGCTTTCGGAAGAAATGTTACAAGAAGCGATCGCAGTTACAAATGAAGCCGAACCTGATTTAATTGTCTTAACTGGGGATTATGTCACTGATGATCCTCGCCCAATTCATCAACTGGTGATGCGACTCAAACACCTGCAAAGTCGCTGCGGGATTTATGCTGTACTTGGTAATCATGACATCCACTACAATCATTCTCAAGCCGAAATTACAGATGCTTTCACTAGTATTGGAGTTAATGTGCTGTGGAATCAAATAGCCTATCCTTTTGGTGAAGAATTACCCATCGTCGGTTTAGCTGATTATTGGTCGCGGGAGTTTAATCCTGTACCTGTTATGCAGCAACTAGACCCATTAACACCGCGTATTGTTCTATCCCATAATCCCGATACTGCCAAGATATTAGAACAGTGGCGAGTTGATTTACAGCTATCTGGTCATACGCATGGGGGTCATATTGTAATTCCCGGTTTTGGCCCTGCGGTTTATTATTACAAAAAGCTACTCAAGCAAGTACCAAAAAAACTGCGGCGGTGGATTCCATTTTTATTGGATGATTGCTCGAAAGTGGTGAGATATTGGGAATGGGCGCAAGGTTTTCACAAAGTAGCCAATAATCAGTTATATGTTAATCGTGGTTTAGGAACTTATCGACCAGGACGCTTTTTTTGCCCACCTGAAGTTACGGTGATTACTTTAATGAAGTCTGAAGTGTGAAATATTTGCCTTGAAGTTTTTAGCCTGCGTACATAAAACTATTAACCGCCTAAGTTACGACAGATTCACATCAGTAACTTGAGGCGGTTTATTAAACAATATACAATCGTTCGAGAAGATGGAAAAAGCAGAAGAATTAACTCAAATAAGGTGGATAAATGCAATCGCTGTTCTCAGACTTCAACATCCTTGATTATAATAGGCTGGCATTTCTGGCTGTATGTTCAAAAACCTCCAACAAAATCAATAGACTCAAGGCGAAAACACTTCCATCGGATGTGATAGTTGAGTTGCGATCGCGTGGATCTTAGAGCAGGAGGCACAGGCTCTAATTTCAAGTTTTTTTACTTCACTTAAACTTAACCTTTCTGTACCTTGACCTTAATCTAGCACGCTGCAATTTTCAGTGGTATGTGTATTTACTAAATGTGAACACCGTTAATGTGTCGCAATATTCTGGGGCATTTTCTTAAGATTCTTGGTGCTTTTTAATCACATTAATATTAAGTTTATTTAAGCATAGGTGACTGGAAGTCGTGGCTATAGCAGGGGACAGGTAATAGTTGATAGGTGACAGAGTTAAAAGTCTGATGTTATCTAGGTTTTATTCTTTACCAATGTCCTAAATAATATAGCTAGGGCTATAAACCAATACGGTTCAGTTAAGGTTGTCAGCTTATTGATCTCAGAAGAACCAAGACTTGGGGGAGAATCCCCCAAACCCCCTCCAAAAAATAGATCTGTTTTATGTGTAGCAATTAATTTATTTTCTTAACTGAACCGTATTGGTTTAAATGGAAAATTATTTAACGGCTATCCATTGGGTCACAGGAGACATTGCACGCCATCCGAGGAATTTACCAATGGGTTCGGCTTTTTGAATGGCAATGCGGGTAAAACTGCCGCCGACTTTTTCGTACCATTGAAATAAGGTTTGTTCACCTTCTATGGTGACGGCGTTCGCAACTAAACGTCCGCCTGGGGGTAGTGCTGACCAGCAAACATCAAATAATCCTGGTGCAGTTACTCCACCACCAATAAAGATAGCGTCTGGTGTGGGTAAGCCTTGCAAAGCTGATGGTGATTTTCCGGCGATAATTTGCAGGTGTGGCGTACCTAAAGCAGCGGCGTTATCGGCAATATATTGGAGTCTAGAGGAATTTTGTTCAATGGCGATCGCCCGACACCGGGGATGAGTTCGCATCCATTCAATGGAAATTGAACCACAACCCGCCCCAACATCCCACAAAAGTTCTCCTGGTAGGGGTGCTAGGGTTGATAAAGTCATCGCCCTAACTTCTCGTTTGGTGAGTTGTCCATCATGATGATAAGCATGATCTGGCAATCCTGGTAATCTGGATAAAGCTCTTACTCCAACATCCGCAATACAATCAACAGCGATTGTATTTAAGTCCGCAATTTCTGTTTCACTCCACAATGCGGCAGTACTTGTAATTATCCGTTCGTGAATGCCACCTAGACGTTCTAAGACAATAATTTTACTCTCACCATAGCCGCGACTTTTCAAAATTTGGGCGACAACTTGTGGTGTTTCTGTTCCTTCGCTCAAAATTAATAACTTGGCTTGAGGATAAATATAAGACTGAAGCAAACTCGCCGGACGACCGCATAAACTTAAAGTCTCTACCTCAGTTAATGACCAGCCAAGTCTGGCGCAAGCGAGGCTAAAGGCTGAAGGTGCGGGAATAATGGTGATTTCTGAGATGGGAATATGTTTGGTTAAGGTGACACCAACGCCGTAACACAGAGGATCACCGCTGGCTAAAATGCAGAGTTGCTGACCACGACGGCTGATAATTTCGGTGACGGAGGCGCTAAAAGGAGAAGTCCAAGGAATTTTTTCCTGTTTGTCATCAGTGGGGAGCATGGACAAATGCCGATCGCCTCCCATAATAACCTCAGCTTGAGCAATTATAGAACGGGCGATCGCACTTAAACCCTGTAATCCATCTTCGCCAATGCCTATAATATAAAGCCATTTCAATGTATTATTCCCCAGCCCCGATTTAAGAAACTTTCTTACAAACAAGAATACACACAGTGACTACCAAGCAGGCAACTTCAGCCAGCAAAAATGCGCCGACAGATGAGAGATCAAGTTGTTTAACTAATAGTGAAACAATCGCCGTTCCGCCTGCACTACCCCCAAAGTATAAACCTGTCCCCAAGCCAGCCTGATTTGCGGATAGTTTGCCTAGTGCTAAGGGAATCATCCCGATCAACACTAAACTAAAACTAATGCCGAAAGCCAGAATTAAAGCAATCGCCAGAATGTAATTATCGTTTAATATTGTTACCCCCATCAAGCCGGTCATTGTTCCCAAACCGAGTAACGTCGATTTATTTGCACCTAAATCTGCTGTCCAGTCTCCTAAAGGTACAGATGCGATCGCTGAGACTAACAGGATCTCCGAAGCGATAAATTCTACTTGTAGTCCTGGGAGTTGAGTTTGTAATTCTTGGGGAAAAATGGCAAATAACAGGTTAACTTCAAATCCCGTGGCTAAACCGAGGGCAAAAATCAGGATTAACAACACCGTCGGCGCAGATTTATCGTGATCATGAATAAAAGGGACAAAAGTCTGTTTGGGAGTGAATATTTGGAAAATATATGCGCCCAAGACTAAAGCGATCGCACCTAACATAAAGGTAATGGATGCACCTAAACTAGAAAGTAAGGTGTTTAATAATGGGGCAATCGCGCCCACTGTCCCAAACACCAATACAAGAATGGCGTTGGCTTGGGGTAATTCGGCTGCGGGGACAAACTGAGTTAAAAGGGCGATCGCTGGGCCACGAAACATAATCATGGCGACAACCCAAACTGTCATCAACACGGGAATAATCCAGCGGATACCTGTCGGTAAATTATAGTCAGCCAACAACGAGACACCCACAAACATTAACCCAGCTAACACCACCCCAACGCTAATCATCGGTAAACGACTACCCAAGCGCTGCTGGATGCGATCGGAAATTCCGCCATTCAATGGTTCAATAACTGCGGCGATTAACCCTTGCACTATTCCCAGCCAACCAGCTAACTCCACCAATTCTAGGTCTTGTAATATTTTGGGTTGATAAAAAGCATATACCATCCAACTGAGGATGATTGCCGCTAGTAAAGCTGCTAATCCCCAAACCTGTCGCCATAATATTTCCCGGTTGGTGTTGCAAGAGTTAACCATGATTCTGCCTTATACCCGTGGTGTGATTTTAAGACAAATTCTTGAAGCTAAATCGCATTCAAAATTGCACAATTAATAAATTCAAAAACAATTTCTCTGTGCAATTCATCACACTAAAATAAATCAGGCTTAAGTACATATTAGGGAAAATACTAATACCAAGTATTCAGAAAATAGCCTTAAATTATCTCATTTATGCCAGTTCTTAGATTGCTTGATGTTATTTATTGCACAGGCTTTATCTGAGAGATTTAATTGAATTTATGCAAAATCTTGTGTTTAGCCATAATTTCAGCTATTCTGAATTTTAACTCAAGTTACCACATTAAATAATTTATGTAATCTAACTGGGTATATAATCCATTACTTTAACAGTTAGCTAGTTTACATACATCGTAAAAATTTATGTCAAATTAAATGCAGGTATATGATTATTAATAAGTTATATTAATGACATAATTATGATTGATTTATTTGTTTACTATTTAATCCAGATCCCAGCTTCTAGCTAAAGTAACAAAATAGGCATAAACAGAAATAATCTCCAGATACTGAACAGCATCCTGGAGATATAACCATAAATTATGGTTTGCAATCTTTTTATCCTAATTGAAGTTATTGTAAGTACAATTAAAACTTCGCTTAACCCATTTCAACAAATTCCAAATTTGGGATTACTTGGCATTTTGTAATTTTTGTCTGCGGCGTTGGTATAGGAACATCCCACTTACTGCTAACATCCCCAAGGTAACACTAGGTTCAGGAGTAGCTTGGGATTTCTCGAACTTACCAGAACCTATATGAAATGTGTGGTTATCAGATTCAAAACCGCCGCCCCCAACTTGGGAAAGTCTGATTTCGTCAAAGTTGTCGCCTTTACCGTCGGAGAAAAACTCAAAAAAGCCATTCTTTTGGTTACTCATATTGATACCCACAACAGTAGCAATATCGTTTAACTGCTGGAAGTCCCATTTTGCAACTGTTACCCCGCCCTTCAGCAGTTCAAAAGTATTACCAGTACTTAAAGCACCTGCATCAAGACCAAAATAGTTGAAAACACCACCATTTTTGGCTTTAATACTCACAAAGTTATTGTCAAATACTGCTAAGTATTTGCTTTGGTTGACTTCACCACTTGCACCAGCAGGCGCCCACTGATCATTAAAAATACCTGTACTTCCAGCGCTAGTTGAATAGCTACCTTTAGAAAAAGTGTAATCTACTAGATCGTTGCCTTTAAATGTTTTGTCATTTACGTTATTGAAATCAATAGTGACAAAATTTTTATTGTTGACATTTTCGGAGAACGCACCTTCATTAGTAACGTTGGATGTTCGGTAAGCACCAGTATCGTAACTCAAGCTAATAGCCTGGGCAGAACCAGCACTCGCAATAGCAGCGATCGCAGATACAGAAAGAGCAGCGCAACAAGCAAGTTTTTTGATAGACATTGTATAATTTTTCCATCATTAATGTTTCGTAAATCAATTGTGCAATCAATTTCTCCTAAAACAAATGATGTAATTACTAGATTATATTTACTGGCTAAAAGGCATGATTTAGTATTATTATTTGGTCGTATTTACGTATAAAAAGACTGCGATTACAGGAAAAATGTAAAGCACAATTCGTTTTTGATGAAAAATCTATAACTACTATGAAGTAAACTGTGAAAAATAAAAATACCGTGTTGAAGATAGCCGCAAAGTCAAGAACAGGTAAAACTGGCAGCCTTCAGTCATGGAAAATATTCGGGTGTATTCTGTAATATATATAATTTAAGGGAGAAAAGCTGGGTTTCTATATGCCTATATTTCTAGTCTGAGGGGGTTAATATTCAGCTTATAGCAATTTTATATTTTGAATTTGAGATTGTCAGCAATGTATCTATAGGAATCCGACTTGATTATTGAAATTACTTGTGTAGGAAGGTAACTCTTAACAGGGAACAGGAAAAGACGTAACAGAGGTGTACTGATTTTTTTGTAAGAATTCAGCACCCAGGAGTCAGAAGCTAGAATTTAGAAGTATCTATAGGATGAGAAAATTAATTCATCAAATCTTTCTCCTGATTCTTTAAACCTTCTGACTCCTGAATTCTGACTCCTGAATACTTACATTTTTTTCTGCAAATCAAATATGATTCGTATATAGCGATTCTAAATGAGTTATGCAAATTATTCGTTAAGGCAGGGAACAGGAAAGAAAAATTTCCAAATGTGCCTTTTTTCACAAATGAATTAGGACTGCTATATCTCAATCATTTTTCCAACTACTATTACTATGGAATGGGGATGAGGATAAAAATGCCTAAAATAATAAAGACGCAATTAATTGCGTCTTTACAGCATGATGAAATGAAATTGTAAATTCGGAAAAATTATCTTCCAACAAGTACTGATTTTTCTGGCTGCTCTTGTTGATTTAGTCCTTGTTTTAGTTGCTGACAAAGCTCATCGAACTCTGAATCTCTTTGTTCAATAATCTGTCGTGCTAATGTGATCAATCTGCCAATATTTTCTGGACTCGTATCATCCATATTGTCATTAGCTTTGGTTAATTGTCTTTGGAAACGATAATATTGTTTAGGATAACCATCAGCTTTTGGCAACCATTGTTCTAGCTGACAAGCTACCGACTCACTACTACCATCCAAGGTAATATTGAGTATTGGCTGCACCCACTGAACTAGTCCCCACTCCACTGCTTGATCGTAATTGTATCGACGATTCAGTGAACCTGTACCTAATGATACGACTAAAATATCATTGATAGTCAGAGGTTTTTTGTCGGGCTTTTGCGGATCAGGTCTAGCGGAAGAACTTAAAGCTTCCATAATTGCCAAGGATGTGGGATTATTAGCAAATACACCACCATCGACTAAGGCATAGTAACCGCTATTTGTCGGGTCGGCTGTATCAATTTTGTAAGGTTTGAAATAAGTTGGTGCAGCAGAAGTAGCCATTCCTGCTTCCTTCATGGTGTAACCATCACAAATTTTGCGGAAGTTTTCGCCTAATTTTTGGTCTTTCACATTGTTGACAAAGAAAACTGGCATCCGCAATTCAATATCATAGCTAGTAATAAATAGATCAGTTAGTGCTTTCTTGATTAGAGTATCTTGCAAATATTCTGTTAAAACTTCATCCCTACCTTTAGAAGAATATTTGGCCTTTAAAATATCATCAAACTTGATGCTTTTTGCTAGTGCAGATTCCGCAAAAATCCGTTTTCCCTCTTGGCGATAGATGTCAATTAAATCTTCTGCTTTAAACTGAGGCTGATTTTGATTGCTAGGATGTGGCTTAGTTAAAGCAGCAGATAAAATCCCGCCTGTTGAGGTTCCCGCAATTAAATTAAATAGCTGACAAATCGGTTTACCTGTGCGTTTTTCGATTTCGGACAAAATAATTGCTGGGATAATACCGCGAATACCGCCGCCATCAATCGACAATATTTTGTAGCGATAAGTCATGTAATCTCCTAATTATAATCTTTGTGGCTATTGCTTGAAGAATCCATCAGCCAATTTGACCGTAGGTAAATTCAATAATATAGTTTTTATTATTACAATTAGTTCAGTGTTAACACTTAAAAAATAACTAAAAAACAGAGACCTGGATTTTCAAAAAATCCAGGTCTCAAATTTGACTTTTATTATTTGGGTAATTTAAGTTAAAGGGTCAAAGATTGAGCGTTAGTTTCAATTAACTTCGTCAAGTCTTGTAAAAAGGCTGCGGCGTGAGCGCCGTAAATAATTCGGTGGTCACAGGTAATATTTACCTGCATTTGTTGGTGTACCCCAAATAAACCATCAGCAGTAGCAACCAGTTGAGGACGAGCCGCCCCGATCGCCAGAATTGAACCTTGCCCTGGTGGTAAAATTGCATCAAAGGTATCTACACCAAACATCCCCAAGTTAGACAGTGTAAAAGTACCACTGTTGTATTCGTCTGGTTGTAGTTGTTTGGCGCGAGCGCGGTCTACTAAAGATTTCCAATTGCGTGAGAGAGAATAAATATCTACCATGTCTGCATTCCGCAATACTGGTGTAATCAATCCTCCGTCATCCATTGCCACTGCTACAGATATATTGATATCAGAATGATAGACAATTCCCTGATCGGAGTAGCTGGCGTTGAGTAATGGATGTTTTTGCAATGTCACAGCTACAGCTTTCGCCAGTAGCGCGGTAATTGTCACGCCTTTCGATTTAATTTGTTTGTAAAGCTTATCTAACCCATCGGTGGTAATTGTGTAGCCTACACGGAAAACAGGCACAGATAAACTAGCCACCATCCCCCGGACTACCGCATTTTGTAAGGTAGTTAAAGGTACGATTTGACCAGGAACTGTACTATTGACGGCGGGAACGGGTGCGGGTGCTGCGGCTGCTACCACAGGTGCTGGTGTTTGAACTGGTGCAACATTTGGTGTGGGAATTGCCGGGGCTGCTGGTTTAACCTTGTTAACTATAGCTTCCACATCTTCCGCCACAATGCGACCGTAGGGGCCACTACCTTTTAGGCTAGTTAAATCAACTTTTAATTCTTTGGCTAATTTGCGGGCGCGGGGTGAGGCGACGAGTCTACCTTCTTTGTGGTTTGAGCCGTTACCGTTGTGGGTGGCTGCTGCGGTTGCGCCGACTGCGGCTGTCGCGGGTACTTTTTCGGGAGCAGGTGCTGTCGCCGCAGTGCTACCGGAGTTAGCTAGAGATTTGGCTGCTTCAATTTCTGCTTCGGTTTCGGCGACGTAAGCGATCGCACTACCTACAGCCGCACTCTCACCAGCTTGGACAATGATGTGTGCCAGATATCCTTCATAGAAGGTTTCTACATCCATGTCTGCCTTATCTGACTCGACAACCACCACTGTCTCGCCTTTTTCCACTTTATCCCCTGGCGATTTTATCCAGGAGACAATTTTACCTTCCGTCATGGTGGAACTAAGCGCCGGCATGAATACTTCGTGAATGCTCATATGGTGGTTTTAGAATCGATAAATAATTTATGGACTTTAACAGCTTTTGCCAGATCGAATTGTATCTTGGCTAGAGAGTTTTATAGCAGGAGGCAGAAGGGAGAAGGTAGAAGACAGGAGGTAAAAGTCTTACGATTCCTGGGATTCACCCTCTCAAAATGTTCTAACCTATCTGATCTACGGCTATAAGTTTGAGATTTTCTATTTTATGCCATGAACAAGGACAAAGGACAAATGACAGCCTTCTCCTGTCGGAGACGCTACGCGAACACTAGTTATCTTGATCATTGCAACCGACCGACATAGTACTAAGTCCAGGCGCGATCGTATTGTACTGGCCAGAGTTTTTCGTGTCCTAGTGTTTTGGCTGCTAAATGTGGCCAGTAAGGATTGCGGAGTAATTCACGTCCCAATAAAACTAAGTCGGCTACTTCTGTTTGGATAATTTGGTCGGCTTGTTCTGGAGAGGTGATTAAGCCAACTGCACCTGTAGGGATTTTTGCTTCCCGCCGGATACGTTCAGCAAATTGTGTTTGATAACCGGGTTTCACGGGAATGTTAATCCCAGGGATAATCCCCCCAGAGGAACAGTCGATTAAGTCTACACCCAAAGTTTTGAGTTTATCGCTCAAAATAACACTTTGTTCAATGTTCCAACCTTTGTCTATCCAATCGGTGGCGGAGATTCGCACAAATAAGGGATGGGTTTCCGGCCAGACTTGACGCACAGCTGTGACAATTTCTAACAACAAGCGAGTCCGATTTTCAAAACTCCCACCATATTCATCTTGACGTTGATTAGCTAAGGGTGAAAGAAATTGGTGGAGTAGGTAGCCGTGGGCTGCATGAATTTCGATGACTTTGAAGCCGGCTTGGAGTGAACGTTGAGTTGCTTGGATAAAAGCTTGGATAATCTGTTGAATTTCGGCAATACTCAAGGCTTCTGGGACTGGACTGTCTTTACTAAAGGCGATCGCACTACTGGAAACTACAGGTCGCCAACCTTCTTGTGATTCATCTAAGGCTTTTCCGCCACGACTGGGTTTGGCGGTGCTGGCTTTTCTCCCTGCGTGGGCGAGTTGTATCCCGGCGACTGCACCAAAGTTATGAATTAAGTCGACAATTTTGGCTAAACCTTCTGTGTGTTCGTCTGACCATATACCCAAATCTTGCGGACTAATTCGTCCACGCGCTTCTATTGCTGCTGCTTCTGTGAACACTAACCCCGCACCACCAACGGCGCGAGAAGTTAAATGTACTAAGTGCCAGTCGTTAGCATACCCATTTGTACTAGAGTATTGACACATGGGTGAAACGACAATGCGGTTACGAAAGGTGATTTCTCGAATCTTCAATGCCTCAAACAAATGTGCCATTGGAATGATTTCCTTTGCTTACTAGGGTAGAAAAACTGCTGAATTCAATTCTGAAAAGTTCAATCTCTAGATCATGCCCAAAAGCCTAAAGGCGGTTACAATTATTTTGCAAGTTTGCCGAAAAACATTTGTAAATTTATATAAATAAAATAGCGCTAATTTATCAAATTAGACAGTGATAACTAGCTGACAAATTTTCACCGATCTGTCAAACTCCAACTAGAATTCTGGTGATCGATCGCCATCACCCAATACCCAAAAAAATATTTATAATGCTTGATTACTATCCATCCAATAATATAGCTAAATTGTGCAGCAGGTTGCAGAAGAAAGTCTATATTATTAGTGAATAGTTAATTAATCTACAGATGGTTCACCACCAAACTCTACTGAGAGTTTCTACTACTGGCAAATCTTTTCAAAATATCACTGCTAAAATTGCCGCGATAGTCTCTGAGTCGGGCGTAGAAACTGGTCTTTGTACTTTATTTTTACGCCACACTTCCGCGAGTTTAGTAATACAAGAAAATGCTGATCCCGATGTATTGGTAGATTTAGCTAACTTTATGGCCAAACTAGTTCCTGAATCCGGTGGATACATCCACGATGCTGAAGGGCCTGATGATATGCCAGCACATATCCGTTCAGCTTTAACACACACTTCTGAACATATACCTATTAATCGCGGTCATTTGGTATTGGGTACTTGGCAGGGTATTTACGTTTGGGAACACCGTCAACGTAGTCATGTGCGCGAGTTAGTTGTCCACATTTCTGGCTAATTATTAAGATGCCTGATGAGTGTTTATTCCTATTTTTTAACTTGACATCAAGCAGCAACAAATAGAATTTTGCAAACAATTTTATTATCTACAATCTTCAAGATTAGCCGCTAAACTGCGGCTTTTTTATAAATATATAATTGTTAAAATTTATTTATGTAAGCTTAACATTATTAGGCATTCCGATACAGAAGCTAATAAAATAAAATATATTACTTGCTGAGGTTAGTTCAATCTGTATGAAGCAAGACATACCTTTTACTTATAATTTTCAAATTATTGATGAATTTCTGTTGCAAAATGTTCTCAAACCTTTATCACTCAATCCTCAGAAACAATTAATTACAAGCTTTGCAGAATTAGAAAGTTTGATTGTGGAAGAAACAACAGATATTAGACTGATATCGAATTTGCAAAATACATTAGAACTCATACTAAATGCTCAGTTAGAAAACTTCCCTGGAAATATTTTTTGGGATTGTGATTTTATGGTAAGTAGTATTTTGCGGCAAGCTGTAGCAATGGGAGATGATGCTGTAGCCTTTTTAAAGACTTTTACTAATAAAATGGTTACTCTCAGCGAGTTATTTGGAATTAATCAGGAAATACGCTTTTGTTACGTTCACGATTTTATCTATGGTTTTGACTGGGCTAGATGGGTACAAAAAGACCCCCAGAATCGCGCTAACGTAGAACCTTTCAGTCTGATTTTTTTAGATTATTTGCTGGCTAAAGCGCAAGAACTCATCCATCGCATTAGTCTTGATCAGGTGACAAATTATCAGATGTGTGATAATGGCTTTCGGAATCCTTTTCCTTTTTCCCGCAAACCAGAAGATGAATATCTTCTGCTAACTTATCTTGCGAGTGCAGGATTCATCCCCGTTGCAGCGTGGAATTGGCATAGTCAGCCTGTATGGAATAAACCTTTTCAGGAAATACGTCAGCAATTAGCATTACAGTTAAATATTCAACCGCAAAGACGATGAGTGGAAAAGTGCTGAGTGCTGAGTCAATATTTTTAGTAACTAAAATAATTATGAAAATTGCTGATTTAATTAGTTGGTTTGAAAAATGGGCGAATCCGGCTTGGTGCGAAAGCTGGGATAATTGTGGTTGGCAAGTTGAGCCTGGGGTTTTGCAAGAGTCGGCGCGGGTGTTGGTGTGTTTAACGCCGACTTTGGCGGTGATGGAGGAAGCGATCGCCCACAATGCTAATCTTATATTTGCCCATCATCCGTTGATTTTTACTCCTCCCAAGTCTTTCCGCCGCGGTGAAGCGATCGCGGAAATGGTACGGTTAGCTTTTACCCACAATATTGGTATATATACTGCTCATACTAATTTCGACCAAGTACAAGATGGTACGGCTGATGTTTTGGCGCAAATTCTCAACCTTCAAGAAGTCACGCCCATCGTACCGACTGTTTCCGGCTTGGGTTACGGACGGGTGGGTGTACTGGAAAAGTTACTAACACTACAAGAGTTACTGGGGATCATTCAACAGCGACTCAAGCCCCCCGATTTGATTTTCTCCCCAACTGCTGATTTACACCAAACAATTTCACGGGTAGCTGTTTTGGGTGGTTCCGGCGCGAGTTACATTTCGGCGGTGGTGAAAACTGGGGCGCAAGTTTATTTAACTTCTGACTGCAAATTTCATCAGTTTCAAGAAAGCCGCGATCGCGGCTTAATTTTAGTTGATGCTGGACATTACGCAACGGAACGCCCAGCTTGCGATCGCTTGTCACAAAAATTTATATCTTTAAACCTTGACTGGGTACAGTTGAGTCAACAGGATGAGGATTTCCGTCGATTTGTTACTCAGTATATTTGATTGTAAATGAAATTTCGTCCTACTTTTTTAGTATATTTTATGCATAGTGATTAGCTGGAAATCAACTTAAAAGGGCAAAAAATGCTTTTTTGATGTTTTAATTAATACAATTTATCAGTAACTAGGTTTTACTGTAATCACAACATAACGTGACTTAAATCACAGTTTTTGTGTAATTATAATCACAAGTATTGACTGTTTTATATCAATCAGTCTGAGAGATAAATATTCCACACTAGATGTATTAAGTTGCTTATGATGCCCTAACTACAATGATTCGCGCACTCGTTGAATCTGCTTTTCAAACTGGATATCTTAGTGTTGAATCTGAGGGTCTGCTCCATCAAGTCCTAGCGACTAAATGCTATCAGTCTGATGACTTGGTGGCTTTGGCCAACCTATACGATGCGGTTAAGGCAGGTAAAATCAAACGAGAGGGTTCCTCGGATAGGGTGATAGAATTTCTGACCCCATACAAATCTAGCTAAGTTAGCACAGGGTGTAGGTTTTTCACAAAGGAGTGAGTAAGGACGATAAAACCAATGAAAGAATCATTATTGATTCCACCCCTACACCCGACAAAAAGTCTCAACAGCCAATCTTTGTGCGTCAGCCCGATTAATGTCTCAGCCCCAAGTAAAAGCGAAAAATTTAAAACTCATTAAGATGTTGTTGTTGAAAACAATGAAGGTCAGCAAAATAATGAGTTAAGATCAAATACACAGGGGTAAAAGTACAGCAGATTCCCCAGACTTCCCAGTAATGCCCATGACTACAAGTAGGCAACTTAAACAACCGCAATCACCGCTTGTTTTGGAGTATTTATTATTACATAATGATAGGAAAGACTCACCAGCAGCTATTAAACTGGTTAGGACAAATCCCGGATTGTGTGACTTCTATGAAGTAGACATTCGCGCTTACAACCCTGAAGGAGATTTTGTTTAACGGGTGCAGGAGGTACTGGTTTATGACCCAAAATTTACCTAAATAAAAGGCAGGGTCAATAAATGCACTACATTCTTAACCATGAAATTAAGCTCTCTAGGGATGTAAACTATTGGGGTAAAACCCAAATTTTTCAGGTTTAACGTACGTTGTTTAAAAAGGCAGAAGCAGTACATGCTACACCGCAAGATTTATCAACTGTGTTGCGATGGGCGGGAGGTATGTGTTTTCTTGCGGGACCAGCAACGCTGGATAGAACGCGCCCGCATCCTCGACATAGAGGGAGATTTGGTGACGCTACGCTATGAAACAGATGAGGAAGACGAAGTTTGTTCTTGGGAAGAAATGGTTCGCCTCGAAAGTATTGGCGCTGTCACTCAAAAGTTAGCTTCCGTACCACGGGGTAATGTCGAACCTCTCCTAACTGAAGATTGTCCTGAAGCTGAACGCATCCGTAACCATTTTACCGATTCCAATCCTGATTAACTAAAAGCACAGTCCTAAGTCCTGGGTGAGTGAGATCAATCTCTCTTTACTCAGGACTCTGTTGTTGATATGCGTTCAAAAGCTGGACAATAACCTTCGAGGGTGACTTTAAAGTTGTATAAGGGCGAGACAGGGTTCCAGCAGCGTTGTCCTCTTTGGTGTCGGCAAGTTCCACAACAGGCAACATCAGATAAAGTATAGCGATCGCTATTTTGATTGAGTAATTCTCTTTGCGATAGCCCCCGCAAGACAATTTCTTCCCCTTGCCAACGGGCTTCAATTAAGCCAGTATCGGCAAACTCCCGCCAACGCGGGTCTTCTGTAATTGCTTCTGGTAGGCTAATAGTGATAACTGTGGCTAATTCTGTCAGTTCCCCTTCGTAGTTAGTCTCCGGGGCGGCTGGTTGGACAAATGTGTCTCCAATGGGCAGTTCTACTAAGGTGTTAGCCGCTGGCGAATGGACGTGATAGCGGTTTTGTAATTCTTCTAAACTAGTGAGATCTGCTAAGTAAGCCGCAGAACCGTGGACGAATAAGACGTGCTGAGGACGCAAATTGTGAATTAGTTGCGTTGTGCCAGGGCCATCACTGTGTTGAGCCAGCAGATAACTTTCCACAGTGGTGGGGGCTAAATATTGTTTATTAATTTTTATATCAATTTTTTCTGGTACAAGGATTAGCCAAGGGCCTGTATTGGGCTGGCAATATTCACCTAAATCAGAGGTTGAGTCTGTAAGAACAATGCAGGGTGACTGTCCTACTACAGTACGCCGTTCTGGTTGCAAGCGCCGGACTCTCGGACGTACCCGTTCATCCCAAAACAAGGGTTGGTGGCGGGCAAAGTTCTGTACAGATGGGGGAAGATAGGCAAGTAATTCTAGATAAGCATCGCAGCCTTTGGCGACAGTACCATCCACCCAAATATCTAAATCTCGCCCGGTGAAGTGATGATGACTCCGCAGCAGCATGAGTAGTTCTTGTCCCAAACCTAATGCTGGTGTGGGGAGGATGACAGAATGATATTCTGCGATCGCCCGATTAATTCTTTCTGCTAGTTGATTTTCTTGGTTGCGGCGGTGAGGATGACGCGATGTGCCATAAGTTCCTTCGATAATCAGCACATTTACATCTAATCCCCGCAATTCTTCTAAACGCAAACCTTCTACTAGGCGGGAATTAGATAAGAAGAAGTCGCCTGTATATAGTACTTTGTAAGAGCGCTGTTCTGTGGTGTAGGTGAGGAGAATTGCTACAGCACCTGGTAAGTGTCCAGAGGGAAATAACTCTACTACTAAACCTTCGTGCAATTCTATAGGCGATCGCAACGGTAGAGCGTGACACAACAGGGGAATTTCTGTGGGGTTTTGCTCTGGCCAATTTAATGGCAGTAACTTAGTAGTTACTTCACTGGCATAAATAGGTAAAAGTGGGAAAGCTTTGTGTAATGCCAACACACCTCTAGCATGATCTGGGTGAGCATGACTAATCAGTACCACATCTGCTGGTAAGGGTGAACTACCTCGTTTTGCCGACTTGGTTAGCCCCTTGTGCAAGGAAACAATATTTTCCATTCCACAATCTAGCAGAATGCGATGCGGCCCCATCTTTACCAGTAAACATACACCCTCATCATTATGCTGGACACTGTAAGGAAAACACTGTAATTCAACATTTGTTTCCTCAGTATCAAAGCGAGAGGATGCCGATAGATTATCCCTCATGCTTTCCCCCCTCCAACCTGATCATCATTTATGTATCGCAAAAGCTATGATTTTTGGAGATTTTGCTTTTGTGACATCGGGCTAAGTTTTGTTTTGCGCCCATATACCCTGATGTTGTGGATTTTTGATTGGAGAGAACGCCTTTGACAAACTTATACTGGTTCGTCAAAGTTGGGAATGATCTACCCTGCAACTTACAGTTAAGGGAACTGTTTTTTTGCTGTTGCACTACTAGTGTGCAGAGCCATTGCCATGATAGTTCTCTGAATCATAAAATCCATTTTTCGTGCCGAAAAATAGGCACGCAACAGTAAACACTACTGTTAATCCAACGAGGATCAGCTTTACATCCATTGTTGATACCCTCTCATAAAGACTTTCTTATCTTAATAGAATGATTCCACGGGCGGGCAGAATCACCAGAAAATCTTTACTATGCTTGGGTTGATGGTGCAGTAAGTAGATTTACTTTGATGAGACAGATTGTAGAACTTTTCGGTAAACCTGTCTATCTTTCAAAATCAGCATTAGCAGGTTACAGGGATAGCAAAGCAGCATTACTTAAAAGTAAAAGTATAAAATAAATGCACATCTCTCGGCTTACTTATTTAATTTTGTAGGCATATATTTTATATACTGAATATTTGCATACGAATATTTTATCAGAGAAGCATCTGTATGTTTAAACATTCAAACATTTAGCAAACATCTGAATATTTAGATGTTTAAATCGAGTAAAATCTTGGCATTATTTCCTGTTGAACATAAAATGATCATCACCGTAGCGGCATTTAAGGGGGGAGTTGGTAAGTCAACGACAGCGTTGCATTTAGCTACGTATTTTCAGAACAAAGCTGACACACTATTAGTGGATGGAGATTTAAACCGTAGTGCTTTAGATTGGTCGAATAGAGGCTGTTTACCGTTTAAAGTTGCAGATGAAGCGCAAGCAGTGAGTTTAGCTAAACTCTATGAGCATATCGTCATTGATACCCCAGCTAGACCGGATGCAGATGAGTTAAAAACTCTAGCGAAAGGTTGTGATTTATTAGTTATACCAACTACACCAGATGCGATCGCCTTAGCTGCAACAATCCAAATGGTAGATTCACTGCAAAAACTCAAAATCAAGTATCGAATTTTACTAACTATTGTTCCCCCTTATCCCAATAAGGCGGGCGAAGAAGCGAGAACAACTCTATTAAGTGCAGATTTACCTGTATTTCAATCAGGAATCCGGCGATTAGCTGTATTTCAACGTGCGGCTTTAGAAGGAGTTCCGGTGAATGCTGTCAAAGATTCTTACGCCCAAATTGCTTGGCGGTGTTACGCTGAAGCGGGAAAGGAGATATTGGAGTAAGTTAAAAGTCAAAAGTTGAAAGTTAGGAGAATTAAACTGTTAAATGAATAACAAGAAAAAAACCAGCCGTTTTGATGATTTGATTGATGCTGCCCGTAGTCGTCAACTCAGAGATCAACTTCCAACTGTTGACGAAAAACCCACTTCTCGCACTAAAAGCACTGACCCAGATTATATCCGTACAACTATTTATTTGCCTAAACAATTACATCGGCAACTCAAGTCCGCCGCCGTTTCTCAAGAACGGCAAATGAGTGATATTGTGACGGAATTGATTGAACAATGGTTGTTAACTCAATCTGGTTAGCTGGGATGGGCAAAATTTGCCCACCTACGAACTATAGGTTCTTTCTTTTACCTTCTGGGATACTTGACAAGGAGATTGCTTTTGGGAAGATATAGTATATGCCAACAAAAGATATATTTCATCAAGTTGTAAAATTAGCCTTGCAAAAAGATGGTTGGACAATCACTGACGATCCCTTATCGTTACAACTAGAAGATGATCAAGTATTTATCGATTTGGGTGCTGAACGTTTAATTGCTGCACAGCGAGATCAAGAAAAGATTGCTGTTGAAATTAAGAGTTTTCTGGCTCCCTCAAATTTATCTGAATTTCATACCGCACTTGGTCAGTTTTTGAATTATCGTATTGTCCTGCGAGAAAAACAACCAGAGCGTGAGCTTTATTTAGCAGTAAACTTAGAAACTTATAATGATTTCTTTAGTCGGAAACTTCCACAATTAAGTATTATTGAATACCAATTAAAGTTAATTATTTTTGACCCCGTTCAGGAGGAAATAATAACATGGACAAAGTAGATAAATATCAACAAATTATTAAAGAAGTCCTTACAGAATATAGTCAAATCAAGCCAATTAATGGAGAAATCGAAGTAATTCCTATTTTTAATAGCGAAGAAAAAATCTATCAAATTATCCATTTAGGATGGGAAAATCGTCATCGGATTTATGGCTGTACAGTTCATATTGATATTAAAGATGACAAAGTTTGGATTCAAAATGATAATACTGAAGTGGGTATTGCTAATGAATTGGTAGATAGAGGTATACCAAAGCAAGATATTGTAATTGGGTATCAAGCACCTTATTTGAGGCATTTTACAGATTATGCAGTTGGTTAATGTCTCACGCAAAGGCGCATACTTCGACCCTTCGACAGGCTCAGGGCGGCGCTGCGCTCAGTAAGCGTAAGCGCAGAGAGGGTAAGGAATTTTAGAATTGAGGTGATGAAATTCTCTGTTGGGAAACCTTGATGACCGCAAATTTACTCAAATCGCCCAAATAACCGATACAATCGTTTAAATAGATTCTAAATTATATTTAAGCGATCGCTATGGTAACTACATCTAATGTTCAGGTGACTGTTTCCCTGGCTGAATTGGGTTTGGATGATGAGGAGTTGCAAGCCCAAGTACAGAATTTGCTTCCCCAGTTGCGCGAGGTGGATGGGGTAGAGGATGCAGATTTAGTTGCGGTTGCAGAAGTACCAGAAGGTTCTAAGGCTTTGGGTGGTTTTTTGTTGGGGTTGTTGAATGCAGAGGTTAACGCCAAAAACCTGAAATCTTTGTTTGGGTTTCTGGGCGATCGCTTTGGCAACAAACCAATTAAAATTTTGCTGAAAGCGCCTGACGGTAGAGAAATCAACATCGAAGCCAGCAGCCGCGAAGAATTTGACTTTGCTTACCAAAAAGCCCAGGAATTTCTCAACAACTCGTCAAACAGCAATAATGGCTAAGGTAGCACTGCTAATTGGAATTAGTGAATATCAAGAACCAACATTAGCACCGCTACCCAAGGCTGTAGAAGATGTTGAGGCGATGCGGCGAGTGTTAGAGAACCCGGAAATGGGGGGTTTTGATGATGTCACAGTGCTGAAAAATCCCCAACGGCTAGAAATGGAAAGGGAAATTTATCACTTGTATGCTAATCATCAAAAAGATGATTTAGTACTTTTGTATTTTTCTGGTCATGGGGTGACGGTTGAAAACGGTGATTTTTACTTTTCGACTTGCGAAACTCAAAAAAATCAAAATAAACTGCTGCCATTTACAGCCGTAGCTGCCACAAGTGTACACCGATTGATGAATGAGAGTAAATCGAAGCGCAGGGTGGTAATTTTAGATTGCTGCTTTAGTGGTGCTTTTGCCAAAGGTTTGACAGCTAAAGATATTGGTACGATTGACCTACAACAGCAATTAGGCGGTGAAGGGACAGCAATTCTCACAGCTTCTACTTCTACACAATATGCGTTTGAGTCTGATGGTTTAGATTTGTCGATTTACACTCAATATTTAGTAGAAGGCATAGAAAAAGGTGCAGCCGATAAAGATGGTGATGGTTTAATTGCGGTGGATGAGTTGCATGACTACGCTAAAACCAAAGTCCAAGAAGCATCTCCCGCGATGACACCGGAGTTTTATCCTTTTAAGGATGGTTATCGGATTTTTCTGGCGAAGTCGCCCAAGGATGATCCTCATCTGAAGTATCGCAAGGAAGTGGAACGCCGGATAAATCAGGGCAAGTTTACCATCCCTGCTCGTCGCTTGTTAAACTCATTACGTAACCAATTAGAACTTGACTCTGATGTGGCTGATGCAATTGAAGCGGAAGTTAAAAAACCATATCTGGAGTATCAGCGCAAATTAGAAGAATATGAAGCAACGTTGGTTGAGACAATTGCAGATGATCCGAAATTGAGTGAAAGAACTCTTAACGATCTCAGAGACTATCAGCAACATTTGGGTTTACGAGATGAAGATGTTGCACCGATAGAAGAAAGGATCATTGGTAAACCAAAAAACTTATTACTCGGCCTATTTTTCCATCAATTTGCAAATCCATCAAATGCCTATCAGTCAAATCAATTTGAGTTTGAAATAGTAAAGGTAGACGCTAAAGGACAAATCATCAACCGCAGCCAGGGACGCGCTGAGTTTTTTGCTGAAGATTTGGGTAATGGCGTAATTCTAGATATGGTTGCAATTCCTGGCGGTAAATTCCTCATGGGTTCGCCAGAGAGTGAGTTAGAACGACGTGACTCAGAAAGTCCACAGCATAATGTCACTGTTCCACCCTTTTTTATGGGGAAATTTCCCGTTACTCAAGCTCAATGGCAAGCCGTTGCGGCTCTTGATAAGGTAAATATTGATTTAGACCCCAATCCATCCCATTTTAAAGGCGCTAATCGCCCTGTAGAGTGTGTTTCTTGGGATCATGCGGTTGAGTTTTGCGCTCGACTGTCGAAGAAGACTGGTAAGACATATCGCTTACCCAGTGAAGCGGAATGGGAATATGCTTGTCGTGCGGGAACAACTACGCCGTTTTACTTTGGTGAGACTATTACAACAGAGTTGGCGAATTACGATGGAAATTATACTTACGGTTCTGCTCCCAAGGGTGAATATCGGGAGCAGACAACAGAAGTAGGGAAATTTCCGGCAAACCCCTTTGGTTTATTTGATATGTGTGGTAATGTACGAGAATGGTGTCAGGATGAGTGGCACAACAATTATAATGATGCGCCGACTGATGGCAGTGCATGGCTGATTGAGAACGATAATCAATTTCTTTGTCTGCGGGGCGGTTCTTGGGCCGACGATCCTGCAAACTGTCGTTCTGCTTATCGCTACGACGACTACGACCGCGACTACATTAACGACTTTATTGCGTTTCGACTTGTGTGTACACGGTAGCCAAAAAAGAGGGGATCTTGTTTAGGTATTATCTAGCCACATTCTAGGCAGACTACTATTTTAGAATGTGCGATCGCACATTATTCACATCTTACATCTAGCCACGACGAATGAAAGTCGGGGATCTAAGCCTTGACGCGATAATATACTAAATATGCGATCGCTAATAATCTAATTTTAGTCACTCACAATCAGCGTCATTTCGGTAGAATTCAAACCCTGGAGTTGGAAGATTGGAGTGCGATCGCAAATTAACCTTGCAAAATTTGAGCCGCAGTCAATTTTAAATCAGGAAACACTGGTGAGGCGATCGCATTATCTCCCATATATACCTGCTCTTCATAAAAACCCTCTACCCATTCCAATACTGTCACTTTTTGAGCGATAGGATCAACAATCCAATACTCAGCAATACCCCGCGCCCCATATTCAGAACGCTTGTAGCGATAATCACGACTGCTTTGATTAGGGCTGACTACTTCAACTACTAATAATGGTGGTGGCATTTCTGGCATAATTGTAGAGCGTTTCGCCCCCTCCATTGCCGTTGCTAATTCTTCAGAAAACACCATCAAGTCAGGAACACGCACCCGCGAACCTGTGGTGACAATTTCCGTTTTCATTGATAGCCGATAAGCCGGAATACCGAGTTGCACAAAGCAGACAAGCAAAAACATAGCAATTCGGCGATTAATTTCACTCTCGGCTGTCATCAGCAGCAAGTTTCCATCTTCAAACTCATATATTGCATCTGTGCCATCGTCATAGTTAAAGAACTCCTCCAGAGTCATCTTTGCAGATGCAGCTTTATCTAATGCGATCGCCATTCATCACCTGACTTTTTGCTAAAAACATCATTAGCTTGATCTATTCTTACACCTCTTGCAACAAGTAGGGTGGGCAAAATTCACCCGAATAACAGATTCTTGATAGTTGGGAAGCAGGACAAAATTACCAATAACTACAGGACAATTTCTTCGCCTTTCTCTGTGAAGCGCACGTCTTTAATTTTCCATTGCGAATTACTCATCAAGGTTTTGCGGACGCTACCAAATAAAGCAAACTGTTCGCAGCTAGAAAGTGAGGCTATTTGGCGCTTAGATTGAGGAGATAAGCGCAAATCAACGGTAGCAACGCCATTTTTTACATTCACTCGATAACCAGACAAGCTAAAGTCGGCGGTGTCTCTTCCCTCGACAATTTTACCAACTGCGCTGGCTACAGGTTGGGTGGCTGGTACTTCTACCTTTTGGGGAATCAGTTCTTGACATTGGGTATCGCTGGTGTAGAGAGTGACGTTAACAGTTTTACTTGTCTCAGCTTTGGGTGCTGCTTCCAATGGCTCAATCTTGGTAGTTTTAGCCCTTAGTTGAGCCATGCTAGGGCTTTGGCTGGGTGTTGAGACGGGATTAGTGGTAACGGCGGGTGCTGGGGCTTGTTCGTCAATTTTGCTAGATGTGGGTGTAAGATTAGAACTACAACTGCCAAGACTGGCTGCGATCGCCACAACGATAAATGGTAATAAATATCTAGGATTCATAATAGTTGTACTGCCATACTTCCTCTGTTAACTTCAGTGTCCTGAGTATCAATTCCGTATAGATTTGCAAATTTTGCATCAACTAATTATTCTTGCTTTACTTCTTGACTGTGATTAGCTATCTTCAAAACCACGACCAATGTAATTAAACTAAATCATCATGCCCAGTAACGCAACCAGCATCTACGACCCCCGGAAAGCTGAATGTGATGGTATAACAATTGACCAGTGGGAGCCATCTAAATGGAAGCAGTGGAAAGCGAAACAACCCGCATCTGATGAATTTGCCAAAATAGAACGAGAATATTTAAGAATCAAACTTTCTATTCAGCAAGCTAACTCTGCATTGAGTCTCGAAAAAGTCAAAGTCAAACTTAAATTAACTAGTCATAAAACCATTGGCTTACAAGGGACATTTCCTTGTAGGCCGGGCGATATTGGTAAACAAGGCAGTCCTAATAAACAATATACAATTTCTTGTGGTTTTTCTGCCAATGATACTGGATTAAAAATGGCAGTTTTAAAAGCGCGAGAACTAGATTTATTATTAATTACTAAACAATTTCAATGGACTCCAGAATTACTCGGTAAACAAGCCCAAAAAATCGAACCAATAGATACAGATAAATCTACCAAGCTCATCAGTGAATTAATTCAAGAATATGAGCGCCAATTTTGGAAAACTCACGAACCAAATAGGCAAGGAATCCGCACCTGGGAAACTCATTATCTGCGGCATCTGAAAAAATTACCGCCAGATTTACCAATGTCTGCCCAAGCCTTAGAAATGGCATTGGAGAAAACCAAACCTCATACCTCATCTCGCTTTTTCTTGGTTTGGCAGTTGAAAAAGTTTTGTGAATTTTGTGGAATTACCAACTTTGCCACAATCTATAGTTACGCCACACCTAAACCTAACCCAACAATTCGCAAAGTCCCAACTGATGAAGAAATTATTCAAGGATTTAGCAAAATTGGCAGTCCGTTATCAATATATGCGAGTAGAGAAAATCTAACAGAACCAGAACAATGGCAATGGGCTTATGGAATGTTAGCGACTTATGGTTTAAGACCCCATGAGTTATTTGCTGTTGATATAGATGCTTTTATCGATGCAGCCAATACTTTTCATTTAGTCACTTTAAACCCTAGTTTAACTGAAGGGACTAAAACGGGTGAACGCAGTTGTGGAATTCCCCCCATCCATCCTCATTGGATAGAATTGTTTGATTTAAAAGAAATTAAATTGCCTTATAACGAGGGAACTTTAAGTAATAAAACGGCAAAACTGCAAGTTAAATTTAGAACTGCTAACATCGGATTTAGACCTTATGATTTACGCCATGCTTATGCAATTCGTGGTCATAGATTAAGAATGCCAATTAAAACGATGGCTGATTACATGGGGCATACCGTACAGGAGCATACTAAAACTTATCAACGCTGGATGAATGAGGATGCAAATTTAGCTATTTATAAGGAAGTTGTGATTCATCGGCAAGGTACAGCTAAAGAGGCTTTACAAGATAGAATTAAGGAATTAGAAGCAGAAAATACGGCTTTAAAAGCTGAAAATGCCACTCTCAAAGGTTTATTGATTAAGCATCAATTAGGTGAGTTACTCAATCAATAGATGTGGGTATACAGCCATAGTTCTGAGGTCGGACAGTGTTAGTTGCTCAAAGCCTGGTAGGTACTGGATTTGTCCTCAGCACTTTATTGTGCTTATTTGCCTGAGATTGGGAAATATATAACTTAAGCTGACTTTATTTCCCCACTAGGTAAGTAACAAAACTATGGCTGGCAATCTGATTACTGTAGATAAAAATACTTACGACTCCCTGCAAACAGAACTCATGGAGTTGCGTCAGGTTGTTTCCCAGTGTCAGCAAACCGAATTATCCAGGAACTCAGCGGAAATTGCACTCAAGCAAATAAATCAGCAATTAGAGGAATGCACCGCAGCTTTACGCCAGAGTAAAGCCAGATTCCAGAAGTTGGCAGATAACATACCTGGAATGCTGTATGAATTTCGGCTTGCTCCTGATGGTACTATGTCTTTCCCTTTTGTTTCTTCTGGATGCCGAGAAGTTTTAGGGCTAGAACCAGATCATGTCGAAAAAGATGCGACTGTGGGATTTGCAAATGTCCACCCTGATGATTTTCCGGGGTTGCAAGCAGCAATTATGCACTCGGCTCAAACTCTGCAAAAGTTTGAATATGAGTGGCGTATAGGAAATACCTTTAGTCAACAGGGATGGGTGCGCGGTGTATCTCGTCCAGAACTGCAAGCAGACGGAGTGATTATCTGGTATGGCTACTTGGCTGATATTAGCAAACGCAAACAAACTGAACAACAATTCAAAGAGCAAGCACAGTTTTTGCAAAGTATCTGGGAAGGTGTAGACTATGGTATCTATGTTTTAGATATTTTGGATGGCGGTACAGAGTTTCGTTACGTTAAATTCAATCCTGCCATTCTCAACCTTAGCCCAATACCCCTGGAACCTTTTGTTGGCAAAACAATGGCAGAAGGACTACCGCCTGATGTAGCAAATCATTATCGCCAACGCTACAGAGAATGTATCCAATCTCGCAAGACTGTATTTTTTGAAGAACCCATTTCACATGATGAACAAGAAAGATGGTGGTTGTCTAATGTCACACCTCTTTTTGATAGTTCTTCCGAGATTTATCAACTAGTTGTTACGGTTGCAGACATCACAGAACGCAAACAGGCTGAAAAAGAACGCCAACTCTTCGTTTCCTTAATTGAAAATAGCAGTGACTTTATTGGTTGCGCTGATTTAGAAGGAAAACCTATTTTCTTGAATGAAGCGGGACGAAAGCTATTGGGGTTAAGCAATCAAGAGTTTAGTGAAGATTTCACAATTGATCAATGCTTTAGCCCGGAAGATAAAGAATATGTATATCAGCATATTATTCCTACGGTGATAAAAGATGGTGTCTGGCAAGGTGAGTTTCGTTTTCTACACTCTCAAACCGAAGAACTAATACCTGTTGATTATAATCTTTTTTTAATGAAAGATCCTGAGACTGGTGAACCTTTATATCTATCAACCATTACGCGTGATATGCGCGATCGCAAACAAGCAGAAGCTGAATTACAAGAGAAGGAACAATTTTTACGCACTATTTATGATGGATTTCCCCAATTAATATTTGTAGTCAATGTCTTAGAAAATTGTGAATTTCGTTTTGCTGGGTGTAACTCAGCCGCAGAAAAAATAGTTGGGATTAATCACGAAAAGATTGTGGGTAAAACTCCAGCAGAATTACATGGTGAGGTTGAAGGTGCTGCTATAGCTCTACGTTATCAAAGCTGTGTAGATGCTGGTGATAATATTAATTATGAGGAGTGCTTAACTTTTGATAGTGAAGAAACTTGGTGGTTCACAACTTTAAATCCCCTGAAAAATAGTGAAGGTAGAGTTTATCGCATTGTCGGCTCAACTTTAAATATTACAGCCCGCAAAAAGGCAGAAGCAGAACTCCAAGCCAGTCAACACTTTATTCAACGTGTAGCTGATTCTTCTCCTAATATTCTCTATATTTTCGATTTAGAACAACAGTGTAATGTTTATGCGAATAGAGAAATTACTAATATTCTTGGTTACTCAATTGCCAAAATTCAAGAAATGGGAGGAAATGTACTTCCAACCATTGTACATTCAGATGATTTACCACTACTTATAAATAATCATCAAAAATTAGTAACTGCACAGGATGGGACTATTCTGGAAACTGAATATCGGTTAAAAAAAGCAAATAATGAATGGCGTTGGTTTGGTAGTAGAGAAACCCCCTTTACCCGGAATGCAGATGGTACAGTTAAACAAATATTGGGTGTATCAACTGATATTACCGAACGCAAACAAGCTCAGATTGAATTACAACAACAAGCCAAAAATTTAGAAAATACTTTATCAGAACTCCAACGGACGCAATCTCAACTTATCCAGAGTGAGAAAATGTCTTCGTTGGGTAATATGGTTGCGGGTGTAGCCCATGAAATTAACAATCCAGTGAATTTCATTCATGGTAATCTGATTCCAGCTAGTGAATATACTAAAGATTTATTAGGACTGGTAGAACTTTATCAACAATATTTTCCTGAGCCTCCCGCAGAAATTCAAGCAGAAATAGCAGATATTGATTTAGAATTTCTCAAAACTGATTTAGTTAAACTACTTCAGTCTATGCAAGTAGGAACTCAACGCATCCGTGAGATTGTATTATCTTTACGGAATTTCTCACGTTTAGATGAAGCTGAATTCAAACGAGTAGATATTCATGAAGGTATAGAAAGTACTTTAATGATTCTACATAACCGTCTCAAATGTAAACAAAATCATCCAGAAATCGAAGTCATTAAAGAATATGGTAAATTACCATTAATTGAGTGCTATCCTGGTCAATTAAATCAGGTATTCATGAATATTTTGAGTAATGCTATTGATGCTTTAGATGATGCTTTTGTTGGTGAACAAGGCAAAATTTGTATTCGCACGGAACTTATTAATAGTAACCGTATCGCCATCCGCATATCAGATAATGGTATGGGAATTAGTCAACATACGATTGCTAAACTTTTTGACCCTTTCTTTACTACTAAAGATGTCGGTAAGGGAACAGGATTAGGTCTATCCATTAGTTATCAAATTGTGGTAGATAGACATGGTGGTAAATTATATTGCAATTCAATACCCAAAAAAGGGGCAGAGTTTGTGATTGAAATTCCCGTTATCCAACCAGAAAGCCGCAAATAATCAATTAGTTCCAAACTATTCCTAAATCTAAAACAAACCCTGGTAGTATATCTTCACCTGATAGCTGTGTAGGTGAATCTAAAATTTCTACTGGTTTAGCTTGACGATAAATTTCTACTTGCTTGGTTTGAGGATTAATTAACCAGCCAAGTTTGACTTGATTATCTATATATTCTCGCATTTTGGTTTGGGTTTCTTCCAAGTCATCGCTAGGAGACATTAACTCTAAAACAAAATCTGGCGCAATTGGGGGAAATTTTGCTTTTTCTTGTGGTGTGAGTGCATCCCATCTCTCTTTTTTTATCCACGCTACATCAGGCGAACGATTTGCACCATTGGGAAGTTTGAAACAGGTGGAAGAATCGAATACTTCACCAAGTTTATATGTGCGATTCCAAATTACAAAGTCTGCGGTAAATCCTGCATTAAGTCTTCCAGTTTCTCCCCCTGTAGGTGGCATAACAATTATTTCTCCTTTGGCGTTACGTTCAAATTTAACATCAGGATTTTCTCGACACAGTTGATAAAATTGATCGTCGGTAATTTGAACAATTGATTTGAGGTTGAATGTAATAGCTGCCATGATTCTAAAATAATAGACTGCTGATACCTATGTATATGATTTCAAAGTATGTTTTACTTGCTTGAGCAAAATAATATGCTGAGTTCTCAAAGCGATCACCTGACTAATTCTTATTATCTAATACTTCTTCAAACTGGATAATTGTTAACAATAATTTCTCAATTCATGGTTGACGCGTATAAAATTATACTTTAATATCAAGACATGATAAAGGCGATCGCACACATCTTTGGCCGGAGGGCGATCGCCTTTATCTCAACCCACTATCGGAGTCTAAATATAATGAATTGATATATTTGTAAATATGGAAAATCAAAACCGGAATATAACCATCAACATCCGCGCCCACCAAGCGCAACGAGATTTGATTGATTTAGCCGCAGAGGCTTTAGGTAAAAATCGCTCGGATTTTATGCTAGAAACTGCTTGTCGAGAAGCCCAAGCAATTTTACTAGACCGCAGATTATTTGTTTTAGATGATGAAAAATTCCAAGAGTTTATGGCAATTTTGGATGCACCACCATCAGTCAATGAAAACCTGCGTCAATTACTAACAGAAACAGCGCCTTGGGATGAATGAATCTCATCAAATATTGCAGCCTCCCCAACCAATTAAACCAGAGCATGAGTTAGCAGGTTTTAATTCAGGTAATGCAGAATTAGATGAATGGTTGCAGAAACGAGCATTAAACAACGAAGCTAGTGGTGCATCCCGAACTTATGTTGTGACAATTGAGCAAAAAGTTATTGCTTATTATTGTCTCGCTAATGGTAGTGTATTGAATACCACTGCACCAGGGAAAGTTAGACGTAATATGCCAAATACAATTCTTGTGATGGTAATAGGCAGACTTGCTGTAGATTTTAACTGGCAAGGAAAAGGAATTGGTCGTGCGTTGGTGCGTGATGCAGTAATTCGGACATTACAAGCTGCTAATATTGCGGGAATTAGAGCTATCCTTGTTCATGCAATTTCGGAGGAAGCAAAGCAATTTTACGAGAGATGTGGTTTTGTTGCTTCACTTGTTGCACCTATGACGTTGATGATTACGGTGAAGGACGGGAAAGCAGCTTTTGGAATTGATTGATTACCCAGTACATGTAGGCATTTACGAAGTAAAAATTAATTTTTGTAGGTTGGGTGGAGGCGCACAACAGATATCAAAAGCCACACGATAAATCTAGATTGCGCCGTAACCCAACACCAATTGCAGGGTTAATTTTTATAGTTGAGAAATTTTGCAGTTTTCGGCGGATAATTTGTTGGGTTACGCTATCGCTCCACCCAACCTACGGGAGAGGCGATCGTACTACGGGAGAGGAGATCGCACTGTTCACTGATAACTGATAACTGATAACTGATAACTGTTTTACGCTACCGCCACCACACGAAAACCCACATGAAAGATTGTAATTGCGCGCGCGTCGTGGCGATCAGCAGTAGGAGGAAGCGCCGCTACCATAGCGGCTGTGGAATACTCGCGCGTGAGGTAGTTACGGATGGCAGACCGGCAGTACTGAGCATCGCTGTACCACGAACCGCCACGCAGCATCTTTATGTTATTATCTTTACCTGTTAACCACGCGCTTCCATCTTCCGGCGCGTCTTGGTAATTTTCGTTATATACATCTTGACACCATTCCCATCTATTACCACACATATCAAATAATCCAAAGGGGTTTGCCGGAAATATTCCGACATTTGTTGTTTCCCCTCGATATTGACCTTTGGGTGCAGCGCCGTAGGGATAATTACCATCGTAGTTAACTAATTCTGGGGTGATGGTTTCCCCAAAATAAAACGGCGTTTCTGTCTTTGCACGACAAGCATATTCCCATTCCGCTTCACTGGGTAGTCTATATTTACGTCCTGTTTTTTCACTCAACTTTTTACAAAACTCTACCGCATCATCCCAACTTACAGTTTCTACAGGTCGTTTCTCACCTTTGAAACTGGATGGATTTTTCCTCATAATTGCTTGATACTGCGCCTGGGTAATTTCATATTTCCCCATGAAGAAGCCTGGAACTTTTACCTGATGCTGGGGACTTTCATCTGATTGTCGGTCTTTTTCGGCTGGTGGTGAACCCATCATAAAGGTTCCCCCTGGTATCTGCACCATTTCCAAGGTGACACCATTTCCTAAGTCTTCGATAAACTGTTTTCCTTTAAGTTGAGGACGACTTATAACATTTCCTTTTGCATCTACCTTCGCAGTTTGAAATGGAAAGGTTTGTAAGTTGATTTTTTGTGGAGCAGGTTGAATAACTGGAGTTTCTGTTGTTTGTGGTATTTCACTAACAGAGTTTTCTCCTGTACCAAACGGCCAAAGGCGCGGGATTATAATTGCTGAAGCCAAACCAGCACTCCCAAACCAAAGTATTTGAATTACCCTGCGCCGCGACAGGTTAATTACTGGTGACGCTGAAGGAGTCTCAACAGGTGTAGGATTCTTTGGCGTGATAGGTTTTGGATTTGACGGAGTATTATTAGTCCGTGATGAGGCTGAGTTTGGAGGCGGTGTACTTGTAACTGACTTAGGTGAAATTGGTTGCTGGGGTTGTTGAGATACATAAGGAGTTGCAGAACTATTTCGCAGTCTAGCAATTTCTTCCAACGCTTCTATAGCTTCCATATCTTGACCTGATGCAGCAGCTAGTACCCTAATCCAAAGCTGTTTTGCTAAAGTCAAGTCTCTCTTACTCTGAGCGCGATAAGCATCTATTTTCAATGTCGCAATATCTGCCAGGGTTGCATATCGCGGTACAAGTATCAGGTGAGATTTATTTACAGGTTCCGCAATTATATATGGTGTTTGCCTCCCACTTTTATGCTGACGCACAATTTCCGGCACACGAAAATTGAGATACTGATTTAACCTCTCAACAGTCGCGCATTGTCCGCGAACTCCCAACCCTTCTAATAACGCCGTAGTAAATGCACCTTGTTGCAGTGCTTCAATTTCATAAGAATATTCCTGGGGACTACAAGAAAATATACTAATAACTCCTTGTTGACGTGCTTCCTCGGCGGTTTGTCTCCCAATACCTTCACCACTTTTTTGAGCAAGACTGCGACAAGCATCTAAAATCAACACAACGTTATCTGCACCACAACGCCGCAACCTTTCGGTGACAAAGTTAATGGGTATCGCTGTTTCTTCAATATCTGCGGGGTTCCCATCCAAAGGCATGAGATAATCGCGTTCAGCATGACGCATCCCATGTCCACTAAAAAAGAACCAAAAGTTATCACCCGCACCCATGAAGGGTTGATTAAATAACTCTAAAAATACACGCCGTAAATTGGCGCGGGTGGGACGTGTTGATTTTCCGCCAATTTCCGGTGAGTCATCGCTGAAGAAAAATATCCTCTCAAACCCCGCCTCGGTGCGAAGAAACTGCTGGATTAATTCTGCATCCCGCTTGGCATAATTTAGCGGTTGCAGATAATCATACCTATTAATGCCAACTGCGATCGCCCAATTTTTCGCCATGCTTTAGTTTCGCGGTTGCAAATAATTATACTGGTTAATGCCAGCTGCGTTCCCGCTTCGGGTTGCCGAAGGCATCGCCCAATTTTTCGCCATCTACTTTGGTTCTTGTCGCTTAAATGTCAGCTTTATCGCACCTTTCCCACTAGCTTTTGCACCGCTACCAATTAACTTAACTTCCCCTTCACCGCTAATTTCTACGGATAGTTCAATTTCCTCAAGCTGCATTTTAGAATTTGCTTGCTGTTCAGCACGACTAAACAAGCGTCCTACCAATTGCAGAAACTGAGTCATGTTCTGTTCTAATTTTTGCGCGGAGACGGGAACTGCATCACCTTTCGTGCTGGAAGGTTCTTTTGCTTCGTCTCCCCAACCTCGTGGGTTGTTAATTCCGCCTTTTGTCCCGTCAGGAATGGTAATTGGCGCTACGTCGTCGGTGACAATCAAAATGCTATCTGGTGGTGTGTCTGACATATATATACTCGGTTTTTATTTAGCATTTTTGCATAAATATTTTGTATCACGTAGAAACGAGGGGGGATCTTAATTGAACTGTATTTAATTATCAGCGATGCGATCGCACAGAAGTTTTCACACAGGGTAATTAGTACGTCCGTTTTACTGAATGCAGATTTAGCTAAACTAGATTATGCGCTTTTATGATTTCGGTGAGGTAATAGAATGGTCATCGCCGACAAAAATCTGTCTCTACCAGACCATACTCAGCTACCAGAGTCTGACGGTAATTTTGTGAAAAATTTCCAGTAACATCCCCAGAGTATCTTATTAACTGATTCTATTCTGCCACGATTACAAGAAATTCATCCCGATGGATATTATTGTATTGGTCAAGATTCTGGTATCTACTGGCGGTTAACAGATCCTCCAGAAAAAGGTGCAGAAGCACCAGATTGGTTTTATGTTCCGAATGTTCCCCCAAGTCTTAATGGGTAATTTCGTCGTTCTTATGTGTTTTGGCAAGAATTGATTGCGCCATTAGTTGTTTTAGAATTTGTGTCGGGAAATGGAGACGAAGAACGCGATAAAACTCCTTACAAGGGGAAATTTTGGATTTATGAAAATATTATCCGTCCTCCTTATTATGGTATTTACGAAGTTAGAAAAGCATCGGTGGAAGTCTATCAGTTAGTTGCTGATCATTACGAAAAAATGCTTCCCAATGATAGAGGACATTATGCAATTCCGCCGATAGGTGTGGAGTTAGGAATTTGGCAAGGTCGTTATCAAAATGTAGAATTACCTTGGTTGCGTTGGTGGGATGAACAAGGTAATTTGCTATTAACTGGTGATGAGCGTGCGGAAGCTGAACGCCAACTTGTGGAAATTGAACGCCAACGCGCGGAAATAGCTGAACAAGAAAATGCTCTTTTGCGGGAAAGGTTACGCGCTTTGGGTATCGATCCTGATAATCTTAGTTAGTAGATAGTGGCGATCTCACTTCATTATCACCAGTTGCGATCGCCACTATCTACCACACTATACAATATATATTGTCAATACAAAATCAACAGATAGATAGAAAAATTCACATTTAAAAGTAAGCAAAAAGTAAGAAATGAATTTTTATTTAAACGCCCAAAATATTACGGAATAAGAAAAGTAGATGGTACAACCGCGCAAGGTCTTTGCCCAGCATTGGCTCAAAAGTGACAAGGTACTCAACGCCATAGTTAAGGCGGCAGAGTGTAGTACAAATGACCGCATCCTGGAAATCGGGCCGGGGACAGGCATTCTAACTCGTCAATTACTACCTTTAGTACAGGCTTTGGTAGCAGTAGAAATTGACAGGGATTTATGTAAGTTATTAGTCAAACAATTGGGAACTAAAGAAAACTTTTTACTATTACAAGGTGACTTCCTCGCATTAGATTTAGAAACGAATTTAGCAGCATTTCCTAACTTCCAAAAATCTAATAAAGTAGTAGCAAATATTCCCTACAACATTACCGGGCCAATCATCGAAAAACTATTAGGAACCATCTCCCATCCCAACCCCAAACCATTCGATTCCATAGTGCTATTAATTCAGAAAGAAGTAGCAGAAAGATTGTATGCCAAAGCAGGTTCAAGAACTTTTGGAGCGTTATCAGTCAGGGTGCAATATCTGGCAGAATGTGAGTTAATTTGTCCAGTCCCAGCAAGTGCATTTTATCCACCGCCAAAAGTAGACTCAGCAGTTGTCAGATTGCGTCCGCGTCAGTTGGAAATTCTCGCTAACGACCCACGCAGATTAGAGAATCTGCTAAAGTTAGGATTTGGAGCAAAGCGGAAAATGTTGCGGAATAATTTGCAATCTGTAATTGACCGCGATCGCCTGGCCCAATTACTGGAACAATTAGAAATAAATCCCCAAGCTAGGGCTGAAGATATCAGCACTCAGCAATGGGTAACTCTCGCTAATGAAGTGGGAAGTGTGAAGTCAGAAGTATGAAGTATTCATTTCCGACTTCCCACTTCTGACTTCACACTTAATCCTTAATTTTTTTGAAAATGCGTTCCTATAATTTAATTGCCCCTGCCAAAATTAACTTGTATTTGGAAATCATTGGCGATCGCCCCGACGGTTATCATGAGTTAGTCATGATTTTGCAAAGTATCGACCTCGCCGACCGAATTAATATTCGCGCCATCAGTGACGAAACTATTCGCGTTCACTGTAACCATCCCCAAGTCCCCACAGATAAAACTAATCTGGTATATCGCGCCGCAGAATTGATGATGAAACATTTTCCCGAAGCTGCGGCTAAATATGGGGGAGTGGAAATTACACTAGAGAAAAATATTCCCGTCGCGGCTGGGTTGGCGGGAGGTTCGACTAACGCCGCAGCAGTTTTGGTTGGGATAGATTTACTTTGGAACTTGGGACTTACCCAAACAGAAATTGAAGAATTGGGCGCTACCCTAGGTTCAGATATACCATTTTGTGTCGCAGGGGGAACAGCGATCGCCACAGGTAGAGGTGAACAACTTGCACCACTGCCAAATTTAGATCATATATATATAGTATTGGCGAAGTATCGTAGTCTAGAAGTTTCTACCCCTTGGGCATACAAAACCTATCGTCAAGAATTTGGTAGTACCTATCTGAAAACTACTGAAGATTTAGCCGCGCGTGCAGCCGCAGTTCATTCCGGTGAAATAGTCAAAGCCATTGTCCATAAAAATGCAACCGAAATTGCCCAAAAACTGCACAATGATTTAGAGCGTGTTGTTTTACCTGCTCATCCCCAAGTTTTGCAACTACGCGAACTCTTTGCAACTCAACCAGGAGTTCTCGGAACAATGATGTCTGGTTCTGGGCCGAGTGTGTTTGCAATTGTCGAGTCGGAACAACAAGGACAAGTAGTGAAACAATCCATCCGAGAAGCAATACCCGATGAAGATTTAGAATTGTTCGTGACTCGCACCATTAACCACGGCATTCAGATAGCATCTTAAGAAGGGAACAGGTAACAGGTAACAGTTTTATGAGTGAAAATATCACACCACAAGAAACAGCAACCCAGGCGCAAGCATCACCACTACGTTGCGTCACAGGCGCAATCATTTCCAGTGGAATGGCCTATGCTTTATATTCGCTGATGATTGCGATCGCAACTTCCTTTGCCAGCAAACCCGTCCATTCTACTAATGAACTCGTCATCAAAATTACCGCTGCGGTACGTACATTAGTTGTTGGTATAGTTGCTTTAGGCAGTGGGATATTTGGGATAGTAGCACTAGGATTAATAGCTTTGGGTGTGCAACTATTAATCCAGCAGTTGTCTCAGCCAAAAAATAATTAAAATTTTGATTTGCTTGTTTAACTCTGAGTCACAGGTAAGCACTTCTCCAACCGAGTCCAAGTATTCACAAACTCCTGCTTTTTTCGCCAATGTTTAGGAGGTATGCCATGATGCTGTCGAAATTGGCGAGAAAAGTGACAAGCATTTTGATAACCTAAAGCGATCGCAATTTGCTCAATGGTTTGATTAGTATTTTTTAGCAAAGAACGCGCCGCCATCATTCGCCGCTTAACAATCCAGCCATTGACAGTTTCGCCTGTTTGTTTGGCGACTCTGTTAGTTAAATAAGCGCGGGAATAACCCACCGCCTCAGCTACTTTAGATAAAGTAATTCCTTGGTGATAATTAGCTTCAATGTAGTCGAAAACTTCTTTGAGTTGGGGAAGTGAAGGGAAAATTGACTCAGGAGTTTCCGACACAGAGATGTTTGTCGGTATAGGTGAAGGTATTTGAGGTGATTGATTAGCATAGCAATATCTCAGCAAAGCTTGTTTTTCTAATCGAATAGCGATCGCTCTCAGCAATTGCTCAACGGTTAAAGGCTTGGTAAGATAATCATCCGCCCCCAACTCCATACCTTTGCGTAAAGCATCCTTAGTATCGCTACCAGTCAAAAAAATAAACGGAATAATCGCCGTCAGCCTGTCTTGACGCAAACTATTTAAAACATCGTAACCATCCATATCTGGCATCAAGATATCGCAGATCACCAAATCTGGTAAATGCTTTTGTGTCAATTGGATACCAATACGACCATTCTCTGCACCGATTGTGTCATAGCCTTCAGCTTGTAAACTCTCCAAAAAGAGATTGCGGGTAACAGCATCATCTTCAATGACAAGAATTGTTTTCGAGGATGTGTGCATCATTGTTTCATCACTAGGGTTTGTAGCAGGTTAAAAAAATTCATGCAAAACTTTTATTTCACAAATGGCAGCATAATAGTAACAGTCGTGCCTACACCAACCTCACTTTTCATATCAATATGACCACCGTGTAAGTCAACAAGAGTTTTGACAATTGATAGTCCTAATCCAGTCCCCGGTAGATTAGCAATATTACTACCTCGATAAAATGGCTCAAATAGCCGCTGTTGATCTGCTGCGGGAATCCCAATACCGCTATCGGTGACTTGAAAAATTACCGTCTCTTGTTCCCATGAAAGTTGAAAATCCACCTCAGCACCTGATGGAGAATACTTGATTGCATTGTCGAGCAAGTTCTTGAGTATTGGTTCCAGCAATTTTTTATCGATAAACGCAGTGAAACAACAAGCTGGACTAACAAAATTAATTCTGTTTTGGCTACTGTATGTATGGATTTGTGCAACTATCTCATCACACAACCGCACTAGATTGAGTGGTTTAGCCTCAAAGTGGAGTTTAGCCGCTTCTGCTTTCGCCAAAAATAAAATATCGTCTAACATCTTGCTGATTTGTTCAACAGATGTTTGAATGCGATCTAATAATGGTCTAGTTTTTTCCTCTGTCCATTCCTTTATGTGCCGCTTGAGTAAGCTATTAGAAAAGGAAATTACATTCAGCGGTGTCCGCAATTGATGAGAAAGCATCGATAAAAATTGCGCTCTGAGTTCGCCCAGTTGTTTTGACTGTTCTAAAGCTTGGCTCAGTTCGGAAATATCCCAAATACTCCAGACTCTACCAATAATTTTGCTATCTAGTCTTTGCGGTCGAGAGTATTGAGCAAAGCATCTCCCATCCTTCAACTCTAAAATATCGTAGCGATCGCTCTGACAATCACACTTCATCTCCCACATCGAATCCCGGAATAGTTGCGGCTCTTTGAGTTGATTCTCAAAAAAAGCTTGGCATTGGAAACTATTCCTCGATATTGTCAGGGAGTTGGGAATCTGCCACATCTGGACAAATTGTTGATTACAACTGACAATATCTTCCTCTAAACTAACTGCAATAATGCCATAAGCTGTTGATGCCAAAATAGAACGCAGTAAAGAAACTGATTTTTCTAACCTTGCCTCTTTTTGCTTCAGTTCTACAACTTCTTGCTGTAAATGTTTGTTAACCTCAGTTAATTCCTCAATCAAAGTGTGCATATTTAACTCTACTATTTCATCACTCTTATTGACCTACAAATGTCAACTCTGATTGTGGCTTTAGTACCAATTTAGATATGGAATGAACTAACGTTTAGCCGTAAGCATTCATATCCTGCACTCCTTTTAACTAGTGGGTACTAAAGCCATATAGTTGAGAATTAGCAATTTTCACAGTCATAGTCAGACTGTTAATCGTTAGTGGCAATAGCAAAAGAGAATTTTAAAATAATTAAAATCGCTGATTTATTTAAAAATATTCTACCAATAAAAAGATATCACTGATATTTTATGTTGAGAAAAAACATTTATTGTTATAAAGTAATTTTTTTATATAGACAAGATAAAGATCACTTCACTTTCACCGCTGATTGAGCAGAAATTATCATGAGAAAAACAAAGGCTTTCTCAATTAAAATCTTTATTCTTCAGCCCCTTTATCTGATAAATGAATACTATTAGATTAGAGTTGAACAGGTATAAATATATTTAACAATCTTGCTTGAATCATTAATAAATAGACTGAAAATGCTAAATCATGGGCATTATTTTGTACAGTGGACAATATTTACTATTTTTTCTCCTCTCCAAAAAGATATCTTTGGCAAATATATATAGATTATATAGGCTTAACCTTCTTTCATATAGGATTTAATTTTTTAAATTTTACTCCCTATGGAATCTAACTATAAAATAATAGACTACATCATCTATCCGAAGATATAAATAATTTTATCATTAAGACAAATCAATATATAAAATAAGTTGATTAATTAACTTTACTTCTCTCTTAAGAAATAAAAAATATTAATTTTCTATGTGTTATGGAATACATTAAATTAGTTTTAGTGACAAAAAAACCCAGTTAGATTGGCACATTGATTATTTTTCCAACATCGTTATGTCTTCAAACTAGTTTGCATTTGCGGCATTTCTTTAACCGAGTATAGATGCAACTAGTCTTGACAAAATTTAATCAATGACAAGAGCGAAAAAATAGATAGGTCTTGCAAAACAATAATCATATATCTGCGGCTTAATATTCAGTAGTCTTAACAAAGAAGCAGCTTCTGCAACACGGTTTATTGATAGGGGCAGGATTATTTATAAATCCACTCAGCAGATCACAATGCTAGTTGATTTCATCCACCCCTATTTTCAAATTTTATTTGTGCTGATTGATGTGTCATGTCTTGAGGTAGCAAAATTGGTTGGGAAATCAGGCGATCGCTCTAACTCCCTAGCCGATGATTTGTGATTCCCTCACTTACACCACCTTTGGTAATATCTGGGTATCACCAACTTTCACTGATGTAATAATAGACACTGCCTTGGCGGAGATCTTCTTTCATCTGGATTCTCAGAGTGGAAGCTTATTCACCAGCAGTTACAAATATCCAGGAAGCGATTTGAACAATCCCCCACTGGAATTAAGCATCAAGGAAAAAGCTATTACCTCTCGGCACTAAGCGATCGCAGTCAAGTATTATTACCACTGTGATGGGAGCGTTTATCCCGTAACTCACAACTTTCGGTACTTACCCCCATAACAGCAGCAATCTACCATGCACAGGCCAATTCCTAAACTACAATCTTCTACCAACAAAAAGCGCTGACCATAAAACAGGTGAGTATGCGAAATTAGTTGAGGTGGCACTTGACTACTTCCGCCAGGGTGATTTATCTGAAGTAGTTCCGAGTCAAAACTTTTTTCAGGCCTGTAAACAGCCACCTAGTTAGCCATTACCCACATGAAAATATATCCATATATGCCTATTTTTGGGGGCAAATATCTAGGCATATATCGATTGCCAAGCCTATAATTATCCGTCCTATTTATATCCGTGAACTAATAGGCGGAGACCCTGAACAGAGTTTTTGGTGTTAGATCCAATCCAAACTATAAAATCTGGGGCTTAAAGCCAAAAGAGGGTTTTATGCATCAACTAGACAACCTACAAAACGCCAAAAAAATTAATACAGAACAAGTTGAACAAATTGTGAAAGCAATTATTGCCGGTAAGTATTCCTGGGCGTGTGTTTTAATGCTCAGATTTTCTGGTTATAACCCTATAGATTACATCCCATATCGCACCTACATTCGTCTCCTAAAAAATAACTATTTACTCGAAGGGACAAAGCAGAAAGAGCTGAAAGATTCTGAACAAAAGATAGGCGTTTTTGATGTCAAATCAAATTGGGTACGCTCTTAAAATCTGCCTTCTCTATTAGCAATACACAACCTTAACTACCCTGAATAAAATCAAGCATTGGCTGGAGTTTTTCTGGCTGATTTTTCATATTTTCAAATAGAATTCAGGAGTCAGGAGTCAGAATTGAATTCTGTGCAAGCATCTGAATGAGTGGGTTTAAGACCATAATTTATCGGTCTAAAACTAGCGTAAAGTTGCGTTGGGCAGGTTTCCTGGCTTGAGCAAACTTTTCAAGAAAGTGGGAAATTCTGACCCGCCACTAATAGTTACTGAGCTTGTTTTGAGCGTAGTCGATGTATTGATTCTAGCTCCTGAATTCTGGCTTCTGGATAGTTCATCTTCCAATTTTCCGCAACTTTATGATTTACCCGATGACCACTGTGAATTCTCATCTCCAACCCATGTTAAGAGAAATTGTGTGGCAGAAAAAGCAAGAAGTAGCACAGATTCAACAACACATGTCTTTGGCTTCTTTGCAACGTCAGTTAACAGCTGCACCAACCGTACGAGATTTTTTAACAGCCTTACAACAAAATCCTCATAAACCTAGTTTAATTGCAGAAATTCAAAAAGCATCTCCTGGTTATGGAATGATTCGTGCAGACTTTGATGCTATTGGGATCGCCAAAGCTTATCAACGTGCTGGTGCTGCTTGTATTTCTGTCTTCACCGAACGGACATTTTTTCAAGGTAGTTTTGAAAGTCTGCGGATAATTCGCCACAAAGTATCAGTCCCACTGCTTTGCAAAGAGTTTATTATTGATCCCTGCCAAATTTATTTAGCACGAGCCGCAGGTGCAGATGCAGTCTTACTGATAGCCGCTATTCTCACAGATAGACAACTGCAAGATTTTCAACGCATAATTCATTATTTGGGGATGAATGCCTTAATAGAAGTACATACCTTAGCCGAACTTGATCGGGTATTGCAGTTAGATGATGTTCGGTTGATTGGAATTAATAACCAGAGCTTGGTAGATTTTACCGTCGATATCAGCACAACTCAAAGACTACTAGCAGCTAGGCGATCGCAAATCCAAAACCTAGGTGCGATCGTCGTTAGTGAATCAGGGTTGTATACTCATGCTGATTTATCCCTCATGGCTGAAGCGGGTACCAACGCCGTTTTAATCGGAGAATCTTTAATCAAAGAAACAGACATAGAACAAGCTGTACACCGTTTGCTTAACATCGATTCTTCCATGTTCCAAGAGTAATAACCACCTTTCCTATTCCCCACTCCTGAACTTTCAAATCGTTGGGTTAAGCAATGCAAAACCCAACAATTTGAAATAAATATTTACATCAATTAACTAATGACTATTTATTGATCCACAATTACGTTACTCTTAAGAAAAATTAACATTTAAATTCCGCCGATGCTAAGACTATTTACCGACTTCGACGGCCCTATTGTTGATGTTTCTGAACGGTACTATCGAGTTTATCAATATTGTTTAGAAAAAACCCAACGTCCAGGTCAAGCGCTACAACAACTGAATAAAGCTGAATTTTGGCAACAAAAGCGATCGCGCATTCCCGAAAAACAAATAGCCTTAAATTCTGGCCTTGATGAAGCACAAGCACAAGAATTTTCTCAACTGCGGCGGAAAACAGTACATACAGAACCTTATTTTGAGTATGACACCCTAGTACCGGGTGCTATAGACGCACTATTAAAAATTCAAGCAGCAGGAATTGACTTAGCAGTTATGACAATGCGGCGAGTTTGGGAATTAGACTTTGCCTTCCAAAAATTTGATTTAGGTAAATTTTTTCCTGCAAATCGTTGTTATTGTTTGAGCAACGATTATGTTAAGACTCGTGACATCGAAGACAAACCATTATTAATGGCAAAAGCCTTACAAGAACTATCTCCCGTGAATGATACATGGATGGTAGGAGATACAGAAGCAGATATTACTGCGGCTAAAACCCACAACATTAAAGTTATGGCGGTAGAGTCTGGTATTCGCGATCGTACTCAACTAGAACTGTACCATCCCGACTTAATTGTTCCAGATTTAAATTCAGCAGTAACTCTCATCTTAGAAAAGAGTACGCTCACTTTCAGATAGTTGACAAAAAATGGGTGACAGAACCAATCATCTGCTACCCATAATCAATTCAAAACTGTGAATCTTACCGCAGAAAGCTACTAACCAACCACAATAATATAAATGTGAACACTGTAGAAAATTGCTCAGTATTCAGCCTACTTAAACCTATTTGTGGTAAAAGCCAGCTGGCAACCAATCCGCCAATAATTAAGCCGGCAATCAGACCAATCAGCGTTAATAAAACAGATCTACCAAACTTACCTTCTTTCCGATTGAGAAAGTAAACACTAATGCCTACCCCAACCACTAACGCCAACTGTAAAACTTGATCACCTGCGGCAGGATAAAAAATACCAATAGCACTCAAACCCAAATACCAAGCACCTGGTAACAGTACATCTGCCGTTGTTGGCTGATCTAATATTCTTTGTAGCCATGCAGGTGACTGTTCACGAGGAGTTGAAACTTCTTTAGGAGAAAATTGCACTCGTAGTTCTGGAAAGCGGATTCGCTCAGGTACTTTGATTTTGCCTTCCTGACGCATCCGTAACCGATCCATTAAAATCGCGTCGTAAGAAGCTTCAATGAGTTCCAGAGTCTTAGCATCGCCACTGTGTTGCTCCAATAGGCGATTGCGAGCATCCTGAATTTCATCAAAGCTAGCATCTTCGGACACCCCAAGTTTGTCGTAGGGATTTTGATCGCTCATGGGAGTTTACACTTCAGCCTTAGTCAGCAGCGGTATTTTGCTTTTTGGAAAACAACTTTAGGTTTTGCCTAGATTTAAACAAATGTTGCAAGCAACTTATATGCTCTACCAGGATAGTAGCACGGGTAAGTTAAACTGACCCAGGAAATTTAACTATAGCAACTTTAACATATTGCTATAACTCCGTGTATCCCCTCATGTCGTTGACCAGTGAGAGCTTTACTCTAGAATTTGAACGAAGACTTCTTAAAACTTATTTTTTTATGAAAAAATTAATTTTTATGTTTCAAATTTGGCAATTTACCGTACCTTGAGGCAATTTAGATGAACCAGCTTCACAATCACTAGTGGTGTCGATATGCATATCGATATTAAAATTGAAAAGCTTTAAATTACCAACGTAATTGGGAGTAGGAAATTTTCCTAAGTGACAGAACTGCTGTGGCTAATGTTAGACTATCTAGCGACTTGACATCAAGTTGCAATTAAAGTAACTGCATCTCAAGTGCGGGTAAAACTAGCAAAGTATTCTAGCTTTGATTATTCAGAATCTGGATTACACTATTATTTTGGATAATCAGGATATTTACTACCTAGCCTTGTTGGTTGTGTAACAATCCCCAAATACGCAATTCTCCTGTTAATCTTACGAATTTTTGTGCAAAGTAATGGTCATGGCTCCTGCCAAGATTCTTGTAGTTGATGACGACCCTGCGGTTCGCAACTTAATCCAACGCTTTTTGATTAAGCAGAACTATCAGGTGGAGGCCGCTGAGGATGGTAAATCAGCCTTAGCGCTATTCGAGCAATTTAACCCTGACTTGGTAATTTTAGATGTAAATTTACCAGACGTTATCGGGTTCAACCTCTGCCAAGAGATGCAAAGTCGTAATGGTGTGTTTGTTCTCATGCTCACTAGTCGTGCGGATGAAGCTGACAAGATTCGTGGCTTTGCTAAAGGTGCTGACGACTATCTCACTAAGCCATTTGGTTTAGGAGAGTTAGAAGTCAGAGTCGCCGCAATTTTGCGGCGACAGCGGGTTGTGACTACAGCAGAACAAAAACGCCTAGTTTTTGAAAAATTGATGATTGATCCCGTCCGGCGGGAAGTTACATTAAACAACCTACCAGTACCCCTAACAGCATTGGAATTTGACTTGTTGCATTTTTTAGCCAGCCATCCTGGGCGGGTTTGGCGACGAGCAGAACTAATTCAAGAAGTTTGGGACTATGAATATGTTGGCGACCAGCGGGTTGTAGATGTACATATTGGTCAAATTCGTAAGAAAATTGAAGCTGATGCCAGCCAACCAGCATTAATTCAGACTGTACGCGGCGTAGGTTATAAGTTTGAATGCCCTACTCATTCTCCGCAATTGGAAACTAACCCTTGAATTAATTGTTTCTACTGGTTTCCAATTGCCAGTTCTCGATCCAGGAAAACCCGCCTTGAGGACTGGAATTACTACAATACAACTAAATTTGTCAGGGCGAACGGTTGTTCGCCCTGACTATTAATGTATCTGTTGTTGCCTATAAGTTGGGAAAGTAACTAGCAGTTGTGAAATAAAGTTTCTAAATAAACACGAGCAGCACGGCGATCACTATCCCCATTTTGGAGTAAAAAAAGTGACAATGCTGCTGTTAATACACGGGTCTGATCCCAATCAGGGTGAGTTTCTAAATAGCTTTTGAGGGATTCATGGAGTGTTTCGGGAATTTCCGTAAAAATGCTCACCGTTGCGTTCATGAGATTTTCCTTCTCTGAGGTCGATCAAGCGAATTTGCTGGCACTCCAGAAGCACAAGATAGAAATTGTTACTTCTTTCGTCATCTGAATCATCTGCTCCAAACATCTCAGGTATTTTGTGATTTCCTTAGATCAATGGGCAAGAAAAAAATGCCAGTCGCATTATTGTGCTTCAAGAGGGGGTGAGTTTGTCAATGCTGCGAAATGTTAAAAACGATTCTTCAGGAAAGAAATATTGACGAAATAATCAGGGTTAAGGCTAAGTTTTTGTTACATTACTTTACAAAAACTCAGTCACTGAACTAACCGACATCTGTGAACTAGAAATCCCCAATAACACCGCAAGTGCCGATCATCTCGTAGCGTATCTGTGGAAAACTACTAAAATGCTTGTGGAAAGCCTGTGGAATCAGTGAGGAAAATTGCTGCTAATGATAAGAATTACAAAAAGTTTGAAGTAGGAATCAGAATCATCAGATTCCATCCCCATTCCCTGACAAGTGTAGGTTTTTAACTAAGCAATGAGTCAGGACGCTAAAAATAACGAGATAATAGTACTTCCATCAACCCTACACTGCAAATAATGTTTCTGGGGAAAAACGTAAAAAACCTACGCTCTACTCCCTACTCCTTTAACGTCTTCGTTCTTGCAGCTTGCGATACACAGCCTTTAAATCAACTTGATGATGAGCTAAGGCAACTAGAGTGTGATAAAGTAAATCCGCCACTTCCCCAGCAATAGCATCTGCCTCATCATCTTTAAAAGCCATGACAACCTCAGCCGATTCCTCACCTATCTTCTTTAAAATCTTGTTATCGCCGCCTGCGAATAACTTGCAGGTATAAGAACTATCTGAGGGGTTGTCACGGCGATCGCAGATCACCTGAAACACCTGGGATAATGTATCTGCTGGCGGTGGCGTAATTGTGCCTTCTAATTGATGAAAACAACTGCGTTCACCAGTATGGCAGGCAATATCTCCGATTTGCTCCACCCCAATCAACAAAGCATCACTATCGCAGTCATAACGGATACTCTGCACTTTTTGGATATGTCCCGAAGTCCCGCCCTTATGCCATAACTCTTGTCGAGAACGGCTCCAAAACCAAGTTTCCCCAGATTCCAAAGTCTTTTGTAACGACTCCCGATTCATCCACGCCATCATCAAGACTGTGCCATCTAAATAGTCTTGCACAATCGCTGCTACTAAACCCCGTTCGTCGTAGCGAATTTTTTCCACGGGAATAGCGTGACGCAATGAATCTGATTCGGTAGAAAACATACCAGCTTACTTGACTCTAACAACAATGATTAATGGATTCACGATACCATTCTCAATATGACAGCTGGCATGTTTTATGAAAATGAAAATTTATGATCTAGCCTGAAACAACAACATTTCTTTCCATTGCCGACTGCATTTTAACAGCACTTAACGCCACTTGGTGAGCTTTCGATGCTTCACCATACCAATGGAGAGCCGAGTTAAAAGCTGCACGGTAAAGCTCCTGGTATGCCTCAGATAACCGAGTCCGGATTTCTAAAGGCAAGTCGTCATTGGACTTATACAACATAGTTGTTATTTTCCTGGTTCAGCTATTTCTATAGGATAGAAATTATGCACAGTTTTTCACCCTATCCTAAGATAGAGCTTTTTTTGTTTGTCATTTTTAGGAGACAGCCTTGGTAAACACCACAATTAAAACCACAAAATCACAAGAAATTTTCGCCGCCGCCCAAAACCTCATGCCAGGAGGAGTCAGTTCTCCAGTGAGAGCATTTAAATCTGTCGGTGGACAACCCATAGTTTTTGACCGTGTTAAAGGCGCATACATCTGGGATGTTGATAGCAACCAATATATTGACTATGTAGGCACTTGGGGGCCAGCAATTTGCGGTCATGCTCATCCAGAAGTCATCTCAGCACTCCACGAAGCTTTAGAAAAAGGTACTAGTTTTGGAGCGCCTTCAGTTCTCGAAAACGTCCTCGCAGAGATGGTCATTGATGCTGTTCCTAGCATCGAAATGGTCAGATTTGTTAACTCTGGGACAGAAGCTTGTATGGCTGTTTTGCGGCTGATGCGGGCTTTTACCAACCGTGAGAAAATTATCAAATTTGAAGGCTGCTACCACGGTCATGCTGATATGTTCTTGGTAAAAGCGGGTTCGGGTGTGGCAACACTTGGTTTACCAGACTCCCCAGGAGTACCGAAATCCGCAACTAGCAGTACCCTAACGGCTCCTTTCAACGACTTGGAAGCAGTCAAAGCCTTATTTGAAGAAAACCGCGATCAGATTGCCGGTGTCATTCTAGAGCCAGTTGTGGGTAACGCTGGGTTTATTCCTCCCGATGCTGGTTTCTTAGAAGGACTCAGGGAACTCACCCACGAACATGGGGCTTTATTAGTATTTGATGAAGTAATGACAGGCTTTCGGATTGCCTATGGTGGCGCTCAAGAAAAATTTGGCATTACTCCCGATTTGACAACACTAGGTAAAGTCATTGGTGGTGGTTTGCCAGTAGGAGCCTACGGCGGACGACGAGAGATTATGTCCATGATTGCTCCTGCCGGCCCTGTGTATCAAGCCGGCACTCTTTCCGGAAATCCTTTGGCAATGACAGCTGGCATTAAAACCCTGGAATTACTCCAAAAACCTGGTACTTATGAGTATCTTGACCGAATTACTCAAAAGCTATCAGATGGTTTACTGCGAATTGCCCAAGAAACTGGTCACGCAGCTTGTGGTGGTCAGATTAGCGCCATGTTTGGCTTGTTTTTCACCTCTGGGCCTGTTCACAACTATGAAGATGCTAAAAAATCAGATACCGCCAAGTTTGGCCGCTTTCATCGCGGGATGTTAGAACGTGGCGTTTATTTAGCACCTTCTCAGTTTGAGGCTGGGTTTACTTCTTTGGCTCATACTGAAGAAGATATTGAGCAGACTCTAGCAGTTGCACGGGAAGTAATGTCTAGTCTTTAAGTGCTGAGTGCTGAGTTTTGAGTGTTAAAAGTAACTTTATTAGCGCCTGTGGCGCTATTTTAACTCAGCACTTAGCACTTTCAACTCAGCACTACTTAAGTGACTGTAAAAATATGTAAAAGTTTTAGTTCAACATCACTTATTACACAAATAACTTGATAACTACTGACGATCGCGCCTCATATCAGCTATCTTGTTGTGATGATCGCTTAGGTAAACGAGTCAAACTTTAGGAACTCTTCAAAGGATTTCCAGCATAAATTACCTGCCAAGAGTTGATTTTGGTTTAAATAATTAAACTAGAGCGTAATGCTCCTAGCCATTCTTCGCGCAGCGAGTTGACAGTGCATGAGCTACTGCTTAAATCCAACCTGTCCCAATCCAGAAAATGTAGTGTATAGCCAAAGGTGTCAGTCGTGTGGCTCGCGCCTACTGCTGCGCGATCGCTATCGGGTGAGTAAACCTTTAGGTCAAGGTGGCTTTGGAGCAACCTTCTTAGCTCAGGATGAAGCTTTACCTGGAGAACCGAGTTGTGTCATCAAGCAACTACGACCATCAGGAAACGCACCCCATGTTTTGCAAATGGCGCGAGAACTATTTGAGCGAGAAGCCAGAACCCTAGGTAAAATTGGCAACCATCCTCAAGTCCCAAGGCTACTCGACTATTTTGAAGAACAGGAACAATTCTATCTAGTTCAGGAATATATTAGCGGCGCTACCTTACAACAGGAAATCAAAGCTAATGGAGTTTTGAGCGAAGCAGGTGTTAAACAATTTTTGAGCGAGATTTTACCTTTACTGCAATATATCCATGAGCAAAAGGTAATTCACCGTGATATCAAACCTGCCAACTTAATTCGCCGGAGTCAAGATGCCAGAATGGTGTTAATTGACTTTGGTGCTGTCAAAAACCAAGTAACACAAGCTGCACCTAACCAATCAGGACAGACAGCCCTAACGGCTTATGCAATTGGTACTCCTGGTTTTGCACCACCAGAACAAATGGCGATGCGTCCAGTTTACGCTAGTGATATCTACGCTTTAGGAGTCACCTGTATTTATTTACTCACTAGCAAAACGCCTAAAGATTTAGATTACAATCCCACTACAGGGGAAATGATGTGGGAACAGTTGGTGTATGTGAGTGATCACTTGACTGGTGTATTGCGAAAAATGTTAGATGTTTCCGTCCGCAATCGCTACCAGTCAGCAACAGACGTTCTCAGAGCGTTAGAGATGGAGCCTTACTTAGATAGTTTGGCTAAAAGCCTGCTAGTAAAATCTGACACGAGTACTAAAGAAAAAACATCACAACGTGGAGACAACTCGGCTATTTTATGCAGCAATCCTTCTGCTGTAGGAGCTACGAATACAGGAGTAGCTCAGGTAGCAGCAGCCATTCGGGCTAGACGAGCTAAAATTGCCGAGGCCGCTGGTTCAGATCCTGGTGGAATGCGTCCAGCAGCTATGGGTAAACCAGGAATGTTGCCTAACAGCAATAGCAATAGTGCCAACACTCAACAGTCCAAGGCTGGACGTAGATTAGATAGCCAAACTTTATTAACAGCCTATCTCAAGGGAAGACGAGATTTTGCCTTACACAATTTAAACTTCTTGAATCTCCAAGGTAGTGAATTGTCAGAAACCAATTTTCATTCGGCTCAACTGCAAAGCACTAATCTCCAAGGAGCAAATCTTCACAATAGCGATTTTGGTCGGGCTAGTCTCACTCGCGCTAATCTCAGAGATGCTAATTTAACCAAAGCTTATTTCAACCATGCTGATTTAGAAGGCGCAGACCTGCGCGGTGCAGATCTTAGTTATGCTCATCTGAGCAATGCGAATCTTCGAGGTGCTAATTTGTGTGGTGCTAATCTAACTGGAGCCAAAATATTAGATGAGCAACTGGCACTAGCAAAAACTAATTGGATGACAGTACGCCCCAATGGTAAACGCGGCTTATTGTAATTAAACAGTTAAATATTACAAATTTTTGCCAAATTTTAAAAGTAAATATTAGGCTCTAATCGTTTAGATTAATTGAGGTCAAAATTAAGTAGTGAGACTCACTGCTTAATTTTTTCTTTGATATTAACCCGTAAATTTATACTGGAAATTTAATCTTTCTCATAATTAGTTAAAAAATGCTTAAATTATTCTTAATAATTAGCATCTGTTAAAATTAGACTACAGTAATTTACAATATAAAATAAAGTTACACAATATTTTTTTAATTCAAGTTGCATGAGATTTATCCTAAGTAGCAAAATGTCAGTAGAAATTCTTAAGTACAAGTCGTAAAACTTAATTCTATTGAGTTGCTAAATTTTAAACATAGCAGGAAAGGTTAAATAAATAATTCTTCCTGATTGTAGGCTGAGAAAAAAGTTCATGGCAGACATCAGCAAATCACATATATTTACGCTAAAAGGCTCAACCAAAATCGCTGAGTTCAAGAGTAAAGAAATAGAACGAAAATTAAGTTTATATCAGGTATTCGTCAAGTTATACGAACACCACAGTGGACTTTTAGAAGATATTCTTCAGATGGAAGACCTATCTTTGTCTGGTGTGACAGGTTTAAACTCAAGTTATGTGCAGGGTGTAGTAAATGATGGTAAGGCTTACTTAGTAACGAACTTGGGTGATCATCAAACCCAAACTTTACTACAACCACAGCAGATTTGGACAATCGGACGCGATCGCCAGTGTGGGATATGTATAGGGGATAAATATCTGTCTCGTCGCCATGCGGCCATCCAATATATAGATAAAGATGATGAACCGGGTTTTTACATAGTCGATTTTAAAAGTACTAACGGTTCCTTTGTGAATGGCGAACAAGTCTATCAGCGAATTAGACTCAAAGAAGGCGATCTCATTCGTATCGGGAATCTTACTTTTAATTTTTTCTACAACCATAATCATCGCATCTTACCCACAGTAGCGATGGAGTTACTTATGCAGCTGTCATCTCGCAATGGCTGTAATCTAGAAGATACATTAAGTTATTTTGCCCCAGAAAAATACTTACCAGAAATCCCAGATAAAGCTATTCCATTTACCAAAAATTTTGGTTTAGACCATCAAAATGGCCATGATGGCTTTACCACAGAACAAAAGTCAGATATTTTAGACCGATTTTTCAATCAAGTTACACCTTCTCCAATATGAAGACAGCAGTGAACAGTGATTATTTGTAACTATTCACTGCTCAATCAGCTAAGACACATCTAAATTACATCAACACAAAGCCCTGAGCGCCGATTCTGACGCTCAGGGCTTTGTGCTGTGCCATTTGTATTGACAAAGGAAAAGGGACAAATGACAAACCCGCTTACTTATTCTTCCTCTTCGTATTCATCTTCCTCGTCCTCACTGACTTTAGCTACAGAATTAGCAGAAACCACAGCCCCCGTATCAAGTTTTTGGTGTACCTGCTGTTTAATTTGTTCAACAAATTCCGGTTTTTCTTCTAAGTATTTAATTGCGTTGTCTCGACCTTGAGAAATGTTGTCACCGTTATAGCTATACCAAGCACCCTTGCGGGTTAAAACACCTGTTTCTTCGGCTATATCGACCAAACAACCTAAAATTGACACTCCCTTACCAAAAATAATGTCAAATTCCGCCACCCTAAAAGGTGGGGCTACTTTGTTTTTAGCAACTTTCACCTTAACGCGGTTGCCAAATTCTTCTGTACCTTTTTTCAAAGTTTGAATCCGGCGAATATCCAAACGCACAGAAGCATAAAACTTTAAGGCGTTACCACCAGTTGTAGTTTCGGGACTACCGTAGGTAACACCGATTTTTTGCCGCAACTGGTTGATGAAAATTACTGTACAACCAGATTTACCAATATTCCCAGTGATTTTACGGAGAGCTTGGCTCATCAACCTGGCTTGTAAACCTACATGAGTATCACCCATATCCCCCTCAATTTCCGCACGGGGAACTAATGCTGCTACTGAGTCGATAACTACAATGTCAACAGCAGACGAACGCACCAATTGATCAACAATTTCTAAAGCAGATTCTCCTGTGTCAGGCTGGGAAACCAGCAAATTGTCGATATCTACACCCAAAGCTGCTGCATAAGTAGGGTCTAGGGCGTGTTCCGCATCCACAAAGGCCGCAATGCCACCTTGTTTTTGAACTTCGGCGAGGGCGTGTAGTGCTACTGTTGTTTTACCAGAACTTTCAGGGCCATAAATCTCAATCACCCGCCCTTTAGGTAAACCGCCACCCAAGGCCAAATCTAAGGTGAGCGCCCCAGTGGAAATTGTCTCCACCCGCATCCGGGTTGCATCGCCCAAGCGCATAATAGCTCCTTTACCGAAGCTGCGCTCAATCTGGTTGAGTACAATATTCAGGGCTTTTTGCTTACCTGAATTGTCAGTGTTGATAGCCATTACTGCCTCTATCTATATATATGGATTTATGGAGTGTTAGGTTTGGAGGTGAAGTAGAACAGATATACTATTTTAGCCAGAAAATGCGGAAATAGGATTTCTTAGAGAAATAAACGTGACAACATCGTAACGCGATCGCTACTAGATGTGACTAGTACAAAATAACCTTAGTAGAGTTTTGGTTGCTAGTTCTCCCAAACACCTCCGTACCAATATAAATATCTGGTTCTATCAAAACCCGGTTATACAGAGATTTTTATTAAAAAGCTAAACTACAGAATCAAGTTTGTTGCTGTGCTATCTTTCTCACAGTCTCAAGATTAATTTGTAACTGTTCAGCTATTTCTTCCACCGTGATTCCCGCTTTCAATAGCAATGGTACAGCAGATAGCTTACCTTCTTCCCGACCTTCTTCCCGACCTTCTTCAAGTGCTTCTTGATAAACTCTAGTTTGTTTGAGGGCGTTCAATTTCAGCATATTTTCCACCTCTTCGCGGCTTAAATGAGGAAACTTATAAACTATAATTGTCTCGATTAAATCGATTATTGCTTGACTAGATAAAGGGTTGGCGATTTCTTGCCTTGTTTGTGATATCAGATTTCTGGCACGATTAGCAGCGTTTTCCTCTGGTTCTACCACTAATTTGATGATACCTATACCCAAAGATTTGGATGTCGGTTCGATTTCATCAAGATAGACTCGTTGCACTTTTGAACTATCTAACAATATTTGATAAAGTTTGGTATTATCTGGCTCTAGACTTCGCATAGGGTAGATAATGACTGCATACCAATCATAAGTAGCTGGATTTTGGTTGCAAAAGAGGAATAGTTCGGCAAATAGGCGATTGTACAGCAGTTCATCTTTCTGGAATTGTACTTCACAGAAATATACAGTTTGATCAGAGTTGTTTGCTGTTGGTAAAAACACTCCATCAATCCGAAAAGCAGTTTGCTTGATTTCTACTGAACGAAATTGATAATCTTGAGTATCACTAATAGAGCGCCCAAGCAACTCAAAGAAAATATTGGGAAACTCGGCAAATAATTGGTAAAAAATACTATCGGTCTTCACTCTGGCTATATGGAGGTAGAAAAAAGACGTTATGTTGATTTTAAGTGCAGAGTGGGTTGAAGCAAAATGAATTTCGAGTTTCCTGATACTGCCCTCTCCGTAGCAGGTATCACCAACTACATTCAATCTTTATTAGAAGAAGATAAAATACTACGGCAAGTTTGGGTAACAGGAGAAGTATCCAGCGCTAATCACCATCGGAGTGGTTTATTTTTTACACTCCAAGATCCAGATGGGACAGCAGGAATTAAGTGTGTCGCCTGGAATAGCCAAGTGGCAAAACTAGTGCAAATACCTGCGGTGGGCGAACAAATAATTATTTTGGGTAGTATCCGTCTGTATCCCCAAAGGGGAGAATATCAGTTAACAGTTTGGCAAGCGATACCTGCGGGTGTGGGTTTACAAGCACTGCGCTATCAACAATTACGTAACCGCTTGCTATCTGAAGGGTTATTTGATCAGCAAAGAAAGCGGCCGCTTCCTTCCCATCCCCAAACAATTGCCGTTGTGACTTCACCCACGGCTGCGGCTTGGGGTGATATTCAAAAAACCCTCAAACACAGATACCCAGGTTTACAAGTATTATTTTCACCAGCAACAGTACAGGGTGAACAAGCACCAGAATCGATAGTTAAGGCGATCGCACGAATAGAAAGAGATGGTCGAGCCGAGGTGCTAATTTTATCGCGGGGTGGTGGTGCGGTTGAAGAATTAGCTTGCTTTAACGATGAGCGAGTTGTTAGGGCTGTGGCTGAGTGTTCTATCCCGGTAATTACGGGGATTGGTCATCAAAGAGATGAATCTTTGGTAGATTTAGTGGCCGATGTCTGTGTACATACACCGACAGCAGCAGCAGAATTAGTTGTGCCTGCACTGTCAGAATTGTCTGCTCAACATCAGCAGCGAATTGATGCTTTGTATGATGCGGTGTATGAGGTGAAAGTCACTGCGGCCAATCAACTGCGAACATTACGTAATCGCTTGCAACGTGTCGGGTTAGATAGGCAAGTCAAACAAGAAATGCAAAAGTTAGCCTGGAAGCGTCAGCAACTTCTACAAGTCACTAGCCGGCGATCGCAGCAAGCCACACAACACTTAGAAATGTTGCGGCAAAAGTTAGCCACCCTTGACCCGAAAGCCGTGCTAAATAGGGGTTATGCCGTGGTACGGCAAGAAAATGGAGCGATCGCGCGGACTGCAACAAAGTTAACTGTTGGGCAAGAATTGTTGATTCAGTTGGGACAGGGAGAAGTTAAAGTGAAAGTGACGCAAGTGACTACAAAAACTCAAGAAGATTGATGGTTAAACGTAAGAGTTCCTCAAATTCTGAAGCGATCGCCAGTGTGAATTACGAGGCAAAGGTAGTGGAAATTGAAAAAATTATCGCTCGGATTGAAGCGGGTGAATTGGAATTGGAAGAAGTGTTTGAACAGTTTGCTACTGCTGTTGAGCATCTGCGCCAATGTGAAGACTTTTTGCAACAGCGACAACAGCAAGTAGATTTGCTGATTGAAACCTTGAATGATGATTAGTCAAATACTTTAGATGAGTATAATTCGCTTCTGGGAATAACCCGCGGCGCGGGTTCTATTTGTGTAGCCACAATTTCTCTTCACTAGGGCTGATTTTTAACCTGAAACATAATTCTCCCGTTAGTAATAATACACAAGAACCAAAATCTGGTAGAGTAACTCGGAACCTTAGCTAAAAAATCCGTTTTGCTAGATTTCATCTGGCTAATGTGCGAATTTTCAGGTGTTTAGGCAACTAAAAATTATGAAACCATTTCTGTTTGTAACCGATCTGGATGACACTCTTGTATATCGCACGGTGGGAAATGATGACACTTTACCAACGCTGAATCAATTACTCAGTCAACATCGCCAAGAATACGGCACAAAAATAGTTTATGCCACAGGGCGATCGCCTGTACTTTACCGCGAATTACAACTTACAAAAAATCTCATAGAACCAGATGCCCTGGTTTGTTCTGTTGGTACAGAAATTTACTTCCATAACAGTGATAACCCGGATACCGATTGGTCAGATCTCCTCTCCCCTGGATGGAACCGCGAATTAGTATTTTCCGTAGCTAAATCTTTTCCCGAATTATCACCACAACCGGATTCTGAACAACGCCCGTTTAAGGTAAGTTTCTTCGTTAAACAGGAATTTGCAGATAAAATTTTACCACAGATTGAGACAAAACTACAAAAGTATGCTTTAAATATAAAGTTAATCTATAGCAGCGGTATTGACCTCGACATTGTGCCGCGCTCAAGCGATAAAGGTCAGGCAATGCAGTTTCTTCGGCAAAAATGGCAATTTGCAGCAGAACAAACAGTTGTCTGCGGTGATTCAGGTAATGATATTGCTTTGTTCGCTGTAGGCAATGAACGGGGAATCATAGTTGGTAATGCCAGACCAGAGTTACGCCAATGGCATACTGAGTATCCTGCTGACTATAGATACTTAGCACAAGGTTCTTGTGCTGGGGGAATTCTAGAAGGTTTGCAATATTTTGGTTTTTTATGATTAGCTATCTCAAAGGTATTATTGCTGGTGTTCAGACAAATAACGGTAATCGCGTCATTTTGACTCTGGAAGTCAATGGCATCGGTTACGACTTGCAAGTTCCCCAACGGTTGGCACAACAGTTGCCAGAATCGGGAGGGGTAGCGCAAATTTTCACCCATTACCAAATTCGGGAAGAAGTGCCTTTACTCTACGGCTTTGCTTCTCCATCTGAACGGGATTTATTTCGTCACTTGTTAACTGTTAGCGGTATTGGTGCGGCGTTAGCGATCGCCCTCTTAGACACTTTAGAACTGCCTGATTTAGTCCAAGCAATTATCGCGAGTAACACCCAAATCTTAATTCAAGCCCCTGGTGTCGGCAAAAAAACCGCAGAACGCATCTGTTTGGAACTCAAAAGCAAGTTGATTGAGTGGCGCAAATCAGCAGGCTTCTTCGTTGCTACAGGCGGCCCAGCACCGGGGATTTTGGAAGAAGTGCAAATGACTTTATTTGCCTTGGGTTATACAGCCCACGAAGTCAGCCACGCTTTACACGTTGTGAGTGAAGACATTGGACTACCCAAAGATGCCTATGTGGAAGATTGGATTAAACAAGCGATCGCCCACCTTAGCAGTGAACAAGTTCAATAGTTAGTGCTGAGTAATGAGTGCTGAGTGCTGAGTAATGAATTTAAAAACGTCCACAACTGCAAGTCCATAAAATCTGGAATTGCCATAAATGCGCCAACTGCTTGCAGAATTTGTGGATTATGGGTGGAGGCGATACCAATGGTAGGAATACCAGCAGCAACAGCAGCACGAATACCCGAAGGAGAATCTTCTAAGGCGATCGCATTCTCTGCGTTAATCTTTAATGTGTTTAAAGCAACTTGATAAGGTGCAGGATCAGGTTTACCAGCGGTGCAATCCTCTGCCAAAATTACTGTATGAAAAACTTCTTTAATCCCTAAAACCTCTAGCATAAATTCTGCATTTAACCTGGGGGCGTTGGTAACTAATGCCCGTTTTAGTTGATGTGTGTCTGTCCAGGCTATGAGTTCAGCAAACCCACTCAACGGTTGCAGTTGGGAAGCAAGTTGGCGAAAAAGCGCTTCTTTATCATCAGCGAATTTTTGACCTTCTGCTGTTGATAATTGGGGCAAAATATCTTTGACAATTTCCGGGTTCAAACGACCACTAATCCGAGATTTGTAGAATGTTTCATCAATCTCGATGCTATAACTTGCCAACATTTGCTGCCAAGCTTGGTAGTGAATCGGGTCAGTGTTAACAATAGTTCCGTCTAAGTCAAAGAGAATTGCAGCCAGCATAATTCTTTAAGTGTAAATAAATGTTAACTTTATTTACATATTTTACCTTGTTTGATTCTCTTTATAATGATTATTTCTGAGTGATTACAACTTCACAACTAAAAACTATTGGTGAAATTTGGGAAATCTATACTGGATGAGGAACTACAAAGTATTCTCCATGTAGATTTCATACTTCATACTTCACACTTCATACTTCAAAAAATGGTAGCTGCCAAAGACTTTTTTCGCGTTGATGATTTATCCGTCCAGATTTATAATTCTGAAGCGGAAATGTCTATCGATGTTGCACAAATCACACGCAAATACTTAGAAGATGTCCTGAAAAAACAAGATAAAGCAGCTGTCTTATTAGCCACAGGTAACTCTCAACTTAAGTTTCTGGATGCGTTAATCAAGTTGGGCGGTGTAGATTGGTCAAAAATTACTTTATTTCACTTAGATGAATATTTAGGCATTACGGCGGAACATCCGGCGAGTTTTCGGCGTTATCTACGAGAACGTGTAGAAAAGAAACTCTATCCACAGCAATTTCATTATATAGAAGGTGATACATTAGAGCCTGTGGCTGAATGCGATCGCTACACGCAACTCTTGCAAGCACAGCCAATAGATTTATGTTGTTTAGGTATTGGTGAAAATGGACATTTGGCTTTTAATGATCCATCAGTAGCAAATTTTCAAGACTCTTACAGTGTAAAGTTGGTGAAATTAGATATCATAAATCGCCAACAACAAGTGAATACTGGTCAATTTCCTAATATTGACAGTGTGCCACAGTATGCTTTTACTGTCACGCTCCCATTAATTTGTTCAGCCAAGAAAATTATTTGCCTCGCGCCAGAAAAACGCAAAGCCCAGATAATAAAACAGATGTTACAACAGACAATCAGCACAGATTGTCCTGCATCGATTCTCCGTCGTCAATCACAGGCAACATTATTTTTAGATATAAATTCTGCTAGTTTATTGTCGAAAAAAAACTAGGAATCATATCTTTTTATGTAAGTATTCAGGAGTCAGAATTCAGGAGTCAGAAGTTTTAAAGAATCAGGAGAAATATTTGATGAATTAATTTGCTAATTCTATAGATATTTCTAAATTCTGGCTTCTGACTCCTGGGTGCTGAATTCTTACCTTTTTATTACCACTCCCCACTCGCCAATTTAATACTAGATAAACAAGCCTCAAGATAAGGACAATCTTCACACTTAAGTTCTTTCCCAGGATTAGTACATCCACAAGGAGGATTCATCAAGAATTCACTAAGTTTTTTAGGTGTTGAAGAATATTGAAATATTATCTCGGCAGCAGTTTCTTGTATACAGAAAATAACATCACGCACCATAATCCTTAACCTTTGTTTATCTAAGTAAACTTTCTATACTACAGACCATCTAACCCATGCTGAAACTTGATCCTCGAATACAAACTCTCTTCTCTGAGAATTAGCAGTCTCAGCTACTAGGACTTTCAGAGTTACAGCTTGCATATCATGATTAATAATTTGCTGTCCGTAACCAATAACTTTTCCTAGATGGCCTGTTTGTTGATTTAGCACATAATCACCAATGGTGAACATAATGGCACTTTCAACGTCTATAAATAAATGATTTTTTCCAAATTCTCTATGGAGAGTTAAATAAAAACCTCATTCTTATAGCATGATTTAATTTATGCTAACTAAACATATTCTCTGACCATAGATAGATGTCAGTTTCTCAAAAGAAAAATTGTATTGGATGATTTTTTAATAATAATTAGCAAAACCCGATTTTTTGGCTAAAATTCTGCCTAAACCGGGTTTTTGTGGTTTGGTATTTTACATCTAAAGTCAGGTGGGCAATAGTGAGAATTTATTTGGGTAAACCCTAATTTTTACTTTGTGGACAAAGATATTAGCCTCTGACTAGCACAGTGATGCATTAGCAAAATAGCCAAGAAACACTTTTTCTTCCTTTTAACCTATGATTAAAGATTCATCTTCATCTATTAAATGCTAACTCTTCTTTTTGTTTCATGATGGTTAAATACTCATTACGAGTTCCATCTACACGGTAGTGGTCGCAGATGCGACAGAGTTTGAGAAGATCCAATCGACTAAATACTTTTTGGCGTTCAATTGCATTATCGTTTCGCCAACGCCAAAAAGTTGTGCGGTCAATGCGGCGATCGCTCTCAGGCCATCTTCTCCGAGACAAGAACTCTACTAGTTCTTCTTCGTAAAATAAGTAACCCTTCGGTAATTTCAGAAGTTCTTCGCGTAAATTATTTAGCGGTATGAGTGGATCTAGCTCAGATAGTCTCATGCCAGCAAGCCCTTATATTTTCGTGTACGTCCAATTAAACAGAACGCTTCTGCAACACGGCTTTATCACTTTCAATTAAATTGAAATACTGTCAAGTTAAGATTAAATTGAGTAATGAGATAGTAGGGCGAATTTTCGTATCTATTCTCCCTACCACTGTATTTACCCGCTTTTCTCAACAACCAGTACAAATTGACGTGATTTAATCAAATACAATAAACTGATTGGTACTTAATTGCAACCCTTATGCAACAAAATGAGTCCTGACAAAGCACTAATTTTGATTTTCAGTTATTTTCAATAATTTTAAAAATCTACTTTTAGATAGATTTACAATTAATATTAGTTAAATATGGGAGTGATCGCTATTTATCAACTTCAGATGATGCAGCATTCTCAATAACCGGAGGGTGGGCAATGTCCCCAAGGTAAAAATCAGCTTTCGACAGAATTTTCTGCATTGCCCACCTGACTTGAACTAACGTAAACTAGTTAGTGCTAGATGCAAGTCTGAATCAGTTGCCTAGGCGGCCAAACTTAGATTACATTTACCCAAAAATCAGCTGTATCAACTTTACCATTGCGCTGGAACTGCATCCAAAGCTTATAAGTTCCAGGCTGAGGAAAACTGGTGATAAATTCTATCTGCCCATCTGGGCTATTTTTGAGTGCATGGGCATGGATATAATCGGAAACTGCCAGAGGTGATGAACTTTTGAGAATAACTAAATGACCTCTTTCGCCTAGATATGGTTGTAAATCCTTAATTGCCTGATTATTAGCAGCATCTTCGATATCAAAATTTAAGGTTACTTCTTTACTAGCTTGGATATTTTTATTAGCCCCGTTGAGATTAACTTTAATATTAGATAAAACTTTGGTTTTCTCAAACTTTTCTAAATTTTTTGGTAGTGGAACTGAGCCAGGAATATTGACTTGCATGAGTGACACTACCTCTTTTTGTCCAGATGGTTTATAGTCACTAAACAAGCTATAATTGCCAGGACTAGAAAAATTAGCACTTACTTCAAAACGACCATTACCTTTGTATATTGGATGAATGTGAGCATAAGTAGCTAAGTCATCTCTCACGACAATTAAATGCATTAGTTTTTCTTGAAAATTATCAAACTTGTCAATAGATTTTCCCGCAGTATCTTGAACATTAATAACTAAATTTACAGGTTGATTTGGTGCGAGATTTTTGGGCGCAGTCAGTTTAGCTTGGGTAGTAATTTTTGTATTAGCTTCATGACCTTTATGTTCCATTGAGTGTCCTTGATGATCACTCGACATATTGTGCTGATGCTCAGTATTATGTGCATCACTATCAGATACTTTTTTTTCGGCAGATTTTGGGATCGATGAGCAACTAGGCGCTATCAATAGGCTAGTTAAGACAATCATTCCCGTCAAAAAACGCTTCATTTTACTCTTATCCTCCAATTAAACTTAGCGTTCTACTAAAAATTTAGCCTAACCTAGCTTAAGCATATTCGCATCTTTTAAACAGATACTAACAGTCACTTAATATAGATTTTGTTGATGATAACTCACGCAAATTTGAGATAAACACTAGTTGATTATTTTCATTCCAGGTAAAACCACCATGAAAATAGGTTATATTTGTTATACGATAAAAAGTCAATTTCAGAATATTTACGGTAACAAACAACTGGTTTTTGAGATAACTTGATGTCAATCAATATTTATTACATTACTTAGTTAAAAAGCTCATTATTATGCAGTATGAAGGATACAAGTACTTTATAGGTGTCTACACACTGATGCGGGAAAAAACCTTCCCCCAACTATGACGCTCCAGTAAAGACTTTTACAATAAATTAGGTTTTGAGGATGGTGTTTTTAGATAATTTTTTTTTCCTAATCAGTTTATTCCCCACGGACATTGCTATCTCTGGAAACCGGGATTAGTCTGGTTACATGTTATTTCAGATACACTAACTGCAATAGCTTATTATTCAATTCCAGTCATGTTGGTGTATTTCGTTCGCAAACGAAGAGATGTGCCTTTCTACTGGATATTTTTAATGTTTGGCGCATTTATCATTGCTTGCGGTACAACTCATGTCATGGATGTGTGGACACTGTGGTATCCCATTTATTGGTTGTCAGGATTGATTAAAGCAATCACAGCATTAATCTCGGTAACTACAGCTATACAACTTTTGCCATTGATACCTCAAGCACTAGCTTTACCTAGTCATGCACAACTAGAGGCGGCAAACTCTCAATTAGCAACAGAAATTGCCGAACGTAAACGAACAGAAGAAATCCTCCGAGAAAGTGAAGAACGTTGGCAGTTAGCTTTACGTGGCAATAATGATGGTATTTGGGATTGGAATATCAAAACAAATCAAGTTTTCTTCTCCTCTCGTTGGAAAGAAATGCTTGGTTATGCAGACAATGAAATTGAAAATCATCTTCAAGAAATCTGGATACGAGTCCACCCAGAGGATTTAGATTCTGTAGTGAAAGCAGTTCAAGATCACTTTGCTAAAGTTACGCCATTTTACGCTAAAGAATTTCGAGTTCTGTGTAAAGACAGGACGTATAAATGGATATTAGATCGGGGTCAAGCTTTATGGGATGAAGCGGGTAATGTAATCAGGATGGTAGGTTCTCATACTGATATTACTGAGCGCAAACAAGCAGAAGAAACTCTGAGTCAAATACTTGCACAACTAGAAATCAAAGTAGAGGAACGCACAGCCGAGTTAAAAAAAATCAACGGATCACTAGAGACAGAAATTACAAAACGTAAACAAATAGAAAAGGCATTACGAGATAGCGAAGAGCGATTCCGCACTGCATTTCATCAAGCAGCAGTTGGGATTGCCCATGTAGGTTTAGATGGAAGATGGTTATTAGTTAACCAAAGACTTTGCGATATTGTTGGGTATACAGCCGAAGAACTAGAGTTACGCACTTTCCAAGAAATTACTCACCCAGATGATTTAACTACTTCTTTGAAATACGTTGAGGAAATATTAATAGGTAATATTCAAACTTACACTATAGAAAAACGTTATTTTCGCAAAGATGGTTCTGTTGTCTGGATTAATCTGACTGTCTCTTTAACACGCAATACTATGGGAGAACCAAAGTATTTTATTGCTGTCATTGAAGATATTAGCGATCGCAAACATTCTCAAGCACAAATTCAAGCATCATTACTAGAAAAAGAAGTCTTACTGAAAGAAATTTACCATCGGGTAAAAAATAATTTACAGGTAATTTCTAGTTTGCTCAATTTGCAATCTGAGTATATTAAAGACAAACAAGATATGGAAATTTTTCAACAAAGTCAGCAGCGCATTGCCTCAATGGCGTTGATTCATGAAAAAATGTATCAATCTCCTGATCTGGCGCGAATTGATTTTGGAGAATATATTCAAGATTTAGTTGCCAGCTTGTTTAGTTCTTACGAAGTTAATGAAGGCGCAATTTCTTTCAAAGTCAATGTTGATGCTCATATCTTACTCGGCTTGGATTTAGCAATTCCCTGTGGTTTAATTATTCATGAACTGGTTTCTAACTCTTTAAAATATGCCTTTCCTCATGGTGGAGATGGAGAAATTTATATTGGAATTACAGAAAACTTCGATCAGCAGTTCACTATCACTGTTAGCGATAATGGCGTTGGCTTACCACCTCATTTCAATTTCAAAACTACAGCATCTTTAGGTTGGCAGTTAGTCGATGCTTTGACTCAACAAATAGCAGGTGATATCAATATTCAAAGTAATACTGGTGTAGAGTTTCAGATAAGATTTCCATTAATATGACAGGGCTTACATAACTGGCAAGTTTATTTTCTAGTACAAGAGTCAAGGGTCAAAAATAAAGGTTTTTTAAACTATTGACCATTTACTCTTGACAGCCCAAACGAAAAAAGTATAGGAATCCGACTTGATTATTGAAATTACTTGTGTAGGTAGGGAACAGGGAACAGGAAAGGAATTAATAGAGGTGTACTGAGTTTTTTCTTCAAATCAAATATGATTCCTATATTTTTGTAAGTACTATATAAGTTAGAAGGTAAATTTCTAATAATATCACAAGATAGGAGGACAAAATAGGGGTTTCATCTGATGGTTTTTTACATACTTATTTTTGTCTGCACTTTAAGACTTAAATTTATAAGATACATACATGACAGACGCGAATATTTTAGTTGTCGAAGACGAATCTATTGTTGCTAAAGATTTACAAAATAGACTGAGAAAATTTGGTTATACAGTTCCTGCTATTGCTTCTTCAGGACAAGAAGCAATTAATAAAGCTGTAGAAATCAGCCCAGACTTAGTACTAATGGACATACGATTAAAAGGGCAAATGGATGGTATACAAGCTGCGGAACAAATTCATAAATACTTAGATGTCCCCATAATTTATTTAACTGCTTATGCCGATGAAAGTACTCTAGAAAGAGCAAAAATCACCGAGCCATTTGGTTATTTGTTAAAGCCCTTTAAAGAAAGAGAACTAAAAACTAATATTGAAATAGCTCTCACCAAGCATAGGCTAGAAAAGCAATTAAAAACTAACCAGAAATGGTTGTCTACACTCTTAAATAGTATTGGTGATGGTGTGATATCGAGCGATAGCGATCAACTAGTCACTTTTATGAATCCGGTAGCAGAAAAGTTGACAGGATGGACGCAATCAGAAGCTATTAAAAAAAATATATCAGAAATATTTAAAATTGTTGATATCGCAACTCGTGAACCCTTAGAAAATCCGATAAAAAAAGTTTTACAATCAGGAGCGATCGCGCCTCTCTCGACAACAACTATACTGATTGCACCAAACGGTAGTGAAACACCAATTGATCATAGCGCCGCACCCATCAAAGACGACAAAGATAATATTACAGGTGCCGTATTAGTATTTCGGGATGTGACGGAACGGCTACAAGCAATGGAAGCTCGACAACAGCAAATCAAACAAGAGCAGCTAAATCAACTCAAAAATGACTTTTTAAATTTAGTGTCTCATGAATTGCGATCGCCCCTCTGTCACATGAAAGGCATGATCCAAATGTTACAGATGTCAACAGCTGTTCAAGAACAGCATTACTTTCTCGACGTTTTAGAAGCAGAGTGCGATCGGGAAATGGAATTAATCAACGACTTATTAGAGTTACAACGGCTCGAAAATTCATCTAATCTGCTGCTGGCTCCTGATTTGTTACTCTTGCAACAGTGGCTACCTTGGGTAATTGAGCCATTTCAAATCCGCACTCAAGAACATCAACAAACCTTACAGCTAAATCTACCCGAAAATTTGCCTTCACTATTTTCCGACCGTACCAGCTTAGAACGCATCTTAGTCGAATTGCTCAATAATGCTTGTAAATATACCCCTGCTGGTGGGGCAATTATTTTGAGTGTCAGTCATGAAATTTCCGAACTTTCAGTCAAAATGAGCATTGCTATCAGTAACTCAGCCGAAATTCCCACCGCCGAATTACCCAAAATTTTTCAAAAATTCTACCGTATCCCTGAGACAGATATTTGGAATCAAGGTGGTACAGGCTTAGGTTTAGCGATTGTCCAGAAGTTAGTAGCACAATTGCAAGGTAGCATTCAAGTCGCAAGTAACCAGGGATGGACGACGTTTAGTTTAATATTGAGTGATTTAGAATTGACAATCTAAATCAAAAGTTTAATGCTGGCAGTGAATTAGTTTTGGCCTTTTAGGATGTGTTTACCTATCTCGCTAACGACATAACAAAATCCTAAACCGCCAAGTCAATACTATAGCTGCACAAGCTAAACCGATTGCTAACCCCCACCAAAGACCAATCGCCCCAAAACCAAACCAAATTTCCAACGCGTAACCAGTCAATAAACCAACACCCCAGTAAGCAAAAACCCCAATCAACATTGGGATTTGAGTATCTTTTAATCCGCGTAATGCTCCGGCGGCGGTGACTTGTATTCCATCAACAATCTGAAAAATCGCGGCTACCGCCAGTAATTTCATCGCCAAAGCCACTACGTCTTGATTGTTGGGATTGTCAATATCCAGGTAAAGCGAAACAACCAATTTTGGAACTAGCCAAAATATCAATCCGGCGATCGCCATAGACAAGCCTCCCAGGGCAATTCCCACATATCCAGCCAGACGCACACCCTTCCAGTTTCCCTCTCCAACTAACTGTCCCACACGCACTGTAGTGGCGAAAGAAATGCCCAAAACCATCTGAAATGACATAGAAGCCGTTTGCAAAGCAATTTGATGGGCAGCTAGAGCCGTTGTCCCCAATTGCCCGATGAGAAATGTGACAACAGTAAATAATCCCGCTTCCACGGCAACTAGTCCAGCAATAGGCAAGCCAACCTGAAAAATCTCCCAAAAAATGCGGCGACTCTGACGGTTGAAGCTGTAATTAGCAGAAAACTGAAAGATATTGTAAATTGCAAAGCGCCGTTGACTAGCTATATAAATAGCCAAGGCAATAAACATACTCCACAGGGATAGAGTGCTGGCCCAACCGATACCAGCTAGTCCGAGGGAGGGTAATCCAAATTTGCCAAACATTAAAACATAGTTAGCTGTAATATTTAGCAGCGTCCCCAAGACCACAGTTACCATGACTAACTGCGGTTGTGAGATGGCAGAAAGAAAGCTTTTCAGCACAGCAAAACCCAATCCGGGGATAAAACCCCAAGCGATCGCTCTTAAATATGTTTGCGCTAATGTTGCTGTGTTAGCATTTTGCCCCAGTAACACCAGCAAAGCACCTCCATGCCAAAGAATGACTGTAATCGGTATTCCTAACAGCAGAGATATCCCTAACCCTTGTTGCACAATCTGTCCAATTTTTTCAGGCTTGCCGGCTCCCGATGCTTCCGCCGCCAAAGGACTAACAGCAGCAATCATGCCCGTAGTGATGAGCAAGAAAAAGGTAAAAATTGCCGCACCTAAACCTCCAGATGCGATCGTCTGACTTCCCAACCAACCCATCATGACTGTATCTACAAAACCAGTTGCCGATTGCGCTAGTTGTGCTGCTGCTAATGGAACAGCTAACAGCAGACATTGTTTAACTTCAAAAATTAATCTGGATCTGCTGGTGTTGTCATTCATCATCAGATTTAAAAATTACGTGAGGATGGGATAATTTGCCGTTTCTACTTTTGTAGAATATGGCAAAAATTAACCACCAACAGCAGTTTATGTTGTTGGTGGTTAACTTCACTCATCTAAATGGTCGATTTCCTCTGGTTTATATTCATCGGTATCGATTAGCTCTACCACTTCTTCCTCGTCGTCTTCCTCATCTTCGTAATAGTTTTCCGCAAATACGTAAGGTTGTAATCGACCAGTACTAGCTAACCAATCAAGTAAAGATTGCTCTTGCTTGAGAGGAATTATCGGTGCTGGCTGATAACGGGGTTCTTCGTGGAGAGCAGGGTTAGACAGTTTAACCATTGTGTTTGACCCCCGAAGAGTCTCTCTGCATCCCAAGTTGCTTTCAGCAATTGCAACCCGGTATGATTAACAGTCTGCTGCGTGTAATTTCAAAAACCTCTAACTTGTGGTAGATGTTCTTCTTTCCACAAGAATGATTTGCGGTTAATTTGCGAAGTAAATTTTTTGTGTGCGATCGCCTACATGATTTGATAACTCTTGATGGATGCAATGTAGACAAACGGATTTATCTGTCAGGTTCTTATTGAATTGTCCCTGTTCCCTGTTCCCTATTCCCTGTTCCCTTCCTAAACATAAACACAACAACCAAGCAAAGCCTGATTGTTGTGTAAGGGTGTGGCACTTCACTGTTATGCTCTGCTTAGGAAGTCAGAGCGTGATGCTACTTGTAAAGTTCTGTTGCTAAACGCCAAGCCAGAAGACCTGGAATTAGCGCCACAACTAGAGCAATGTAAACTTGAGTATCTGAGATGGGCATGGTTGAAAACCTCCTAAGCTCAAATCAATTTTGGACAGTTCGTTTACTACTTTTCCTTGTTTTGCCAGTTTTGGGGAATATCTTGTTACAAGATGCAACAAAAGCCGCTGTCAGTCGGTAGTCTATAGTTATCTTTCATTATAAAAATTTATAAAAATATGGATTTGTATTTAGGGATTGATTATGGCACCTCTGGCGCAAGGGGGGTGGTGATTGACGATGAAGGGAATGTGCAAACAGAAGTGCGCTATCCTGGGCAAAAACTCGAAGCTGCACATTGGAAAAGTGCCTTATGGAGCTTATTAGCAGCTATTCCTGAGCCATTGCGGCAACAAATCAGAGCGATCGCCATTAATGGGACTTCCTCGACTGTTTTATTGTGCGATGCGGCTGGTGAGCCTGTAGATGCACCTTTACTTTACAACGATGCACGGGGCGCAGTTGTGCTGGAGCAATTGAGGCAAATTGCGCCGCTTAACCATACAGTATTAAGTGCTACTTCTAGTCTTGCCAAACTTCTGTGGATGTCACAGCAAGCATTTTTCTCAGAAGCTAGATATTTTCTACATCAGGCAGATTGGTTAGGATTTCTGCTGCATGGGCAATTGGGTATTAGCGATTACCACAATGCTCTAAAGCTAGGTTACGACGTAGAAGCTTTGCAATATCCAGAATGGATAGAAAAACTAGAAATATCGATTCAGTTACCGCAAGTTTTCGCGCCTGGGACACCCATTGCCGAAATTCGCCCAGATATTGCGTCTCAGTTTGGTTTACCAACAGATTGCTTAGTATGTGCTGGGACAACAGATAGTATCGCTGCTTTTATCGCCAGCGGTGCAGAATTGCCAGGGGAAGCTGTAACATCCCTTGGTTCAACGTTGGTACTCAAGTTATTAAGCCATACCCGTATAGAAGATGCCAGATATGGAATTTACAGTCATCGTTTTGGTGATTTGTGGCTAAGTGGCGGTGCGTCTAATACTGGTGGTGCAGTGTTGCGAGAATTTTTTACCAATGCAGAGTTAGAAAGTTTGAGTCAGGAAATTAATCCAGCCAAAATCAGTAATTTAGATTATTATCCTTTGTTGAAAGCAGGCGATCGCTTTCCCATTAATGACCCCAAATTACCGCCAAGACTCACACCCCGCCCAGAAACACCAAAAGAATTTTTACACGGGTTGCTAGAAAGTATTGCGCGGATAGAAGCACGGGGTTATGAATTACTGCAAAGCTTGGGAGCAAATCAGGTACAACGAGTTTATACAGCAGGCGGTGGTGCAGCCAATTCAACTTGGACTGCTATTCGTCAACGGCATTTAAAAGTACCTGTAGTTACTTCAGCGAACACCGAAGCCGCTTACGGCACAGCACTTTTAGCGAAAGCAAAAGCCAGCAACCAGAAGGATGAAAAAAAGTTTACATAAAAAAACCAGAATTCCTGTGTATTTTCTGATTTTTTTTGGGAATGCTAACGAAGAAGCAATTTTCAGCCATAGAGATTGCTTGCTTAAGCAGTATCAAACTTTTATAGGATTTTTATGTCTAGACGTTTGCCTAAAGGCCGTAATGCCAGTTCAGTTGCTTTAGAACCAGAAGTTGCGATCGCACTTATCGGACTATTTTCCGGCGCAGCTGATGGTGAAGGTATTTCCTTCTCTGAAGAATACGCTTTGAGTGAAATTCTGGGCGAAATTGCTCAATTTGAAGATTACTCTGAAGAAGACTTTGAAGAATTAGGCCAAAAATTAGTCTCCCTCATAGAGGAAGAAGATGCAGAAGACTTGGTTGCCAAAGCAATTGAATCATTACCCAACAGAGGTTATCGGGAAGCTGCATACATCACCGCTATTTTGGTGGTAGGTATTGACGAAGAAGTACCTGATAGCGAACAAGATTATATTTCTGAGTTGCAAGAAGCCTTGAATATTTCCAACGAACGCGCTCAAGAACTCATCGATGGAGTGTTTGGCGAAGATGAAGACGAAGAAGAATGCGAAGATGACGAAGACGAGGAATAATTTTACTTTGGCCTGAATTTTAAATATTACTAGGTGTGGGTTAGGCGATCGCTAACCCACTTAAAACAAAATTCAACTCCCGTCATCCGCAACCTCAAGGGTGCTTTCTACCATTTTCTCAAAGCCAGATGATCTTTGATTATCTTAGGAAAATAGCCTATTATCCTTCTGCCTTCGCTCTACTTACAACAATCCCCGATAACGAATAAAAATCAAAATCACCGCCCACGAACCAAGGGCGACTTTGACTGCAACTAAGAGATTGAATAGGGGGATAAAACCACCACTAATCAATGCGCCCATCTCCCCGTGTGGTAATTCAACTCCAGACAGATTAATCACCGCCAGAACAATAAAAACTAGTACCGAAATCTTCTCCCATGTAGCAGCTTGCCAACGCTGGTAAATCCCCTGCATCCATTCCGGTGATGAAGTAATCGCCACGAGGCCAATTGCTGTGCCACCCGCTACACCCGCAGCAAAACCACCACCAGGGCTGAGATGCCCGCGAATACCCAGTTCAATACTCACTAACGCGGCAATAGTCGCGCCCAAACGTGCCAACACAATGGATGGTTGATCGGTGAAATTATAAACTGTGCTGGATGGTTTCTCATTTGCCAGGAGAAAATTAGCGCCCATAATGGCGATCGTAAATACCACCACCTCGAAGATAGTGTCATAGAGGCGATTTCGGAAAATAATCCCCGAAACTGCATTGGGTATGCCACTGTCTTGGACAACCGCTTCCACAATCGAGATATCTGGTAAATCTAAGGCAGGATTAGCAATAAACAAAAATTTCCCAAACAGGGCGATTCCGGCGACAATATAGAGCCATTTCATGAATGCTCTCCTAAAACTGGTGTCTTTAAATCTGGTGTATTGGTTGCTGAGGGAATGACATAGCTGAGACTTGTGGTAGGTGATGTAAGTTCAGTTTGGATAATGTCATAAATGCGTCGGATTCTGATGCTGATTTGATATGGTTGCGTTTCATCTTCATAATCTAGAGCATCATGCTTGGCTGGCTCCATACAAATAGCATGAACTTCTTTGTTGCTCAAGGCTTGATGCAGGAGATGTATATCTGTGTAGGGAACTAGCTCAAGGCGCAGATAGTGTTGGCGAAAAATTGAGCGTAAGTTATTGATAAGTTGCTCAAAATGTTGATTTTCATCGTTTTCGAGAATACCAAGCCGCATAACCAAAGATGAACGTACGGCGATCGCATACAGCGTAATCGCCAACATTGTCCCCACCAAGGCCTCGGTTAAAGCCACATCCGCCGCCCCTAAAATTGTATAGATGAATGCAGCGATCGCCCCCAATATTCCCCTCATTACCAAGGCATGGTAGGGATTAGATTGAAAAATCAGCATCGATGCGGCAATGGGTAGCAGAGGAATGATCACATAGATATAGTTATCTGTCATGGCTTTTCTCACTACTAGAACAGTAAGCCAAAACATATCCCAGCATGGTATTCCACATTGCTAAGGAAATAATGGCGAGGATAAGTAGCGGCCATTCGCTGGGTATTTTCAGCAACAATCCAACAACGATACTCATTGAGCCGAGGGTATCTGCTACCGTCAGACCATGTAACTTGAATAATACCGAGCGATCGCCCAATAAGGGAAAAGTCCCCCAAAACCAAAAGAAAATGCCTAAACCAATGCAGAAATAACTCAGTGCGTTGATCATAGTTCACCCTTGCAAAACATCACTCATCCGTTTAATGACTTGGGCTAACAGCATTAGGGCAGCATTTCCCACACTCAGAATAATTACCCCAACCACACCAATCATCCAATCATCACGCAAGACAGAAACCACTAAAATCATGATGGCCGCTTTGGTAGAAATACTGGCAAATGCCAACATTTTTTGCCAAATATCATCCTCCCGCCAAGCCTCATACATGGGGATGAGTAGTGCCAAAATCATGGCAAACAATAGCAGATTCAAAATCATGCCTGTTTCCTCCGTCTTACCCAGTGGACTTCATACCAGCCTGCTTCGTGGTATTTCAAAACAATTGTTTTGGGTGTAAAGGTAATCAAAAAGATATCGAGAAATATCAGTCCCGGAGTGCGGCGTGGTTTAACTTGTTCCAACGTCACATCTTCGTAGTTATGGGGACGGAAAATAATTTCAAAGGCCTCAATATAAGCTTGGGGAACCGCTACGATAATTTCCCATAGCACACGCAGCCAATCTTTTAATTTTCCTGAGACTTTAGGAATACCTGGCAATAAAAGCGCGACGCTGACACCAATAATGATATTTGCCACACTGAAATTAGCAGTTAGCAAAAACCAAATAGTCAGTCGCAATATCACATTTAGATAGGCAACCATGCAAACCCCTTCCAAAACAGCAGCATTAATATTAAACTCATCACACCAATCAGATGTTCAAATTGCTCTAGTACACGCGGTAGTTTAATGACTAAGCGTTTGAAAATTAGCAGGTACGCTAACCAGCCAATGCCAATGGTTGCCAGGGGTTTGATGATATTTTCGACGGTATAAGCCTCGTAATAAGCAATATTGGCCAGAAATAAACCACCAATTAACAGGCTCATAGCTGCCCAGAAACCGAGCTTTGTCTTGCCTTTACCCCCAAACGGCAGAAAGATGAATTTGGCAAAAGATATGGCTGTTCCCAAGGCTGCTATATTCATCGCGATCGCTTGCCAAGGTAACAAATTTTTCGTGGTCAATACCTTCGCCCCAAACCCAGACAACAAGGGAAAGCCGGAAATTGAGAAGCTGGCGATCGCTAAAGCAATCCACACCGCCGTATTGATTGGTTTATTTTGCAGTTCCTTGAAGTTGCGCCTGGGTAAGCTACCTGTAATCAAAAACAGTGCCGATTTCACAAGTCCGTGGGTTAAGGCATAAAAGCCCCCGACAGCTGGTGCAGCCAAAATAAAACCTAACTGGGAAACTGTGTGAAATGCCAGCATCCGCTTAGTATCTTTTTCCAAGACGGCATAAAAGACTCCTAAAAGTGCCGTACCAACTCCAAAGATTCTTACTATGGGGTCAACTTCTGGCACCATCAGCGCACACCGCACCAAGGGATAAACCCCAGCTTTCACCACCACTCCCGATAACATTGCTGAGACTGGTGTTTCTGATTCCGAGTGGGTCAACGGCAACCATAATCCTGATACAAAAATTCCGCCCTTTGTCAATAGTCCCAAAAAAATCAGGGCAAGTGCCTCTGGTGGTGCTTCTCGCAAACCGGCAAAACTAAAGGAATGATCTGCTTGATAAACTAGCACCGCACCTATCAGATAAAACAGCATAGCTACGTTGCTGACAAACAAATAGCGCAAGGCAACCCAAATTGAACGGTCAGTCCGGGGATAAGCAATCAACAGAAACGCCGCAATGCCACTAACTTCTAAGGCTACATATAAACTGATTAAGTCTGAACCAACGAAGGCAGCATTCACACTGCCATGTAAGATGATTGTCTGGGCGTAAAAAAAAGCTGTCTTATTAGTGTCCCAACAATAAAGGACGACGGCTGCTGTTACTAAAGCATTGGTCAAAATAAAGTAGCCGCTTAATTGGTCTACGGTTAAAGTTACGCCAAAATTATCTAGTAACTTCAGATTTATGGGTGGTGTGACAAATAGCTGTAACGCATATCCCGCCGAAACAAAAGCCATCGCCAAAGCGAGATAGCGGTCAAGTTTGGGGAACAGATAAATAACGAACCCAATAAAAAACGGCAGGGCAATCCAGGCGATTGTGATGGTATTCATGGCGTATTGTTTTTCTCGATTTCATTACTTTCTAAAGTTGGGTTATCTCGTGCTAGTTTCATCACACCAACCAGCATCAAGGCTTGAATCGAAAAGCCAATCACGATCGCAGTTAATATCACAGCTTGTGGAACTGGATCGGCGTAAGCACCATGTTTAACATCTGAAATAATTGGCGTAAACAAACCATCTCGTGAAGCAATCAGCACGTAATAGGCAATTACCCCCGTACTCATAACATCCATCGAGATGATTTTCATCACCAGATTCTTTTTCAGGATGATGCCGAAAAATCCGCAAAATATTGTTGCGAGTATACATGCTTCTAACACGATAATTGCCTGTGGTGTGAGAGTTGAATGTAATTGCTTTTATAAAAATTTCCTATATTTAGGTGTAGTCTTAATCAGCGTTTCTTCTAAAAATAAAATACATAGAAGATTTCATTGAAAAATTTTTCAACGTAATGTTTGAAGTAGATAAAATTTTGCCTAAGCCTAAATATTTCCTAAACCGCAGGAGTTTAGGGGCATGATTTTGTTAGCTTCTATGCAATTGTGAATTAAAAATAAAATTCACTTTCAATAAGTATTTTCGCTTATTTCTGGATTTCTTTGTCAGAAATTACCATCTCATTTTTAATAGATAAGCATTGATATATCTCTATATATCAATGCCACATTATTGTATTAATAATATATCAAGAGAAACGCTATTTCTTGGGATTAAATAGTCGATGGTTTAGTACGCTGCTGCTGATAAAAAGCCACAACTTTTCGGACGTAAGCAGCCGTAAAACCACTATTGCAACCGCTATAGTTACCAGTCATCCACCAACAAGCAACACCATTAACTGCCGCAGTTTCATTATTTTTAGTAGCGCGTAACTGTTGATTTAACTCGCGGCGGGTAATGCAAGAAATAATTTGGCGTGCAGTTGCTTGATTATTTTCAAACTGCGTTGGTGACAGTTCTTTTTTCAGACAAAATTTCGACCAAGCTTTGACTGTACCAGGTTGGACTTGCCAATCACTATAAAGTCCATCGTTGATTTTACCTGTTTGGGGTGCAGCCTTTCTTAATGCTTCTACCATTGCAGCCACTTGCGTCTCAGAAACAGGCTGTTGTGCTGTAACCGCTAATGCAGACACTCCAAGGCTAATACTGGCAAGTAAGGTACTCATTAACAATCGCATCAACTTTTTCCTCTTCACTCCAAACTTCAGTGTAAGACCAAGATGTAGGATAGTACATTTTCCGCAACACCAGCATCGATAAGTCAATGTAATAGAAGTAATAAAACTTTTTTTGTCAAGCTTAGTTGACATTTTGTAACAATATTGTTAAATTTATTTACATAAGTTAATAAACAAGGAAAACAACTATGTACACCACCATTAACGAAGATGGCATTTTAAATAACTATGCAACTGAACCTCAGATGTACTACGCCGAGTATCCAGCAATTTGGGAACAACGCCGCTACGCTATCCAAGGTGCAGTTGCAGCAGTGGTTGTAACAGCTTTAGTTTTATTTGCTTTTGCCGTCAGCTAAGATTTTTAACTTCGGTATCGGTATCTCCCATTGATATTTAGACCTTCTCCTTTGACCTCGGTTAGTTTCGCCGGGGTTTTTGCTATTCACTGACAACATTAGGAAAAATCCGATTCAAGTCCAAGACAACATCTTCAAACCCAGGAATGGCGACGGACTGATGTGCCAAAGAAATCTGCTTGCTGAGGTAGTTAAATTTACCTTGAGCATTTTGATAGGGTTGATTGTAACGCTCAAGCTGACGCGCATTTAAATTAACAATCCAATAATGAGAAATTCCAGCTTCTGCGTAGATTTCTAGTTTTGTGGTTTGGTCGTAATCTAAGGTTGTGTCTGAGATTTCAATCACCAAGAAAATATCTTCGGGATAGGGATGATGACTGAGATAATCTTCATCGATTCCGCGGGCGATCGCTACATCTGGTTCTGGTTCACTTTGATTTGGTAAAGTAATTGGATCTTGGCCACGAATAACTGCGCGATCGCCTAGCAATCGATCCAGTTGCCGACATAAAATAGAACTGCAAACTGTATGGGGCGTTCCCTTGGCTACAATTTGGATTAATTCTCCGCGAATTAATTCAATGTGTTCGTTCTCCTGCAAAAACCCCAATTCAATCAGCCGATGATACTCATCAATAGTAAATCGCTTGGTTGTTACAACACTCATGACCAATCACTAATTTTAGTGTTACTTGTACCCTAGCTCAGATTAAACAGACTCAGAACTCAAAGCCGCAAATTGCTGCCAACATAGGTATAAAGCGCGGGGTACATGAAAACATCCCTTCCATTTCCCGCCTTTGAGATTTAATAATACTTCTCCACGCCGATTCAGGTAGCCGAACCACTCCCCATATTCGGGATCTGCAAAGTGCTTCCAGGCGTAATCGTGCATTTTTTCATACCATTCCCAACAGGCTGCACGTTTTGTCAGACGATAACCCATTGCTAATGCAACCAAAGATTCAAGATGTACCCACCACAACTTTTGATCCCATTCCAATTGCTGTGGCGGATGTCCATCGGCATCCATAAAGTAATACAAACCACCGTATTCTTCATCCCAAGCAAAATTCAAGATATTCAGTACCACATCAACAGCTTGGTTAATTGTTTGACTATCATTTTTCCGGCGGGCGATGTCCATAATAAACCACATCGCCTCAATACCATGACCAGGGTTAATCAACCGTCCCTCAAAACAATTGATGTGGGAACAATCGGGGGCGACATTTTCATACATTAATCCCCGTTCTTGGTCAAGGAAATCACTCATCACTTCCTGAACCGTTTTCGCCAAAACACTTTCTAAAGTTTCACTGGGGAGTAACCATTCCATTTCCAGAGTCAGATTAGCTAAAATCATCGGCACAGCCAAGGCTTTCATTGGGCGTGTGCCGGGATAAGTTTTAGTATATTTACCTTTGGGATTATCTTGGCGACGTAATACATTGTTGTAAGCTTGCATTGCCACATCTTGCGCCCATTCTTCACCAGAAGCTAAGGCATATTGGCTAAATGCCATTGCGGCAAAGCAATCAGAAAAAATATTATAAGGCTGTACTAGGGGTTGACCTTCACGGGTTAGGGCAAAATACCAATTTCCTTCGGCATCTCTGCCATGTCGAGAAAGAAATTTAGCGCCATTTCTGGCAATTTCGAGCCATTTTTCGCGTTTTTCCAACTGGTTGCACAGCATCGAAAAAGTCCAGACTTGGCGGTTTTGCAACCAGATAAATTTGTCGGTATCGTAAACTTGGCCTTCTCGATTTAAGCAGGTAAAGTAACCGCCTTGTTCCAAGTCTAAAGAGTGCTTTTCCCAAAATGGGAGTACGTCATTTAGGAGTGCGTTTTTGTAAAGTTCCGCCAATGCTTTGAAGTCGTACTCCATAAATTTCCGCTCTTGTATCAACACCAACAGGGTTAAATTATCTCACGCAAAGGAGTGAGTGGGTTGCGCGGTTTTGCCGACTTGAAGCAACTGCCGCGCAAAGAGTTACGGAAAATTCTCTTGTTTCTTATGCACAATCTGATTGATGTCATACCAATTCTTTATGAGCCTGCATAAAGCTTGAAAGCTTGACGAAAAAGAGCTTCAAGGATGAAATCATAACTTGTCAAAGAGGATACTAACTCATGCCAATTCTGTATGAAGAGGCACAGAATCTTAAGAAACGAACCGCCAAGAATGCCAAGAATCTAGAGTTTCATTTAGTGCAGCTTCACATTAAGTTGGTATAAAGTTATGCTAGAGATAGATTTAAAGATAATTAATAGGTTGGACAGCGCAAATAGTGAACTTGAAGAGCGATGGATCGACGCTTGGAACGATTTATTTGATATTGTTGGGGAGAGATATCAAGTGAGTTGCTTGCTGCCTGACGGATCTGTTGTAGATATTGAAACCTGCAAGGGTTGGTTGCAAGAGTCAGCATATCAAGACTACTGTTTGAAAGTTGAAGAGGGTTGGGTTAGGGGAAAACGCGGCGTTGTGGTTTTTCGTTTCAAAGAAGGTGAATCGCTATAATTTTGAATTAGACTTTAGACTCAGCAGTACCGCAGCCATACAAATTACGCTAAAACTTGATGAGTCTCCACAAAATTAGCCCCAACTGTATGGCGATCGCAACATAACCAGAACTTCCCAGTTAATTCAACGCATTGGGGCGGTGGGAGTTTTCATGAGTAAGACTTCTTGAGTATCCATAACTGTACGGACGCTGTAGTTTTTGACTAATTCCCGGTACACATTCATTGTTTCCTCATGCACTCGTACGGCTTTGAACCGGTCTAAATTTTGTTTGGCGCGGTTTTGCCAATATTGGAGTTGTACAGGATCACCAAGTAATTGCGTTAAAACATTGGCTAAAGATTGACTATCTTTTGGTGGTACTAAAATACCAGCTTGGCGATTATCTAATGTTTCGGGAATGCCGTCTACATCGCTGGCAACAATAGCACAACCAGCTTCACGCGCTTCTGTTAGCACTAAACCAAAAGATTCACAGTAAGAAGCCAGGACAAAAATATCAGTTGCCAGCATATAACGTTGAGGTTCTGGCTGAAAACCTTCAAAATGAATTCGTTGACGTAATTTGGCGCAGGGTATATTTTCTACTATTACTTCAAAAATAGAACGATCTGGGCCGTTTCCTACTAAATATAAGTGTGCTTCGGGAAATTTGGGGGCAATTTTTGTAAATGCTGCGATTAACTCTGCAATGCCTTTACGAGTATACATCCCGGCAACGGTGGTAATGGCTGGGCGATGTAAGGGTAAAGGTTGGTAATCTTGAATGTTGGGATGACGAGGACTACCTAATGTGCCGTTGGCAACTAAGCGTAATTTATTCTCAGGTATACCACGCTTTACCATTGAATCGGATACTGCTTGGCTAACGGCGATGACTCGATCTGCCAATCCCATTAAGACAGCACTGCGTTGAAATTCGTTGTGAACGGTAGATACTAAATGATACTGGTATGCTTGGCGGAGAATACCTGCCAGGACGACACCTGTCATCATGTGTGCATGGACAATATCTGGTTGAAACTGCTGGACAATCTCGCTAAAACGCCAAGCAGCTTTGAGGAGATTGAGTGGTTGTCTAGATTGATCTAATTGGCAGTGTTTGATGTTATGACGTGCTAGTAATGTTTCAAATTCGCCACCAGCAGAAGCAACAGCCACATCATGACCATCTTGAGATTGCAGACAGGCTAAGTCTACGGCTACATTAACAATTCCATTACCAATTTTTTCGACATGATTTGTAATATGTAATATTTTCATAGAATTTTTTCTCTATAGATTTTATTGATAGTAGGAGGTAGACAATAATTAAGATTCAACTTTAAAAAATATTTCATAAGCACCCAAGAAGCGATTGACAAAACCATGAGGTAGACTTGCAAGCTGAGAAGTATAGGCTGCGATCGCCTGATTTTTCTTATCCTGCACTGAGATAATAGAAAAACTGTAAGCTGCGGCTATATCTGATAATTTGAGCATAATAAATAATGGCGCTCTCCAAAATAACCAAATAGGATACTGGAATAGCTCAACTTTGATATCTGCTTGCTTAATTGCTGCTTTCACTAAAGGATATGTCGCCTCATGATCTCGGTGACAGTCTTTTTGATGGGGTACGTAAATTTCCTCTGGCTGATAATGTTTGAGGAGTTCAGATATTTGGGCGATCGCCTCTTGTTTTTCTGCTATCTTTAAATCTTGTAATCCTCCATCTGCTTTCTCTAAAAAATGAATTAATGAAGTTTCTACCCCTAATATATTTAAGGCTTTAATTGCTTCTTGTCTGCGAGTTTGAATAATTTTGTTTCTTGATTCTGTATCTATATTTCCTGAACCTTGACCATTGGTCAGAAACACCACTATTACTGGAATACCTTGCTCACATTTACAAGCAATCATGCCTCCACAACCAAATGTTTCATCATCTTGGTGAGGAGAAAATACAATAGCAGATTTTTGACTAAATGTTAATGGCTGGCTACCTCTAAGCAAAATCCAGCGTACTATGAAACTAGAATGGATATCTTGTATTCGCTCTAACCAAATGCTGGGAATTAGTTTTTGTAATTGTTGTAAATAAGTTTTGATTTGCATATATATTTAATCAAAGAATAAGGGTGTGAATAGATGTATTCAAATATTAATAGGTTGAGTTTTTGCCAATCTGTCAAGATAACAAACTTAAATAATGACTATATCTATTTACTTTTTATTTCTCAGATTTCAGCTTGTTTTTTACATCTGTACATAAAGTTTATTTGGTGATTACAGTAAAATGTATTTAGTATGATAATTCACTTATCGCTTAGATGGAATAACAATATTTATTTATTTGATGAAAAAATCACTATCAATGTAAAGCAAGCCATAGTATTAATAAGCCTGAATTTTTTAGTATCAAGATACGACAATTCACGAAATCATTTATCAACATAGACAACCCCGACTCATAAAAATGATCGGGGTTATAAAAAAATATTTTTGGCGGTATGGATGACTTATAGAGGAATCCGACTTGATTATTGAAATTACTTGTATATGTAGGAAATAGGGAACAGGAAAAGAAGTAACAGAGGTGTACTGAAATTTTTCTCCAAATCAAATATGATTCCTATATATCAAGTCAGTTAATTAGTTGTCATTGCTACTTTATTACAATTGAACTCATGTGGGCAATGCGAAAAAGTTCGTTAAAATCCAATTTTTACGTTGTGGATATTGCCCACCCTACAGTTATTGAGAATAGTACAAAATAGCAGATTAAAAGTTTAACTGTTGAAGCGATACATAATTACTTTACCTTTCCAATCTTCTTCGACAAATACCACATATTCACCATTAGAACGTCGAAAAGCACGGATACCTTGGGGTATATCAATCCAACCACTTTCACCTGCAACTTCTGCGCCTGGTTTTAATGTTTTGACAGTAGCGCCTGTTTTGGCATTGTAAACGTAAACCTCTGCGGTTTTCATTTTCACGGCAAATACATAATCACCAGCAACACTCATCGCAGCGGTGGAAACTTCGCGTTTACCTGTGGTGTCGTGGGGGATGACAACGCGCCAACGGAGTGTGGGATTATTACCTTTACGCCAATTGTCAAAGCGGATAATTTCAGAACCGACAACTCCGCTATCATCACCAACCGCCGGATGATCAACCGTGAAGCCGGATAAATACATCGTATCGGTTTCGGGGAAGTATTCGATGCGGCGGACATCGGTAATTATGCTAGGAGTTTTCTGCTTCTGCATCGAACTATAGCTGTAGATAGGATTACCGTGTTGATCTAATCCTTGGAGGGGGTAATGGCGAATCCCAATTCCATCTTGAGTCCGCAAAGTTTTCCAAATATCACCTTTATTGTCTACCCACCAACCACCTAAGTAGGGATAGTCTTCGCTTTGATCATATTCACCTTGATCAAATTTACCGTTACCGTTGCGATCGCGCCAAATCCATTCTCCTTTATTTGGTTGATAGGGCGGCCAATTTCCGCTGACTGATTTTTCCCCACCGCCATTTGTACCAACAAACATCCCCGCCGGAATCGCAATCTTACCATCCTTAGCTGAGTCAAAACGGTAAATTTGCATAAAGCTGGCATACATATTTGTCATGAACAAAAACCGCTTACCTTGAATGCGGCGAACAAAGGTAGCATCTGGGGAAGTATGTAAACGCGGATCTTGGGGATATTTGAAGGGATTTAAGGTGTAAGCTTTATAAGTCCATTGCTTACCTGATGGCTGGTTGTAGTCCATCAAGAAGTGTTCTTGCTTGGTGAAGACTTCTAAACCATCGGTTTGCGGATCTACATCAGCATTATCCACAAATAATAATCCGTGTAATTGCCATATTGGTTTTCCCGATGCAGAAAACTTGCGTAAGTCTGTACCGGATTTGTTAAAACCATTGCTATTGACATAGATATTCCCGGCGGTATCTGCACCAATTCCGGTAATTCCATATAATTTCAATGGTTGCACTTCTCCAGAAGTCCCAGCATAAACGCCGCCTTTCGTCCCAAAAGTCCCCACCTGCACAGGCTGATTTTTGATGTTGTAAATTAATACTTGCTGACGCTGGCTGTTGTCTGCAACTAAAAGTCTATCTTGATGATCAATTGCGATCGCAGTTGGTTGAGGAATATTAGTAATTTGTTGCGGTAACTGCTTACCTGTGGGGGAATAACGCAAAATCTGGTTTTGATTTTGCAGAATCCAGATATTTGCTTGTTTATCGATAGCGATCGCCCCTGGATTAACTACACTAAAACTACGTAGTTCCTGCATAGTTTCGCTATTGTAGACGCGAATTTTATTAGTTGCTGAATCACTCACATATAACTCATTTCCTCCAGTTGCTAATCCAGTAACTTCACTTTTATTACTGACAATCAACATACTTTTATCCCAACCCCTTCCTCCGTTAAAAGGTGCTGGGTTTCCCGCTAAGTTATAGCGTCGGATAGTATACCAAGTCGTTCCTTCTAGGGGATAATCTTGATCTGTTTTACCAATTGATCCTTGTGCTAAGGCAATATAAATGTACTTATTATTAGCTGTTACCGCCTTACCACCACTACGACTCCAACCGTGAGTATCTTCTACAATCCCAATTACATTACCATCTTTATATATACCAGCTTCTCTACCAGCTTCATCCCAATGACTATTAGTATAAACTGTGCCATTAGGAGCAACATACATTGCTTCAATATTATTTTGTACCCACTTATCGCCACCGCCAAAAGTATTTCCTATCCAAGATGTTTTATAAGTACTTGCAGCTACACCTATAACGCTTGTTTCAGATGTTATATCCAGGGTAAAAGCAATAAATATTACAGTTATCCCCAGTAACATAAAATAAATTGGTTTTAATTTTCGCTTATTTCCTGATTTAAATATTTTTTGGATGTATTGATTAAGTTGTCGATAAATTTGTCTAAACCGCATCTGTCTATTTATTGGCATAATCTATATTTTTAATTAAAATTATTTAGGATGCTTGCATCTAGACAAACATGAAAAATCCACTAGCAAAATAGTTTTGCTTAAAAATTAACTGGCGATAGTTAGTTTTGCGCTGACCCATCTAATCAACACAAATAATTGCACCCTGTTGTATTGCAGATGAATAATTGACTACTGTCTATGGTGAGATGTTATGCGTAGTGTCACCCGATATCAGTCCGCCTGTTGGAATTTTCAACAATTAAGCTTAATTTTTACAGGACATATTACATAGATAACAAACACTGGGGATTTTAAAATTGATATTTACCTAAAATTCATGAAAAACACACAGTTTTTTCAATTACCTGTTAGTCATTCCCAGAATAATCTTTATATTTGTATCAAGATTTACGGATAAATAGCTGAAAAAAGTAAACCTGAATACACCGCATCGACAATTATACTCAAAATCAATATTTTTTATTACTTTGGAAAAATTTTGGAGAAAAAATGATGTAATTTAAACAACAAAATTCTGGTTGACACCAGCATCTAAATAGTTTATAAATTAGTGTCCTCTGCAAAAATATCTTTTCTTTGATGGTTCGCTTTTAAAATTTTAGTAGTTAGATATCTAGAATCAAAATCTGCACATAGTAAGACACAAAGAGTGCTGATTTTTGTAAAAATCACAGGATATAAGTATTAGTCCAATTAATCTACTGCAAAATTTAAAAAGTATTTGATCTGAGGGTGATAGTAAAAACACTGACATCTTGCGACATTCTTAATAATTAGATGTTAAGCAATGTCAACAACATCAAAATCAGGTAGGAAGCAAATTTTTAGCATTATCCACCCGACTTTAATTGCTGGTGCAAGATGTAACAATACACACACTCAAAAAATCATAGGAGAGAGGTCAGTGGAATATAAAAACGAAAATTTTCAGAATAAATCTGCATCTATACTGACACTGGGTTTAGGTTGGTTTCCGAAAACACCAGGAGGATTAGAAAGATATATTTATGAACTAACTCATCAATTAGCAGAACGTCAAGACCAAATAGAATTATGTGGAGTTGGTTTACCAGAAAGTGATTTAAATTCGCCAATTCAGTTAACTAACTTAGCCAATCCTGATACTGCAATTTGGCAAAGACTTTGGTCTATCCGTAGTAAATTTCAGCACAGAAAAATTAAAAAACCCGATGCAATTAACTTGCATTTTGCATTATATAGCTTTCCGATTATGGATATTTTACCACCAAATATCCCTATCACATTTAACTTTCATGGGCCTTGGGCATCGGAAAGTGAGCAAGAAGTAGCTACTAATAAATTAAGTATTATTATCAAGCGTTGGTTAATCGAAAAAAATACTTATAATCGCTGCGATCGCTTTATTGTTTTAAGCAAAGCCTTTGGCAATATTTTACATCAGCAATATCAAGTACCTTGGGAAAAGATTCACATCATTCCTGGTGGTGTGAATATCCATAGATTTCAGCCAACTTTATCACCACAAGAAGCACGAAAAAAATTAGGCTGGCCAGATAATCGTCCAATATTATTTACTTCTCGCCGCTTAGTTTATCGGATGGGTATTGACAAGTTATTACAAGCTTTAGCAATCATCAAACCTAAAATTCCTGATGTTTGGTTAGCAATTGCTGGTCGTGGTTATATGCAAGACTCACTCCAACAGCAAGTTAAAGAATTAGACTTAGAAAATACAGTTAAGTTTTTAGGTTTCTTACCAGATGAGCAATTACCTATAGCTTACCAAGCTGCTAATTTAACAGTTATGCCTAGCCAATCTTTTGAAGGATTTGGTTTAGCTGTAGTTGAATCTTTAGCTTGTGGTACACCAGTTATATGTACTCCAGTTGGGGGAATGCCAGAAATTCTAACTCAATTTTCTCCAGAGTTAATTACTAGCTCAACTGAAGTTTTAGCTATTGCCGAAAAGTTAGAAAATATACTTTTAGGACAAATTCAAATTCCTTCCCGTCAAGCTTGCCGTGAGTATGCCATAACTCACTATGATTGGTCTTTAATCGCTCAAAAAGTCCGAAATGTTATTTTAAATTAAAATTGCAATTTTATCAAACGTAAATATTATATGAAAATTCTATTTTTAGACCAAAGTGGTAAACCTGGTGGAGCAGAACTTTGTTTAATTGATATTGCTAAACCATACCGCGATCGCTCTTTAGTTGGTTTATTTGCAGATGGTGATTTTAAAACCTTACTCCAGCAGAATCAAATCCCAGTTGAAGTATTAACAACAAAACCAATTCAAGTTAAAAAGCAAAGTAATTTATTCCAAGCATTAGCAAGTTTTCAACAACTAATACCTTTATTAATTAAAGTTGTCAAAATAGCTAAAAAATACGATTTAATTTATGCTAACACCCAAAAAGCATTAGTTATTGGCGCATTAGCCAGTGTTTTATCTCGCCGTCCCTTAGTTTATCATTTACACGATATTCTTTCTTTAGAACACTTTAGCCCAATTAACTTGCGTGTTGCTGTTACCTTAGCTAATACTTTCGCATCATTAGTCATTGCTAATTCTCAGGCTAGTCAAACAGCATTTACCCAAGCTGGAGGTAAGGCAGAAATAACCGCAATTGTCTATAACGGTTTTGCCAGTAAAAACTATCAAATTCCTGAAGCTGAAATTAAACAAATCCAACAAGAATTAGATTTAGAAAGCAAATTTGTTATCGGACATTTCAGCCGCATTGCACCGTGGAAAGGACAACATATCTTAATTGCAGCATTAGCAAAATGTCCTCCTCAAGTCACAGCAATTTTAGTTGGTGATGCCTTATTTGGCGAACAAAATTATGCCCAAGAATTACACCAACAAGTTAAAACGCTAGGACTAGAAAATCGCGTTAAATTTTTAGGATTTCGTGCTGATATCCCGCAATTAATGTCAGCTTGTAATATAGTTACTCATACCTCCACCGCACCAGAACCCTTTGGTAGAGTAATTGTTGAGGCAATGTTATGCGGTACACCTGTAATTGCAGCGAAAGCAGGCGGCGCTATGGAATTAGTCGAACATGGGGTAAATGGTTTTTTAACCACACCCGGTGATTCTAAAGAACTAGCCAAAGTAATTAACACCTGTCGTGAGGAAATAGAAATAACTGCAACTATCGCTAACAATGCCAGAAATATTGCCAGTCAGCGTTTTGATATCGCAACTATTAATCAGCAAATTGCTCAACTGTTGAGTTCAGGAAATTAATTTACTACCAATGTGTCTACCTTAAGGCTCTGTCTAGCCTGAGAAAAAATTTTTAACCTAATCTTAGAGTTTGCTCAAGATTAAGGAAAAATTTTGTATGACAAACGATATTACTACTAATATCAACAATTCCAGTGATATTAACAAGCAAGTCAATACTTCAATTGTAATTGGCGCTCTTTTGATTATTTTAGGGATTGTAGCGATCGCCTTACCTGTGATTACCACCATATTTGCTGAAAGTTGGGTGGCGCTAATTCTGATGTCTGCGGGGTTTGCCAAGCTTGTTTATGCTACTCATACCCGCCGCGAAGGAGGTTTTGTGTGGAAAATTCTCTTAAGCGGACTTTATATCGCTACAGGTGTAATGCTATTAGTTTATCCTCGAACTGGCATTCTCACACTCACCTTGTTACTTGGTAGCTTTTTGCTAACAGAAGGTACATTCGAGTTAATTTTAGCATTCCGCTTACGTCCCCAACAAAACTGGACATGGGTATTAGGTAATGGCATTATTACCTTATTTTTAGGCGCACTTATTTGGTTTCAGTTTCCTAGCAACGCACCTTGGCTACTCGGCACATTATTAGGTTCTAGCATTATAGTTACGGGTATTTCCCGCATCATGCTGTCATTGAATGCGCGTTCTAGCTTACCTGAATCTAATCAAGCTACATAAATTTTACTTGCTTTGAGTAGAGACTTTGTATTGCAAAGTCTCTACTTATAAACTACAAACCGACTAATTCCCGCGATTCATAATCAGTCAGTTGTTGCGCGATCGCTAATCTCGCTTCTAACTTAGATACACTAAACTGGTTACGCAGATATTCTAAATGGGCGATCGCATTGGCTTTTTCTACAGTTAGTTGAATTTGGGTATCCACCGCCTTTTGATATTCGTGATTCAGCAACAGCACCTCAAAGCGCCGCGCCTTGCGTTGAGCATCATTTTTCAAATCCACATCAAAAGCCGCCGCCCGATCTGCATTCCCTTCAAAGCGGTTAATTTGCTGCTGTACAGCCATCAACTGCGAGTCTAGTTCATTTACACGTTGAGCAGCCTGAGCGATCGCAGATGGATAATGACTCATTTGCATCATTAAATAATCTTCCTCTGAAAATCTCAATTCATCACATAGCAAAAGAGATATCAGAAGTATTAGGAAATACTTCCATTCTCTGCTGTCAAACTTCTTCTAGGAGTAGCGAAAAGATTGCTTTTTTGATACTTTACTTGATATATCTATTATAGTAAAAACGTACTAAAATTGCCACAAAAAACCCGATTTGCAGACTTAAATTTACACGCAGATCAGAGAAGGCGATCGCTCCCCAAACCAATTACGTAATCTTACTTAATATTCTCTCAAAAGAGGATTAGTAAAATTCTAATCATCACCTAAATTAATTGGGTTAAGTAAATTTTCTGAATCCCAAAAGAGTTAAAGAAGTATTTTCTGCCTCTTTACTCTCGTAACTGTGCTTGGCAACTCCCAAAAAAAACGATTGCTACAGGAAATTTTGGTATTTAACGGTAAAAACCAAAATTTTCGGTAACTTTCATGCCCTAATTCTTATTTACTTTTCCCCAGTTCAACTTATGCAATCAATCTACGCCAGACTACTTTGACTGGTGTCTCTCCAGAAGTGTGATTAATTATTCCCAGACAAAAAAAGCACTGTTGCCCACAGTGCGGTAATTTTGCGTGTTTAGCGAACTTAACAAGTAAAAAAGCTCGCTCATACTGCTGACACAGCTAAAACAAATAGGAGTGAGATCAAAAATGGCTACCTTTAACGTCACCAACACTAAAAACAGCGGACTTGGTTCATTACAGCAAGCAATTCTGAATGCCAATACCTCAGCCGGCAAAGACTTAATCAGATTTACAGGCGGACTCTTCACAGACAACATCGCCGATACCATCAGCCTTGGCGGTAGTAGTTTGTTTATTACCGACGACCTCAGCATTGATGGCAGAGGTTCAAACTTGCTGACAATCAGTGGTAATTACAATCCAACTAAAAATAACAAAACATCGCGTGTATTTGAAATTGGCAGTGGAATCACCGTTGAAATTGAGGGATTGAAAATAGCTAATGGCTACGCTAAAGACACCAAAGGTGGTGGCGGCATCTACAATTCCGGCAATTTAAAGCTGAATAACGTCACTATTAGCAATAACTTTTCCGGTGGTCAAAACAGTACCGTTAATAACGGTGGTGGTATCTATAACTCCAACACAGGAGTTTTAACCCTCAACAACAGCACCATCACAGGTAACTATTCAGTTAGAGTTGATTCTAGCAGTGGCTTCTATACAGGCAATGGCGGCGGTATCTACAACAGAGGAATCGTTACCTTAAACAGCAGTACCATCAATGCTAACTCTGCTGGTTACTATGACAACCACTACTTCGAGGACTATAGCTACCCTAAACCTGATATTGGTAGAGGTGCAGGTATATACACCACAGGTACTGTCACAGCAAACAACAGTACTATCAACAATAACAGAGGAAGTTATGATGGTACTGGCATATACAACACTGGTACTGTGACATTGAACGACAGCAGTGTTGATTACAATGTGACGTATGACGGATTTAGTGGCATTGTCAGTAATGGCAACCTTACCATTAGAAATAGCAGTGTTAGCTCTAATAGTGTAGTTCGTGTTGGTGGTGCTTCATCTGGGATTGATAGCACAGGCACACTGATTATTAGCAACAGCCACATAGATAATAATTACTCATCTTGGGTAGGTGGGGTGTTGCATTCAGGTATCTTGACAGTGACCAATAGCTCTATCAATAACAACAGTGGAAGAAGTCTTGGTGGACTTTCCGCTAATGGCACAGTAACAATAGATAACACCACCATCAATGATAATTCCTCATACTATGAGTTTAGCGTTGCTGGTCTTAGTATACGTGGTGGCACAGCTAATGTAAGTAACAGCATCATCAGTGATAATTATTCATCGGATGGTAGTGCAGGTCTCGGTAACAGTGGCAATGTAATATTGAGCAACAGTACCATCAGCGCCAATCAAGGAGATTACAGCATCTACCAGGAAGTGAAAGTGAATCAGAATGGTAGCGCCATTCGGAATACTGCATCTGGCAATCTCACGGTTATTAATAGCACCATCACTAATAACTCTGAAGCCGACGGTACTATTGTTAATTATGGGACTGTCAATATAATTAGCTCTACGATAAGTGGTAACCAAAGTATCGGCATTCTCAATCATGGTACTGTAACAGTAGTTAACTCTACTCTTAGTGAGAACCTAAATAGCGGCTTCTTCAACTATGGCAATGGGATAGTATTCAACTCTACCATCAACAACAACTTAGGAACTGGTGTTTATAACTCTGAGACTGGCACTATAACGCTAGTTAACAGCACCATCAGCGGAAATCAATCAAGAAGTCAAGGTGGTGGAATTTATAACTCTGGAACTTTAAACGTAAGCAACAGCACGATCGCACTCAACACTGCTTATACCTATGAAATTGATTATTACTATAACGATTTTGGCCAACTGGTGTATTACAAAACGGATAATTACCCACCAGAATATTATCAAGTTTTTCGTGGAGCAGGGATATACAACGCAGAAACAGGTACAGCCACCATCAAAAACAGCATCATAGCTGGCAACAACGATGGTATCTCTGATGCAGTTAACCCCGATGTTGTCGGTAACTTTATCAGCAACGGCTATAACCTCATCGGCAACCGTGATGGCAGTACAGGCTTTAACGCCAGTGAACAACTGCGAGTCAGCATTTCCGAAGTCATCGATACCGTGTTGCGCGACAACGGCGGCGCAGTCAAAACCCACGCCTTAGTTTATGGCAGTCCTGCTATTAACGGTGGTAATAACGCCGATATACCAGCCGACATTGCAGACTTAGACAGAGATGGCAATACTACCGAAGGCATACCTTTTGATCAACGTGGTAGGGGTTATCGACGTATTTTGAATGGTCGGGTAGACATCGGAGCTTATGAAGCCTCTGTAATTAATGGCACGGCTTATCCTAATAATCTCCGGGGTACGGCTATCAATGATCTGATTGCAGGCTTGAGAGGCGCAGATGTGCTGACAGGGGGCGCTGGTGCAGATAACTTTGTTTATACCAGCCTTGCCGATAGCGGTGATACAATTACAGACTTTGCCGTGGGTACAGACAAAATTGTCTTACAAGCACTCTGGCGGAGTTTGGATTTAAGTAACTTGAACTTCGCCACAGCCATTGCCGGCGGTTACTTGCAGTTGCAAACAGCAGGAACAGACACCTCAGTTTTAATTGACTTAGATGGTACCGCTGGTCAACGTGTGGCTTTGGAGTTGGTAAGATTACGTAATGTATCTGCTGACGCTTTGAACGACTCCAAGAATTTTGTGTTTTAAATTTCCTCGCAAATACTCTTGAGCATCTGTCTTAACCAAGAATTTGCCTGATCTTGATCTGTTAGTCGGCTCCACAACATTGAAATCATCCACGGTTGTGTTTGTACCGGCAATTCAAAAATTTCTACTGCACCTTGATCTGCCAAGGATGTTACTAACCGTGATGGCACAGCAGCCACTAAGTCACTAGATGAAATAATTGCTGGTAGTACTAGTAAATGGGGAGTCGTCAAAACAATGCGACGTTGGAGATTGGACTGAGCCAAAACTTTGTCAATTTCACCAACTTCATCTTGTCGGATGGTAAACAGAGCATGGAGCAGATTCGCAAAACTGTCTGGTGCGATCGCATCTTGAGTAATCATGGGATGCCCTCGACGACAGATGCCAACAAAGTGTTCTGGAAATAATGGCATCTGTATCGTTTGCCTGGGTGGATTTTGAAACACACCCAAGGCTAAATCAATCTCTCGATTTTCTAATAACTCTCCTACCGAGTCTTTGGCAAAACCAATCAAGCGAAAATTAATGTTTGGTGCAATTTGATGACAAACTTGCAAAAGTTTGGGCATCACAACATAGCTGGTGTAATCTGAACTGCCAATGGTAAAAGTGCTTTGAGAATTTGTGGCATCAAATGTTTGGCTGGCGGCTAATGTTTGCCGAATTTGTTGTAAAGCCGCTTTGATACCGGGTGCAATTGCCACTGCTTTGGCTGTGGGCTGCATTTCTCTGCCGATTCTGATAAACAAATCATCTTGAAATAGTGTGCGTAATCTTCCTAAAGCCGCACTCATGGCTGGTTGCCCTAAATACAGCCTTGTAGCTGCGGCTGTCACACTTTTTTCTTCAAAAAGTGCCTCAAAAGCAACCAGCAAGTTGAGATCAAAGGCAGATAAATCTATTAATCCCATCGATGAAACACATTATTCCAATCAATTTGATTAATTTATAACATCTCAGTAAAGTAAAACTAACAGTTGTCTAAAAGTTATCAACATGACAAATCAAACAAAGATTGCAGTAGTTACAGGTAGTAATCGTGGCTTAGGATATGCTATCTCCCGAAAATTGTCGCAAATCGGCATTCATGTTGTGTTAACCAGTCGAAATGAAACAGACGGTCTTACCGCCAAGCAGCAGTTATCTGGTGAAGGGCTTGATGTTAATTATCATTTACTAGATGTGGCTAGTGATACTAGCGTTGCAGATTTTACACAATGGCTACAACAAACCTATGGCAAGGTAGATATTTTGGTGAACAATGCTGGTATTAATCCTACAGCCAAGTCAGAAGAAGCCAGCTTATTAACTGTTCAGCTAGAAACGATGCAAGCCACATTTAACACTAATGTTCTAGCGGTACTCAGAATTTCTCAAGCTTTAATACCATTGATGAAAGTCAACAACTACGGTCGCATTGTCAACGTTTCAACCGAAATGGCATCTCTGAGTACAATTACCAGCGACTACTACCCACTAGCTCCTTCCTATAGACTTTCCAAAGTTGGGGTAAACGGACTAACCGTGCTTATAGCTAAGGAACTCCACGATGATAATATTCTCGTGAATGCCTATTCTCCTGGGTGGATGAAAACTGATATGGGAGGTGAAAATGCGCCATTTACGGCAGAAGAAGGTGCAGAAACTGCTGTTTATTTAGCAACGCTACCAGATGGAGGAGCGCAAGGAAAATTTTTTGCAGAGATCCGGAAGTTTGGCGGGCCAATTCAATTACAGTGGTAGGTTTATCCTCTCCTCCTCTGCGGTCTAAAGCATTGGTGTTTTGCCAGACACAATATAAAACACACCCTACTATTGTGTCCCTATGCCGCTTCTCTCATTTGTGACGGAACAGCTACCTCTGGAAAAGACAGCGAAAGTTGTTCGGCTTGTGGTACAGCGGCTTGTTCTAATACCTGTACTTCAATATTTATGCTGATTAAATAACTTCCTGTATCAGCACCAACCGCTTCGGCAATTAATCGGGAGAAATCTGGGCGTTTTGCTGTCAGTGGGTCACGTAAAATACAGCGATCCCATTCGTGCTTGGCAGTTGGATTGAGGTTGAGAATGTAATGCTTGATCATAGTTGCACTGCACTAGGATTTCTGGACGCTATATCTATTATAGTACAGGTGTACTGCATTGCCCAGAGGTGGGCAAAATCTTGCTCACACTACTATTGACTATTGGCCATTGATTCATCTCCTTTTCCATTCATCTGTGCATTCAATAGCTGTGCATCGTTCACCCAGATTGCTTGTTGTGGAACAGGGATATTAATTCCAGCTTGGTCGAGGGTAACTTTTAGGCGGCGGCGGTATTCGCGGGCGACATCCCATTGTTTGAGAGGTTGGGTTTTAATCCAAACACGGATAATTAAACCGCGATCGCCAAAATGATCAATACCCAAAACTTGGGGAGTTTCGATAATTTGATGTTTCCATTGCAAATCTTGATCCATTTCTAAAGCGACTTTTTTGATCAAGTTCAAAGCATGGTCAACATCAGCTTCATAGGCGATGGGAACAGTTAAATCGGCGCGTGACCAGCGGCTAGAAAGGTTGGCGACAATTTTAATTTCACTATTGGGAATTGTAATTAAGCGTCCTTCCGAATCCCGCAGTTGTGTCATCCGCAAGTTGAGATTTTCGACCAAACCACCAACATTGCCCACATTAATCACATCACCCAACGCATACTGGTCTTCGAGGATAATCAAGAAGCCGTTAATGGCATCTTTAATCAGGTTTTGAGAAGCCAAAGATACAGCCACACCAACTAAACCTGCACCTGCAAGTAGAGGAACAATATCTATCCCCAAAGAAACAAGGGCGAATAAAATCCCCACTCCTACCCAGATAATAGTGACAATACTTTTAGTCACACCCGAAAAGGTAGAGACGCGTAAACGCAGACGTTCCGAGGTATCGGTGGTTAATAAAGCCCCACTGCTGATCAGTGTAGTAGTGAAGCGATCAATTAAAGCATAGCTAAACCGGGTAGCTACGTAAGTTCCCAACACCACAACAGCAAGTTTTATCGGAATTTGAGCAGCAGAGAGAATAGCTACTTGAAATGGGCGTGTGTAGGGAAATAGACCCAAAATCAGAAAATTGCCTCCTCCCCAAATTCCTGCTTGGGTTAACTGAAACAAGCGTTTCTTAACTTCTTGAAAATGACGATGTTGCTGTTGATTCAGTTGCGTAGTGATTGGTTGCGCCGTTGAAGAGATTGAGGGAACTGATTGTGCTGGTTCTTTGCGTGAACGACGCTGCCAATAATATACCCCCCAACTTGTGACCACCATTACCAGGCCAACACCAGCAGCAATTTTACCTTGATTCAGCAGAGATTGAGTTTGTCGTTCTTGCTTTGCTCGTTGTAAGTCTTGTTGTAAAGCATCAGCAATTTGATTCGCCGATATCAGTGGATCTTCTTGTCGGAGTTTCGCATCTTCAGCCGTGACAGTCATCAAATATTCGCCATTCACCCGAATAACAGGTATTTCATTAACTTTCTGCACCTCTACCTTGACTTCTGGTTCAGGCGATCGCAAGTAATTCTCGCTAATTTGATTTAAATTCCGCTGAATGTCTTGTAAACGCTCTGACAAATTAGTTTTTGTGGCGCTGATCTGAAACAAACGCCGACCATCTAAATAAATCCAGTCAGAAACAGTTCTATTATCAACGTCATTACTGGGGCTGCTAGGAGTTTGTAACAGTGGTGACAACTGAATCTGGGCTGTCACTGGTGGTAAAGACACCACAGAAACCGTTATTGAACCAAAAATCGCTAAAAAATGCCAATACACTCCAACACCTCCTTCAGAGAAATCTATTTTTGTTTACTTCCTTAGCTATGCTCCAAAATTGACTTTAGTAATTGTACCTATCCAAAGTTGAGTTTTCTGCTTAAATGTTGAAAATTATGACATTAAGATTTTTTAATTCTTTAGATAGATGACATTTTGTTTCATCAACTTTTGGGGCTAACTCAGCCGAATCAATGATTATCTTCTTACCAGAGATAAATTAAACCATTTATTTGGAGGTAATCCCTAAACTTCTTCATCCAAATCAGATTTGATGCTTACTTGAAGCCTTAATTTTGGAGATAAAAACAATAATTATAGAAATCATATTTGATGTTTGAACGAGGGTAATAGGCGATCGCACTTCATGTTCCCCAACGGTAGGGGCGTACGGCCGGCCGTACGCCCCTACTGAGATTTTTTCAAAAATCAAATAGGATTGCTAAAGTTTGAACAATTAAGCAGAAGGGAGGTTGAGTCTATGTTAGGAATTACACTCAAGGAAACAAGAATTTACCGAGAAATTAAAGAAGAAGGGCGTGAGGAAGCAACAGTTAATCTGATTATTCGACAGCTAACTAAGCGGTTTGGCGAACTGTCTGGGGAAATGCGCTCCTCAATTACTGGTTTACCTTTGCCCGTTCTGGAAGATTTAAGCGAAGCATTGTTAGATTTTACTAGTTTGGCTGATTTACAGGCTTGGTTAGACAGGCGATAAATTAAACTCAGGAGCGATCGCCTTTCAATTCTAAATCCTCAATAAATAACCCAAAAATCCTAGTCGTACAATAAACTAATAAAGTACGTAACAGATATTTACGTACATTTTTTACGTTTTTGAGGAACTTATGACCGCAACATCTCCCCGATTAAAGCACGAGGTTAAAGACCTCGCCCTCGCTCCCTTGGGAAGACAGCGCATTGAATGGGCTGGACGGGAAATGCCAGTTTTACGGCAAATCCGCGATCGCTTTGCTCAAGAAAAACCTTTTGCTGGGCTTCGCCTTGTGGCTTGCGCCCACATCACCACAGAAACCGCACATCTAGCCATTGCGCTCAAAGCTGGTGGTGCAGATGCACTTTTAATTGCGAGTAACCCCTTATCAACTCAAGATGACGTAGCTGCTAGTCTCGTCCTTGATCATGAAATTCCTGTCTTTGCACTCAAAGGCGAAGATAACGAAACCTATAACCGCCACGTCCAGATTGCTTTAGATCACCGTCCTAACATCATTATTGATGATGGTAGTGATGTGGTTGCTACCCTAGTTCAGCAACGTCAACATCAAATTGCTGATTTGATTGGGACGACAGAAGAAACCACAACCGGAATTGTCCGGTTACGCGCTATGTTCAGAGATGGCGTTCTCACCTTCCCCGCAGTGAACGTCAACGACGCAGACACCAAGCACTTCTTTGATAATCGCTACGGTACAGGACAATCAACCCTGGATGGGATTATCCGCGCCACAAATATTCTCTTAGCTGGTAAAACCATTGTCGTCGCTGGTTATGGCTGGTGCGGTAAAGGTACAGCATTACGCGCCCGTGGTTTGGGTGCTAACATCATTGTCACCGAAATTGACCCCATCAAAGCAATTGAAGCGGTAATGGATGGCTTCCGCGTTTTACCAATGGCTGAAGCTGCAAGCCAAGGTGATTTGTTTATTACCGTGACTGGTAACAAGCACGTCATTCGCGGTGAACATTTCGATGTCATGAAAGACGGTGCGATCGTTTGTAACTCTGGTCACTTTGATATCGAACTTGACCTGAAATATTTAGCTAGTCAAGCTGAAGAAATTAAGCAAGTACGCCCCTTTACTGAACAATATAAACTGAAGAGTGGTAAATCAGTGATTGTTTTGGGTGAAGGACGCTTAGTCAACCTCGCAGCAGCCGAAGGACATCCTAGCGCGGTAATGGATATGAGTTTTGCAAACCAAGCATTGGCTTGCGAATATTTGGTGAAGAATCAAGGTAAATTAGAGCCTGGTTTACACTCTATTCCTACCGAGGTAGATCAAGAAATTGCCCGGTTGAAGTTGGAAGCTATTGGCATTTATATCGATAGCTTGACACCAGATCAAATTGAGTACATCAACTCTTGGACTACTGGAACTTAGACTTAGTGTTCAAGTTTAAGCGATAGGATATGTTGACGGGATAGGTAAGCCTATCCCGTTTTGGTAATACCAAATCATCAGATTTTGAGAGAACACTGTAACAGGTAAAATAATTGCAGCGTGAATTTGACGGTTGGAATTGAGATATTTTTATAGTTAAAAATTTTGCGGTTTTCTTCAAAGCATTTTTTGGGTTCCACTACCCTACAGGAAGTTTACGTTTCACCCAACCTACGCAAGAGGCGATCGCACTAATATCAATAGGCTATAAAATGCTAAGTAACACTATTGAAAAATATCTGAAATTATTCAAGGATTCTCCTAATTATAGGGAAACTGACAGAATTGCTGATGAAAAGAAAAAAGAATTTGAAACATCACCTCCTTCAGTTAGTGAAGTGATTCAGGAGTTGGAAAAATATGCTTCAAATCCAGATTATCCTGGGGCTTCGTTTATCATGATGGCAGCATGGAGTAACTTATCAAAGGATTACACACCTATACTTTGTCAAATCCTCAATGATGAGAGTAATAATGGTCTTCATGAATCAGTTATTGAACTTTTAGATGTATTGCGTGATGAAAGAGCAATTCCTGAATTATCCAAGGCATTGACATACCGATGGTCTTATGATGAATGGCTCAATGTGCCAAGAAAGTCTCTCCTCGCATTAGCAGAAATCGGGACTCCTGAAGCGAAGATGATTATAGAGTCGGCGGCTCAATACCCTGAAGAGCTAATTAGTGAAGATGCAAATCTGATATTGGAAGATTGGTAAATTGATTAATCCACCAAGCATTGGCAATGCTAGAACTGTAACCACCATACTTAACCCTCACCATCTACAAGTTTGATGGCAGATACACATCCAAATTAAGAGTGACAGATAATCAGAGTGCAGTTACAACTGACACTATACAAATACAATCAAGATTAGAAAAATGAGTGAAAGTACATCTTTAACACAGCAATGGTTAGCAGAAATTCAAGCACTCAAACGCCAACTTGCAGAACAAAAAGTTGATTTAGCCGCAGCTTGGGAAAGTGCGGAAAAATGGCGCAAACTCTACAATACAGAAGCAGAACAGCGCCGGACAGACGCGCATTTATTCCAACAAACGATCGCATCTCTCAAAGCCAATATTCACAAACTCCAAGGTATTGAAGCTGCAACGCTGGCTGACGGTAAAGCAATCGAAGCCATTCAAGCTGAAATCACTCAAATCCAGGCTGTGGAAGAATTGCAGACAAAATTGATTGCAGCCATTAAAGAACGCGATCGCCTATTACAAGCATTGAAAATCGAGCAAGAAAGCCACGCTCAAACACGCAAAAGCCTCACCACTGCCTTGGGTGATGCAATTGATAGCTTGGCACGAGAACGCAGCGCCGCAGAGCAGGACAGATAATATCAATAATAATTGAGTATGACAAGCTTGAAAAATTATTAAGAATGGGCAGGAGGAGAATCGAACTCCTATGACCGCAAGGTCGCCACATTTTGAGTGTGGTGCGTCTACCAATTTCGCCACCCGCCCTTGGGTGCAACTTTATTAATATAACATATATTTTCAAGTTAATGCAAGTAATTTCCACTCACTAAACTAGAGTCAATATCTTTTATAGAGGTACAACCACTCAAAGCCATTGCCACACTTAATTCATCTTCTAACAGCGAGATAATGTGAGAAACACCAACTTGTCCAGCGACAGCTAATCCCCAGAGTACAGGGCGGCCGATGAGTACAGCTTTTGCGCCAACAGCTAAGGCTTTGAGGATATCTGTTCCGCGACGGATACCCCCATCTAGTAGCACTTCTGCTTGATTATCGACAGATGCAACTATCTCAGTCAGTGCATCGAAAGATGCGATCGCGCCATCGAGTTGTCTACCACCATGATTAGAAACTACAATTGCTTTAGCTCCATACTCCACAGCACGCACAGCATCATCACCGCGTAAAATACCTTTAAGCACCAAAGGTAATGGCGATAATGACTGTAACCATTCCAAGTCACGCCAAGTTACAGCAGGATTTAATTGCTGGGCAAAATAGGTAAATAACCCAGATTCTCCCTGTTCTTGGGGAATATTCAACCCTGAAATATTGACAATATTCGCCAAATGTAAGCCTGATGGTAATGTAAATTCGTTACGCAAATCTCGCTCTCGTCGTCCTAAAATCGGTGCATCCACCGTCAAGCACAGAGCTTTATAACCTGCGGCGTACGCCCTTTCTACGAGATTCCGCGTTAAGCCTCGGTCTTTGTGGATGTAAAGCTGGAACCATTGCAAAGCATTATGTTTGTAACCTACAGCAGCAACTTCTTCTAGGCTCTTAGTTGCCATTGTACTCAACACCATACCCACACCTGCGGTAGCGGCTGCTAAGGCTGTGGCCAGTTCTCCCTGTGGATGGGCTAGACACTGAAAAGCCATTGGTGCAATTAATAAAGGAAGTTGTAGCGACTGTCCTAAAATAGAAGTAGTTAAGTTGCGATCGCTCACATCTACAAGCATCCGCGGACGCAATTTCATCCGTTCAAAAGCCGCACGGTTATCAAGTAATGTAATTTCATCCCAAGCGCCACTACTGTAATAATCAAAAGCCATCTGTGAGAGATGCTGTTTGGCTAACTGTTCATATTCCCAGAGGTTAATAGGCTGAGAGACATCTGCCATAAAAGCGTTTTTGATTTGAAAAATTACTTTTTTAAGTCTGCTCAAGTTAGCATACCAAAAAGCTTTTTCTCAATTACCTAAAATTTTCCCACATCTTCTACAGAAATCTATCTAACAGTTCTTCACGCGATAATTGTAGTAATAAAGGCGTAAATTCTTCTGGGGATAATGCCAATAAAGGTTCTACAATCCCTGTTAATTGAGTATCTAAAGAACCAAACCGGAATCGCAACAAATTATCTATCTGCTTACGACGTTCTGCTTGGATACCTTCGTGAATACCTTCTTGAAGACCTTCTTGTTTAGCTTCTGCTAATTTTTGTTCGTAAATAGGTGATAAGCGCATAATTAAATCTCTGTCCTCTGCGTCTATATTTTGATTTAGTTCTAAGGTCATCTTCAAACTCAATAATAAATCAATGGCTTTAGCACGTAAGGGATTTTCTGGTGACAGTGCTTCTAGTTCATCTATGGCTTGTTGCTGGACTCTGCCTTTACCTAAAATTCTCAGCCATAATGTTTCTTCAATACGTGGTAATTGATGAATTGCGACGATCGCTGTTCTTAAATAATTCCCAAGAAAATGTACACCTACTTCCCAGTTGTCTAGGTCTCCGCTGGTTCTAAAACCCTCTAATATGGACTCAGAAGCCGTAGGTGATAAAATCCACAATCGGGGTAATTCTGATTCGGCGACTCGATTGTTATCAACTTTAGCCTGACGCTTAATTTCGGCAAATATATCAAATAACTTGTTCATACAACTGCGAATTTCCGCAATTGTAGCGGCATTTCTAAAAGGTTCAATTAATGCAGGTGCATAGGCAATTTTTCCTAATAAACCTAATTGTATTTTATCAGTGGTTGCTGGAGATATCGGTGCGAAATAAACATCAATCTCGCGGATTTCCGCAGAAACTTTGCGGCTAGTTTCTACTTTTCCCAATGGTTGTAATAATTCTTGAAGATAATCTTTCGCAAATTGGTCGTAGGGAAACCTGGTATGAAATAATTTTGGCACTTTACCCATATCTTACATGAGGGCGATCGCCTAGGACTTACCGCATATTATCTTGGTTTACCAGTTACGCCAACCGCCTTTGACTGGTAGTTCACCAGAAATTTTCGACTCGTGAGTTTGCAATAAAGTTTGATATTCTTGACTACTAGCCCAACGGTCAATTTCTCTGGCGCGTAACACTGGAACAGGATGACTTAATTGGGCTGTGCGGGCGGCTTTGACCATTTCACCCAATTCTGTTTTACTAATATCATCGTAAGCACGGGCTTGGTCAACAAAAGCATCAAGATTGAGTTTGGGTGCGAGTGTGGGTGAACCGCCTGCAAGTTTCATCAGCACAGACATGACAACTTTCGGATTTTGAGTAGCTAACAAAGCGGCGCGATCGCAGGTAAACTCAGCACAGCGTACCCATTCTAAAAGTTGTGTTTGAATAGCTTGAGCTAGGAAATTCCCGACATTTGGCACAATTGCCGCAGCTAAGATTAATAAATTGACAGGGGTTAAGTAAACACTGTGGTCGCATTTCAGATGCCCCAATTCATGGGCAATTACAGCCTGAATTTCTTCTGGTGTGAGAATATCTATCAAAGAAGTATGTAACACTACAAAAGGCTGCTTACCGCGCATCGCAAAAGTGTAGGCATTAGGAGCCGGATGTTGCCGCACATATAATTGGGGTGGCTCAATATCTAAAGTTTTGCAAGCTTCTAGTAATAATTTATGTAAATCAGGCAGTTGATTTTCACTGACTAAAACACTAGAGGCAATATTTTCTACATAAAAAACTTGCTCCGCCATTGGCCCCAACCAATTTCGCACCATCAAATCAATACCTGGTATCTGTTTGAGAGCTTTGGTAGATTCTAAATCTAAGGGATGACGAAAGGAGTCAGCTTTTAAACCAATCAGCGGGGTTTTAATAAAAGACATGATGTGGCAAGTTGAAAAAATGAGGTGTTGCAGAATAACTTATTGTCATTCTACCAAACTAGAAATTTGTTCAGGTGCTACCAAATTTTTTTGGAGTTGCTGAATAAATTCCTGTTGGGAAAAATCACCTGAATTGTTGGTTATTAACCAATTTTTCAGGGGTGTATGCCAAAATTTATGGTAAATAATCACTCCTTTTACATTCAAAATAGCTGATAAGTAGCTAAAGGAAGAGTGGCTCATTACAAGTACGTTTGCTGATGACATTCTTTGAATAGTCTCTATGGGATCAGCGTTAATAAACTTTTCTAAATTAGGTATGACATCAAATTCTGCCAACTGAGTTGATTTAGGGTCAACAACAACACTACTTTTTAACATACTATGTTGATTTGGCGTAACTGTAAAAGATTGTGTAGGCAATTCAGTATGTAATTCAAACACATAATCAAGTTTCAGTTGATCCAAAATCGCGCTGATTTTTTGAGCTACGGAAATATAATATTTATTAGACAGCATTCTGTGAGAAGCAACAAACAATAAATCTCCTCTTCTCACATGGATGGCAATGCGAATAACTGGTGATTTCTGTAAAGAGAAAGGAGAGATATCCTTTACACACTGTAAAGTTTCTGGATAAGTATCTGTAATTTGATAGGGAAGCAAAACTTTAGCCAAGATGAAAGTTTTGCTTTTAACTGCCTTTCTTCTCAGTTGTTCAAAAGTTAATAAATCCAGATTTTTGATATATTCAGTTCTGTAATCAACTGGTAAGTCTCTATCAGAAGAAATTTTAAATATTTTGTTATATTCATTAACAATATCTTGATTTGTATTATTTTGCTCAAGAGCAACTAACCCTTGATAGTTTAATTTAGTTAATGGTGAATGAATATATGGCACCTTAAGAAATCTGGCGGCAGCATAAATACTATATATTCTTTGAATTTGCGCTCCCGCACCATCTGTGAATTTATCATTGGCATAAGTTAATCCTAGCAAATTACTGTTAGGAGAAATCCCCATAACTTGCCAATAAAACCTAACTGTATTATTAACTAACTGAGTTATTTTAAATTTAATTATTTTAATTAAGTCACGCATTAAAGCAGGTGCAAATGATTCCGTCATCATCTTGATGGGCTTAAGCATTTTTTCTTACCTTTTTTAAAGTGACTGAATAAAAAAAAAGAATTTAGACAGCTTAATTCAAGCTAACTTGTATATTTTTGCCGGCAAATAAGCAAACACTCCTCATTATAACGATTAAGTTAGGTGGGCATTGCCCACCTAATTACTAAGTTGAAATTGTTACTGGCGGGGTACTGCCATTGGATGTCACCCCTGGTGTTACAACTTCCTGCACGCGCTTGATTTTAGCTCCCAATTGCAGCAACTTGAGATCAAGGCGATCATAGCCGCGATCGAGGTGGTGCAATCCTTGAAAGGTAGTTTGTCCTTCAGCCGCTAGTCCGGCTAAGACTAGGGCTGCTGATGCACGCAAGTCTGTACCGATTACAGGCGCACCTGACAACATCGGGACTCCTCGGACAAAGGCCGCATTACCTTTAACGCGAATATCTGCTCCCAAGCGATTTAGCTCAGAAGCATGGCGCAAGCGATTTTCAAACACAGATTCGTTAATGATGCTGTCACCTTCAGCCAAGGTAAGCAATGCCATAAACGGTGCTTGCATATCTGTGGGGAAACCAGGATGGGGCATGGTTTCAATATATGTGGCCTTGAGCGTTTCCGCTGGTAGCAGACGCAAGCAATCTGGGCCTTCCTCAATGATGGGTACACCGATTTCTCGGAGTTTGGCAATCACGGGAATTAAATGGTCTGGTACAACTGGGGATAGTAAGATTTCCGAACGAGTAATCGCACCAGCTACCAAAAAGGTTCCGGTTTCAATGCGATCGGGGATAATGCTGTAGTCAACAGAATGCAATTGGGGAACCCCCACAATTGTAATTATGCTAGTACCAGCACCATGAATTTTGGCTCCCATTGCGTTACAGAAATTCGCCAAATCAGCAACTTCTGGCTCACGGGCAGCATTTTCGATAATGGTTTCACCATCAGCCAGGGTGGCGGCCATCATCAACGTTTCCGTTGCTCCCACGCTGGGAGTGTCGAGATAAATTTTGGCACCTTTTAATCTGCCACCACCGGGAACATAGGCATTACAAATGCCATGTTCAATCTGCACTTCGGCTCCCATTGCTTGCAGTCCCCGGACGTGCAGATCAACTGGTCTAGCACCAATTGCACAGCCCCCAGGTAAGGGCATTTGCGCTACCCCTAGCCTTGCCAGGATGGAACCAATGGCAAAAAAGCTGGCGCGTAGTTGAGTAACGAGTTCGTAGGGAGCTTTAGATGTAGTAATGTTGCTGGCATTAATATCTAAAATGTCGCCTTGGTGTGAGACGCGTACACCCAAGGCTGATAAAACTTGTCCCATTTTTTCCACATCCGCCAACAAGGGAACATTACGGATGTGACAATCTCCAGAACAAAGCAATGCTCCAGCCATGATTACCAGTGCTGAATTTTTTGCTCCGCTAATTTTTACATGACCATGCAAAGGATGCCCGCCCCAAATTTGCAAGACTGAGGAGTCTGCTTGAGGTGCAAGCTTGGCATCTGGTAAGCTGGTAGAAGGATTGATAAGCCTACCTCCAAAAATAATACGTAGTTTTCAAGGGTTGAAGTTGGTTTTGATTCTACAGTAAAGATTTAATTTGTCTACATCTTGTATTAATCAATATATTTTTTAGCTAGTGAACTGAGGGCTGAAATAACCATAGTTTAGTCTAAGGTGAATTGGGAAATTACGCTCAGTTGCGATCGCCATACTCCCTAGATACTGTACTTTGGTTTGGGCAAAATCTAACCACCCATCATAGTTCCCAATCTTCGCTGTGGAATATCTATGACACAGAATATTTGGCTATTACTTGACAAAAATAAACAATTGCGTAATAATTGGAACTTGTCGATATAAAATCGATGCCAGCGGAACTGGCGGAATTGGCAGACGCGCTAGATTCAGGTTCTAGTGCCGCAAGGCTTCCGGGTTCAAGTCCCGGGTTCCGCATTCAAAGTAAAAAGTGCTGAGTGCTGAGTGCTGAGTAACATCAAAACTTATCACTACTAGCCAATAATTAATCAATGCTAACTAGTTTACAAAATTCTCTCGTTAAGCAAATTCGCAAGCTGCACTCTACTAAAGAGCGCCACAAGCAGGAATTATTTTTGCTAGAAGGGACGCATTTGTTAGAAGAAGCTTGTGCGGTAAATTATCCCTTAGAAACGGTGTGTTGTACACCAGATTGGCAAGCCAATCACAGCGTATTGTGGCAAGAAGTGTGTAGTCGGTGCGATCGCGCCGAAATTGTCAGTGAGGAAGTTTTAGGAGCGATCGCAACTACAATACAACCAGATGGAGTAGTCGCCACAGCCAGACGTAGCGAATCTGTAAATCAATTACCCTTTACGGGGATTGTTTTAGCCTTAGAAACCATCCAAGACCCTGGAAATTTAGGCACAATTATCCGTACAGCAGCGGCGGCGGGTGCAACGGGGTTATGGTTGAGTGACGATAGTGTAGATTTAGATAATCCCAAGGTGCTACGTGCTAGTGCTGGACAATGGTTTCGCTTAAATATGGCAGTGAGCGAAGATTTAGCTGCAACAGTCCAACAAAGTCAGCAGGCGGGAATGCAGGTAATAGCGACTTTGCCGACAGCAAAATTAACTTATTGGGAAATTGACTGGCGCAAACCCAGTTTAATTTTATTGGGGAATGAAGGCGCAGGTTTATCAGCCGACTTAGCCAAGATGGCAGATAAACAAGTGAATATTCCCCTGAGTCCCGGAGTAGAGTCATTGAATGTGGCGATCTCAGCTGCTTTAATGTTGTATGAAGCTCGGCGACAAATAACAGCTGGCTAGACAAGTATCACTTTGTCTTTTCTTGCAAATATTGTTCAATATCAGCAACGGCATCCTCAAAAGCCGCTAAATCAATATTGCCCAACTCATCAACTAATTCGGCATCAGTTATTTCCTCAGCCTGTGTCTCTTCATCCTCAGCCAGATTTTCGTCGTTTAACATACCTTCCAATTGATTGAGAGATTGTTCCAACTCCTGTTCAGCGGTGCGGCGCTGTTGATGATCATTTTGCTCCATCATACTGGCTGAAAAATATCGATTTACTAACTTTAGGTTTAAATTGCAGTTCCCACAAATTTCTATTTTGCATATATAAAAGCTTGATGGCTATCTGCTGTATCAACTTTACACATTTATAGCTTACGGATGAATACGAACAATCAAAGCAGGCGATCGCATTATATTGCTGGAATAGATGACACAATAGTTTAACGTGAGTTCGACGAATTAAAAAAACCCCTCTCCAAACCTCTCCCCTGCAAGGAGAGAGGCTTCTAAACCTTTATTTTTCGTCGATATTTCAAGATATTTAAGCCCCTCTCCGCGTCGGAGCGAAAAGTTTGCGCGTCCGGGTTTCCCGGCGCAAAACTTTTCAAGACAGAGGGGTTGGGGAGAGGTCATCGAACTCACGTTAGTTTACAGAGGATTTTTTCAACGATAGCGATCGCCTTCAGAACTCCATCATTCCGCCTCATAACACGAAACTTTGAGTAAAAAGAGTGGGCGATCGCTTTCAGAACCTCATCATTCCACTTCAGAACAAGAAACTTCTAGGTTGAAACAAGAACGTTCTCACTTGAAACAGAAACATTCTCACTTAGAACCGGAAGTTTCTCACTTGAAACAAGAATGTTCTCACTGAAAACAGGAACGTTCTTATTTGAAACAAGAATATTCTTGTTTGGAACGTGAAAAGCTGAGGTTAGGCGATCGCGCAAATATGCTAAATTTTTACGCACAGTAACAGTATTGGGATGATTTACCCCTAATTTTCGCTCACAAATATCTAAAGCTTGGATAAATAAGGGTTCAGCTTCGCTATATTTTCCCTGAGATTTGTATAAACTTGCTAGGTTGTTGAGGCTGTTGGCGACATCAGGATGATTTTCTCCCAGAAGTTTGCACCTCAATGCTAAGGCTTGATGGAATAGAGGTCTCGCTTCCCAGTATTTTCCTTGAGAATAGTAAAGATGAGCTAGGTTGTTGAGGCTGGTGGCGATATCAGGATGATCTTCCCCCAGAAGTTTGCGCCTCAATGCCAAGGCTTGGCGGTATAGAGGTTCAGCTTCACTGTATCTGCCTTGAGATTCGTATAAACTTGCTAGGTTGTTGAGGCTGGTGGCGACATCAGGATGATCTTCCCCTAGGAGTTTGCGCCTCAGTGCCAAAGCTTGAACGAACAAAGGTTCGGCTTCGCTGTATCTATCTTGGGATTCGTGGAGTACGGCTAAATTGTTGAGGCTAAGTGCGACATCGGGATGTTCTTCACCCAGGAGTTTACGCCTCAGTGCCAAAGCTTGAATGTACAAAGGTTCGGCTTCGCTGTATCTGCCTTGGGATTTGTAGAGTAATGCTAAATTGTTGAGGCTAAGCGCGACATCGGGATGTTCTTCACCCAGGAGTTTGCGCCTTAGTGCCAAAGCTTGAATGTACAAAGGTTCGGCTTCGCTGTATCTGCCTTGGGAATTGTAGAGTAATGCTAAATTGTTGAGGCTGGTGGCTAAGTCCTTATCTAAACCTAATTCTTTTTGCAATTCTACAGCTTTGCTTAAATACTTAATGCCTAATTCTTGCTCTTTTTTATAATAGAGTTGTTGGGAAATAACTGAGAGTTGCGTTGAAATTCTGATCCCTGTGGTTTTTGATGTAATTTTTATGCTGCCATCAAGTAGAAGTTCCATAATCCAGCAGCAGTCAACATTAAATGATCGTC
>NZ_JADEWI010000093.1 GCF_015207705.1 Nostoc sp. LEGE 06077
CCCTAACCCTCCCCTTTACAAGCTACTGTGTATACACAAGTCGGGTTGAAAATCAAATAGAGGGAAAAGAACGGAAAATTATTTTTAAAATCCTTGATTTTCCGTTAATTCTATATCAATAAGCTGACAGTATTGATAATCAGCTTGATAAGCTCAAAAGCTTGCCTACTAAGGCTTGCATCTTACCAGGCAAGGATTTTAGGACTTGTGTATACACCGTAGCCTTTACAAGGGGAGGGAACTAGATTTTCCGGTTTCCCCCCTTGTAAAGGGGGGATTAAGGGGGGTAACTCGACACCGTAGCTTTACAACGGGGGTAAGGGAGGATCTAAAAGTACCCAAAATCACAGCGAAACACTTTTCAAACAACCTCTAAGTAAAATCAATGGACGACATATTTAAAGGATTTGAACACCTATTAGAAATTGCCAAAGCTTTAGAAGAAAAAGTAGAGAAAGGCGAGTTAAAAACTTCTATTCAAATTCGCTCTCATAATCTCAGTAGTATTCCCCGGCAAGGCAATATTCCGAGAACAAGTAATTCCAGCCGAGCCAGATCCAATTCCACCGTTGGCACTACACCAATGGATGATTCTGCTGATGTCACCCCCCCATCAGCTCGGACGAACTCAAAAACTTCTTGGCAAGATGTCGGCGGCTTGGGTGATGTTCTCCAAGAAATCAGAGAGCTAGTTGAAATTCCGCTTAAACGTCCAGATTTATTGGTGAAATTAGGGTTAGAGCCTCCGCGTGGGGTTTTGCTCGTTGGCCCGCCCGGTACGGGAAAAACTTTAACAGCCCGTGTTTTGGCAGAAGAGTTAGAGTTAAACTACATTGCCATCAATGGCCCAGAGGTGATGAGCAAGTATTACGGGGAAGCAGAAGCTCGTTTGCGAAGTATTTTTGAGAAAGCAACTCGTTCTGCTCCCTGCCTGATATTTATTGACGAAATTGACAGCCTTGCCCCAGATCGCAGCCAAGTAGAAGGTGAAGTTGAAAAAAGACTAGTGGCGCAGTTGCTGGGGTTAATGGATGGGTTTGCCAAAACCGAGGGCGTACTCGTATTAGCGGCAACAAATCGTCCCGATTATCTCGATCCGGCACTGCGTCGTCCGGGACGCTTCGATCGCGAAGTTCAGTTTCGAGTTCCCGATCGCAATGGACGATTGGAAATTCTCACGATTTTGACAAGTGCTATGCCCTTGGAGACTTCAATTAATTTAGGAGCGATCGCCGATTTGGCTGTCGGTTTTGTCGGTGCCGATATCAAAGCTCTTTGTCAAAAAGCAGCCTACATTGCCCTTCGTCGTCAAGTCCCCTCACTCAACAGCCCCGTTCCTGAGAACATGACTATCATGCAGCAGGATTTTCTCGAAGCAATTAAGGAGATAAAACCCTCGGTTCTCAGGGATGTGGCAGTTGAAGTACCAAGTGTCAGTTGGGATGACATTGGTGGATTGGATGATGTGAAACAAAAACTTCAAGAATCTGTAGAGGGCGCACTTCTGTATCCCGAACTATACGAGCAAACCAAAGCCAAGCCTCCTCGTGGGATTCTGTTGTGGGGGCCGCCTGGAACCGGGAAAACATTACTGGCAAAAGCGATCGCTTCCCAGGCTAGAGCCAACTTTATTGCTGTGAATGGCCCTGAATTACTCAGCCGATGGGTAGGTGCAGCAGAACAAGCAGTCAGAGAACTCTTTCGCAAAGCTCGGCAAGCAGCTCCTTGCGTTGTGTTTATAGATGAAATTGATACCCTAGCACCAGCACGGGGACGATTCACTGGTGATTCTGGAGTTAGCGATCGCGTTGTCGGTCAACTACTCACCGAACTGGATGGGTTGCATGAATGCCCGAAAGTACTGTTAGTAGGAGCAACCAATCGTCCAGAAGCGCTCGATCCTGCCTTGCTCAGAGCCGGAAGATTGGACTTACAAATAAAAATCGATCTACCAGATCGAGCCAGCCGATTAGCGATTTTACAAGTTCACAATCTAGATCGTCCCCTGGTTGATGTCGATTTAGAAACCTGGGCGACAGTTACCGAGGGTTGGAATGGAGCAGACTTGGCTTTGTTGAGCAATCAAGCTGCTTTGAGCGCAATTCGTCGATACCGTGCCCAAGGATTGACTGACTCCACCTTGATTCAGATTACAAATGATGATTTCCAAGTTACATACCAAATGCTTGCTAATCAGCATCAATCTCAATAGTGTTCTGCCCCATTAATTTTGATAGGTGAATCAGTTTTGAAATTCTCTTCTTTCCTTCTTCCTTCGCGCTCTTTGCGTCCTTCGCGGTTCGTTCTCTTATCCCTCAAATTTAATGAGACAAACCAATAGTCTCTGACTTGAAAAAACACAGAAGTTCAGAGCGGAAGCTACTTATCTTCCGAAAACACCTTTGATGTCAAAAGAAGCGTCCCGGAGGACTTCCTAACTTTGGTACAACAAGAGGGAATTATTAATTAGTTAACTTTATTTGTCCAGACTTAATTACTTATGTCAATATACGCTTATGCTCTTCTAGTACCGACCGCATCACCACTTATTCTGCCTTTAGGGATGGAAAGGAATATTGAACTCGTTTACTCTTCTGGTTTAGGTGCGATCGTAGAGCCGGAAATTTTACTGGAGGCAATACAGGCAACGGATGAGCGTTTACTTCAAGCTGTATTAAACCACGATCGCGTAATTCGAGAAATTTTTCAACAAACTCCCCTTCTTCCCCTACGCTTTGGGAGGGGTTTTACCTCTGTAGAAAAACTGCTGAATCATCTAGAAAAGCACCAAGAGCAATATCTAGAAGCCCTAACTCAGCTAGCAGACAAAGTTGAGTACACTTTAAAATTGACACCCTGTTCTTTACTTGACGATTCTGACACTATTGATGCCAGGGGAAAAGCCTATTTATTAGCTAAAAAACAACGCTACCAAACACAGCAAGCATTTCAAGCACAACAATCCGAACAGTGGGAACTCTTGAACCAGTTAATTCTCAAAAAATATACAAATGTTATCTGTGAAACTCGACAGCAAGATGTACGGCAAATCCACTTTTTGGCACAGCGCAACGATTCAACGCTCAGTACGCAGCAGTTTTCCCTCTGGCAGGTACAATGCTCGCACTGGCAATTGGCACTGAGCGAACCTTTACCACCCTATCATTTTCTCAAAAATACTCTCATATAATTTCATAAAAAATAATATTTAAAACTTTCGCAGAAAAAATCAAGATTAGATGATTTTTTCTTTAATTTTTGTCTGAAAAAAATATTGTTAACTTTTTATTATTTTTTTATTTTGTTATATTTTCTCATGTTTTTGGGAACACTAAACCCAGGAAGAATAAAACACATTGTGTAAGTTTTACCTACTGCTCAATCAGAGCAAGATGAAATAAATAATTAGAGTTGTGGGAGAAAAAGAAAATGGCTGTTGAAAAAGTTAACTCATCTTCAAGTCTGGCTGAAGTTATTGACCGCATCTTGGACAAAGGAATTGTAATTGATGCTTGGGTACGTGTTTCTTTAGTTGGTATTGAACTGCTATCAATAGAAGCTCGGATTGTGATTGCTTCAGTTGAAACTTACTTAAGATATGCCGAGGCAGTTGGTTTAACATCTCAGGCTGCTGTTCCATCTGCTGCTTAACAGCATATTAGAGAAAGGGAGTCTTTATGGCTCCTAAGCTGATACGCGTCTAAAGTATATAAACACTCTTGATGGTCGTTGACTGATGACTGTTGACAGGTTTTCGGTTAACAGTCATCAGTCATCAGATAAATATACAAATTAAATGCGTAACAGCTTATTTAATATTTCTAATTAACAAAATAGGAGATATCATCTGATGGCTCTCAAGAATTTATGGGAACAAGAGCGATCGCAGCGATTGCAAATAACTGCTGAACGCCGTCAACAAGTTAACCAGTGGAAACAGCTAACTCAACAAGAATTGCAGCTGCAAGCAGATGTGCTTCATCAAGAATTGAGCAGTTTTGTTACCAGCCTTCACAACGACAGGAACTCACAACAGCAGCAATTTCAGCAAGAGATTGTAGAGCGGCAATTGGAAATATTGCAAATAAAAACAGATGTCTCGCAACGCCAGCAAGAATACCGCCAACAGCGGGCAGCAAAAGCTCAGGCATTATTCCAAAACTTGCAAGATTTTCGGGAAATCTTACATAACAGTGTTTGGGGCGATTACAGTCCCGAACAACCAGTTTCCCCAACTCCTGCTAAAGAAGAGAAATTAGTTGCAACGGTTCCAAAATGGTCAATCTCCCGTTCTGCAATTAAAGCCACAGGTTTTCGTCCTGCCGTCAATACCATGACTAGGAAAGCGCCTGCGTTGAATGCAGATAATGTTAAATCTAAAGTGCAACAATACATTCAGCAAGCTGAAGGAGCTACTCTGATAGAAATTGAAGAGGTGATAGGCTTAAGCCGTGTACAAACGATAGATATTCTGCGCTCCTTAATCAAACAAGGAATACTAGAACAACGCGATCGCCAATACTTTATTCGGCAACAAGCAATTTTTTGACAAACTTAATTTAAGCTCATTTTTTGTATTTGCAGACTAGCGATTGGGCGATCGCTTGTGTCTTTTGTCGTCAGCAGGCATAGTACGCAATCGATAAGCATTAAAGCTGGTCTATGCTTTGTAATATTCAACATTTCCATCTTTTAAAGGTCTGTATTGACAAGCAATTGTCTCAATATATGTAACGTTGTAAAAGTAACATAGATAACTTATTGTCTGATTAAAAAAAGAGCTTAAATCTTTGTTCGAGCTTTCGGCTTTGAACTTTAAAAATGTTTGGATTGGAAAGGGAGATAACAAGCTGGGACAGAGCCATTAAAGTTTTGAACTGTGTTATTGGCGATCGCACGATAAAGTTAGTAAGCTAGATTTTTTGAGCAATTTTAATGTAAATGCAAAACTCAAGATATATAAGGAGGTCGATCCATTGTGAATCAATTGATCGAGCAACTTCAAACTAAATTATTCACAGGCAGGCTGAATCTTGAAGCAAGGGATGGGCCGACTTGGACGCTATATTTTCGTTTAGGACGATTAATTTGGCAGGCTGGCGGTTCTAATGCCGATGAGCGATGGCGACGACATTTGTTGCGCTACTGTTCTAATCTGGATGTGACACAACTGGAGGGGCTTGTCTCTCCCCAGGAAAATTATCGCGAGTATTCCATTCTTGCTAAGTTGCGAGAACAAAAATTAATCGAACAACAACAACTTGTTAGCCTGATTGCAAGCTCAATAGCTGAAGTCCTGTTTGATATCATGCAGTACATTGAAGCCAAAAGAAATGGCGACAATCCAGCAGGGCAGTTGTCACATAGTACCGTTGTTGGTGAAGTTCCTGGGGTTCTCCTAGCTGTAATACCAACAGAGGAAGTTTTGAAACGGGCTACACAAGCCTGGCAAGAATGGCGAGATGCAGGACTGGCAACTTACTCGCCCAATTTATTTCCGATTATTCAACAAATTGAGCTACTCCAAGGACAAGCATCCTCTAAACAGATTATTGCTCTAGTTGATGGAACAAAAACTTTACGAGGTCTAGGGCAAAAAAGCGGTCGAGATGTCTTAGCTTTGACTCGGTTATTGATGACATTGGTAAAAACAGGGGCGATCGCTTTTTCACCCACCCCAAAGCTCAGGCAGGTTGTGATTAGTAAAGAAACTGGCAACCCGTCCAGTGCAGTTAATAATTCCAATTCTTCACTAAAGACAGAAGAAGACACTGTTTTACAAGTTGCTCCTCCAGCGACTAGTAAAGAAATTGTCAGTCCGTCCAGTGCAGTTAATAACTTCAATTCTTCACTTAAGAAAGAAGAGAACACTGTTATACAAGTTGCCCCCCCAGCAGCTAGTAAAGCAATTATTGATGTCTCAAGACCTTTAGTAGCCTGTGTGGATGATAGTCCGACGATCTGTCGCAGTTTGGAGGAAATTCTCACCCATCAAGGTTATCGCTTTGTTGGCATTCAAGATTCCTTGACGGCAGTTTTAAACCTAATTAAAAGCAAGCCAGACTTCATTTTTTTGGATCTTTTGATGCCAAAAGTGAATGGCTATGAAATTTGTTCTCAAATCCGTAAAACTCCAAGTCTCAAAAATGTGCCGGTTGTCATCTTAACTGGGAAAGATGGAATAGTAGATCGGATGCGAGCAAAATTAGTAGGAGCAACTGACTTTTTGGGTAAACCTGTAGAACAAGACAAAGTACTCAATGTACTTCACAAGTATTTAAGTGTTTAGGTTGAAGCGACAGTCATACCAGTGGCTCTCCTACATCCATTTTCAAAACAGATTGTGGATGCGAAATTGCTTTCTAAATCTAGCTTGGTGTTAATTTATTTGTCGCCATTATTTTTCAAATTCTGAATTAAATAGTTAGGAAAAAAATGAAAAAAGTTCTTTTAGTTGAAGATAGCCTCACAGAATCCGAAAAGATGACACGTTACCTAGAGCAAGGAGGATATTCAGTTTATGAAGTTCGTAGTGGTGAAGAGGCTCAACTGCGGTTGAAACAACAAAAACCTGACTTGATTCTACTAGATTTGATTTTGCCAGGCCAAAGTGGATTTGAGTTCTGCCGCAAGTTGAAAGCCGATCCGACAACAAAAGGAATCCCGGTAGTGATTTGCTCAACTAAAAACACAGATGTTGATAGAACTTGGGGCAATATGAGTGGCGCTGATGGCTATTTAGTCAAACCTGTAGACGAAAATACCTTGCTCCAGACTGTTAATAAATTTATTCGCTAAAGGAAACTAGGGCAATGGTACAGGCCAACGATCGCTTTTCTTCGCTACCCATTAATAGCCAATTTCGACTTGAAAACTCTTCCCAAGGAAACAACCAGAGGTTTTTAAGATTTCCGTTGAATGGAAAGGTAAATGGGTTACTCCCATTAGCTGATTTGCGGGGAGTAATTCAGGTTGCACTGACCGAGATTTTACCAGTACCGCAGGTAGCAGAATTCTTGTTAGGCATAATGAATTGGCGGGGAGAAGCGATCTGGATTCTTGATTTAGCAGCTTTGTTGGGAGCAACACACTGGTGTCGGCGGGAAAGTGTGCGTAACTCTGGCATGGCGATGCTTGTTCAAGTCCAGAATCAAACCGTCGGGCTGTTGGTAGAGCAAGTCAATACTATTGAAGTTCACGATCCCCAAGAGCGGTTAGAGATTTCGACATCGATGTTACCTGGCCGACTAGGCTCATTCTTACAGGGTTACTTTGTGGATTCTCAAGGTAGCCCTTTGATGTTACTTGACACCCAGGTTGTGATTCAAGCCCTTCAGCCTCTTTGACACTAGTAGTTCGCCCAGGAAACTTGGCGGGGTAAAGGGCAAGGGGGAAAGGGAAAAAATGTTTACTCCTTTAACCTTTAACCTTTTCCCAGCACTCACCTAACAATTTTGGGTTGGCAGACTACTAGACCTCTTGCAAAAATAGTTTTGCACTCTTGGGGGAAAGGGTTTTTTTTATCAAGAAGGGGAAGGGGAAAAGGTAAAAACCTCGCCCCGCACTTCGTGCCGCTACGCTAACGTGGGCGACTTGTTCATTCCTTTTCCCTTTTCCCTTTAACCTTTTCCCCTCTTTCTTATCCCTTTACCCTTTTCCCGACTTCTGCAAGAAGTTTACTCTGCATTCTACTTATTAACTCCGACAACCTTCATAGCAAGAAAGATCATGGTAATGCATACACCCAGCCAACCTCGCTCAAATTCCAGCAACGGTTATAAGGAAACCGATAACGGGCATACCGTTGATGTACCAGCAAAACAGCAAATTACCTCCGCTCTAGAAGAATTGCGAACTGAACTGGATCAAGCTGATTGGGTGGAAACAGGGCCGTTGCGAGAGAGAATCCGCAAGTTAAAAGAACTGCTAAGTGTGTTGCCGTATCAAGACGGAGGAGATGGATTAGAGGTAGAGCAAGTACAGGCGATCGCTAGCAAAATCCGCCAATTTTCCGATCTAGATACCTTGCTGGCTACTACTGTCATAGAGATACAAAGCGCCCTGCAAGCCGATCGCGTGGTGCTGTATGAGTTTACGAATCCGACGCTGGGGATAGTTGTTGCGGAGGCGATGAGGGATGGTTTTACCCCAATGCTGAAGGAAAAACTGCCTGCCGTCACTTTTGGGTTGGGTTCTGCCAAGGTTTATCAACAAGAAAAATTAGCAGTGATCGCAGATACTCATACTGCAAGCTTATCTCCTTACCAAAAGCAGCTCGTGGATCGGTTTCAGATCAGAGCCTGTGTGAGCTTGCCGATTTTAGCAAAAGATGGGGTTTGGGGTTTGTTGGTAGTGCAGCAATGCACTGCTACCCGCCAGTGGCAGAATGCTGAAATTCAGTTACTAAAATTAATCGAGCAGGAATTAGAAGCGCAACTGCAAGTTGCCGCGATCCAGGCTGCGTTGCAACAAGAAGTGGAAAAAGACCAAATCCTGGTCGGTGTAGCAAATAAAATTCTCCAGTCCAAAGATGTGGATACCATCTTTCGTGTTGCCACCCAAGAAGTGCGACAGTCACTAAAATGCGATCGCGTGGCAATTTATCGTTTCCAGCCAGATTGGAGTGGGGAATTTATTGCTGAATCTGCTGGATCTGAGTGGGTTTCTCTATTAGAAGAACAGCGAAACAATCCAGCAATTGTCAATAACGTTAACTATTGCAGTGTTAGGAACCTTGCAGACGAAGGGGGATTGGCTGGGACAACAGGGCGATCGCACAGTGCAGATAGCTACATTCAGCATACCCAAGGCAAAAATTTCCATCGCGGACAGATTTATCGAGTCACTAATGATATCTATAGTGCTGGTTTTTCTGACTGCTATATCAAAATTTTAGAAGCTTATCAAGCCAAAGCATACATTATTGTTGCCATCTTCCAAGGAGAAAAGTTGTGGGGCTTGCTCGCTGCCTATCAAAATTCTCAGTCTCGTCAGTGGAAAGATAGTGAAGTTCGCCTAATGGTGCAGGTTGCAACTCTGTCTAGTATTACTATTCAACAGGTGCAATATCAGCAACAACTTTATCACCGCTCTGAGGAGTCAGCCAAACTTGTTGAACGAGAACGTACTGTTTTCGGCATCATTGAAAAGATTGGGCAAGCAACGGATATTCGCACCCTTTTTCGGATTACAACTCAAGAGTTGCGGCGATTTTTAAAATGCGATCGCGTTGTCGTTTATCAATTTCATCCAGACTGGAGTGGAGAAGTTATCGCTGAATCTGTGGCTGCTGGTTGGTCCTCACTGTTGGAGATGCAGGAACAAGACAGCACTTTAAAAACAGGTCTGATATCTTCAGAGCGTTGCAATATTAAGGATTATGGCTCCCCTGTTAAACCTGATGCCGATACCCATCTTAAGGAAACGCAGGGTGGAATGTACGCCAAAGGAACGCGCTTCCGTAAAGTCAACGATATTTCTGCTGCTGGTTTTTCACCTTGCTATTTAGAAGCATTAGAGAAGTTTCAAGCCAAAGCATACATCATTGTTCCCATCTTTCGCGCTGGTAATCTTTGGGGTTTGCTAGCAGCCTATCAGAATTCTGATGTTCGGAAATGGACTGAGGAAGAGACTGGTGCTTTGTTGCAGATCGGCGAACCGTTGAGCATTGCTCTCCAGCAAGCTGAATATATCGAACAGCTACGGTTAAAAAATCTAGAAATGACCCAAGTAGCTGAAGTAGAAAACGCGATCGCACGAATGGCGGATAGAATGCGTCAGTCCCAACAGCTAGAAACGATTTACCGCACTACTTTGGCAGAATTGCGGCAGTTGTTCAAATGCGATCGCCTTGCAATATATCGCTTCAACTCTGACTGGAGTGGTGAATTTATTGCTGAATCTGTAGGAAGTGACTGGGTGCCTCTGGTTGGCCCCGATATCAAAACCGTATGGGAAGACGAACACCTACAGCAAACCCAAGGCGGACGCTATCGCAACAATGAAACCTTAGCCGTCAATGATATCTATACTGTTGGTTATGCTCAGTGCCACATCGACCTGTTAGAGCAGTTCCAAGTTAAAGCCTACACCATCGCTCCCATTTTTGCTGGAAACAAACTTTGGGGTTTGTTAGGAGCTTACCAAAATAGCGGCCCGCGCCAGTGGAATTCCGAAGAGGTGCGATTGCTGACCAAATTGGGCATTCAGTTGGGGTTAAGCGTGCAGCAAGTTGAGTACATCGAACAGCTGAAGATGAAGAATGCAGAGTTGGCGCGGGCAGCAGAAGAAGAACAGGTGCTGACAGGGATGGTGGAAAAAATCCGTCAAGCCCAGGATATGGACACAATTTTCCTGAATGTGCTGCCAAGTTTACGCAAACAACTACAGTGCGATCGCCTAGCAGTATTTCACTTTCATCCCGACTGGAGTGTGGAGTTTGTTGCCGAATCCGTAAAAGATAAATGGTTGTCTTTAGCTGATTCCGACATCAAAACGATTTGGATGGACGAATATTTACAAGAAACTCAGGGCGGACGCTATCGCAATCATGAAACCTTTGTTGTCAATGATATCTACACTGCCGGTCACGTTCAGTGCTACCTAGAGATATTAGAAAAAATCCAGGCTAAGGCTTACGCGATCGCTCCGATCTTTATTGGAAACAAACTCTGGGGCTTTATAGGAGCATACCAAAATACTGGCCCTCGCGAGTGGAAATCCAAGGATGTGCAACTGTTGCGAAAAGTAGCTGTGCAAATGGGTATAGGCTTGCAACAGGTTAAGTATATCGAACAACTCAAGAATAAGAATGCAGAGTTAGCCAGAACCGCAGAAGGGGAACGAGCATTAACACGGCTGTCAGAAAAAATTCGCCAAGTTCAAGAGCTAGATACGATTTTCCGCAATGCCCTACCAGAATTGCGATCGCATTTGGAATGCGATCGTCTCGCAGTGTATCGCTTCAATCCAGATTGGGGTGGGGAGTTTATTGCCGAATCCGTAAGTCGTGAATGGGTGGCTTTGGTTGGCCCCGATATCAGGACTATATGGGAAGACGAACACCTACAACAAACCCAAGGTGGACGCTATCGCAACAACGAGACGTTTGTGATTAATGACGTTTACACTGCTGGTCATGCCCAGTGCCACTTGAAAATTCTCGAGCAATTTCAGATTAGAGCCTATATCATCACCCCGATTATTGCCGGAAACAAGCTCTGGGGTTTGTTAGGAGCTTACCAAAATAGCGGCCCGCGGCAATGGCAAGAGAATGAAGTCAACTTGGTAGCGAAAATCGGCACGCAGTTTGGGGTTGCCGTTCAACAATCGCAATACTTACAACAAACCTTAAGCAAGAATGAGGAACTGATCAAACTGGCAGAACGGGAAGTAGCAAACGCCCGATTTTCCTATCGGCTGCCAAGTCGGTTAACAGAGATGGCCCAAAGTCATGGTAATGTTCTGGAATTTATCCAGTTTGCCACCCACGAACTTCGTCAACTGCTGAAAGTAGATCGAGTTGGAGTTTATCGTTTTGAGCCTGATTGGTCTGGAGAATTTGTAGTTGAGTCTGTGACTGGGGATTGGCCTAAGCTTGTGGGAACTAGCCTTGCCAGAGTTAGAGATACCTATCTCCAGTACAACCAAGGAGGGCGTTATGTCCGCAAAGAAAGTTTGCGGGTTGACAATATATATAGTGTCGGCCATGACGAATGTCACATCCAATTGTTAGAGATGTGGGGAACTAAAGCCTACATGATTTCTCCGATTTTTCAAGAAAATCGGCTATGGGGGCTGATGGGAGTTTATCAAAATAGCGCATCGCGCCAGTGGGAGCAATCCGAGGAGGATGTTCTCAACCAAGCCAGCGTCCAGATTGGTATTGCCCTCAATCTTGCAGACTACCTAACACAGGTGCGTATTCAAGAGCAGCAACTAGCAGAAGCAGCAGAGCGCGAACGCACCGCCCGGGAAAAACTCCAACAAGGAGCAATCCGCGTTCTCATGGCTTTGGAACCATCCTTCAGAGGCGATCTGACCGTTCGAGCGCCCCTATCTGAGGATGAAATTGGGACGATCGCCGATGGTTACAATACTACGATCCAAAGTTTGCGAGATTTAGTGCGACAAGTGCAGATTGCTGCTGGCAAGGTAAGTGAAAATTCTAGCAATAACACTACCTCAGTAGTAAAACTATCTGACCAAGCTCAACAGCAGGCAGAACGGCTCGAAAACGCTCTGGAACAATTACAAATAATGGTAACTTCCACCCAGATAGTCGCTGCTGATGCTCAAAAAGTCGGACAGGCGGTGCAAAGAGCTAATAATACCGTCCAAGCTGGTGATTCCCTGATGGAAAGAACCGTAGATGGCATTTTGGAAATTCGAGAAACTGTGTCGGAAACAGCCAAGAAGATTAAACGTCTCGGTGAAGCTTCTCAGAAAATCTCGAAAGTAGTGAGTCTGATTGAAAACTTTGCCACTCAAACCAATTTGCTGGCACTCAATGCTGCGATCGAGGCTACCCGTGCCGGAGAGTATGGCAAAGGCTTTGCGGTGGTTGCAGATGAAGTTCGTTCTCTGGCTTATCAGTCGGCTAGTGCCACCACAGAAATTGAGCGACTCGTGCAAGAAATTCAAGCTGGCACCAACGAAGTTACCGAAGCAATGGAAATAGGGATTAGTCAAGTTGTCCAAGGCTCGAACTTGATCGATGAGACTCGTCATTCCCTGAGTGCGATCGTGGTAGCTACCAACGAAATTGGTGGACTAGTACAAGGAATTACCCAAGCAGTTTCCCATCAAAGTCAGCAATCTCAGATGTTGACAGAGGCGATGATGGATGTTTCGGCGATCGCTCGCAAGACTTCAGAAAGTGCCATTCACATTTCCGAGTCTTTTGAGGAACTACGGATGACTTCACAACAACTGGAAACCAGCGTTAGCCAGTTCAAAGTTGACTAATCTCACAAAACTGTTATGAACTTCGATCCCAGTAATCAAGAGCAGGCTTTTCTTGCGGAAGCGGCAGAGTTATTGCAAACCATTGAGCAGAATCTAATCGGTTTGCTTGATGAAAAAACAATAGAAAAAGTTCATGCCTTGATGCGAAGCGCCCATACTATCAAAGGGAGTGCTGCCAGTGTTGGGCAAGAAACTATTCAGACAATTGCCCATCATTTGGAAGATGTATTCCAAGCGTTATACGCTCCAGAACTGGAAATCGATCCAGAATTGGGTGCTTTGCTTCTAGATGCTTATGAGTGCCTGCGAACTCCATTGAGTGCAGCCTTGATGGGCTTAACCTGCAATGAGGCAGAAATACTCGATCGCACTGCCTCAATCTTTGCCCAACTCCAACATAAACTAGGCGACTTTTTTGGTCGTGAGGCTCCGCTTCCCAGTTCGGAAGAACTTGGCTTCGATGTCGTAGAGTCAATCTTTTCCGGGAGTGTACTCCAGGATTTGCAACAGATGGAAACTGACATCCAAAGCCAAAATCCGCAACAAATTCAAACAACACTCAACTCCCAAGCCGAATTTTTTGTCGAACTAGCAGCATCTTATGGCTTATCTGGATTAGAAGAAATTTCCCAGGCGACCCTAAACGCGCTCAAAGCACATCCAGACAAAGTATTGCAAATCGCTCAGGCGGCTTTAGAAAATTTTAAAGCAGCTCAAGTAGCAGTACTTGCAGGCGATCGCACTCAAGGGGGAGAAATATCTCCACAATTGCGAGAATGGGCAGGAATAACTACTCCTGTCCCAGAACCGCAAGAGCAGCCAGTTGCGATCGCTGCCCAACCCACAGAAACGTCTACAACTGAGAATAAGCCATCCCCTCTCCTCAGTGCCAGCGAAGCGGAATCAATTTGGTCGTTTTTCCCGAAGCGGACTGATAACTCCCTACCGAAAACACCGGAGGTACTGGCACCTATTTCTCAGGATTCGGTAGTAGCTCCCTCTGCCATAGATCGGATTTTACAGTCAATCTGGATCGGAGATCCACAGACATCCTGCCGATACTCAGACTCAGATCGGCCAGCCTCTCCACCACCAGCACCAAGCCTTCAGGCTCAGTCATCGGCATCACTTCCCAGTATCCGAGTAGCGATAGAACAGCTCGATCGCCTCAGCCATACAATTGGGGAATTGCTAATCAGCGAAAACCAACAAAACCTGCAATCTAACCACATCCAGAAAGCAGCCCAAGACACTCTACTACAGTTTTTGTACTGTCAACAACAACTTAGTAAAGTTTTTACTTGGTCGGATCGACATCTGCTGCTTCCCGAACGCAAGCAGCGACATATACATGGATCTCCACGAGTTATCTCTGCTACCGAGGCACAATCCAATTTTGATGCCTTAGAAATGGATAACTATAGCGAGTTGCACATTCTCCTGCAAAATCTTACAGAAGACATGGTGCAATTAGGAGAACAGATTGAGGCTGTTAATGGCTTAGTTCAGCAATCTCGCTTCAGTCTCGGAAAGCGCAAGCAACTGCTTTCAGGAGCGCAGGAAGATTTGCTGCAAGCCAGAATGGTGCCACTGGGAACAGTGTTGAATCGATTACCCCGCCTCCTGCAACAGATGGTAGCAACTTATCATAAGCCTGTTGAACTCAAGCTTGGCGGTACGAAGGTACTGGTGGATAAAGCCATTTCTGAGCAGTTGTACGATCCCTTGCTGCACATGATTCGTAATGCCTTCGATCACGGCATTGAACCAGTAGAAATCCGCCGCCAGCAGGGTAAACCAGAAACCGGAACAATTACAATTAAAGCCTATCATCAAGGCAACCGCACTACTATTGAGGTACGGGATGATGGTCGAGGCTTTAACTGGGAATCCATTCGTCAGCGAGCTATAGAAAAACACCTTCTGACTCCCGAACAAGCCGCCTACGCCTCAGAAGACCAACTGGCAGAGTTATTATTTGAACCAGGCTTTTCTACCGCCAACCAGGTTGGTGAGTTATCTGGCCGTGGTATCGGCTTAGATGTGGTTCGCACTCAATTGCAAGCTTTACAAGGTTCGATTGTGGTGCGATCGCTTTCAGGGCAGGGAACTACCTTCATGCTGCAATTGCCCTTGAGCTTGACAACAGCACGCTTGCTCGTTTGTCAATCTCAAGGTATTACTTATGGCTTGCTGTCTGAAGGAGTTAGCCAGGTTTTATTACCGCAGCCAGAGCAGATTCAAGTCCAGCAATCTTTACACGGGCAAGGCAGCCAAAAATACTGGCAGTGGGGAGAAGGGCAAAATCAGCAATTAGTTCCCATCCGCTCGCTTGCCAATTTGCTGGATTACAAATACCCTTTATTCACCCAAGACCACAATTTAAACCTAAGTCCTTTTCCAGTCAAACAACGGAACACCGTCGAACCTCTGCTGCTGTTGGAAACAGAGCATCAATACCTGTGTTTGCAAGTCGATCAGATTTTAGTCGAGCAGGAATTAGTAATTAAATCCCTCGGCAGAGTCCTGACTTTACCTAGTTACATCCAAGGCTACAGCGTGTTGGGAAATGGTAGTCTGACCCTAATCGTTGACCCGTTGGAGTTAGTTCGGCAAACTTGGGAGACAGATATGATGCCGACTTCCCCGGCATCAAGTCTTGCAATATTGCCCGCGCCTGAGCCTGTTCTTGCTCTAGAGGCGCAGCAATCCGCAACTATAACGCAACCGCAGCAACAGCCGATGGAAGTCAATACAGCCGTTGCTCAACCTAACCGACTAACAGTGTTAGTCGTGGAAGATTCGGTTGTCCAAAGGCAAAGTTTGGTGCAGACGCTCCAGAAAGCCGATTATCAAGTGTTGCAAGCAGGCGATGGTCGAGAGGCGATCGCTCAAATGGTGCAACACAGTGATGTTGATTTAGTGATTTGTGACATTGAAATGCCGCGTATGAATGGATTTGAGTTTTTAGAACACCATCGCCAAGACGAGCGTTTGTCCGGCATTCCTGTGGTGATGCTGACTACTCGTAGTGGACAGAAGCACCGCCAATTAGCTCTAGCTCTAGGGGCGAAAGCTTACATGACCAAACCCTATTCAGAACAGAGCTTTCTAGCCGCGATCGCTGAACTGGTTAATACCTGAGATAAGGCAGGGAGCAGAGGGGCAGGGGAGCAGAGGAGTAGATGAAGATGGAAAAAGAACCAATTAAAAATCATCAAGACTTGAAAGTATATCAAATGGCATTTGATGCAGCCATGAAAATCTTTGAACTCTCTAAAAAGTTTCCTGTCGAGGAGCGGTATTCATTAACCGATCAGATCCGTCGATCGTCACGTTCTGTTTGTGCAAATCTAGCTGAAGCTTGGAGAAAGCGTAGATATGAAGCAGCTTTTGTGGCTAAACTCAATGACTCTGAAGCAGAGGCAGCAGAAACACAAACATGGATTGAATTTGCTGTTAAGTGCAATTATTTGGATGTTGAATTAGGCAGAGAATTATATGGAATCTACAATCGGATCTTAGGTGGTTTGGTAAATATGATTACTGACCCCTCACCTTGGCTAATGAAACGTTAATATTCTTTCTCCCCTGCTCCCCTGCTCCCC
>NZ_JADEWI010000094.1 GCF_015207705.1 Nostoc sp. LEGE 06077
TGTTGGGTGAGCGTCTCGACGTAAATGTTTCAGGATTTGTAATTCCACATCCATTGCCCTGCTTACCTTCCAGAGTTTTTTCTTTTAATCCTTTTATTTAGAATACTCGGAAAGTGACAGAAGAGGGATAATCCGGTTAAGCATGGTTTGGTGCCTTGTCCTCATTTATGGGAATATTCAAGTTTTCACAAATGGGTGGAGCGAGATAGGTATCAACCGGATTGGGGGTGTTGTTGTGGGGGGAATTTACCACAAGTTCCAGATTTTGGAGATTTAGAAGATCGAGTAGGCGAATAGTAGGGTAGGGTGGGCAATATTCCTTTTGCCCACCCTACAAGATCTTTTCTATTTTGTCATTTTTATGACAAAAGCAATTAGAAGATGGGAGAATTGTCATTAATCTAAAAATAAATATAATATTAATTCCTTGACTGGTTTTGTACGGATTATTAGACTATTTTTGTTTTCCGTATCAGAATGATTTCTTATAATTGCAGCATAGCCGAGTCAGGCTAGGGTTCAGTAAAGGAGGCAAGAATGGACAATCAAGAGTTGCTAGAACTTATTGTTAAGGCAAATACGGAGCAGTGGGAAGAGCTAGATTTGAGCGATCAGGGAATAACAGAGTTGCCTCCAGAAATTGGTCACCTGACTAACCTTACAGAACTTTATCTCAACCAGAATCAGCTTACTCATCTGCCGCCGGAGATTGGCAACCTGATTAACCTGACAGAACTTTATGTCGTCAATAATCAGCTATCATGTCTGCCTCCAGAAATCGGACAACTCGCTAATCTTAAGCAACTTTACTTGTGGAACAATCAGCTATCATATCTGCCTCCAGAAATTGGACAACTGATCAACCTCAGAGAAATTGATCTGAGTGAGAATCTATTTTTGCAACTGCCTTCTGAAGTCTTAGAGTTGACTAATCTGAAGCGACTTGAACTTAGTTCTAATCCCCGACTCCATCTCTCATCAGAGATTGGAAAACTTACCAATCTCACACACCTGAATCTAGCTGATAATCATCTAGAGCAACTACCTGCGGAGATTGGCAATCTGACTCATCTTAAACAACTCAAGCTCATCTCTAATCAGCTGGCAGAACTACCGACGGACATCCTAGAGTTGAATAACCTTACAGAACTTTACCTCAATGCTAATCATTTACAGCAATTGCCTGGGGCGATCGCAAAACTTACCCACCTGATGCGACTGGAACTTGGTTCTAATCAGTTGACGCAAATACCACCAGAGATTGGCAACCTGACTAACCTCTGGCATTTAGATTTGAGTGTTAATCAACTCTCACAACTGCCTGAAGAAATTGTACATCTGACCAACCTCATAGAGTTTAACCTGATGAATAATCAGCTCACCCAACTCCCACAGGCGATCGGACAATTAACCAACCTCAAACAGCTTGGACTCAATTATAATCAGCTGAGACAATTACCTACGGAGATGGAAAAGCTAACTAATCTTACTCATCTTTACCTGGAGAATAATCAATTTCCTTTCGACATCCCCGCCGAAGTTCATCATCTGTCACCTGCCGAAAAGATAGCATACATCCTGCGACAACAAAAACAAGCGGAGCGTGTCACATAAACCCAGGAATTACTCTGCATTTCTCAAAAAATTACTATCTTAGACGGCGAATGGACCAGGACAAGAAGTTACTCTCTTATTGTTAATGTTAATGTAGTTGAACTGGACACTGGCACCCGGTTCTGGGAAAGGTGGATCGATAGATACAGGGGGTATGACTGCGCTTTGCCACGGAACAGCGTCAGTTGCCACATCACTACCGCTAAGAATGGCTGCTGGGTTAAAGTTCCATAAAATCATATCAACCTGGATCTCGGTAGCGTATGTATTCACCAATGCGCTGGCAGCTGTGTGGAGAGTACTACCGGGGCCAGTGGGAATAGTTTCCGTATGTGTACCACCAGGAACACCATTAGTATTAGGATGCAGGTTCAGATTTTGATAGAGATTGTCCACGGAGTTATGAATGCTATTAATGACGGTAGCTAGATTTAGACCATAGATTGGTTGTACTCTATATTCTACAAGGTTGACAAACCTGAATTTGAACTCGTTGATCCCATCATATAGCGAAGTATCATTTCCAGTTATCGCTACAGCGTTGTTAACAAACGCTGCCGGAAAGGTGTTAGCAACACTGGGCTTGTAATACAATTGACCTGTACCGTTCTTGCCTATTTGATCTGTACTGTTCAAGGTATTCGCTAAAGTATTACCTGCCTTGACTCTCCAACTTTGGAATTTCACATATCCTTTGGCAAATGATTCTACACGATCCGTATGCTCTCCATTGTAACTTTGACGACCAGAAAAAATGTTAGCTGAAACATTACTCCCTTGAGCCAGGAATGAGTTAACGGCGTGCATCCGGGTGTAGTTGTTACCTTGAGCTAGATCGTAATTCAGGTCAAAACGTATCCTAGTGTGATGAGGTGGATAGTCTAGACCTCCCATATCCTCATACCCTTGAGTTAGATCAGCAAAGCCACCAGGAGAGGGAGGATTGGAAATCGTCCCCAAAGTGCCGCTATTTAACACTTCTACATCGGTTGGATTGTTTGTGGTATTTTGTGCTATAACATTGAGATTTGCGGCATCATACGCGGCAAAGTTGCCTACAGGATTTGTTGCCAGCTGAATCACCTGTGTACTTTGAGCTTGTACGACTTTTACTGGGTGATGATTGTCGTTTTGATGATTTGTTTTCTGGAGAGTAGATTTGATTTGCAGAGCTTTCTGACCGATTGTGTCTGCTTCTCGTTCTAGTCGATGATCGTCATTAATCGCAATTCCTGCCCTTTGAATTGTCGGTTTGACTCTGCCCTGCTTTTGTTGTACGATATGCCATGCCTCATGGGGCAAATGCTGTTCCTGTCCTGATGCTACATGAATCTCTGTCCCTTGAGCATATGCCAAGGCGTTCAACTCAGCTGGTTTGGGTGAATTGTAATGTACTCGTACATCGTCCATCGCCAAGCCTGACAGGTTTTCTATCCCTGTCTTCAGGTTGTCTGGTAATCCGGTATGATTCACGTGCTGTGCTGTGGTGTTGATCCGTTGCAATATATGTGTTGGTGTCTGATCTGCTGACTGCTCGTATTTATCTCCTGGCGCGCCGATCGCTAACTTAGCTTGCACAGGCGATTGCTCCCCTGCTGGGTTGAAAATAGCGAACTCTGGCATCTGACTTTTGTATCCCTGCGTTCCTGGCGATTCTTTCCTTTCCTCTGCTTTTGGCTGCACCACAAAGGGACGAGATACCAAGGGATTAGCAGCCGAAGATTTCTTTTGTGATGCTTTATGAGTTCGCATATTCACACTCCTATCGCAGCCAAATAATACTTTATTCTCTCACCTTGCTCAGTAACATCAATTAGACGATTGGTGAATTGTGATTAAGCAAAAATCATGATATCCATCCCTTTACTTCTACATCAGTTAAGGGTCTTTCCATCTTGATATACTCACTTTTCGCGGCTTGCAGGATATGTTTCATCGCCACAGGTTCATCGGTATCGGCTGCTATAAATGCAGCATTCAAGGCAATATTGCGGATATTTCCGCCAGCGACACTCAGCTTGGCTAATTTCTCAAAATCTAAATCTGCGGTTGGGGTTTGACTGGGATACACCCGTCGCCATATCTCGGCGCGTTGTTTAACATCGGGGAAGGGAAACTGCACAATAAAGCGAATGCGGCGGAGAAATGCCTGATCTAAGGAGGCTTTTAAATTGGTGGTGAGAATTGCCAAACCTCGGTAGGCTTCCATGCGTTGCAGTAGATAGCTTACCTCAATGTTGGCGTGGCGATCATGGGAGTCTTTGACTTCTGTACGTTTACCAAATAAGGCATCGGCTTCATCAAATAGTAAAATTACTCCTCCCCCCTCAGCAGCATCAAATACGCGCCGCAAATTCTTCTCGGTTTCGCCAATATACTTACTCACCACCGCACTCAAATCAATGCGGTAAACATCGAGATTGAGGGTATTAGCTAACACCTCCGCCGCCAAGGTTTTGCCTGTACCACTGGCTCCGGCAAACATGGCGCTGATTCCTAAACCCCGTCCGCCCTTACCAGCAAACCCCCATTGTTCATACACTTTGGAACGTTGGCGCAAATGGGCAGCAATATCTTGTAACACTCCCAACTCATTGGGCGGTAATACCAAATCTTCCCACTTCGCAGTTGCTTCTATACGTTGCGTTGCGCCAATTCATCCAGGCGGGGACGGGCTTGGCTACGACAGGCATCCCAGAGGAAAGTGCTGAGTGGGGAGTGCTGAGTGCTGAGTGCTGAGTGGGGAGTATTTAATACTTCCCCTGCTTCCCCTGCTTCCCCTGCATTCCATCTGCCTTTGGCTGCGGTACAAACTGTTTGAATACCAGAAGCACTGAGGTTAAAGTGGGAAACTAGACTATCAATCTGTCCTTTTTCAGTGGGGGATATTTCACTTAGGGCAGTTTGCCAGACTTGACGCTGTTCGGCTGGGCTGGGGTGATTCACATCCAAGGTGAGTAGAGGAGACTGGATGGCTCGACGACGCTCTAAACTGGAGATGATTACGGGAGCATTTAGGGTGTCGAGTAGCTGATTGATGTTATTTTCTTTTTCCCCATCTGCTGATTCGGTGGTGCGATCGCAATCTAATAATATCACCCGCCGATATAGTAGCCATTCTCTTTCCCACAAACACCGCACAATATTTAGTTGATCAATGTCACGGGGTAAGTTCTGTGTCGGGATACTATATACTGTTAAGCCTAATATCTCACAAGTTTTTGCGGCGATCGCTTTTTTGCTGACTGCTTCTGTACCACATAGTTGCAATATCGGTAACACGCGCTGTGCTTGAGTAGCTTGCACCCAAGCAGTTGCCATCTGTTTAGCTATGGCTATATGGGATGGTACTAAGTCTTCTATCTGTAATGGGGATGCACCCATTTGCGCCAATCGCTCATCTACGGTTGGTAATCCTGCCAAGTAATGGACTATTTGCTCATCCAGGCGTAAGGGCGAAATTGTCAAGGCATTGGTTGATCCCATTTCAATTAATCGCCAGCGTCGCAAGGGTGCATCATGGGTGAGTGCGCCCCAATAGGGAGAAGATGAGATAGATAATGCCAAACTAAAGGTTGGATATTCTAATTGTGGCTGTCCTTGGGCTTTAGCACATAGTTTCCCCCAACTACGATCAATTTCCATCCCTGCACACAACAGCACAATCTCGCGCTCTAATACTGATAGCTTAAAGATTTGACACAGTTGTTCTAAGGCGGGAGGTGTTTGAGCAAAAGCCGGATATTTTTCTATATATATGTCTGTATCCCTATTTTCCTGTCCCTGTTCCTTCCCTTCAATCAAACGCTCTAAAACTTGACGGGTTTGGGAGATTAAATCCATCAAGTAACGCTGATTTGCAATATACCAATTATCTGCAACAGGTTGGGGCGGCATTTTATACTAAAGATTTTTGTTTGCGTAAACTTTGAATGGTGGCGATCGCACATTTGGCTACTATATCAATTTCCTCGGCAGTGTTAAACCTGCCAATGCCGAACCGCACAGAGGCGTAAGCTAGTTGCTCAGAATTTCCCAAGGCTGTGAGAACATAAGAAGGTGCGGTGACAGCCGATGAACAAGCCGAACCGGAAGACACCGCCATCACAGGTTGCAGTCCTAAAGAAAGTGCAGCACCATCAACTCCCGCCACGCTGATATTTAAGTTTCCCGCTAGTCGTTGCGTTGGGTGTCCATTAAGGTGAATTCCTTCTAACTGTGATAGTTGTAACCACAAACTTTCTCTCAATTGAGTTAAGCGTGCAGTTTCGGCTGCTTGTTCGGCTAAAGCCAGTTCTACAGCTTTGCCAAAACCAACAATTTGCGGTGTGTATAATGTTCCCGAACGCATTCCTCGTTCATGTCCACCGCCATGTTGTTGGGGTGCTAGTTGGACTCTGGGGTTGCGTCGGCGAACGTACAATGCACCGATACCCTTTGGCCCGTATACTTTATGGGCAGTCAAGGACATTAAATCGATGTTCATTGCCTGGACATCTAAGGGGATTTTACCAATAGCTTGGGCAGCATCTGTATGAAAAATGATATTGCGATCGCGGCAAATTTGGCCAATGTCTGCTAAAGGCTGCAACACGCCAATTTCGTTATTCGCCGTCATCACTGATACCAAAATTGTTTCTGGACGACAGGCTGTTGCTAATTCATTTAAATCAATCAGTCCATCTTGTTGAACTGGCAAAATTGTAATTTCAAAACCCAGACTTTTGAGATACTCGCAAGGGTCTAAAACTGCTTTATGTTCAGTTGCGACAGTAATAATATGCTGACCTTTTTGAAAGTAAGCTTCTGCTATACCTTTAACGGCTAAATTATTCGCCTCTGTTGCACCGCTAGTAAAGACAATTTCTTCGGGTGTGGCGTTAATTGCTGCTGCTAATATTTCTCGCGTTTGTTTGACAGCCGCTTCTGCTTCCCAACCATAAACATGATTAATACTCGCAGGATTACCAAATTTTTCGATGAAATACGGCAACATTGCTACTAATACTCTTTCATCCACAGGTGTAGTAGCATGACAATCAAGATATATCGGACGGTTAGACATAATTAACTTAAAACTTGACTTAATTTTTCAATAATTTTTTTATTCGCGAAGGCAATTTCTAAAGATTCTTTAGTGGCGATCGCAAATGGTTCACGATACAATCCCGCTAAATCGAATAGTGGTGATAGTATCACCATTTTGACAGCATTTTCTAAGATTGGTGGCGCTTAACTAAACTTAAAAAATTAGCTTTTACTCTATCCAAATATTGTTGCTCTAAATTTTCCAGCCATTCTGTGAAAAATCTCTCATCTTCTGAGATTTAGAGACTAAATCTTGACTCTAAATAGGCAAGTCAGATATTTTGTACTTGGACGAATTGAAGCATATTAAACATCATGAATTTGGATGAATTCTGCCCAAATTAACTTTTAATCAAGAGTATCTGGATCTATACCCAAAGCTCTTAATTGTTCTGCTAATTTTTGAGCGCGTCTTGCTTCTTGTTGAACTTGTTGTTCTGCTAACTCAGCGCGTTTTTGTGCTTGTTTAATTTGTTCTTCGGGTGTGGGATATCTGTTCCCGGCTTCGTCATACCAATAAAGCCATTCTCTAGTTACACCGCAGTAATTTCCTCGTTCACAACCAATTCCCAAGCCGATTTCTGCTAACCAAACAAGATTTCCTGGTTGTAATTCATACTTACCATTCACTAACTTATGTACTTCCAAACGAGGTTTGCGGCGACGACGAGGAGAATAAATCACATAATAAAGTACACCTAAATCCTGGTATTTATTTAATTTATCGCTGTATTCTTTACGATAATTTTGCGAAACTACTTCTAAAGCCAATATTGGCAGAACATTTTCATCCCATAGCACATAACTGGGACGTAGTTCTTCATCATAGAATCTTTCTACACCCAAACTCAAAAATCCATCTGGGACAATTGGTGGTTCATCAGGGTCATAATAAATACCCATATCTATGCCAAATAACCAGTCCATCCTGTCTGACCAAAGTATTAACAGGATAGCCTTGAGTAACCCTGGTATTAATTCTTGCAGTTCATTATCCACAGGAGTTTCATCAGAATCTGGTAGTTCTTCAGCGGAGGGCAAGTACCTCGGCAAGTTGTACTCTAACATGGCTGGTTTCCTTAAAACTTACGGACACTTGGCTTTAGTCTATGAATCTGCGCCAATATCCTCACCAGAATTATAGCGATTTCGGATGAACAGGTTACAAGAGGAAAGTTTTATACTTCCTGCTCCCTCGTATCCATAAGTATTAACGATTAATAAATATCTTGGTTTTTTGGCTCTCTTATTGGTTTATATTTACCAAAGGGTGTATTAACAGCCACTCATTTTCACAGACTAGGAGGCAGTGCCATACTATCCCTTCAACTGACACTCTAATATCAACATCAAAAAGATGGCAATCTAAATTGATACTGAACAGAATATTTTTGCTGAATTGCAGCGGATAAAGACTAAACTAAAAAGTCTTGTGCAGCAAAACCTATAGATTTAAATGAAGTAATCATGTCCAAGGTTCTCGTCTCCGATCCTATTGACCAAGCTGGAATTGACATTCTATCCCAAGTGGCTACTGTTGATGTCAAAACTGGTCTAAAATCCGCAGAATTAATCGAAATTATTGGTGATTACGATGCGCTGATGATTCGTTCTGGCACAAGGGTAACAGAAGAAATCATTGAAGCTGGCACGCAGTTAAAAATTATTGGTCGTGCTGGTGTTGGCGTGGATAATGTTGATGTGCCTGCTGCTACACGCAAAGGAATTGTTGTAGTTAATTCTCCTGAAGGGAATACGATCGCAGCGGCAGAACACGCACTGGCAATGATGTTGTCATTATCTCGCCACATTCCCGATGCTAACGCTTCTGTCAAACGCGGTGAATGGGATCGCAAAACTTTTGTAGGTGCAGAAGTTTACAAAAAGACTCTCGGTATTGTCGGTTTAGGTAAAATCGGTTCCCATGTTGCGGCTGTGGCTAAGGCAATGGGGATGAAATTACTAGCGTATGATCCCTTCATCTCCAACGACAGAGCCGAGCAAATTGGCTGTCAGTTGGTAGATTTGGATTTACTGATGCAGCAAGCTGACTACATCACCCTCCACATTCCCAAAACTCCAGAAACTACCCATTTAATCAACGCCAAAACTCTAGCAAAAATGAAGCCCACAGCGCGGATTATTAACTGCGCTCGTGGTGGGATTATTGATGAAGCAGCTTTAGCCGCAGCGATCAAAGAAGGTAAAATTGCTGGTGCAGCTTTGGATGTGTTCGAGTCAGAACCTCTGGGTGAATCGGATTTGCGATCGGTTGGCAAAGATATCATCCTCACCCCCCACTTAGGAGCCTCCACGACAGAAGCCCAAGTCAATGTAGCAATTGATGTGGCTGAACAAATCCGTGATGTACTGCTGGGACTCCCTGCACGTTCCGCCGTCAACATCCCCGGACTTGGTCCCGATGTCTTAGAAGAACTCAAACCCTATATGCAGCTCGCGGAAACCTTGGGTAACTTGGTTGGTCAGTTAGCTGGCGGTCGAGTCGAAACATTAACCGTCAGATTGCAAGGCGAACTCGCAACTAATAAAAGTCAGCCCTTAGTGGTAGCATCCTTAAAAGGTCTACTTCACCAAGCTCTGCGGGAACGGGTAAATTACGTCAACGCCAACATCGAAGCCAAAGAACGGGGAATTCGCGTCATTGAAACACGAGATGCTTCTGTGCGCGACTATGCTGGTTCTCTGCGTCTGGAAGCCACAGGTACTTTAGGAACTCACTCAGTTACTGGTGCTTTGTTAGGTGAAAAAGAAATTCACTTAACAGACGTTGATGGCTTCCCAATTAACGTTCCCCCAAGCAAACACATGGTGTTCACCTTACACCGCGATATGCCAGGAATTATCGGTAAACTCGGTTCTCTCCTCGGCAGTTTTAACGTCAACATTGCTAGTATGCAGGTAGGACGGAAAATCGTCCGGGGTGATGCAGTAATGGCTTTAAGTATTGATGATCCCTTACCCGATGGTATTTTGGCTGAAATCACCAAAGTACAGGGAATTCGGGACGCGTATACAGTAACTTTATAAGGCAAAAGTAAAAGGGCAAAAGTAAAAAGAACTCTCTTTCTTTTGCCTTTTGCCTTTGAACGTTTAACTTTTTTATGGCAAATACTTGGTGGGAACTGCAAATTTTATGTGAACCAGAGCTAGAAGATTCGATCTTTTGGCGGCTGGAAGATTTTGGTAGTCGGGGGACAGCGAGTGAACGCAAAGGGAATTCTTCACTAGTTAAGGCTTACCTACCGCAATTTCAAGCCCAGTTATTAGATTTAGCAGCATTAGCGTTAAGGTTGCGCCAAGATGCTTTGTGTGTCGGAATGTCTGTGCCTAGTTTGCATTGGCAGTTAATTGATGAAGAAGATTGGGCTAGTAGCTGGAAACAATATTGGCAACCCCAGGAAATTGGCGATCGCTTTTTGATTAACCCTGCATGGCTACCACTACCAGAAACAGACCGTTTGGTGATTCTCCTTGATCCCGGTGTGGCTTTTGGGACAGGGAACCATGCGACAACGCAACTTTGTTTAGAAGCCCTAGAAATGCGCCTGAGCGAAGTTCCCCAATCGTTTGTCGGAAATCAAGAAAGGGAACCAGTCACAATTGCAGATATCGGTTGTGGTTCTGGTATTTTATCCATCGGTGCAATTTTGCTGGGAGCGGAAAAAGTCTATGCGGTAGATAATGATCCCCTAGCAGTACGATCAACTTTTAGCAATTGCACCCTCAACAACGTGAGCCTAGAACGCTTGATTCCCGCCGAGGGTAGTGTAGAGGTTTTGAGCAAAATTATCGACAAGCCAGTAGATGGCATTGTCTGTAATATCTTAGCTGAAGTGATTATTCAGTTGGTTCCTGAAATGACTGCGATCGCTAAACCGACAACTTGGGCTATCTTTAGCGGCATTTTATTAGAGCAATCTAAATCAGTTGCAGATGTATTAGAAAAACATGGTTGGGTAGTTGCAGCTTTGTGGAAGAAGAAAGAATGGTGCTGTTTAAATGTGCGGCGTTCTTGATTAATTAAAAGCTATAGCTTTTGCTAAAAATATCAATTCCATCAATTTGATAGCAGAGGTACAATTGTTTGTACCTCTGTCTTTTGGTATATATTTTTATCAAAATTTTATCTGAAATAGCTAATTTCCAATTTGTAGTTATACTTTTTGTCCAATTGGTCATTAAAAATCTCTATCCAATGCTAGGCAAATTTCAAATATTAAAAAAATAGAAAAATCATCTTCTTTTCCGAAATACTCAAAAAACAAATAGTAGATATACGTGTGAATAAAACACACTAGTTTCACAAGTTAAAAGTAATTAATTTTGCTTGTAGCTACAAGTGTGATTGATTCATTAATTCATACCTGAAATCTTTACAATAATCTTGCCATTTCTGAATTGATCAATATCAGTTCAACCCTCTATACGCTTAGATATTTGAGGTAAAACAAGCATTGGCAACTATAAATTTATCGAGATTTTCAGGAATACTTGTTTATCAAGTAAAAAGCCCAAAAAATTAAATTTTCTGAGGAAATTTTCATGAATAACGACAATAAAGAACGCTCTTCTCGTCAAGAATGCCAAGAACTAGGCCCAGAAAACAATAGACAGCGCCGTAGATCATCGCGCCGAGTTCGTCGTGAAGCATCACAAATAGCCTTTAACCGAGGTGCGTCTGAGCATATTTGTAATGGGGAAGAACAAGATTATCGCGGTGCAAATGGAAAACCTAACTATATTGCTAACTTCTCTAAAGGTTTGCCACATAACGAACTAGGAGAAGTCCAACCAGAAGCTTATCAATCTCTACTCAAAGCTCTCGAAAGTGGCAAGCCACAAGACTTTGAAGCTATCCAGTTAGGTGGTGGTCGCAAATTGACTAACCCCCAAGCAGGTTTAGGCTTTGATTTAGAAGGCCCCGATGGCCATGCACTCGCCATACCTCCAGCACCTCGCATTGACTCAGCGCAAAACTCTGGAGAAATGGTAGAACTTTACTGGATGGCGCTACTACGGGATGTCAACTTTACCGAATATACAAATAATCCCCTAGTTGCAGAAGCCACAAATGATTTATCGAAATTGTCTGATTGTCGTGCGCCAAAAATTGGTGGAAAAGTTACCCCTGCTACTATTTTCCGAGGTATTTATCCTGGTGATTTAGTAGGCCCATACATTTCTCAATTTTTGTTGAAAGATATTCCCTATGGTTCTCTAACCATCTCTCAAAAGCAGAAAACTGTAGCCCCAAATATCGATTACTTAACAGATTACAATTCTTGGCTAAGTATTCAGAACGGTGGCGCAGCTAAACAAGATGTTTTTGACCCCACACCTCGTTATATCCGTAATCTGCGAGACATCGGTCAATATGTCCACGTTGATGCACTTTACGAAGCTTACCTCAATGCCTGTCTGATTTTATTGGGATTAAATGCTCCCGTAGATCAGGGTAATCCCTACAGAAACTCGAAGACTCAAATCGGGTTCGGTACTTTTGGTGGCCCTCACATTCTCAGCCTTGTCACGGAAGTAGCAACCCGCGCTTTAAAAGCTGTATGGTTCCAAAAGTGGTTCGTACATCGTCGCTTGCGTCCTGAAGCATTTGGTGGACTAATTCACAACCAATTGACTGGACGTGCAAAATATCCCATTAATGCGGAAGTTTTGCGCTCCAGCGCCTTAGAAAAAGTTCACAGCCGTTACGGTACTTATCTCCTACCAATGGCCTTCCCAGAAGGCTCTCCCACCCATCCCGCCTACGGTGCTGGACACGCTACAGTAGCAGGTGCTTGTGTCACCATTCTCAAAGCTTGGTTTGATGAGTCTTGGGTAATAACTCAGCCAGTAGTTCCTAACGCTGAAGGGACTGAGTTAATTCCATATACCGACGCTGGTGCAGATAAGCTAACTGTAGGAGGCGAACTGAACAAGGTTGCAGCTAATATTTCCCTTGGTCGTGATGCTGCTGGTGTTCACTGGCGCAGTGACTATACAGAGTCCCTGAAACTGGGTGAACAGCTCGCAATTGGCTTGCTGCAAGAACAGTCAATTACCTTTAACGAAAATCATTTCTTTACCCTGACTAAATTTGATGGTCAGACAATCAAAATATCCCCTGAAGAAGTGAAATATTTAATGGTAGAAAACGATGATTAATCTCTAGCTAATCATCACAACTAGTTCAAAATTAATCATTCCCCTTAGAGAAATCTGAGGGGAATATCACAATTAGTAATGGATTTAATTTATCAATATTTAATCATATAAATGATCCTCAAACTGTTAAATTCAATTTGATTTATATCTGATTTTCAAGCATAAAATTATCAAGTTAAAAATAAATGATATGGCGTTCGCAAGAATAATTGGTAAAGCTTGTAAAGCAATACCATAAACCAACCATAATAATAAGCCACTCATAAATGTAATCAACATCACAAAAGATACATCTTTTGCTGATTTGCTTTTCCAGGTTTTAAACATCTGGGGCAAAAATGCAATGGTAGTTAATGCCCCAGCAACTAATCCTAAAATTGTCAAAAAATCCATTATTTTGTGAATAATAGCAGTAAATTATAGTGCAATGTTTATCCTAAGATTTAACAGTACATCAGGATAATTTTAACATAACATCTACCTTTACATTTTTTGGTTATTCATGAGTTTTTATTTTGCTCAGATAAGATTTAGCCCAATCATAGCGTTGTGAATCTTTTCTTAGTAAATATGCTGCTGCTTCGCAACGTTTTTCTTCATCTTTTGTACTGCGGAATATTCGTTTTAATTCGGCATCTATATCTTCAATATCAGCACCGCGTTGTATTGCTTCTTCAAACCAATAATTCCCTTCTTCATAGGCGTATTTATCATAACATATAGCACCCATTAATGTGTAAGGTTGATGGCTATCAGTCTGATGTACCATAGCTTCTTTTGCACAGGTTTCAGCCTCATTTAAGTTATCTATATCTCTGAATGCCGCACCTCTAGTAACTAAAATAGCCGATTTAAGATTACCTTCTTTAATTTTATTCAAATCTAGGTTAGTCAGTTTTAAAGCTTGTTCTGGTTTATTTGCTTTACGCCAATAACTACTAGCCGTAGGTATATTCCATTAGTTACCAGTCCGCTTAAATTTCTGCTCATAAAACTCCGCTTCTAATCTAGAATGTGCGATCGCAATCTTACCATCACGAGATAACATATTTTTTTCTATTAATTGAGTAACTAATAAAATGTCTAAGCGTTCTTTTTTTTCTAGTTTTAGCATAATTTCGTAAAATGGCTGCATTGGTAGGGTGGGATCTATCAATCCATATTTTCTTTTGAGGATAGCAAAGTCTTTTTGTTTAGCTAAATTTATAATATCTTCACGCCCATTATCTTTTAGCTATTCAAATTCTACTTCACTTAGTAGTTTTTATAATTCTATCTTTGATTTTAAATAATCAGCATATTTTTTATTCACAATTTTTAGAGTTTCTAGTAATTCAAATTGCCTTAAAAAACTAAAGTCATCTTCATTTACATAATTTTCTGTCTCCAGGCATTTGAGTAGCAAATATAGATAATTATTAGGTGATATATCTTGATACTGAGTAGCTTTATACTTTACCTTTAATGTGGCAAATTCTAGTTTTTGTTCAATTTCCTCCGCAATGCGAATAGTTTCTATCAGTTCTTGCTTTTGTAACCAGTAAATTTCTTCATAATTTAGTTTTTTATCTGCATCAATTTTTTTTAGAATTTGATATAACTTACTAGCCAGATTTGCATCTATTTGTTTATTTACTTGATATTTAACTTTTAGTTGGTTAAATTCAGCCTGCTTTGCAGACTCTTGCTGTTCAAATATTTCAATAGTTTCAAAAAGCTCATGATTTAGCAACCATTCGTATTCAAGTTCACTTAAACTCGCTGCTGTGTCTATTTTCTGGAGAATTTTATAAAGTCGGCTATCAGGGGATGAATCTTGAGACTTGGTGGCTTGATATTTTTTCTTCAAATCTAGAAAGTTACTGATCTCTTTAACAATTGCTACTGTTTGATTTAAATTATTTTCGTGCAATAACTCCAATTCGGAATTGAGCAAATTATTTCCAGATTCTAGCTTCCAAACTATAGGGTATAAAAAACTATCTACAGAATATTCCCAAGGTTTAGCAACTTTATATTTACTTTTTAAATTGGAAAATTCAGCTTCTAGTCTTTTTGCTTCTCCAAGGCTATATTGCTGAATCTGAATAATTTCAATTGTTTCAAATAGCTGATTCTCTTGCAACCAATCAAACTCTAAATCGCTAATTTTAATCCCTAATTCAACTTTTCTGAGTATCAGGTACAGCAGATTGGAGGGTGATGAATCTTGATAATTAGTTGCTTGATATTTAGACTTGAGTGCAGTGAAGTGTTTAAGCCGAATTTCTGATTCTGTATCCATGTTGATAGTAGGTGCGATCGCACTTAGGTAGATGTGTTATACCAATTCACCAAAATCTTGATACACATACAAGAACTCGTAGGGGCAAACGGCTGTTTGCCCCTACACATGTATTTGCATCATCCATAAAGTGAAATGGTATTATCCCTCTTTTGTTACTACGGGGAAAGTATAATCAGAAAGAAAACCAGAAACAGTAAGTAAGAGGGATGGTTACGCCGCGTAGACAAGCAGTAAGCACAGTGGCATTCATAGATAACTATTGCCAACACTATTATTCATTGTTTGAGGACGTGAGGCATTTTGAAGCCTTCA
>NZ_JADEWI010000017.1 GCF_015207705.1 Nostoc sp. LEGE 06077
GACCTGAAGCTAGATTCTCACGCGTTACTCACCCGTCCGCCACTATCTCCGAAGAGACCGTTCGACTTGCATGTGTTAAGCATACCGCCAGCGTTCATCCTGAGCCAGGATCAAACTCTCCGTTTTGAATTGTTTGTTTTTAGCTCATTGGCTGCTCTTTTATAACCTCAGCCTGGTTTCTTTATTTTCTTGACGCAGGCTACTTGTGTTATTATTGCTTTCAAACTATAATCTTTTCATGGTTCGGTTCCTTTCCGAGCTTCGCTTCGCAGCGCTTCTCTCAGGCACTTATCTAATCTATCTCACTCTCCCTTCTCTGTCAACTATTCTCTCAAAATTATTTTTTCCTTGCTTATAACCCTTGGATAGTAAGGGTTTTGGGATATATTATTTCTAGAAGTAGAGAAAGAAGTAATTATTAAGTTGTGAATAAAGTTGGTGTCTTACCGCCTTGGCTAGTGTTAGATCCACTATTGCATGGCTGGTTGTTGGAAGATATTGGTCGGGGCGATCGCACAACGAATCCCCTCCTTACCTCAAATTTGGCTCTAGGAACAGCAAAATGGATAGCGAAAGCACCAGGAATAGTTGCAGGCTTACCAGTTGCAGGAAGAGTATTTCAACTTTTGAATGAAAAAATTAGCTTTACGACTATTGTCACAGAAGGTGCATTCTGTGAGCCGGGGCAAGTCGTAGCAGAAATTCATGGTTCATTAGATGCACTGCTGATGGGGGAACGGGTAGCACTGAACTTAGCTATGCGGTTAAGTGGGATTGCCACATTAACTCATAAATATATAGAGAAAATTGCTGATTTCCCGGCTCAGTTAGTGGATACACGCAAAACGACACCAGGGTTACGACTTTTAGAAAAGTATGCAACTGCGGTGGGAGGTGCAACAAATCACCGTATGGGGTTAGACGATGCAGTGATGATTAAAGACAACCATATTGCTGCTGCTGGGGGAATTGGAGAAGCAATTACTCGTATTCGTTCTCAAATACCTTATCCCTTGACGATAGAAGTAGAAACAGAAAGTATCGAACAGGTAAAAGAAGCTTTACAGCATCAAGCTGACATAATCATGTTAGATAATATGTCTCTGAATATGATTCATGAAGCAGTACACATCATTCGTCAGCACAATACTCTAGTGAAAATTGAAGCTTCAGGGAATGTAACTTTAGACAATATTTATGATTTAGCGGCAACAGGCGTTGATTATATTTCTAGTAGTGCGCCGATCACTCAGTCGAAGTGGTTGGATTTAAGTATGAAGATTGTTGGATAACAGGACTCACGCAAGTATCACAAGTGATGGCAACGTGCGACACTTGCGTAAGTTCTGCGTATCTAGGGTTGTGTCGGGTTTTGTTGCCACAATAATCATCGATTTACTCTTTAAATTAGTATCCTCTCGGCAGTTTTAAGACTCCAATAACGCCAAGAAATCGTAGAGTCTATGAAGCCTTACATTTATTAATTCATTGCGGGTGATTAACGCCACTGATGATGCGCGTAGATTTTTATTTTTAAGTATTTATAACTATTGCATATTTCTTAAATCAGAATTATTCTGACTTACATCGGCGGTATTGCATTAACCGCCCATACATAAACTGCTAGAGAGGTAAATATGGCTATTATTGACAGAGTTCCTGATGTTGTCTTCAAAACTCGTGTGCGTGATGAGTCTATCCCAGGGACAAATCCTTTTCGTTGGCAAGATCGCACCACCCAAGATATTTTCGGTGGCAAGCGTGTTGTAGTTTTCTCTTTACCTGGGGCGTTTACTCCTACTTGTTCCACCTCCCATCTGCCACGCTATGAAGAACTATATGATCAATTCAAAGCTTTAGGCGTTAATGAAATAATTTGTATATCTGTAAATGATGCCTTTGTGATGTTCCAATGGGGCAAGCAACAAGGCGCAAATAACGTATTTTTACTTCCTGATGGTAATGGCGAGTTTACTCGCAAAATGGGTATGTTAGTAGATAAGTCTAACTTGGGCTTTGGGATGCGCTCTTGGCGCTACTCGATGGTAGTTGACGATGGCAAAATTGAAAAGATTTTCATTGAACCAGGCTTTTTAGATAACTGTCCCACTGATCCTTTTGAAGTTTCAGATGCAGATACAATGCTGGCTTACCTCAAAGAAGCTAAAACACCTGTAACTGCCTAAATACAATAATTCGGACTTAATAATTCGTAGTACGTAATGGTTAATTTAATTACGTATTACGAATTACGCATTAGTAATTATTCATGGGGGAGACATGAAGCACGATTTTGACTTATTAGTAATTGGTGCAGGTTCTGGAGGAATTGCTACTGCTAGAAGGGCAGCAGAATATGGTGCCAAGGTGGGAATTGCCGAGTTTGATAGACTAGGTGGAACCTGCGTCAATCGTGGTTGTGTTCCCAAAAAATTGATGGTTTATGCTTCTCATTTTCCTGACATATTTGCAGAATCTCAAGGATATGGCTGGAGTCCAGTTGAGAGTACTTTCAATTGGGAAAAAATGATTACGGCAGTGAACAACGAGGTGAGTCGCCTGAATGGAATTTACCAGCGGATGTTGGATAACTCCAAGGTTGAGGTATTGCAGGGATATGGTAAATTTGTCGACTCACATACTGTTATTGTTGGCGATAAACAAGTCACCGCAGACAAAATACTGATTGCTGTTGGTGGAAAACCTGTCCGACCAAACATCTTAGGAATTGAACACGCCCTCACTTCTGATGATATTTTCCATCTAAAAGAACAACCCAAGCGCATCGTCATTTTAGGTGGAGGTTACATTGGTTGCGAATTTGCGTGTATTCTAAATGGGATGGGTAGTGAAGTTACCCAGGTGATTCGGGGGGACAAAATTTTGCGTGGGTTCGATGAAGATATCCGCACGGAAATTCAGCAGTCTATAATCAACCACAGCATTCGTATTCTCAATAACATTGAATTAATTGCTATTGATAAAACTTCAGAAGGTGTGAAAGTCACAGTTAAAGGCAGTGGTGATAGTGAAGAAACAGTAGTTGCTGATGCTGTGAGTTTAGCGGCTGTTGGTCGCAAACCCAATACGCAACATCTTGGGTTAGAAAATACCAAAGTTCAGCATCGAGATGGGGCAATTCTTGTAGATGAGTACAGTCGCACCCATGAAGAAAATATCTATGCGGTGGGAGATTGTACAGATAAAATTAATTTGACTCCAGTTGCGATTAATGAAGGTCGGGCATTAGCAGATACGGTATTTGGTGGTAAGTCCCGGATGATGAGTTATGCAAATGTGCCGACAGCTATCTTTACTACACCAGAAGCTGCAACTGTTGGTTTGACTGAAGCAGAAGCCAGGGAAAAATATGGTGATGCTGTAAAAATCTATCGATCGCGCTTCCGCCCAATGTATTACACTCTAGCTGGTAAAGATGAAAAAACCTTGATGAAACTCATCGTTGATAGTAATACTGATAAGGTTTTAGGGGCGCACATGGTCGGAAATAGTGCCGCCGAGATTATTCAAGGGGTAGCGATCGCTGTTAAGATGGGTGCTACCAAGGCTGATTTTGATGCCACAGTCGGTATTCATCCAACTTCAGCAGAAGAATTTGTGACAATGCGCTAGTTTCTAGAAACGGCTGATGTCCACGAATAAAGGCTGCTTTAGCGAATACGCTTCATAATTAGAGATGTTGCAATGCAACATCTCTAATTGTTTTCTAGCGATACTTCTCAATTTATTGCGTAGTAAACCACATCTACGTTGTAGTAGCGGGCATTTTTTTCGTATTTCATACCGATTTTTTGAATTACACGCACTGAGGCGATGTTTTCTGGATGAGCAATAGCTACTATACGATTTAATTCCGCTTCTACAAACCCATATTTTATTGTTGCGGTGGCGGCTTCCGTGCCAATTCCCATATTCCAGTAAGATTTTTCCAACACGTAACCCAGTTCAACTTCTAAGGTATTGTCCAAAAAACCTAAACCACAACGCCCAATCAGTCTACCGCTTTCTTTGTGAACTACTGCCCACATCCCGAAATTATATTCTTGCCAATGCTGGATATGTTTGTGTAAGCTGGCTTGTGTCTGTTCCTTGTTTCTGGGCGAGAGATATTTCATTACCTCTGCATCACTGTAGATGCGGAACAAATCATCAAAGTCATCGGGAAGGAAGTTTCTTAATCGTAGTCTTGGAGTTTCTATTTCTGGCATGTCATTAGATAACAGGTGTGAATGCTACATTAGATAAGCGTGTTTTCCCAGTGCAAAATAAAATTAAAATCATGCTCCCATTATGAGCATCTACCAATCCCTTAAAAAATTCTCCAGAAGAAACCGTTGGCATAACAATGACTGGCGATTATTTTTGCGTTTAGTTCCCTATGCGCGTCGTCATCTCAAATTGCTGACTTTGGCAATGCTATTGCTTGTACCGATCGCTCTCTCTAATGCCATACAACCATTATTGATCGGACAGGCTATTTCTCTCATTCGTAATGAACCAAGTACTTATGAGTTTCTCAGGAATCTTCCTTTAGGGCAAGGGGTAAATCTCCTGGAAGGATTCATCTTGGTGGCAATTGTTACCCGAATGTTCTTCACTAGTGTTCAGGGTTATCTACTACAGAAGTTAGGGCAAAATATCACAGCCGCAATCCGCCAAGATTTGTTTAAGCATGTTACATCTTTGGCAGTCCGTTTTTTTGACCGCACACCTGTAGGTAAATTAATCACCAGACTCACCAGTGATGTAGAAATTTTGGGCGATGTCTTTTCTACTGGGGCAATTGGCATAGTCTCCGATATATTTTCGATGGTGGTGATTATTGGGATTATGCTGTCTATTCAGTGGCAACTTGCTTGTTTGCTGCTGTTAATCTTGTTACCAATTACTTGGTTGATTATTTACTTTCAACAACAGTACCGCAAGGCTAATTACAAGGCGCGGGAAGAACTGTCTCTATTAAATTCCCAGCTACAAGAAAATATTGTTGGTATTAACGTCGTGCAGTTGTTTAGGCGGGAAAAAATTAATGCAGAGTTGTTCCGCACCGTCAACAACCGCTACATTGACCACATGGATAAAACCATTTTCTATGATTCTGCGGTGTCAGCTACCTTGGAGTGGATTGGCTTAGTAGCGATCGCTGGTGTATTGTGGATGGGTGGTTGGTTACTTTTCAAGCAGGACTTGACATTTGGGATATTATCTGCATTTGTTCTGTATGCCCAGCGATTATTTGACCCATTACGAGATTTTGCTGAAAAATTTACTGTTATTCAAGCTGGCTTTACTGCTATTGAACGAATTAACGATATTTTAGACGAACCAATAGAAATCCGCGATCGCAACAATCAACGCTTCTCAGTTTTTGATCATACTTTTGGTTACATAGATGAAATCATTGCTGAGATGGAATCACAAAATTTCAATTCCACACCAGAATTAGGCGAAATTCGCTTTGAACACGTCTGGTTTGCATATAAAGACGATGATTTTGTCATCAAAGATTTAGACTTTGTGATTCGTCCTGGCGAAAAAGTCGCATTAGTAGGCCCTACAGGTGCAGGTAAAAGTTCCATCATTCGGCTTTTGTGTCGCCTTTATGAACCCACCCAAGGACGAATTTTAATTGATGGTGTCGATATTCGAGAAGTCCCCCAAGCCGACTTGCGCCGCTACATGGCGGTAATTTTACAAGAAGGCTTTTTGTTTGCTGGGGATGTTAAAAGTAATATTACTCTCGGAGACAGATACACATTTGACGAAATTGAGTTAGCTGCACAAAATACCAATATTGCTCAGTTTATTGAAGAATTGCCCCAAGGCTACAATACTCAATTGCGAGAGCGTGGCACAAATCTTTCTAGTGGTCAAAAACAACTGTTAGCCTTTGCTCGCGCGGCTATTCGTAACCCCCAAATTCTCATATTAGATGAAGCGACTGCAAGTTTAGATGTGAATACAGAAGCTTTAGTTCAGGAAGCACTCAATCAACTATTAATCAGACGTACTGCCATTATTATTGCTCACCGCCTATCGACAATTCGCAATGTCGATCGCATATTTGTTCTCAAGCGAGGTGAACTTATCGAACAGGGTAATCATGAAGAACTTTTGCAACAAGGGGGAATGTATGCAACCTTACACAACTTACAAATGTTAGGGACTTAATTGATTACGTCTATTGCGTTTAAGGTGGGTATTGACTGCCCACCCTACGGCAGTATATTTGTGTGAAACTCACTGAATTATAACTATGAATAATTTTATCAATCAACAGAAATATTGGTAGATGATTAGCCCTGAAATTACTATTTACTCAAAGTTACCATCTTTGTTGATGTCAGGCAGACATTAGCTACAGTATATTTAACTAACACTGACTCTTGATGAGCGTTGCAAGCACTTTTAAGTTTAACAGACTTAGTATTATCCTTGATAAGTCTAGCCTGATAAGTATATAAAGAACCATCAGGACTTTCACAACTGATTTCACCAAGAAATGTCTGATTATCTAAACTTTGCTCCACGATTTTGCCAACAATTTTGTAATTAAACCAATCCCAACCATAATGGAAAATTAGTTCCCTTTCTAAAACTTGTAACTGACTGGGTAAAATTCCCCAACCTCGATAAACTTTTTCCAAGTATTGAATATCGCCAGTGCGTGTCAATATAGCTTTCAATGCTTCTTGGTCAAGCACACCATAATATCTTCCTTCTGGTAAATCTATGGCTGTGGGTGCAAAACGATGTCCACCGAAATGACTGGACTTCCAAAGCCTAACATTATCTAAGTTCAAGTCAGCAATAGTATTAGCAGCATAGAAGTAAAAAGGATTGCCATACTTAGCACAGCATTGATCATGACTACCATGAGTACACACTAAAATATCTCTTGTTGCGTCTGTGTATACTGGATAATCAGCAGTTTTATTGGCTAACCATTTTTTGACAACGCCTGCTACTTGCTCAATATTTGGTAAATGAAATTCATACTTGGAGTATCCCTGACTTAAACCCTGTTTTTTGTGATAAATTAACAGCGTTGTCTGGTCTGCTTTATGTGATACATCATTAGCAATTAAAAGAAATCTAATTGGGAGTTTTGCACGGGTGATTTCTGCTTCCAAAAGTTGTAAATTTTTCGGAACCCATCGGGAATTAAAAGCTTCTGTAGTCCAAGGTGGCGGACACTCAACTAAAATATATGTTTCATAATTGGTAGCACTACCAATCAAGTCTTCTCCTACTTGTCTCGCATAATCAGAACAAAAAAAGGTACTCATCGAACTTATCTCATTTGTTGGCTTTACAGATAAAAGAGGCGTGAATAACAATTGTGTTTTTGACTACAATTCCTGTATCTTCAAAAGATAAACAGAAATCATTTGCATTTATGCCTTAAAAGCAAACTGCCAAGTTATAACATCATTTCTAGACAAAAACTGTCTAATTAATAAAATCTCCACAATATTGTCAGCCAACTTCCAACAAGTTATTGCTGTGCTTTTGAGGAAAAATTTTAAATTTTTGATTAAATTATGGCTATGACTGGTGTAGAGACATAGCGGTTTGTCGCTAGATATCGCTTCTGTGGGTATGTGAAACAGTTTTTTGAAATTACTGCCTTGTCGGCTATCACTCTCGCTAAACATATTGAAAATAATTATCAATAATGGATTAAAAAAAGAGTAAAAAAAATTCCTAACCGTAAAAATTTATACTGTTTTTACCTCAGGGTATAATTTGAGGAGCATAATCTAGTATTCAGGAGTATATCTTGACTCTACAATGAAGCTAAGAAGGAATGCAAGGTTTTGAGATTATTGATGACGTTTACCTCCATTTATCAGTTTATGACAGGAAGTGAAACTCGTGCTGAAAGACTTGGCAGCGCAACCATCAAGATCTTAAATCTAGTTGATAAATTCTTTCAACTGTCAATAGTCATATATACTAAAGTTTCTGCCCAGAGAAATAGTCTGGGTAGTTATGATGTGTCTATGCTTTCTAGAACAGGTTTGTAGAAGATTGTTTAATTCTGAGCAGGTGGCGCACCACCTGTACTAAGGCTTTCAATCAACCAGAGGTGTGTACGGTAAGGCAAAAAAAGAGTATCTTGTCTGTTTTACTACAGTAAAGTGGAAATAAACTACTTATTTCGAGTTGCTGTTCCTGGCTATTTTGTCAAGAATGGATGTTTCAAGCATATTGTAGTGGGCTTGATTACAGGAGGTCAACAAAACGCCGAAATCTGCGATCGCCAATTCAATTTTAGGCGTTGCTGATTGAGGGGATGATTTTTGTCTCACGCAAAGCCGCAAAGGCGCAAAGAACAAGAGTTTGAAAATTAGAATTTTATGATTTCATCCCGCATTTATGCAACGCCAAATTTATATAGTCTGAACTAATTCTTTATTCAACTTCAATTTTTAGTTCTGTTCTCTTGGATTAAATGTACAACAGAAGGTACTAAAGAAATAACAATAATCCCGCCAATAATTGGCAATAAATATTTATCTATTTGTTCAGCAGGTAAAGTTTTTCCTAAAAAGAAACCTAACATCGTCATCCCTACAGTCCAAACGAAACCGCCGATGAGGTTGTAAAACATAAAAGTCTGATAATGCATAGCACCTAACCCAGCTACAATTGGTGCAAAAGTTCGCACTATTGGAACAAACCGAGCTAAAACAATAGTTTTCTTGCCATGTTTTTGATAAAATTTTTGCGTTTTAACTACGTGTTTTTTATGGAAAAATAACGAGTCTTCTTTTTGGAATAATCTTCTACCAAATTTATGCCCAGTAATATAGCCGATATTGTCCCCTAAAACCGCACAAATAAATGCGCCAATAATTAGAATCCAAATATTTAGCAAATGCTGAGAGGCAACAAATCCTGCTGTAAACAGTAAACTATCACCTGGGAGAAAAAACCCGATGAGTAATCCTGATTCAGCAAAAATTATTGCCCATACTCCGAAATAGCCAATTGATTTAATTAATTCTGGTAAGTCAAAATGCATAAAATCTCACTTTGTCAAGAATAAGCATTCAATATCTTAGAGGTTGTTTAAAAAGTATCGTTGTTAACATCAAAATCTTAAAAACCTAATCCGCCTACCTCCTTCCCTACTAGGGAATGGGGGGTTCAAAGCCTCTCTCCGCGTCGGGGAGAGGTTTGGAGAGGGGTTTTTAGTGTTCTTATCGATTTTTCAAACATCCTCTTAGCGTTCAGCTAAATTGTTGCATGATGAATATTAGGAAGTTTGGGTAAGTTGATAAATTGTTGATGTAATGGATTTTAAGGCAAAGATGAGCAAATATTGGAAATTAATCCGACTATTTTGGTCTACATCTATAGCAGCAGAGATGGAGTATCGGCTCAACTTTGTTGTCGCTACCCTCAGCAGCTTGGGTAATTTAGGCGGAAGTATTTTTGGCTTGTTCTTGTTTTATCGTACTGGTTACACCTTTGCTGGCTGGTCGTGGGAAGCAGCGCTGATTGTATTGGGGATTTTTACTATACTGCAAGGCTTTTCGGCGACATTTTTGGCTCCTAACTTAAACAAAATCGTGAGTCATGTGCAGATAGGTACTTTAGATTTTGTACTACTCAAACCTATCCGCAGCCAATTTTGGCTATCTACTCATACTCTTTCGCCTTGGGGATTACCGGACATAATTTTTGGTAGTACGATCATTGGCTATGCAGGTAAGCGCCTCGGTTTAGGAATTCACAACTATCTGCTGAGTTGTATACCGTTATTATTTGGTTTAGTCATTCTTTATAGCTTGTGGTTTATGCTGGGAGCCACTAGCATTTGGTTTGTAAAAATTTACAACGTGACGGAAGTGCTGCGGGGTTTGTTGGAAGCTGGTAGATATCCAATAGTTGCTTACCCTGCTACTTACCGCTTTTTCTTTACCTTTGTTGTACCAGTCACATTTTTAACGACAGTCCCAGCAGAAGTAATGCTGGGTCGAGTTCAGTTTAGTTGGTTGATAGGTGCGATGGTGTTAGCAATTGCTTTATTTTGGCTTTCTACTAAGTTTTGGCGGTTTGCTTTGCGTTTTTATACTAGTGCTTCGAGTTAGATACCCCTTTTGTGTCACTCTCCGAAAACAAAAAAATTGAAGGCAACTTTTAAATCTCTGACGGGGATTAAGTTTGTGGTTTTATTTTCTAATTCGATGTATATAACCCTGTTCTGTCACGTTTCGAGATAAGCAAGTAGTAAATAAGTGAAATTATCCAGAATCAAAAAAGTTTTAAATTAGTTCATAGCATAAATTAGATGATTAAATCCTCGCAATAAATCAGAGGGGAAATGTTGAGCCAAGGATAAATCAGCCAAAATAGTAAAAGAGGTTGGACAATTAAACGAAGATTATTAAGAGTATTCTTCCATCTAGCATCCTGATTCCATTGTTGATGATGAGAAAAATCTACATAACTAGCATAACTAGTACCTGTCACCTCAGTTTCAATTTGAAGAGATAGATTTAAGGCTAAGAAAACTGGAAATTTTAAACGAAATTTATCTACGATCGCAACTGTAGGTTGAGCATAAGAAAGCTAAATGTTTCAGGATTTGTAATTCTACATCCATTGCCCTACCTAACTTTCAGAGTTTCCTCTGTATGATTCTTTTATTCAGAATACTCGGAAAGTGACAGAAGAGGGATAGGTGGAGGTTGGAGAAAGCTACAGCAAAATCCAACCTTTTGTTTTAACTGTTCGCTGTTTTCTGTTCCCTATTACTTAAGATTTACCAGTGCTGACAGTTTCTTGTGAAGTAGATTTTAACCGAGTAACTGTGCTTTTGCGGATGCGATCGCTTTTTCGTACACCACCAGCCATTTCGTATTCGCTGCTGTCGTTACCGTATTTAAATGCAACTCCCAGCAGCATTTTTTCACATAGGGTGCTTAAGTTTTTTTCTAGTTGTTCAATATCAGTTCTGGAAGCATCCAGCACTGCCAAAGCCGTGTTATGAGTATCAATTTTGGCAGTTAACTGAGCAATTTGTTGCTGCATATTTTCTAAGCTATTATTATCACCAAAATCAATATTTGGATCAATTGCTTTGAGTCCAGAGGCTCGAAGTTGAGCTTTTGCAAGTATGCGAGATGTACGTTTTGCACGCGGCATAAATGTATTCCTGTAACGATGATAGTGTTAGCTTGTCTCAAATTAGCTATAATCTGGCTCAGGAAAAATCACAAAAATTAGTGTTTTAGAGAACAATCAGTTTAAGTAATATTATCTAATTATGTAGACTTTATTAATGAATGAGGTAGGGTTAATAAGAAACCTTACGTCGTTAGTGGCAAACGAGTTAAGGTTCTTTATGGATGAGGTAAGGTTAATAAGAAACCTTACGTCGTTGGTGGCAAATGAGTTAAGGTTCTCTATGGATGAGGTAGGGTTAATAAGAAACCTTACGTCGTTGGTGGTAAATGAGTTAGGGTTCTCTATGGATTAGGTAGCATTGGGGATGAAAATTGATGTGGCGATCGCACATCAGTAAATCGATGAAATTTGATTACGCGAAAACTAGCGGTGTAGGCGATCGCAATTTAAAAGGTTAGTCAATAGATTATTGTGACAATATAAAATTGATAGATACTAATATTTACTAGGAGACACTTAGGAGCATCAGCCTTGGCAACCATTAGCGATATTGGCGCACTCATTAATCATAATTCTGAAATACACGGAGGTTGCCCAATTATTGCTGGTACAGGGGTAACAGTCCGGCGTATAGCTATCTGGTATAAACAAGGTTACAGTGCAGAAAAAATTGCCGATGAGATTAGTCACCTAACTTTAGCGCAGGTTTATGCAGCTTTAGCTTATTATCATGCTAACCGCGATGAAATTGATGCTGATATTGCGGCAGAATCAGCCGAGGCTGAGAGATTAGAGACATTACACAAAGCTCAAAAACATGATCACCCTTGGCGATCGCTCATTGAGAGTTTAGACAATTTCTGTGATGATTTTATGACTACTAGAGATCAACCACCAATTGACACCAAAGAAATTGAAGTAACAAACTGATAACTGATCCCAGTTAAATCACCGCCACCACCGCGCCACATCCTGGATCGCGCAGACAACTTCTTTCATTGCTGCTTTGCCATCAGCTCCAAAATTAACCAGGATTAATAATGCCATATTTTGTAATAAGCGAAACCGAGTACTAAGAGATAGCTCATGAATCATATTGCACCAAATTGGGAAAATCTCGACTGCTGATGACAAATTGTTGGTTAAGGCGTTCAGAGCAAAGATATATTTCAACTCATTAGATAGTGTATCAGCTATGACATTTAAGGCATGGATAGGATATGGCTGATCTGTTGCTGGGGCGTTAGCCAGTACTTCTGGGAATAAATTTGGTTGCTTGTTGGCTAAGTTTTTAAGAGCAGAAACACGATGAGATTCATCCGCTATTTTCCTGGCAGTCGCCAATGCTTCTGGAAATACCTCTGGTAGTTTATCAACTAAGGTAGTCAAAATAGAGACGCGATGATATTCATCCTGAATTGTTCTGGCAGCAATTAGTACTTCTGGTAATAAATCTGCCGACATTTTGTTGGCTAAAACCGAAAGTGCTGAGGCACGATTTAATTCGTCTGGGATTGCTTTAGCAGCGGCCAGTGCCTCTGGAAATACCTTTGGTAGTTCATTAGCCAAATTAGCCAATATAGAGGCGCGATTTGATGCGTCCGGAATAGCTTTGGCAGCAGTCAGCACTTCATCTAATAAATCTGGTGGCAGTTTATTGCTTAGAGTAGCCAGAAAAGATATGCGATGAAACTCATCCTGAATTTTTCTAGCTGCTGCTAGTATTTCTGTCCATAACTCTGGCACTTTGTCAGCTAAGTCTCGTAGTCTCAAGGCACGTTCATGTTCATCCTGAATATCTCTTGCAGCAGCCAAAGCTTGTGGCAATATGTCTGGAATTTTATAAGCAAAGGATCTTAAAGTCAAGGCACGTTGAGCGTCATCTTGGATACTCCTACCAGCAGCTAATACTTCTGGTAGTAAATCTGGCGGTAGTTTGTCGGCTAAAACAGAAAGAAGAATAGCACGATTTAATATGTCGGGAACAGCTTTAGCCGCAGTTAGCACTTCTGGTAATAACTCTGGTGGCAATTTTTTGGTTAAGGTAGAAAGTGCAGTGACTCGGTAAAACTGATTCGGAATAGCTTTGGCATCAGTCAGAATTTCAGGCAATAACTCTGGCGGCAGTTTATCGGCTAAAGCACAAAGAGCAAAAGCTCTATTAGACTCATTCTGTATATTTCTGGCAACAGCCAGAACTTCAGGCAAAAATTCTAGTGGCAGTTTGTTGGCTAGGATAGAAAGTGCCTCGGCACGATGAGCCTCATCTTGAATAGAACTAACTGCTGCTAGTGCTTCTGGCAGTATTTCTGGCAGACTGTTGGCTAAGGTACAAAGGACATTGGTACGATGAGGTTCATCTTGGATATTCCTAGCAACAGCCAGCGCCTCTGGTAGTATTTCTGGCATTTTGTCGGCTAAGGCACAAAGGGCAAAAGCTTGGTAAAGTTCATTTTGAATACTTCTGGCAACAGATCGCGCTTCAGCTAGTACTTTTGGGAATTTATTGGCTAGAGCAAAAAAGGCATGGAAGCAAGCATACTTATCTGATAACGCTCTGGCTGCTGCCAATGCTTCAGGTAATATCTCTGGCCACTTGTTAGCTAAGGCACAAAGCGCATTCGTGCGATTTGGCTCATACTGAATTGCCTTGGCAACCTCCAACGCTTTTTGCAATGCTATTTCTTTAAGATTTAGTGGTAAGTAGTTGGCTAGTTCTGTCAGCGAACGAGCCTTATTTTCTGGTTTTGGGCTTTGCAGAGCGTAAGCTAGTCCTTGTTGAGGATTCCAGAAATTGTTTTTTACCAATGCAACTAGAAGTTCTACTGGTAAAATATCCGCCAAACTATTAACGGAAGCCATCATCAAAGCATAGCGACACTGTAAGCCTACAACTTGAGGTAAATTGGATTCATTCCAATTCCCCTCTGCTAATTCCCAAGCACGAGAAATATCTGTAACGTAACCCTCTGTTTGCCCCCATTTTTCTCGCACTTCAAACCAACCATTGTTCCCAGTTGCAGACTCCTCTTTTAATAACTGGTGAATTTTTTCTATTTGTCCAGCCTTCTCTAAATGCCAAACCAAATGTTGATAAATATAACCATCATTAGGTAAGGTATGCCAAAGGTTTTTTTGTGTCTTTTTGCTATACCGTTCTAGCAGTTGGCTGTGAGCATCGAGTAAACTAAAACCCATTCCCGTAGGCGGAGATTGTATTAATCGACTACGAGCTACATCATGCAATAAGTCATGGAGCCTGTAGCCTTTCCACTCAACACCCCCTACAAATACAGGCGAATCAGACTGAAGTAAGGCATCATTCCAAAGTAGCTCTAAACGCTCATTAGCTTCATCCTGAGATTCCATATTCCATAATGTCACTGCCATTAGTGCAGTTACTGTTACATCCTCTGGCAAAACTCCTAACCAAATAAAATTTTCCCAAGCTTTTTGGTCGTAGTCTTGCAAAGCTTTCAGGCTTAAATTAAAGGTTGCTTCTAAGGTGTTTTCTTGACGTGGCCCGTATAAGACTTTTAAATTTGCTACCTCTTGTTTTAAAGCTGTTTCCAACTGCACCCATGTTATTCCTCGTTTAACTCTGGCTGCTACCAGATTTAGAGCAATTGGTAAGTATCCTACAGTCTCAGCTACTCTTAACGCCTCTTGTTTCTCTACAGTATCTATTTTTCTTTCTAAAGACTGAGAAAGTAATACCAGAGACTCTTCTGGTGTCATTACATTTAATTGTTGCAAAGAAGCACCCACAGCATCAGCCACATTAGCACGCCGCGAAGTGATTAATAGCTGGGATTGGGAACTTGCTACCAAAAAAGGTTTAACATGATCTGGTTCCCAAGCATCATCAACTACCAGCAAAACTGCCTTATCATGTAGTAAACTCCGGAGATGGGCTGAGGTTGCTTCTACATTATTAACGGCACGAAATTCGTAGTCTCCCAAGGCTTGTACCCAGCTACTCAGCCATGCCAAAATATCCGGTTGTTGTCCCAAAGTTGCCCAAAGCACACCACCAGAGAAACGTTTTTGGATATTTTCGTCATGGGCAAGGGCAGTAACTAAAGTTGTCTTACCAATACCACCTAAACCGTGAATGGCACTGATGAGTAAAGTACCATCAGAAAATGTATTTGCTAGTAAACGAGCTTTAATGTCTAGAGTAACTTGTGGGCGATCGACAAAATTGGCAGGTAAACTTGGTGCTTGAAAAGGTCTGTCAATTGGGCGACGATAATTAATAATTAGGTTTCCTTCTACCACACCTATACTAGTGGTGTTATCGCCAATAGGGTTTTGAACAACATTTCCCTCGCCAGAAATTGTTTGGTGGACTTGAGACTGAATATTACTGTCTAAATTAGTCGGATGAACTTCTTCTGTTTGTAGATGTCGTCTACCCTTGGAACTAAGACGATTTCCTCTCAACAAGCCAGCTAATCGAGACAAAAATCGTCTTATCCCCTGCCATAACTTTCTCAGGCTTCTCTTTGCCACTGTTTTTACTTCCTAAGCTTATGGCTTTTTAACTAATTGATAGTTGCATTGCCTCCCACTTTGCCAATAAACTTATTAGCATCACCCACAGCATTTTGCACTACATTGTCATTGCCAGATATTGTTTGATTAAAGGTATTAACAACTTTAGAGATTGCTTCAGAATCTTCTTGCATTAAACGGGCAATCTCGGCGGCTAAATTTTTATCTTCATCAAATAATTTCTTCAGTTGCTTCTGGAGTGTTTCTTTTGCATCTTCATCATTAGGAGAGTTAGCCAACTCCTCTGCTGCACATTTCGCCATTGGCTTTGTCTCTACTTTTGGTTGCAGCTTATTCCACAAAGCTTTGGCTTTTTCCCAGGCATTAGCACCAAACCCTTCACCGAATTTTTTACCAGCTTCTTCCGTTGCTTTCTCTCCTGCCTTCAGCAAGTAAGGTAAAAATGGGGTCAGAAAAGTAGTCAAACTTACTATATCCATTTGCTCACCCTGATTTTGAATAGGTAAAATACTAGCCACAAATCATAAGGGGAAAAACTCCGACCTATCGCTTAATGTAATAATTTCTTATGGCAATTGACTATTAGCGAATTTTAACTACTAGACTGACACATTTGAGTGCTGGTTAGTCTTTGCAGCTTCCACAACAACGAACCCCAGAAGATACAGACGACGCAAACAGACACCGAGAACATTGAAGAATAAGAGCGTGAGAGGCTTTTTAGGTAAGAGTTTTAATAAAAAAATCAGGTAAGCATTACCCACCTGATTTTTAAACTATTATGCCTTTATGATTAGCTCACGCTCCAGGTGCATACTTCGACTTCGCTCAGTAAGCAAAGGTGCGGAGAGTTGTTAAAAGATTACTCTGCGCCTTCGATGGGTGCAAAGCCTTGACGTTGAATATTTTCTGTAATTGTCCGTGGTTCGAGGAACTGTAGCAAGTAATCAGGGCCACCTGCTTTAGAACCGACACCAGAAAGTTTGAAGCCGCCGAAGGGTTGCCGAGCGACGATCGCTCCCGTAATATTTCTATTAATGTACAAGTTGCCGACTTCAAATTCTTCTTGGGCTTGTTGAATATGGGAAGGTGTGCGCGAATATAACCCGCCAGTTAAGGCGTAGTTTGTGTCATTTGCAACCTTCAACGCTGCGGCGAAATCCTTGACTTTAATTACAGCTAACACAGGGCCGAAGATTTCTTGTTGAGCAATGATGCCATCGGGTGGGACTTCACTGAAGATAACTGGGCCGATAAAATAGCCTTGGGCTGGCGATGGTAACTCTAGGGCTAGTTTTGCTTCTGCCTTACCCTTTTCAATATACTCGCGGATGCGATCGCGGGCGTTAGCATCAATCACTGGCCCTACTTGGGTACTGGGTAAGTCAGCCTCGCCAATATTTAAGGATTTTGTCGCCTCAACTAACCGCCCAACAAAAGCATCGTAGATTGATTCAACAACCACCACCCGCGAACAAGCCGAGCATTTTTGCCCACTGTAACCAAAGGCTGACTGCACAACCCCGACAACTGCTTGGTCTAAATCAGCACTTTCATCAACAATGATCGCATTCTTGCCGCCCATCTCGGCAATTACTCGTTTCATGTGCCTTTGTAAAGGCTTCAAAGTTGCCGCCTCTGCGTAAATCCGACAGCCCACTTCCTGAGAACCAGTAAAAGCAATTACATGAGTATCAGGGTGACTTACCAAATACGCCCCGACTTGGGAACCCTTACCAGGGACGTATTGAAAAACACCTTTAGGAATCCCCGCCTCAACCAAAATTTCTGTGAGTTTAGCAGTAATAATCGAAGAGGTTTCCGCAGGTTTGAGCAGTGTACAGTTACCCGTAACCAAAGCAGCCACAGTCATTCCACAGGCGATCGCCAACGGGAAATTCCAAGGCGAAATCACCACCGCAATTCCTCGCGGCTGGTAGATATAACGATTAGTTTCTCCAGGTACGTCATAATTAACACCTTGATATAGCCGTTCCATCTCATCAGCGTAGTAGCGACAAAAATCTATCGCCTCCGAAACCTCTGCGTCTGCTTCCTTAACAGGCTTACCCACCTCTAACACTATCAAAGCCGACAACTCCGCCCGGCGTTCTTCCAACAAATCCCCCGCCTTGCGTAAAATATCAGCCCGTTGCTTCACAGGCGTTTTCTTCCACCCAGGAAACGCCGCCTTCGCCGCCTGCATCGCCTGTTCCGCCTGTTCCACACTAATCAAGCCAACCTTACCAATCACCTGACTGTAATTAGAAGGATTCACAGAATCAATCACCTCAAGAGTATTCACATACTCCCCATTAATCAAAGGTAGATACGTCTTCCCAAACTCCCGACGCACACCCTCAAAAGCCTGCGCCGCCTTCCTCCGTCTCTCCTCCTCCGCATAATCAGTATCCGCCGCCCCAACAAACCTTCCATTCTCTTCCTCTCCGCGTCTCTGCGTCTCTGCGTGAGAATTCAAAACCGGTGGCGCTAGTAGTTCCTCAATCGGCCGATTCTCCAAATTCTGCCGCAAAAACGAACTATTAGCAGTATTCTCCAACAACCGCCGAATCAAGTAAGCCATCCCCGGTAACAATTCCCCGTAAGGACAATAAACCCTCACCCGATAACCCTGATCCACCAAAGCCTTCGCTAACTTATCCCCCATCCCATACAACACCTGCATTTCAAAGCAACGGCGGGGAACCTTTAAACTTTCTGCTATGGCAATTGCGCGGGCTTGCGATCGCACATTATGGCTACCAATGGCAGCATAAACATATTGATGATTTTCTAACAACAACTGAGTTATCGTTTCAAAATTCGCGTCTGTCGCCACCTTGTCATTGTAAACAGGTTGCGGCCAATGCTTTTGCGCTGCTTTGATAGTTTCCTGATCCCAATACGCACCCTTCACCAAGCGAACTGTCAAAGGATATCCGCGCTGTTTTAACCATGCAATCACATTTCTGGCATCTTGCTCACTTTCACGCAAGTATGCTTGGATTGTCATCCCGATATCTGTACGTTGGCGAAACTCATCTTCTAACAATAACTTTTGCAAAATATTCAGAGTCAAGTCTTTATACGCATACTGTTCCATATCAAAATGGATAGCTGCACCTAACTCTTTGGCATAACGTAATAAATTACGAATGCGATCGCTAACTCTGTCCTCACTACCTTCAGCATCTAAAGGGTCAAATTGCGAATAAAACGCCGTTAATTTTACAGAAACTTGGACTTTGGCTAACTGTTCACCATCTGCTTGATCAATCGCCGCAACAGTCGTCCAATTCTTCGATGCTTCGACTAATTGAGCAATTAATTCTTGATAACGTTCTAGATAAGACTGGGCTTCTACTTCTGTAATGACAGCTTCACCAAGTAAATCAATGGTGAAAGCCATCTTTTCTTTCCGCAGGCGTTCAACTGTTTTGATGACTTGTTTAATATTTTCACCAGAAATATATTTATGCGCTAATGTCTCCACCGCCGTCGAGACAGTTGTTGCTGCTACCTGTCCCGGCATAGAATCAGGGTTAGCAAAATTGAGCATCCCCTTGAGGGCGGCTGGTAATTCTACAGTTTCATCGCCTAAATATTCTTGTAAATGAGCAGCAATTTCTGGCTTACTGCGTAACGCCGGGAGAGTATCAATAAAGCGAAAAAGCTGCACCCGTAAACCCGGATTACTCATTGCCCAAGCTAGTAATTTATCATCCCAGCGCATTTGGTCACGCAAGGAAGCTAAAAACGAGCGATTTTCTTGGGTAGCACTTAAAAGTTGTTTAGCAATTTCCTGGGTTTTCGGTTCGTAGATGCTTGTTTGTACTTGTAACACCACAGATAATAATCTCCTTAATTTAGTGCATAACTGTTTATGTACAGTCCGCGTCTTCTATTGTGACTCTTGAATTTTGCTGCTACCAGATTCTTAGGATAGTTAAGTTTTCCCTGCACATTTTGGCACACAGAGTAAAACTGTATTACCTCGTTTATATCTTGCACTGGGCGATATCTAATCGCTGGGGGTAATTCTCAGCACTCAGCACTTAAATAATGTGGAAAAACTTAGCTTTAACACCTTTAACGATCGCAATTATCTGTCTGGGTGGTTGCACAAACCAGCCAACAGATGAACAACTGGAAGTATGGCGTACAGAAGCGGTCGCTCGCAATGCGAAAATTGTGGCAGATAACGCCAAAAAAGCACAGCAAAGTCAGTGGAATTTAGTTATTCAAGGTGAAACAGCAGTTGGCAAATCTCTCAAGTTAAACTGGCAGCAGTTACAGGCTTTAGCAACCAATCATCTCAAAACAGTTGATCCTCTGGACATCTTGCATTCTAACGAGATTTTTGATTTTCGCGGTGTGCCTGTGTCGGTATTGTTACAACAGTTTGCGCCTGTTAACGATGTGACGGATGTTACTTTTGTTTCCTTCGACTCTTACCAAACGACGCTGAACATCCAAGATTTACTAACGTATCCTATTACATTAGCGATCACTAAAGATAACAAACCAATCGCCCGCGCTCAAGGTGGTCCATTGTATTTAGTCTTTCCCTATACCCAATATCCCCAACTCAAGCAAAAATATGACACAACTAATTGGGCGTTTTATGTCAGTCACATCATAGTCGGGACTGAATCAGTTAACTTGCGTATTGGTAAACATCAAGTTAACTTAGCTACCTTAGATCAATTACCTCAAGTTACCTTAGAGCAAAATGTTGGCTATAGAATTTCTTGGCCTAGCGGTAAAGTCAAACTCTTTGGGGTGAGGCTGCGTGATGTTTTCTCCACCCTCAAAGAACCATTACCTCAACAGGGAGGGGTAATAATTCGTGGTAAAGCACCATTTTATGATGATTCTCCCGTGCGCTTGTCTACTAAAGATTTAGCTGAGTGCGATATTTTACTCGTGACTCGCTGGGGTGAAAGCCGCGAATTAATTCCCGCCAAGATGGGAGGCCCGGTAACTTTAGCCTTTAGTTCTCAATGTCCTGCCAAAATCAGCCAATTACGCTGGGTAACATTTGTAGAAGAATTAACGCCAACGCCATGAAATTATTGAGTTTTCGTTCGATTCGTACCCGAATCATGACTGCAACGACACTATTAAGTGTGGCGTTAGTGGGTTCTATTGTGTTGGTATGGGCAAAAACAGAAAATACACTTTATCGCCAGCAGAAACTTAATGAAGCCAAGTTCTTATCTAGGGTGTTGGGAACTTCTTCTTTTGCGAATCACTTGGAAGAACGCAACTGGAGTCAAATCCGCCTCAACGTAAATGTGATGCTGCGAGAAAACGAAGATTTTGTCTATGTTTTAATCTCAGATGCGCGGTTAGAAAATCAAATTATTGCCGCTTCCCCGGAATATTTGCAAGGACAATACATTCCCGATATTGTGCCAGTAAAAGTGAGTGATGCCGCACAAACAGCCTCGCCCAAGTCTAATTCTCTGGAAACCTTTGCCTTAGCAGATATCCACTTTGGCAATCATATCAGAGCGAAACGTGGCGAAAAGATTATTGAAGTAGCTTCAACTATTCAACGGTTATCAGGGGAAAAACTCGGCACTTTGCGCTTAGGTGTTTCTCTGCGACAAGTTAACCGTGCTGTAGCCAATGCAGTCAATCAAGCGTTAATAGTTGGCGCTATGGGAATTGTTATTAGTTTGATTTGTGCATATCTTCTGGCTAGACGATTGAGTAACCCCATTCGCCGCTTACAAACCAGTGCGGCTCAAATTGCGGCGGGAGATTTGCAACACCGTGCGGAAATTACCAATGCAGATGAAATTGGTGCATTAGCAACTTCCTTTAATGAGATGTCTGCTGCATTGCAAACTTCATTTAGTAAATTACAGCAGACGTTAGCATCTTTTGAATTATTCGTACCGAATAAATTTATTTTAGCGATCGCACCCCAAGGAATTGAAAATATTGAGGTGGGTATCGCAGTCACGCGCCACATCACAATTTTATTTTGTGACATTCGCGGCTACACCTCCATGTCAGAAATGATGACACCACGAGAAATATTTACTTTTCTCAATGACTACCTATCTTGTATTGGGGAAGTAATTGATCAAGCAGGTGGTTTTATTGATAAATATATCGGTGATGCAGTCATGGCGCTGTTTGATGATGAAAACACCGATGGCGCACTCAAAGCCGCAATTTTAATGCACCAATCCCTAGAAAAGTTTAATCAAGAACGCATTGCTCAAAACTTACCCAGAATTAGCATTGGCATTGGTATTCATCGCGGTGAAGTAGTCATGGGTACAGTCGGATTTACTAGCCGCATTGATTCTACAGTCATTGGTGATGCAGTGAATGTTGCTTCTCGTATTGAAGGATTAACAAAGCAATATGGCTGTCCAACTTTGATCACAGAATCAGTAATTAACAGCTTATCTCAACCAGAATTATTCTCATGGAAATTAGTAGATCAAGCCGTAAAGTTAAAAGGCAAAGATGAAGCGATCGCCGTCTATGAACTTCTTTTGCTTGCGTCGATAGATTGATGTCGCCTAGCAAACAAGCGATCGCGTATACCAACGCGACTTAAGCGCTGTTCAACTCCCTGCTGAATCATATTTGCCTAATGCTGGCGTTCTGCAAGATAGGTATTAACCTCATCTCGGTGTCTAAGATAGTAACCAATAAGCAGATATATATCCGGTAATTGAAGCAACGGATACTGTTATCCTATTTCCTCTGGCGTACATCCCTCTCAAAAAGCTGTCACAACAGTGTCTAGAGTGACGCGAATTTTGGCGACTCTGACAACTCCATCATGGTCAGTCTCTATAGGCGTAGGTTCAAGGGCAATTGCTAGAGTCATAGACCTCATCAGGTTTTTACTTCATAATTAACTAGCAAACGCCCCAGTGGTCTAGAGCCTTTACTCAGCTTCAGGCAGAGTCAAAATTTCCACTCCATCTTCTGTAACTGCTAGTGTATGCTCAAATTGCGCCGACAACTTGCGATCGCGTGTCACCGCTGTCCAACCATCCCCCAGCATTTCTACTTCCCAAGTACCTTCATTAATCATCGGCTCAATGGTAAATACCATTCCCGGTCTGAGGCGCTTACCTTTACCACGAGTACCATAGTGTGGTACATCGGGGGCTGTGTGGAAAATATTACTGATCCCGTGTCCGACAAAATCTCGCACTACAGAAAAACCTTCAGACTCAGCATATTCTTGAATTGCTGCGCCAATATCACCCATCTTCGCCCCTGGTTTAACCTCAGCAATGCCCCTATACAGGCACTCTTGAGTTACTTCTACCAGTTTTTTCGCCTTCTCTGAAGGCTCACCCACAATAAATGTTTTCGATGTATCACCGTGGTAGCCATCAACAATCGGCGTAACATCAATATTAATAATGTCACCTTCTTTGAGGATTTGTTTAGCATTGGGGATGCCATGACAAATCACCTCATTCACACTGGTACAGATTGACTTAGGGAAACCTTTATAACCAAGAGGGGCGCTTTTTGCACCGTGAGCCTGTGTCCAACGTTCCGCCTCATCATTGAGTTCCAGCGTACTGACCCCTGGTTTCACGAATGGTTCAAGATGCTCCAGCAGTTTAGCAGCCAAGCGTCCAGCCCGACGCATTTTGTCGATTTCTCGTGAAGATAAAATAACGATTAGTTCGGTTTTCATGAACGTTTATCTACAGCATCATTTAAAAATATAGTTAATCCTGTTTTAGCTGCTCTTTGGGCAGCATCAGCCACCTTGAGGGTGTATAAACTTTCTTCTGAGGTGACATACAAAGAAGTTCCATCAAAAAGATGGTCTAACACCATAGTTGTGTCTTTAGCAAACAAACCCCGACGTGTTCCCACATCTATGGGTGTACTTTCCCCTGATTGGATCAAGTATCCAGTATTACCATCAAAAATCAAAGCGCCTTTTTCGCCGTGAACTTCAAATTTTCGCTCTGGCTGCCAAACTGTTTCGCCTTTGCCGTAAATTACTTGTGCTAATAGCCCACTACTAAAGCATAGTTGACTTGTACACAAACAGGTTTGGTAATACTCCGATTCTACTGCCCAATATCGCTGATGACAGTTAACTGTAAAGACTTTCCCAAACAAATCAACCAGACGATGCAAGCGAGAAATCGCCCCAATCAAAGGGAAGCCAAATAATTCATGATTATAAGTCCATTTCCGGGGTGCGGGATTTTGGGGATTGATGGTGCTGTAGCGGACGTAAAAAACATCCCCAACTTTGGCTAAGTTTTGTTTTAAAGCTTGATGCAACCCACCCAAAAGTTCTATATGTTCGACATGGAGCAATTTATTTTGGGTTTTGGCTAAAGCAATCAATTCTTCTGCTTCTGTGACATCCACAGCCAAGGGATATTCTACAACTACATGTTTGCCCTGGGTAAGAGCAGCATGGGCGATCGCTCCATGATCTCGATTCACTGTGGAAATTACTACCAGATCCACATCTTCCCGTTCTACTAACTCTTGCCAAGAATTTACAGATGAAGTTTGGTATTCTTTAGCGAAAATTTCTGTTGTTTCTGGGGTATGACCAACAACTGCGGCGAGATGCGATCGCTCATCTTGCAGCAGTGCTTCTGCCCTGAGTTTTGCTGCATACCCAGTACCTACCAAGCCGACGCGCACTTATGCTTGTCCTCAAACTGCCTCTGAATTATACATGATCGTCAATGGTGATTATTTATTATTTATTCTCCTACTGCCCGATTTTATCGCCTCGAAGTATAATTTAAACTTATTATTTCCATGTAACTAAATTTCATTACTAATCGTGGTCGATTTCGAGTTACATGATTTAGTTTTTCCCGTAGTATCAGAATTGAAGTCAATTTTCATGCCCGGCTAATACTATAAGTTAAGCCGTAAGTATTGCTTTAGCATAACTTATACTGCCGATTACATAAAGAGAGGAATACGGAAATGGCAACTATTTACAAAGTTACACTGGTAGACCAAGAAGGTACAGAGACCACAATTGATGTTCCAGAAGATGAATATATTCTAGACATCGCTGAAGACCAAGGTTTGGATCTGCCTTACTCCTGCCGTGCTGGTGCTTGTTCCACTTGTGCAGGAAAACTCATCTCTGGTACCGTTGACCAGTCTGACCAATCCTTTTTAGATGATGATCAAATCGAAAAGGGGTATGTGCTAACTTGTGTTGCTTATCCAACCGCCGACTGTAAAATCGAAACTCACAAGGAAGAAGACCTCTACTAAGCGTTTGCTCTAGTAGTTCTTAGCAAATTTTAGATTTTAAATTTTGGATTTTGGATTGAAGATTCAAAATCCAAAATTTAAAAGGGTATAAATCCTAATAATTTATTCGGGGCTTCTGATTTTCCCCTCTACAATTCCCGTCTCGAAGTATAAATTAAACTTATTGTTTTCATGTAACTAAATTTCATTACTAATCGCGGTCGATTTCGAGTTACATGATTTAGGTTTTCCCGTAGTATCAGAATTGAAGTCAATTTTCATGCCCGGCTAATCTTATAAGTTAAGCCGTAAGTATTGCTTTAGCATAACTTATACTGTCGTTTACAAAAGAGAGGAATCCTGAAATGCCAACTTACAAAGTTAGATTAATCAACGCATCTGAAAATTTAGACACAACCATAGATGTTCCAGACGATGAATATATTCTAGACGCGGCGGAAGAAGCTGGTCTGGATCTGCCTTACTCCTGCCGTGCTGGTGCTTGCTCCACCTGTGCTGGAAAACTCATCTCTGGTACCGTTGACCAGTCTGATCAATCCTTTTTAGATGATGATCAAATCGAAGCTGGATATGTGCTAACTTGTGTAGCTTATCCAAGCTCTGACGTTACAATCGAAACTCACAAAGAAGAAGACCTCTATTAAGGCTTAGGTGTCTTAATCAAAAATCTCTTGTAAGAGTGATTAAAGTTGAAAAAGTTAAAGCAGCACATCTAAGAAAAGTTTTTCCCTTCCTCTATGTGCTTTTCAACTTAAGTTGACAAAAAGTTTAATTGAGTATTTTCACATAAAATTGGAACACAAATGATTTTTGTGTTCCAGTTTTATTATGGGGATTAGGACTCAGCACTCATCAGAGTTGGATTTTGTCGTTAAAGATTTGAATTTTCGTACCAGGATAGTAAAACTGGAGAATTTTTGGTGTTTCCCAGCCCAATTTGGCTAAATTTTGTGCGCCAGTCTGACTCAAGCCGACACCGTGTCCCAGTCCACCACCGATAAAGGCGTATCCCCACAATTCGGCTTTACCTTTATTTAAAGGTTGTAAGTAAAACAATGTACTCACAGGCGCAGCAAAAGCACTCCGTACTTCATCTTTGTGTAGAGTAAATAAGCCAATATCTGTTTTCACCGCTAGGTCGAGGATACGTCCACTTTGGCTACGCTTGGTAACTGCGATCGCTTCAATTGTTTTAAATTTAGAATATGGGCTGTTTTTGACACGCAAGAATTTTTGCAAATCTTTGGCTATATCTTCAATGGACGTTTCTTTATTCCAACGAAATACATCCCAGTTACTTTCGTTAAAGCCTTGCTTCATGTTGATAAATTTGCGGAAGTTATCTTCATCCGCCAAATTTTGCTGCGATAAGTTCCAAAAATTAATCGGCGCATCTATCACTGGCTTTAAATAAGGACGGTCTTCGCCATTCCAGACATCACTAAAGAAGGCGGTGACACCACCAGTTGTGGAAGAGTACAAGGCATCAATTAGCTGGTTGTTATAAGTTACTACCATACCTCTGGTGGCGGCGATCGCTTGGTCTGTTTTGCTGGTTGCCCCACTCAGTCCATAATAAACTTGGCAGTGGGTATCAGCACATAATTGGTAGTTATCAACAGCAAATCTCCGCAAGTTCCTTAAAGCGTAAGTCCGGGCTAAAATTGCTTGCGCTTCTAAAGCGGCTTTGGGCGCATCTGATCCAATTTCGTTGGGAACAACACCACGTAAATAAGTTTCTAATGCTACTTCATTAACTAAGGTATATGTACCATAGGCGTTGGGCTGCAATGTCATTCGCCCAGCATACAAACGACCAGCCCCCGATTTTTCACCTTTGTTGAGGCGAATTAAGTTTTTATCGGCACTGATGGCTAAATTCACTGGGCTGTAACGTTTACCATTGACTACCCAACTCACCCGTGGCACTTCTTTCTGAATCTTGGTATTGAGATATGCCATTTTTGCGCCAGATTCTTGCAAGTTCTGAAAAAGCAATCGCCGCAATAAAGGCGTACTGTAAACATCCCGTTTGGCCCAAACTTGCCAGCGTTCTGGCTGGGAAATTTCTACTTCTATCCCTTGAGAACGCCACTTGTTGGCACTATCTTCTGCTGTTTCAAAGGTACGATATGTCCCTAAAACCACCACTTCCTCAACTACAGGTTTTGGCAACGCTTGCATCACTGTTTCTAGTTTTACAGGCTTGTCGGTGACGATGGTTTGTTGCTTGTTACCTACTGGAAATCTTAACCGCAAGCGCTCGCCTTTTGTTGGTTCTAGTTGCAGCTTGGCCGTGGCTTTCTCGCCAAATCTCTGTACAATACCTACTCTGATTTCTACATCTGTGCTATTGCTTACAGGCCCTGATGCGGCTGTTAGTCCCAATAAGCAAAATGTCGTTACGACTGTGTAAGACAAACGCCAAAACGAAAATTCGATCGTGACTTGATTCTGCCTTTTCGTCTTGCGCTGGGGCAGAGTTACCATTTGCTTTGTAGCGTAGTGGTTTTGTCGCATGAACGCTCCAATAGTACCATTCCCAATTTAGCTACCTAAAATTACTTGCAAACCAAAGTCATAACGACTATGATTTATCTAGAGGGACAAAACAGAATTAGTTGGATCTACTCCTTATGGCCAAAGTCCAAGAAATTCCATTAAATCAAATTAAACGTCCGTTGCCCCGTATCAACGATCCCAACAAGGTCAAAACCTTAATGGAATCTATTGCGGAAATTGGACAGCAAGAACCCATCGATGTTTTAGAAGTAGACGGCCAGTATTATGGCTTTTCTGGCTGCCATCGTTATGAAGCTTGCCAACGTTTAGGGCAAGAAACCATATTAGCCAGAGTCCGTAAAGCTCCTCGTAGCGTTCTCAAGATGCACTTAGCGTAGAAAAAGTATGAAGTTAGAAGTATGAAGGATCAAATTTCATCCTTGATTAAACTTCATCCTTTCTAGCACTAATGCTCAAATAATAAGTTTAGGAGAAAATTATGTCATCTCAAGCAACAGTAAAAAATGTAAATATTGGCATCGACGAAGAAAATAGAACAAAAATTGCCGAAGGATTGTCTCGCCTGTTGGCTGACACTTATACACTGTATCTAAAAACTCATAACTTCCACTGGAATGTTACTGGGCCGATGTTCCAAACATTGCACCTGATGTTTGAGACCCAGTATACAGAACTAGCTTTAGCCGTAGATTTAATTGCGGAACGAATTAGAGCCTTGGGTTATCCAGCACCCGGAACTTATAGCGAATATGCCAAACTCAGTTCCATACCCGAAACTCCCGGAGTTCCTAAAGCTAAAGAGATGATTCAGTTACTGGTTGAAGGACAAGAAGCTGTAGTGAGAACTGCTCGGTCGATTTTTCCTGTAGTAGATGCAGTGAACGACGAACCCACCGCCGATTTATTAACTCAGCGGATGCAAGTCCATGAAAAGACAGCTTGGATGTTGAGAAGTTTGCTGGAAGAATAAGGAATATGAAGGATGGAGTGTGAAGTATTTTAAGTATGAGTTTCATACTTCATCCTGAAGCCTTTATTCTTTCTTGAGCGATGCCAAATCTTGATTTCACTCAAAAACTGCAAGATTTAACCCAAAAAGTGGGTATTACCAGTTTTAAAGCCTTGAGTAAAACTGCGGGAATCTCAGAGAGGCAAATATTGCGGTTACGGCGGGGAGAGGTAGAGCAAATACGAATGGAAGTGTTGTTAAAGTTGGCTTCAGTTCTACAGATCTCATTGAATGAATTAGTCACAACTTTTGCATCACTAGAGTTGAGTCAAGCTGAAGAAGTACCGACTCAGCAGATGTTACAAGAGATTGCAGATTTAAAAACAGAATATCAGCGATCGCAATTACAAATAGCACAACAACGAGAGTTACTACTCCAAGAATTCCAGCAGTCGAGTTTACAACTGCTGGAATCTTTGTTATTGCAATTTCCGGCTGCCGCTCAGAAAGCGCGGGAAAACCCCCAGTTAGAAGCAGTGAAGATACTTCCATTAGTTGAGAACCCCCTGAAAAAACTGCTCCAGGCGTGGGGAATAGAAGCGATCGCTCCTGTAGGTGCAGAAGTTCCCTACGATCCCCAAATACATCAATTAATGACAGGAATGGTACAGCCTGGCGAATTAGTCAAAGTCCGCTACAGTGGCTACTTGCAAGGCGATAAACTGCTCTATCGAGCGAAAGTCAGTTTAATTGAGCCAGCTTGAAGAAATTATCTGGAAATTTTTAGTTTTGCACGGGACTAATTTTTGTGAAAAGAATTATAGATATTGGGAATAATAATAAGGTCGAGTCGATCGCCTTAAAAAAACTCAGTAAATTTATTTATGGATTAATCCGCTTGCTAACTATATTCTGGTGTCATTGATACAAAAATTACTTTTGGTTCTCAGTTATGTTCATATATCTACCACTGGCATCACAATTTTGAAAAAACTTAATTGCCAAAATTAAATTTTGTAATTTACATTACGGCGAGATGAATTAAACAATTTTTGTCTATTTATCAACTTTAGCAAATGAAATTATGGATACTTCTTAATTTGACTTGATGATGTATTATCAACAATCACATCTGGAAAATATTGCCAGAAATCTAGCGATCGCTAGTAATTAATGACTTTTATTTTGCTGGTTTTTTGCTGAAAATGGCTATTAGTATATAATACTAACAAAATCAGCATCTTTTCATACAACGATGGGGAAAAATATTATGGATAACCAAGTACAAGTTGTTAAACTCAACGGTATTATCAACACAAATAATTCACAAGATCTTAGAGATAATATTACTTATCTTCAAGAAAGTGGGGCAAAAATTGTGCTAGTTGATTGTCAAGACGTAACATTTATGGATAGTTCAGCCCTAGGCGCTTTAGTGTTAGCCTTCAAAACATTAAGGGCTACAGGTACAAAACTAGTTCTTTGTTCTATTAATGAACAAGTTAGAATTTTATTTGAATTGACTGGTATGGATAAAGTTTTTGAAATCTTTCCAAGCCAAGATGATTTTCACCAAGTTGTGCTTTCCAAAAATTAATTAATCAAATTTAATTTGTAAGATTGATAAGTCATCTTCAAAAGCTTCTTTGGAGTTTAAGGCAATCAGGTAATTTAATACTTGTTCCAGTGGGCAATCAAGGGTATATTGTAAGCTTACTAATATCTGAATTAAACCATCTAAACTCCAAAGAGTTCCATCTGCTTTGGTAATTTCGTAAGCCCCATCACTAAAAATATAGAGATTACTAAAATTTTCAATTTGGCAACAAGCATCAACATATTTTGCTTCGGGAAACATCCCAACTGGCATCCCAGGAGTTCTCAATAGTTGAACTTCTGTGCTTTTAGGTGATTTACCAGATATTAATACTGCTGGTGGATGACCAGCACTAGCATAAATTAACTGCTGGGTAACTCGATGATAAACTCCGTACCAAATAGTAAAGTATTTATCATTTTGGTAATTCATCTGAAAGGTTTCATTTAAACCTTTGAGTACATCACTCGGTTGATAGTAATTTAAACTTTTCAGCGCCCGTGATCGCAGTAAATTTAAGACAGAAATAGAAGGAAGAGCAGCTTTGAGTCCATGTCCGGCTGTATCTAATAAGTAAACTGCCAAATAATCATCATCTAACCAATAATAATCAAAACAATCACCACCGAGTTGTTGTGAAGGAATAAAACAGGAATTAATCTTTAATGGTTCAGTTGTTGGTAAAGGTAAAAGTGAGCGCACATACTCAGCGGCTTGTGCTAATTCTGTTTCTAAAAGATGCTTTTGAATCTGTAAATCCCGGCTCAATTGATGCAGTCGTAATCCGGCTCTTACCCTAGCTTTTAATTCATTCTGCTCTATAGGTTTGGTAATAAAATCATCCGCCCCAGCATCTAATCCCTTGACGCGATCGGCAACAGAGTCTAAAGATGTTAATAAAATAAAAAAACTGGTAGATAAATTTGGCTCTGTTTTAATGTAATTACATACTTCCAGCCCATTTAATCCGGGCATAATCCAGTCACAAATAATTAGAGCAGGATGAGTGGCGATCGCTTTGGTAATTCCTTCGTCTCCATCACTTGCAGTAATTACCTCATATCCTTGTTTTTCTAACAGTCTTTTCAGAAATATTTGTATTGTTAAATCATCGTCAATTACTAATATTTGGAACATAAAAATGAAATATTTAATAATTATTTGATAGCATAAAAATCAAAAATTATGGTGGTGATAAAGGATTAATCCATAAGAGGATAGCACGCCTGAGTTGGTTTAAATCGCGGTATACTTCTTGCTTAAACCATTGTCCCAAAGCATCAAAAGGAGTGAATGAAGCTCCTGTTTGCCATTTGATATCTTGTCCTAGTGGGGTTGTATGAGTTCCCGGTAGAGTTTGTGCTGTTACCATTTCTGGAAAGCGCTTTTGTAAAATTTTGGTTAAAGCTGCTGATTGGTCAAGATTATCATTATTGAATCTGATTAATAAATTCCGCCGGACTTTATAGCCTTCTTGAATAATTTTATTGGTTTCTAAGGGCGAGGGGGTAAACTCAATTGCCAAAGTAGAATTTAATTGCTCAACTAAGGGAATAGCATCTCTAGCCGCATAGTTGTTAAAGGATATTAAGACATTACCGGCTCTTTCTACAGGGTATAAGCTACCGATGAGTAAATGGAGTTTACAACCCATACTGTGGCCAAGACCGTATGTCGGAAGATAAAGCTTACGCAATAAAGCCGAGTCGTGTAAGCGTTCGAGAGTGCGGTCAAAGTTTAATAAAACAGATTGGGCGATCGCTATATGATCTAAACTATTCACAAAGGGAGTAGCGATGACAACATATCCCTTACTGGCTAACTGTTCGAGTAGCCAACGGTAAGTCAGGTGCGGTGCAGTCGCCACAAATGCACCCCCTAAGAAATGGATAATACCTATAGGATTTTTAGGGATGAGTACCCAGTTACCTCTAATTTCTTTCCAGTCCATGCCTGTAGGCGATCGCTTAATTTACACTTCTTTATATTAGACTGGGAATTGCAACACTGGGGTAATCTCAGTTAGTTAACGTCAGTGTCTAAGGCAAAGATTATGATTGGTAATATTGAATTACTGAGTTTTCCAGGCTAATCAAAAGAGAAAGAGTCAGCGATCGCAGATTTACTATCTCAGTTTAAGTCATTTCCTTCCCATAGGAATCATATTTGATTTGGAGAAAAAACTCAGTATACCTCTGTTACTTCTTTTCCTGTTCCCTATCTACACAAGTTCCTACATATCCTAACTACCTTGGCTATATCTACAAGTTTCAGCCTTGGCTTTGTAATTTTTTCATTTCATACTGCACATCTAAAGCAATCTGCAAGGCTTCATTTAATAACTTGCCATGCTCCGTAGCTTTTTCTGTAACTTGCATTGTGGTTAAAGTTGCTAAATTATTGGCAAATAACTCTGTATTACCCAGAATAAAATTCTTATTTTCTCGCAAAATTCTTTCTGTCTTCAATGCCCTAACTAAATCTGATCTAGTCAGTTGCAATGCGGCAATTACTTTTTCTCTTTTCTGAATACTAACTTCAGGATTACCAGCCGCTTCTATTTGATCATTAATATCTATGGCTTTAATTACTGCATTATATCGGTCAACATCCTCTAAGAGAATTTCTAGGGAGTTTGTCATATTCTCTTTTAATATTTTTCGAATGTTGCGCCACAGCAAATAAAAAGTTAACTGCATTATAGCGCTACTGAAAAAACATACTAATAATAATAGTATCCAAGAGGGAAGGGTTAACCAGTTAGCAAATAACTTAATAATAATATCAAAAATTAGATAACTAAAAACAAATATAGAAAAGCTGATAAAAACTACTGTAGCTCCTTCTGAGCCTTTCATTTTATATATAAGTTGTTTACTAAATTCTTTGAGAGGATTAGTAATTAAAACTAGTTGATATTTGACAGGCAAATTAGTCAGTTGTTGTAATTCTTTTTGACTAATTTCTAAACCATGTAAATCATCACGCACAGCTTTCCCCATAATCAGCTACATAGTTATTTAATACAATATAACAATCAAATTTAGAGATGGCTGAATCAAATGGCATTTTGGCAAGAATATTTTACGAAGTAAAATTTGTATAAAAAGCTTTGTGATACTACCGCATAAATACGGAAAAACACAATTAGTAATCATTAAAAATTTGGCTGTCCAAATAGCAGCACAGTCAGGAAAAAATCCATCATAAAAATTGATACCCACGTAGTAACAACTGCTGTTGTTGCGGATTCTCCTACTTCTTTAGCTCCGCCTTTCGTAGTTAGTCCCCAACTACAACCATTAACAGCAACTAGCGTCCCAAAAATGAATCCTTTCAACAAAATAATTAGTATATCTGAAGGTTCTAAAAAAGTTCTGACTGATTCTAAAAATACTTCTGGAACAATCTGATAAAACTGCCATGCGGCAAATACACCACCAGTAATGCCTATCATCAAAGCAAAAATCATCATCACAGGCATCATTAAGCAGCAGGCGATGACTCTAGGGAGTACTAAATAATCTATCGGATCTGTTCTGAGCATATAAAGTGCATCAATTTGTTCTGTAACGCGCATTGCACCTAATTCTGCGGCAAAAGCAGAACCAACTTGTCCAGCAAGAATACTAGCTGTCAAAATTGGCGCTAATTCTCGGCAAAAAGCTAAAGCAAAAGCGCCACCCACAGCACTAACAGCGCCAAATTGGACTAATTCTCTCGCTGTTTGAATTGTAAAAATCATGCCGGCAAAACCACTCACAAGTAGAACTGGATAGATAGAACCAGGACCAGCTGTCACCATGTGTTCCAAAATTTTGCGATAGTAAGCTTTTCCCTGGAATAAATGGAGTAATACCTGACCAAATAGCAACACAGCAGCGCCACAACGTACAATCCATAATTGCTCTAGATTTTGTTTTGGGGGCAATTTTACCCTCCTGAAGACTGAATTTCTTGCACCGAATAATCGGGAATAAAATACATACGGATGCACTTTGTTGATAGCCAAGTACTTGTGAGTACTTTTGAACTAATATCCCCATCAACTGGATTTTTTATTTGTTTTGGGATTTAGCAAAACAAACCAAAAAAGCATTTTTCCCTCTGCACTAAATCTTGAAAAGCTGGCAGTCTGATGCTGATTATACTCTAATTAGGCAGATGAATTGCTGAATTAGGCTAAAAGATTTGCAAATTATGACAAATACACAACTATCTAAAGTAAGAGAATTTATTGAAAAAATGTAACCTTTTAGCTAGTTGTTGAAATGTAGTAATTTTTGAAATATTAACTATAGATATACTATCGATTATCAAATTCTAAATATTACTAAATATCATGCAACAGGAAGATTACAGAATTACTTAAAAAAAGTATCGTTATTAGATCAGAGACTGACATAAGATGCCTACTACTAAAAGCCGCTGTACTGCTCTGATGAATACGTAGTTTTTTGTAGGAGATGAAATTGCCACGTCGGGAAATATTGAGATTTGCCATAGTTCTACTTTTTTCTGGAGGAAATTTTCATGGGTAATTTATTTAGTTGGTCATTAGCACATACAACTTTGTTGGTTTTAGGAGTAGCAACCGCTACGTTTAACCCAATAGTAGTTTCGGCACAAACTACAGATCCATCTGTTACACCTGCGCCATCTGTTACACCATCCCCAACTGCTGCTAGTAACTTTTCTGATGTTAGTTCAGATTACTGGGCAACCCCATTTATTCAGGCATTAGCAACCAGAAATGTCATTTCGGGATTTCCCGATGGTTCATTTAAACCTAACCAAGCTGTAACTCGTGCCGAATTTGCGACGATGATTCAAAAAGCTTTTAATCAAAATCCAGTTCGGCAAATTAGTTCAGGTGGATTTACCGATGTACCTGCTAACTATTGGGCAGCTGCGGCGATTCAAGAAGCCTACGAAACAGGATTTATGACGGGATATCCTGGCAATGTGTTTCAGCCGAACTTGCAAATTCCCAAAGTTCAGGCGATCGCAGCTTTGTCTAGTGGTTTAAATTTAAATACTAGCGGTACTGCATCAGATGTTCTCAACACTTACTACACAGATGCTTCCGCCATTCCTGATTATGCTGTCAACAATGTAGCTGCGGCAACCCAAGCTAATATTGTTGTCAACTACCCAGATGTCAAACAACTCAACCCCCAAGTTCCCTTAACTCGTGCTGAAGCCGCAGGTTTGTTGTATCAAGCCTTAGTTAGACAAGGACAGGCGCAACCTCTAGCTAGTAATGTGACGGCTGCTAACTATATAGTTGCCGGCAATACTGGTGGTAATACTCAAACTGGTAATGATATCGTTTCCATCGCTGCATCTAATAATTCTTTTACTACCTTAACTACTTTATTGCGATCGGCAGGTTTAGCTGATACTCTGCAACAACCAGGCCCTTATACAGTGTTTGCGCCTACAGATCAGGCGTTTGCAGCCTTACCTGCTGGGACTGTACAACAATTACAGCAGCCAGAAAACAGAGAACTGTTGTTGAAAATTCTCAGATATCATGTGGTTCCTGGCTCATTAACTGCTAGTCAACTTAAGGCTGGTGAACTGAGAACGGCTGAGGATGAATCTGTGAATATCAAGGTAGATAGCGCTAATAATCAAATCGCTGTCAATAATGCCACAGTTATCCAACCGAATGTTCAAGCTAGTAATGGTGTGATTCACGTTATTAACGAAGTTCTCATTCCACCTAACTTGAATGTTAGCCAACAACCTGGAGGTAACAATCAAACTACTCCTGGCGGAACTACGACTACTGATGTTACTCCTGGTAGATCTACTCGTGGTGGCTCTAGCTATATTGGAGTTGCTGGTAACATCGGTTTGGGTGGAGACTCCGCTTTAAGCGAAGGAAATATTGCTGTAATTACCAAGGTTGGTTTAACTAACTATATTTCTGTACGTCCTTCCGCAGTGTTTGGCGACGACACGGTAGTTTTAGTACCCGTAACTTTTGATTTTCTACCTCGTTCAGTTAATCCCACCGGTGAGCAGCGCTTCCCAGTATCTCCTTTTGTTGGCGTGGGTGTAGCCATCGAAACCAGCAATGATGCTGATGTTGGACTGTTGTTAACTGGTGGTGTGGATGTACCTTTAGGCGATCGCTTTACACTGAATGGTACTGTCAATGCAGCTTTTTTGGATCAGACTGATGTTGGTTTACTCTTCGGCATTGGTTACAACTTTTAATTACAGCAGCATTCAGAATTAGAAGAGTCTCTCTGCCTAGGGTTGAAAGCTATAGTAGGTGACAGGTAACAGATTAAAAGTCTTTTATTGTCTAAGTTTTATCGCTTACCGATGTCCTAACTACCTTGGCTACAGCTATAAATTTTGTACTTCTCTCGCTGGAAATCTGCTTTAATTCCCCTAATCCCAAAAAAACAGACGCGATAACTTGCGTCTGTTTTTTAAAAAATCAAGGTTGATAAAAATTGAGAATCAAATTAACTCCCTACTAATTACTGAATTCTATTCAGATGAAAATCTATCTACCGATACCAACATATTGGAAACCTGCTCTCACCATTGTTTCAGGGTCGAGGAAGTTACGACCATCGATAATTACTGGGTTGTTCATCAGTTGTGCCATTTTGGCGTAGTCCAATTGGCTGAATTGTTGCCATTCGGTCACAAGTACTAAAGCATCACAACCATCAGCTAGTCTTTCGGCATCAGTTTCTACGAGAACACCAGAAAGACCATGACGCATTCCGGTTTGAGAAATAATTGGGTCGTAAGCTTTAACTCTAGCGCCTAAGCGATTAAGTTGCTCAATTAAGTTGAGTGCAGGTGCATCGCGCAAGTCGTCGGTATCTGGCTTGAAGGTTAAACCAAGCAAGCCGACTGTTTTACCTTTAAGGATTTTGAGGACTTGCTGAAGTTTTTCCAAAGCAATCAAACGCTGACGTTCGTTAACACTCACGGCTGATTTGAGTAATTGAGCTTCATAACCATAGTCGTCAGCGGTGTGAATTAAGGCGGAAACGTCTTTGGGGAAGCAGGAACCACCCCAACCGATACCTGCTTGCAAGAATTTGTTACCGATGCGCGAATCTAAACCAATGCCTTTGGCTACTTGCGTGACATCAGCACCAACGCGATCGCAAATGTTAGCAACTTCGTTAATAAAACTAATCTTGGTCGCCAAGAAAGCATTAGCAGCGTATTTGATCATCTCTGCCGAACTGAGGTCTGTAACGAGCACAGATACAGGTGGTAAAGATTGGTCATTGGCAAACTTGCGCTCAACAATTGGGGCATAAAGTTCTTGCATCATGGCGATCGCTTTCGGGCTATTACCGCCTAGGACGATGCGATCGGGGTTAAAGGTATCGTATACGGCTGAACCCTCGCGCAAAAACTCTGGGTTGCTGACCACATCAAAATGTGCCGCCAGTTCTGGTAATTTGTCATCACTAGGCACTCCACCTGCTGGTACAAGTGCTTTTTGGCGTTCCGCAATTCCATCTAAAACAATCATTCGCACCCAGTCGCCAGAACCAATGGGTACTGTAGATTTGTTAACGATGACTTTATAGCCGCCGTTGAGGTTAGCGCCGATACCACGGGCAACAGCTTCAACATAACGGGTATCGCTTTCACCGTTGGGTAGAGGTGGCGTACCTACAGCAATAAAGAGAATTTCACCGTGAGCCACACCGCCAGCGAGGTCTGAGGAAAACTGAATATTGCCAGATTGAATAGCAGCCTGCATAATTTCCGACAAGCCCGGCTCGAAAATCGGCGACTGCCCAGACTTCATGAGTTTGACTTTTTCTTCATTGTTGTCTATGCAAACTACATCATGCCCAATGTGAGCCAAGCAAGCACCTGTAACTAAACCAACGTACCCAGTACCAATTACGCAAACACGCATTTTCTTATCTCCTCGCTTTCTTGGGGTTATTCTGCAAAAATAAAGTTGTCAATACGACATCTATACATCGTCGATCAACTAAGTAGGCAAGTACGGGCTACGAATCTAAGTTAGCCTGTACTCTAGTTCAGAGCAGTTTTATGCACTGCTGTGAAGCTTAATCCTTGGTATCGCTGTTTATGCGATCGCGGAAATCCTCTATTGTCAGTTTTAACCCTTCTTGCAGAGGAATGGTAGGTTCCCAATTTAACCAAGTTTTTGCTCTTGTAATATCAGGGCGACGGCGGCGAGGATCATCTGAAGGTAGAGGTTCAAATTTAATTTCGGCATCAGGATTCACCAAATTCTGCACAGCCTGAGCCAATTCTAAGATTGTGTATTCGTCTGGATTTCCTAAATTGATCGGCCCAGTAAATTCACAATTCATCAACCGCATCAGTCCTTCCACCAGGTCTGATACGTAGCAAAAACTACGTGTTTGTGTACCTTCTCCGTATACAGTTAAGGGAATACCCCGTAATGCTTGAACAACCAAGTTACTCACTACCCGACCATCGTTTTCTAACATCCGTGGCCCGTAGGTATTAAATATCCGCGCCACCCGAATTTCAACTTTGTTTTGTCTGTAGTAGTCAAATGCCAAAGTTTCAGCAATTCTTTTGCCTTCGTCGTAGCATGAACGCAGCCCAATAGGATTAACGTTACCTCTGTAGTCTTCTGTTTGGGGATGAACTTCTGGATCACCGTAAACTTCACTAGTCGAAGCTAACAAAAATCTTGCTTTTACACGCTTCGCTAACCCCAACATATTCAGTGTTCCCATGACGTTAGTCTTAACGGTTTTCACTGGGTTGTACTGATAATGTACTGGAGACGCTGGACAAGCTAAATGGTAAATCTGATCAACTTCTAAACGAATTGGCTCAGTAATGTCGTGGCGGATCAACTCAAAGTTGGGGTTCCCCATCCATTTGAAAATATTACGTTTAGTACCCGTATAAAAATTATCTAAGCAAATTACTTCATGCCCTTGAGGTATTAATCGGTCGATGAGATGGGAACCAATAAACCCAGCGCCGCCCGTCACCAAAATTCTCATAGTTTTCCTGATATTTACAGATACTAGTAATGGCTATTTAGCTTGTATTTAGAGTACCCAGCCGAGATCCAAAAATGCAGGGCGAACAAATCTAAATTGGTAATATATTCTAGGATTGACTACTTCGTTATGTATGCAATTTTGTTACATTAACACTTAGTTGCTGGACAATTCATCTAGCAAAATAGCAAACATTACTTAAGGGTTGAGCATTTTGGCCCTAGAATTCATGAAATCTTCAACAAAATCAAGTTTCCTGTAAAACCCTAATTATAATCAGAGATAAATTTTTATCTCCGTGAAGTTGTAAAACTGCCTATCTCACAGGTAGTTGTGAATTTCGCAAATATCTTAAACAGGAGAAGTAGTATTAGCAACACTGATTGGGATGGAACTGATTTGAGTGTTTTGTGCTTCTCTGAGGATGACTATAGAGCAAGTCAGTTGCCTAGCTATCTGAGTGGTGAGATCACTCATAACTAAACCACCAGGGATAGTATAATTACGTACGAATGGTAACACTACCAAGTCATACAATCGCGCTGCCTGTAAAATTGCGTGGGCAACATTCTCATGAGTAATAATTTGAATGTCTGGGGGATTTGGCAGATCTAATTGCGAGACTAAAACGGAAATTTGCGATCGCCTAGCAGCGATTTTACTAGAACTAATGCGCCGATCGCACACATTTAAAACTGTAACTTGGGCTTGATTTGTGTCTGCCAACATTTGGGCAAACTTGAGCGGCGGTAATACAGGCGAAGTTAAATTTTCTAATGGTACAAGAATGCGTTGAATTTTCTGAGGTGATTCTACCAGACGCGTCACTGCCACAGAACAGTGGGAAGCCCATAGTACACTATCAATTACATTACCAAATAAACGCGATCGCAAACCAGTCCGTTTACCCCAACCCATCACAATTAAACTAGCTTTTTGCTCCCGTGCTGCCCGACTAATTCCCGATGCAAAACCATGATCAATCCGTAGCAGGGGTACTGTCTCTATTCCCAAGCTACGGCTCTGTTCTGTAGCTTTTGCTAGTAATAACTCACTTTTTTTCAGAGATGCTTCTAACTGTGGTGCATCCATCCGAGCCGCAGCAGTGGCAATATTTAACGGAATAATTTTGCTCTTTTCTGGATGGGCTAATAATGCCGCCATTTCAATTAAGTACTGCTGCGTATGAGGATTATATATAGGTACAACTATAGTAAAATTGATGGGTTTTTCGGCGATTAGTTTTTCAGGTAAATTTACTATTAGTGGTTCTGCCAGAGGCGTAGGTGTTAAAGCTACAGCGAGAGGATTGGTGAGTAACGTCCCGACAGTTGATGTAATCAGCATCAACGCCACCATACTATGTAATACTTCCGTTGAGAGCAAGCCAGCACGATATCCTAAAAAAGTAGCAGCTAAGGTCGTACTGACTTGAGGCAGTGATATAGACCATATAGTTAACATTTCTAGCCAGTTGTAGCGATAACAGAGTTTTGTTAACAATGCGGCTAAAAATTTGCTAACAATTACACCAACAACAACTAACAGCGTTAACCTGAAAGTTGTGATACTGCCACTCCAAGCAGGAACATCAATCAGCAAACCAAGGTTAACAAAAAAGACGGGAATAAATAACACACTACCAATAAATGCAACTTTGTCCTTGGTTGGGCCTGCACCTACTACCGTATTAACTGCCAAACCGGCAAAAAATCCGCCAACAATTTTTTCAATCCCTAGAAATTGAGCGCTCATCAGGGCGATGAATACTGATAGCAACACAAATAAAAATTTATTTCCTTCATCGTCTCCCGAACGGCGGAAAAACTCTTGCCCAGCCCAATCACAACCCACCACAATAATTGTTGCGTAAATAATTAACCGCCCTACCAAGGTGAGGATTTGAGGCAAACTGAATACATCTGTTTGGAGGCTAGATAAACAAACAGATAAGATGAAAACAGCACCAATATCAGTAACTATTGTCGCATCAATAGTAGCGTTAACAGCTGGATTATTCACAACTCCTAAGCGGCTCAGAATTGGATATGTCAAAAGGGTATAGGAAGTAAATAAGCTGCCTATTAATATAGATGTATTGCCCGCGAAGCCAAAAATCCTCCCTAGTAATATTCCCATCAACAAAGGGATGAAAAAGGTAAAACCAGCAAACCCCCAAAAGCGTTGTTGACTCTGGTGTAATTGTTGAAAGTTCTGTTCTAAACCTACTAAAAACATCAAATAAATTAAGCCAATATCTGATAGTAAGTTAATGATTGATAAATCATTCTGAAATAGATTCCAACCTGATGGCCCCAATACAACTCCAGAACCGACCAAACCAATTAACTCTGGTAGTCTGAGACGCTCAAACAAGATGGGGAGAACTAAAATTACCAGCAACAAAATTGCCAAGGGAACGATTGGTTCCTGACCGAGAACTTGGGAAGTTGGTTCTAGAGCAAGAACTTGTAATACCGGTTCCATAGGTAGGACTTAAAGGGGCGACGGTGAAGCGACGATCGCCTAACAGGCGATCGCTCAATTAAAATAAATAATTATAAAAGCCACCCTGACAAGTAAAAAAACAGTTTATCTTAAACTACTTAGGTAATTGTTGAGAAAATAACTACCTATGGATGGATTTGACTTAAAATAAACCGTAAGCGATCGTAGTCATCTTTCAACAGCACACTCAGCATCCGTCCCGCTTTGACCAGCCATTCTCTATCAGCTTTGCGTAACTGGTAAACATCTCGAATGGCTGCTGCGGCTAAAGACTCAACTGGCGCACCGTTTACAGATAATAATGTCCGTAAAAAATCTAATTCTTCTGTAAATTTAATAATTGCTTCCGCTTTGCACCGATAAACAGCTTGATGAATTTGCGGCGGGCGCGGTGGTAGATACTGATATATCCTGGGGTTTTCCGGCGAATTTGGGGAAGGCGGCGCAAAACCTACAATCGCCGCCCGAAATTCAGTCTTGAGCATGGCAAATATCTGGGGTTGTTCCTCTCGTAAATCCTGCAATGATAACCCCAGTGCCACAGCCCGATGTATAGAATCTATCGGCATAGTTGTGGCATAAGACACCACAGCATACACTTGATTACCAGACTCTTCATCCATAGCACAAACCCAACTACCAAAAGGTGGCATAGCTGGAAAACTCAAGTCTTCTGGTTCCAAACACTGGGCTAAAAATTCGGTCGTGTTAGTCTCAATCACCTCCGCAATATGATTGGGGTGGCGATCGCTTGTTGCAAATTGTGGTAGAGGAAGACGCATGATATTGCTGAGTTAAGAGTCAATAGTCAAAAAGCAATGGACTATTGACTATTGACCGTTGACTAAAAGCCTATTTTGCTTTTTTACGTCCTGCTGTGGTGTCTACAGGTTCCAACTCTGACAGGCGGAAGGTAATTAATTTATCCCAATTGCCACCTTCAAACAATACAGCTACCTTGCCATCACTTACCCGTTGTACGAGTCCTTCGTAGCGATAGTAGGTATCCGCGGGATTCTTGACACGAACAGTTGCTCCAGGCAGAATCATAGTTTTTACCCTTGCTGCTTTACATACTCGTCAATAGTCAATAGTCTAGAGTCCAAAGTCTAAAGTCAATAGTTGAGAGTTCATAGTCCATAGTTTTTATCCTAATTGACCATTGACTCATTAATAATACTTCTGCTTTTGTCGGAAGTTTGCCACCGATTCTACTATTCCTAAAGCGATGAAGTTAGTTAGCATAGCCGAACGTCCGTAACTCATCCACGGTAGGGGAATTCCGGCGACAGGTGCTAAACCAACCGTCATCCCCACATTCACAATTAACTGAAACACAATCATCGACAAAACACCAATCGCCAATAACGAACCAAAGTTATCTTTGGCTGTTTGGGCTACGTGCAGTAGACGAAAGCAAATCAAGCAAAAGACAAACAACACTACTAAACAACCCACAAAACCAAATTCCTCACCCACAGCCGAGAAAATAAAATCTGTATGCTGTTCGGGAACGAAATTAAGTTGGGTCATTGGCCCTTTAAACAAACCCCATCCCCAAATTTCACCTGCACCAATGGCAATCCGCGATTGAATCAGGTGATAGCCAGCGCCGAGGGGATCATGATCGGGGTCAATAAATACTGTGAGGCGGTCTTTTTGATACTCTTTCAAGATGTGATTCCAAGCAAAAACTCCCAGTTCACCACCCAGAATATTGAGACTTAAGGCACTGATTGCAGCAAAACCAAATCGCCGCCAAGGGAGTGTTAGCCAACCAACAATTCCCATCGCCAATGACCAGATTAATCCTAAAGGACTAACAGCTATTTCTTTTAGTAATCCGAGCGGATTAACAGCTATGAGTTTAAATAAATCGATTGGCTCTGCTAAAGGCCAGGAAATACTAAACAAAATGGCGGAAATTACTGGAGAAATAAATAGTATCAGCCAGCCAGGATTGGCATTAGCCCAATACAGCATCCCTAAAACGATCGCCCCAAATACCAAAGATGTCGCCAAATCTGGTTGCAAAAATACTAGTCCCCAGGGAATGGCAGTAATTGCCAAGGCGCGAAATACATTATCTAGGGAAGATGCTGTTCGCTTGTGTAATAAGGCGGCTAAAGTGATAATTATGCCAATTTTGGCAAATTCCGACGGTTGAACATTAAAACCCGCGACACTAATCCACCGCTGTGCGCCTTTGGCACTCGTACCTGCTAACATCACTGCAATTAAGCTGAAGTTAGTCAGACCATAAGTCACCCAATGCCACTGAAGTAAATTTTCGTAGCGAATCCGAGATAAAAACAACGCTATGAAAACACCAATCCCAGCGACTAACCAGTGCCACCACCAATCTGTGACTGGCTGTTTGAGTTCTGTACTCAGAATCATGATGCCGCCAAAGATGCTGACAGCAACAGGTAAACAAAATAATAACCAATCTACTTGCTGCCAAGGCTTGACCCAAGATTTCCAGCGAACTTTGGGGAGCGAACGTTTTAACAACATTGTGCGATTTAGACTTTAATTTGAAGAGTTAAATTTACTGAGTAAAAAGCATTTAGGAAACAGAAGTCAGAATTTCACAAACCTAGGAATTTATTTTTCAAAACAAACAAGTTTTCTACGATCCAACTTCAATTAAATTATGAAAAATTCTGACTTCTGAATTCTAACTTCTAAATTCTCGATTTATAATCTGTATTCCCAGGTAACTGCCCAGGAATCAGACAAAAATTCAAATTTATGCCGTCAGTGCCGCGACTGATACTTTACCAGCAATAGTGAAGGCGATCGCTTTTAATGCTTTGGCAGAAGCCGAATCTGGTTCAGCCACAACAATCGGCACACCACTATCACCACCAACTCTCGTGGAAATCTCTAAGGGTACGCAACCTAATAAAGGAACTCCCAACTCTGTAGCGGTTTTAGAACCACCACCAGAACCAAAAATATCGTACTGTTTATCTGGCATATCCGGGGGAATAAAGTAGCTCATGTTTTCTACTATTCCCAAAACAGGGACGTTCATTTGTTGGAACATCCGTAATCCTTTGCGAGCATCTAATAAAGCGACCGTTTGTGGTGTAGTCACAATTACGGCCCCAGCCATTGGCACTGCTTGGGTTAAAGTTAACTGGGCATCGCCAGTTCCTGGCGGCATATCGACAATTAAATAGTCTAATTCGCCCCATTCCACCTGATAAAGAAACTGGCGAATTACACCATTCAGCATCGGCCCGCGCCAAATCACAGGCTGATCTTTATCAATCAAAAAGCCCATTGATACTAATTTGACACCATGATTAAATGCCGGTTCTAAAACTTCACCTTTGTCTGTGGAACGGACTGTAATTTTAGCATCACCTAGTCCCAGCATGGTGGGATCGTTTGGCCCGTAAATATCGGCATCTAGCAAACCGACTTTTGCTCCTGTTTGCGCGAGGGCGACAGCCACATTCACAGCTACCGTGCTTTTACCGACACCACCTTTACCACTGGAAACCGCCAAAATATTTTTTATCCCAGGAACACCATTACGTTCAGGTACATTTTTTTGCTGTGGTGTTTCGGCTGTGACTTCTACGTTGACTTGTGTCACCCCAGGTAGTTTTTTCACAGCTTTTTCACAATCTTCGACAATAAATTCACGTAAGGGACAGGCGGGTGTGGTCAAAACTAAAGTGAAGCTCACCTTGCCACCGTCAATATTAACGTTGCGAATCATATTCAGTTCTACCAGACTCTTACGGAGTTCTGGGTCTTGCACAGGCCGCAATACTTCTAAGACAGAACGGGAATCAAGGACATCGTACATAGTGTTTTCAGCATTACCGCCGTAAAAAATTTAAGAAATTTTTATTCTTACCTAATAGAATCTTAACTTTCTTGGGAATAGCAAACTAGGGGCTATAGGCTAGAGGCTAGAGACTAAAAAATAATTTTTGCAGTACCTATTTTGTCCGTAGCTTGTAGCCTGTAGCTTGTAGCCTGTAACCTCTAGTCTCTAAAAATCAAAACAACTATCATTAAGAGATTTTTTCTTACTGGATACCGCTTCCACTGCGGCATTTTCTACGGATTCAACTAAAGAACGTGCAACCCGATCTGCATAAGGACGGGAAAATGACCAAATTAGTGGCGATAACCAGCCTTTCAGGGTGACAGAATAAGACAAACAAGTACCACAAACAGTAGATTCTACTTGATAAGTAATTCTTTCTTCTACCCCAGGAATAGCCAAAACTCTCACACTCAAAAGTTCTCTGGGATTGACTCGCTCGACAAAGATATGAATAGGAAACGGTGAAAAGCGTGTGACAGCTTGGTAAATTAATCCAGGCTTGGGGACTAATCCGTAGGGGACATTGGTACTTTTGAGCAGGGGATGCCAAGAAACATCTGTTAAGTCAACTACTTTTTGCCATAATTCATCAACAGAAACATCACTAATCTCTCGGTAAGTCCGTACTAAAGACGCACAAAACCGACGACGTTTGCGGTGGATGAATGTTGATAACCAACCTCGCATTTGCCTTATCCTCCTCGCTACAGACTTGCTGGTAACTTTGGTCTGGTGAGCAATCCTAGTTGCCTTTACTTAACATTTCTCAATATTTGGTTGTGGCATAGCAAGTAACGATTAGGCACAAATGGCAACAAGGTTGCTAGGGCTGGAAACCGAGGCTTGCGGGGCATCACCATCATCAGTAAGGCATATACTAACTTGCCAGAAGTTGATATAACACCAGAATGTTCCCATCAAGAAGTACAAAAAAAACTGAGTCAATATACAAGCCTATACGCATTTGAGGGAAAATAACTCTAGTCATACACATCAATAGTGTAAAAGCGTGACAAAAAACATTAGTTTGAGCAAATCGAGCTAAAAAATGAGTTCGGATTGTCTACAAATTTTTAACTGAAAATTTCTGGCTTTTTGGCAATTGTAATTAAGGTTCGGGAATCTCTATGTTGACTAATTCGCACACCCCAACAGTAAAACCAGCATCATCCAAGTTCTTACCACCAACGGATGCTAAGGCTAGGGTGAGTCAGTTTATGAAACAACTACAAGACGAAATTACCCAAGCTTTAGCCGAATTAGATGGTGTGGGTGAGTTTAAAGAAGATGCTTGGGAACGTCCAGAGGGAGGTGGTGGGCGATCGCGTGTGCTGCGTGAGGGAAAAATCTTTGAACAAGCAGGTGTAAATTTTTCTGAAGTTTGGGGTTCTCACCTGCCGCCCTCGATTTTAAAGCAACGTCCAGAAGCCGAGGGACACCAATTTTATGCCACAGGCACTTCCTTGGTGTTACATCCGCGTAATCCTTATGTACCAACTGTTCACTTAAATTACCGTTATTTTGAAGCTGGGCCAGTATGGTGGTTTGGAGGCGGGGCTGACTTGACACCTTATTACCCCTTTGCGGAAGATGCTGCCCATTTCCATAAAACCCTGAAGCAAGCTTGTGACCAACACCACGCCGAGTATTATCCAGTATTTAAGCGTTGGTGCGATGAATATTTTTATCTCAAACATCGCAATGAGACTCGCGGCGTAGGCGGTTTGTTCTTTGATTATCAGGATGGTCAAGGTACTTTATATCGTGGCCCTGACCCCAAAGGCCCCGCTGCTAGTTACAGCGACGAAGTAGGAGTAGTTGCACAACGCACATGGGAAGACTTATTTGCTTTTATCCAAGGTGGTGGTCGTGCCTTTTTACCAGCCTACGTACCAATTGTCCAACGGCGACATGAAATAGAATATGGCGATCGCGAACGAAATTTCCAACTTTATCGTCGTGGTCGGTACGTTGAATTTAACTTGGTTTACGACCGAGGCACAATTTTTGGACTCCAAACCAATGGACGTACCGAATCCATTCTCATGTCTTTACCACCTTTAGTACGTTGGGAATATTGTTATCAGCCTGAACCCAATTCTCCGGAAGCCGAACTGTATGACACGTTCCTCAAGCCGCAAGACTGGATAAATTGGACAACAACCCACTAACGATCACATACAATGTAATCCCCCCTAGGTTAGGTTAATTTGTTCAGAATTTTCAGTGTTGGGTGCGTTGTATAGGAATATAAAATTTTGCATATTCGTTACTTGGCACTCAGCGCTTTCAACTCAGCACTTTCATTAGCACTCAGCACTTTTTTAGTGAGTTACACTACTAAAGGTAAGCACCTAGTAAATAGGTGACTATTTTAGCTATAACTTGTTTATCTCAAGTCTCAGCACTGGATAGTCTTCTCAAACGGTGAGTCAATTAATTTACCAAGTTTCTGGGAAGCTTTCGCGCCAACGAAAGTCAGTATTACCAAATAAGTACCTTCTTTGACTCACCAATCTCAGGCTAAATCCAGTAATAGTTAATTTGAAAATGAGTGCCACGGGGATTTTTAGTGATAAAAATAGAACAAACAACCTATACAACCCAGGACGGTAATACCGTCATAGTTTTAACACCAGCTGGTCGTCTCGACATCACCACAGCTTGGCAATTCCGCTTAAAGTTGCAGGAATGTATTTCTAAGCTCAGTCGCCATGTAGTGGTGAATCTTGGTCAGGTAAATTTTATTGATAGTTCTGGTCTCACGTCTTTAGTAGCTGGGATGCGTGATGCTGATAAAGTCAAAGGCAGTTTTCGCATCTGTAACGTACACCCAGAAGCGAAACTAGTTTTTGAAGTCACAATGATGGATACAGTGTTTGAAATTTTTGAAACAGAAGAGGAAGCTTTAGAAGGTGTTCCTCGGAGTATCGCTAGTTAATCAAGTACTAAGTGCTGAGTAAAAAAGACTAGCTTTCAGCTTTCAGCTATTTTCTCATACGTTGTGAGTAAATATTGTTAATACTCAGCACTCAGAACTTAAAACTGAGTACTGTTCTCGTTTAATGTAGCGATAGGGTCCTAAAATCGCTCCCCAAGTTGCTTTTCCTGTCTCCGAGTCAATACCTTTGTCATAGCTATAAAATTCTTCTGCTGTGGCTTCAAACCCCAAGGAAACTTGGACGTTGTTGCCTTGATAGTTAAAGCAGCAATGAGTCTCGGTTGGTTGAGTTGCGACAAACTTATAGTTTTTAGGAGCCAATTCTTGCTGGGTAAGCGTAAGAATACACCCTGGTAATAAATCCAATTGTTCGACTGTGAGTGTCTTTAGTAAAGCAGGATTACGGCCTGCGCCACTTAAGGCACTTGGGTTTTTAGGTATATAGTACTGAATTTGCAAAGGTGCAGCAAAATTATTCCCGGCCGTTAAGCGCAATATTCGTTGGCGATAAGGGCGGTCTAAATAGACAATATTGGCTTGTTCAGCAAACAAAGTAATGCTGTCTTCGGAGAATAAGTTAACTGGTCTTTGCCACATACGTAGGTGAACATACCAAGCAGGTTCTGCTAGAGCCTGTTCCCGATTGTCAAATTCACCAGCTATGTATTTACCAAGAGTAATCAGAAGAGGTGAAAGACTCATAAATTGTGATGCACCATCCAAAATATTTGATAAAAAAGAATTCAGTATAAGATTTTGACGACTGGGTAATGAAGATTGCGGGAAAAGCTTCATCTGAGTGTGTGAAACGAATTGTCAACATGATTCCGTATTCAAAATCTATCTGTTCTAGGTAGAGTATTCTGAATTCTAGATTTAGAACTCTTATTTATAGCTGTTTGTTGAGCAAATATCATTGATCCCCTTTATGCTACCAAATTGACCAAAGATTCTGAGGAGAAACCCGAACTTGGCAAAGTAGCCTTTAAGGGAGACAATAAAATAACTTCGCCCTTAACATTCTTAATATTTTCTTTGTGAATAACGTCCGTACTGTCTCTGATACAAAGCGAACTTTCTACTCCTTACATACCCGTCCCATCAACACAATCTATCGTCGGGTAGTAGAAGAGTTGATGGTGGAAATGCATCTGCTATCAGTAAATGTTGATTTTAGTTACAATCCAATTTATGCCTTGGGCGTTGTCACAACTTTTGACCGCTTTATGCAAGGCTATCAACCGGAACGAGACAGAGAATCAATTTTTCATGCTATCTGTCAGGCTGTAGAGCAAGAAGCGCAACGCTATAGACAGGATGCTGAAAGGTTGCAAACTTTGGCGAAAAATTTAGCAGCCAACGATTTAATTGCTTGGCTTGGCCAAACTAATCATTCAGGTCAAGATGCTGATTTGCAAGTACAATTGCAAGTGATCGCCAATAATTCTCACTTTAAATACAATCGCTTGTTTGCTATTGGTCTATTCTCCTTATTGGAGGAGTCTGACCCCGACTTGGTTAAAGATGAAAAGCAACGTACTGATGCAATCAAAACGATTGCAGCTGGGTTGCATTTATCGGAGGACAAACTCAACAAAGATTTAGATTTATATCGCTCTAATCTAGAGAAAATGTCGCAAGCACTGGTGGTAATGGCAGATATGATATCAGCTGACCGCAAAAAACGCGAACAACGCCAACAACAAGCTACTACGCCAGTTACCCCGCCTACTGCTAACGAATAAGTTGATATACGCTCAATTCCTACATTTCCAGATTGAGATCGTCATTAGTCCTTTGTCCTGTTTAAATATGAATGGGTAATGACAAAGGACGACCTTTATTGCTAGTTATGCAATTTAGATGTGTTTAGCTTAGGTAATTTATTTAATCCTTTGGAGGAAAAGTAATTTTGTTTCCCGCTGGAGTGCTAATTACCTTTCCTCCCAAAGCCTCAATTTCTCTCACTACTCTTTTCTGAGTTTTTTCATCAACTCCATTATTTAAGACAATTGCCCAGGTGGCAATTCGAGCGTATCGACTATCAGGATTACGGCTCAAAAATAAAGCAGTCTGATGAGAGTTCTCAGCCATGTATTTACTTTCGATATCTGAATAGTGATTTGCCCAATTCGCTGCCATCGTGAAAGAATGTTGTGCGGCTTGAGAATTGCCTAAAAATAATAATTCATCAGTACCTTTATAACGCCACACATAATAAGATTTTTCGGGAATTTGGGGGGTGATAGAATGCAAACCTTCCTCAATCAATTTTATTGAGCGTTCTGGCATAGCAGCATACATAGAAGTACTAGTAGAAAGGCTTATATAAGCCCCTAAAAATCGTGGGTCATGTTTAACAATAATCTCAAAATACTCTGGACTAAGACTGTAACCTGTTTTTTCTCGAACTTCGTCATCTCCAAAGTACTGTAAGAAATTCAAATACACCCAATTAGCCATAAAATTGTCATAGCCAAAACTAGGTAACTCTTTCAATAAACTCAGCCGCAGATGTTCGGCTTTGATTTCTTGTTCTAAAATTTCTAACGAAGCTGCTTGTTTATTAATTAACAGTGATTGGAGTCGGGGGAATTGAAGGGCGCTAACTCCTAATACACTCAAACAGGCGACTAAAGGCGTAATCAAAGCTTGATAAGATAAACGCAACAGCATACTGGGCTATTTTTTGGATTTATGATCAACCCATTGTATGCAATATTACTAGTATTCAGTGGTGATTTTAAATAATTGCTGAGTTAGATAACTGCATCTGTATTTCGGATAATTAATCAGAATTGCCTGTAGTCAGTTAATCCATAGAATACATAACCTGTAGAGAAGCGACTAATCACATCTCTACAGATAGTCTATCTGTCGCATTCTTTTTTCAAATTGAGTAAGAAATACCAAATTACTCAGGAAGAAAGAGCAGGATAAATGGAGGATATATACTCAACATTGCTTGCTGCTATTTGTTAACCTTGTTGCACAATTTGTTGATTGTGGCAGTAGGAACAAGAGCAGCAAACTGTGAACATTTGTAAACAACAAACGAGCTAATTGTGCAGTATCAAGCACTACCTGTGAAAGCAACTTCTGGAAACTTCAACTGAGCTTCTGCCATTGGACGGTTTCTACCTTCCTCTTGCCAGTAGTTAATCACTTCTGTTGCTTTGTTAAGCAATTCAACGCGATCTAGCTCAGTAATCCAGTGTTTGGATTCGAGTTCCTTTTTTAACTCTTCCCATGCATCATTTCTGGGCCAGAAAAAGTACTTCGTTAAAGGACTAGTACCTTTACCTACAACTTGGTCAACTGCTAGGGCAACGTTATCTTCTAACCAAAGAATTTTGAGAATGAACTTGGTCAATCACACCTCCGGGAAATATCCGGGCATTACTTACTAAGTTTGCGATTGCTTATTGTAACTTAATATCTAACTCAATGACCAAACCGTGATTAGTAATTAGTTTTTCAGGGAGTGGGATGTGGGAGTAGGTAGTGGTCAAGAAGTATTTATTATGGATACTTCTCCCATTTAAAATCGGAAAAGCTTAATCTTTCTTTATCTATGCAACCATGACTGTACAAGCTTCAGTACGATCGCTCGTCGTTTTTGATATTGATGGTGTTGTGCGCGATGTTAGCGGTTCTTATCGCCGCGCGATCGCCGATACTGTAGAACACTTTACTAACGCCGCATATTGTCCCACACCCTTAGATATTGATCAACTCAAGTCTGAAGGTGTTTGGAATAACGATTGGGAAGCGTCCCAAGAATTAATTTACCGTTACTTTGAGTCTCAAGGACAGCCACGAGAACAAAACAAGTTAGATTACAACACCATTGTTACCTTTTTCCAAGCCCGTTACCGTGGCCCAAACCCGAATAATTTCACGGGATATATTTGTGATGAACCTTTATTGTTAAGCTCAGACTATCTTCAACAACTTACTCAAGCGGAAATTGGTTGGGGATTTTTTAGCGGTGCTACTCGCGGTTCGGCTAATTACATCTTAGAAAAACGTTTAGGTTTGCAATCTCCAGTGTTGATTGCGATGGAGGACGCACCCGGTAAACCAGATCCTACAGGATTGTTTGCTACCGTTGACAAGTTAGAGAATGAACAAAGCAACACCCCAGTCATTTATGTAGGCGATACTGTCGCGGATATGTATACAGTAGGTAAAGCGCGAGAATTGCAGCCGCACCGGACTTGGATTGGTGTTGGGGTTCTACCACCGCACGTCCAGGAAACCCCAGCACGCTCTCAGGCGTATATTGAAACACTGCAAAAAGCTGGAGCCGCAATAGTTTTGCGTAATGTTGAAGAGTTAAATCCTGCCAAGATTGCAGAACTATTGTAGTGATGAAATACTAACTGGCTTGAGAAAGCGATCGCTTTTATATTTTCTCTACCTTCAATTAGCCAAAATTCTATGGAAGAATTGGCAGACAATTACATTGTCTGCCTAAAAAATGCTTGTGAACAAAACCATTCGGGGCGAGAACAGGAAATAGAGAAAGAATTAGCCCCTTTTACGTCACATCGTATGGAACTGTTATCCGTTCTCTGTTGGCTTTTAATACTGAAGTTTCAAAAACTTATCTAAAGCAGCCACCATACTAGGAGGCCAACGGCGGATACTTTTCACCCAGTCGATATCTTTGTAACGTTGATCTAACCCGTAGGCGGCTACCCAATTACTCTCTGCTTCGCCTTTCTGTCCATTTACCCAATAAGCAGCGGTTAAAGCAGCGCGGACATCAGCAAATTTGGGATATTTCCGAGCAATATTTCGCATTTCGCGGATTGCTGGCTCTATTTGACCAGTTTCATACAAGGCGATCGCATAGTTAGCACGGGCAAAGGCAAAATTTGGGGCAATTTCGGTAGACTTTTGATAATCTGCGATCGCCTCATCCCATTTTCCTAAACCTGCTTTGGCATTACCACGATTGTTATAGGCCATTGCATCTTTAGGATCTAATTCTAGGATGTGATTATAATCTGCGATCGCCTCATCCCATTTCCCTAAACCTTCTAAAGCTGTACCCCGATTTAAATAGGGATCTGTGACATTGGGAGCCAATTCTACAGCTTTGTTGTAGTCTGCTAGTGCATCTTTTAGCTTATTCTGGCTAACCCGTGAATTTCCCCGATTACTCCATGCACCTGCATTGGTAGGGAATTTCTCAATAATTTTTGTCCAATATTCTTCAGCCTTGGCAAAGTCACCCTGATTCGTCGCTGCAAATGCTTGATTCGCCCATTCATCCCCTTGTTGGATTTCCTCTGGCGTGAAGTTGGGTTGTTGGGATTGTGCCATGACTGGTTGACCCCAGCCAAACACAAGTAACAGACTGAGAAAAATACTAATTAACTTAATCATCTGGGTTTACCTGTGTCTATCTGTGGTGGAGATTCCACAATTTATCATGGCGAAAACTGTCTCATACAGCAAGCAAGAACCGCCAGACTTTCAGCATAGCCAATAAAATTAAAACCAGATGATGGCGATCGCAGCATACTTCAGGGGATGTGAGATGCTGCGATCGCAGCATCTTTACAAAATAGACAACTGCTCATTAGGTGGCTTAAATCCCAAATGCTGATATGCCGCTTTTGTGGCAATGCGACCGCGCGGGGTGCGGCTTAAATAGCCAATCTGCATCAAGTAAGGTTCATATACTTCTTCAATTGTCTGGGTATCTTCACCTGTGGCGGCGGCGATGGTTTCTAAACCCACAGGGCCACCATTGAAATTCTCAATGATTACACTTAGCATTTTGCGGTCTGTCCAATCTAAGCCACAGGGGTCTACTTGGAAGAGTTGCAGTGCTTCAGCCGCTACGCTTTCAGTAATTTCTGTTATTTTTTTCACTTCCGCAAAATCACGCACTCGTTTAAGTAGCCGATTGGCAATTCTTGGTGTACCTCGTGAACGACGGGCGATTTCTGTCGCACCATCGGCTGTCACGTTGGTTTGCAGGAGTTGAGAACTGCGAACAACAATTTGGCTCAGTTCATCCACTTCATAAAAGCGTAACTTCTGCACTAAGCCAAAGCGATCGCGTAACGGTGAAGTTAACGCACCAACGCGGGTTGTTGCGCCCACTAAGGTAAATTTCGCCAGTGGCAAACTTCTAATCCGCGCACTCGTACCCTTGCCAATGGTAATATCTAAGCGATAATCCTCCATAGCTGGATAGAGAATTTCCTCAGTCATCCTGGAAAGACGATGAATTTCGTCGATAAATATGATGTCTCCGGGCTTCAGGTTTACTAATAGCCCGACAATATCTCTTGGACGCTCTAGCGCTGGCGCACTCGTAATCTTATAGTTGACCCCCATTTCTGATGCTAAAATCATTGCCATTGTCGTTTTCCCCAATCCTGGCGGGCCGTATAACAACAAGTGATCCAGCACTTCGCCCCGTGATTTTGCTGCTTTGATGGCAATTTCTAACACATCCTTTAAGTCTTTCTGCCCAATGTAATCGGCAAATCGCTGTGGTCGAATACTCTCTTCTTGCTTTCCTTGTTCATCAATAACGGCTTCAGGTTGCAAAATATTTTCTTGGGAAGATGCTTTTACTGATTCCCGCTGCTCCTTGGGTGGTTTGTTAGGTTCTGGAGGCTGTTTTTTCGAGGAGATTATCGCCATAATTCAGCTATTAACTTTGACTTGAGGACTGGTTGAGCGCCATCGACATCGCAATATTTGAGAATAAACCTCAGATGCGAAAATTTTAGTTTGGGAATACACTTACCAATTTAAAATTTAAATTCCAGACATTGAAGGAAGGAGTTGAGAATTTACTATGTTATCTAAAAGGATCTTACCCTGCTTGGATGTGAAGGCGGGACGGGTTGTAAAAGGAGTTAACTTTGTCAATCTCCAAGATGCAGGTGATCCGGTTGAGTTGGCAAAGGTTTACAACGATGCTGGGGCTGATGAGTTAGTGTTTCTGGATATTACAGCTACTCATGAAGACCGAGATACAATTCTCGATGTGGTTTACCGCACGGCAGAGCAGGTCTTTATTCCGTTGACTGTGGGCGGTGGTATCCAAACCTTAGAAAATGTTAAAGCTTTGTTACGGGCTGGAGCAGACAAGGTTAGTATTAACTCTGCGGCAGTACGTGATCCAGACTTGATAAATCGGGCGAGCGATCGCTTTGGGAATCAGTGCATAGTTGTTGCGATTGATGCCAGACGCAGATTAGATACTGAAAATCCTGGCTGGGATGTGTACGTGCGTGGAGGAAGGGAAAACACAGGTTTAGATGCTCTCAAGTGGGCTGCTGAAGTTGAACAACGAGGAGCAGGAGAACTGTTAGTTACAAGTATGGACGCTGATGGAACTCAAGCCGGGTATGACTTAGAGTTAACCAAAGCGATCGCCCAATCAGTCCAAATCCCCGTAATTGCTTCTGGGGGTGCAGGTAATTGTGAACATATCTACGAAGCTGTAACTGAAGGTAAAGCAGAAGCTGCATTATTAGCATCATTACTGCACTACGGGCAATTAAGCGTCTCAGAAATTAAGAATTATTTGCGCGATCGATATATCCCAGTACGTTTGTATCCTTAAGCCGAAAGACATTATTAAATCCCCCTGACTACCAGCCAAATTGAACCCAGTTATCGAAAACGATGTTAATATTATTTTACAAGTATTAATAAATATTAAGAAATATGTTGATCCCTATTTTATTATTTGATGTAGCGCTGGTGGCTTGGTCACTGCATCTTATGGAAAAGGCCTACGAGAACAAAGAATTTTCTCTCATGTTGGCAGGGACATTGGTAGCTCTCGCTGCTGCTGCTATGTTAGTAGTTTACTTTCTCATGGGTCACTGTATGACCTACTTGTTACAAGTTTCATAGACAGTTCTGTGTAATAAACTAAGTATTTAAATTAATTACACAGAGAAAACTTGACAAGTAAGAAATTAGTACGGCATAATTTAAAATGGCTTTTTGGGGTTATAGCTCAGTTGGTAGAGCGCTGCAATGGCATTGCAGAGGTCAGCGGTTCGAACCCGCTTAGCTCCATTTGTACATTAAATATTTATTGTAAGTTTTAATGCGACAACAACCATTAGTTGTCCAAAATGGTCACTTTATGCTTGTCATTTCCAATGGTCAACTTATGCTTGTCAATTTTTGCACACAAAGGTCAGCTAGTAAAAGGGAAATAAGAATCAAAGATAGCTATAAGTAAAGTAGATACTTTTACTTAAACAAAGTTAGCGTTCTACTTACTTAAATTGGCATTGTACTTCTTGCAATGCCAAACGAACTTTTGGATATCTCAAGTTTCCTGGCATAGTCATTTGTTCTGATACACGTTTTTCCGAAGGATATATTCCTTGATTCCAGAGTTTCTGAGTAATCTGTCGAATTTCCTCACAAGACTGCTCTATGTTATGCTCAAATCTTGCTTTTCTGCCTTTGAGGTATCGAGCCGAGATTGCATGGCATAAATCTGGAAAGTACCTAAAAATCGTTCTTCTATCACATTTCAAACGCCGAGCTACCTCTTCCATTGATGGTGCAGGATACTCATCGCTTTCAAGTATTGCTTCTATATTTTGTTTTACTTTATCAGCATCAAAGCGTTTGATAGATTTTTGACGGCTGGATTTGATTTGGGGTACAGGTATTCGCAAGGTTGGAGGCGAATTTACCAAATCCTCTTCAAGCGTTAAAAAATTGAGTAGTGATACTTTAAGACAGTAACAAATGTGCAAAAGTGCTTTGATTGAAGGTAAATTCCGTCCTTTGCACCAAAGCCATACTGTATTTCTTGGTATTTGAAGCTGTCGAGCAAATGCAGCAATATTTCCATCAGCAACTTTGTTTACATAAGCACACAGCGATTTGGCCATATTTTCTTTGAATGGCTCAAATGTTAAATATGGAGATTTAGCAAGCAAGTCTCCTACAGTTATAGCAGTCCAAATCTCGAACTTTAACTCATCCTCAGTTGAACTCTTACTCTCACTTGGTTGAGCTTCAAAAGGCAAACCAAGCCACTTTAAGCATTTTGAACAGTAGCCAGGACGCGATCGCCAAGCTAAAGCATAATTTGTCTGATGGCAATGGTGGCAATTATGGTGTAACCTCTGCTTGTGATATGAACAAACTTTTATTATATCAAGTGACCAAGCTAAAGACTCATAAACTATGTGGTTCCTTGTAAGCTGCTCCTGATAACAATAAGGACACCAAGCACGAGTAGAAGAAACCAAATTCATAGACGGGAAGACTTCAGACCAAGTTAGTAATGTTAGAAACTGAAGATTGTTATTAAGAGTCAACTTTTGCATGGCTATTGACCTAGTTCAATAGCCATGACACCTGTACCATTTAGTGCTCCTGTAAAAGGATATATTTTGCTTAGATTTGTACTTCCATAAGTCTTCTTTACAACTGGTGCTAATTCTCTTTCCAGCAAAACTCCTGGAAATAAGGAATGAGCTTCTGCCAAACGAGCAATATAACCAGTTAAACTTTCCACTAAAGGAGTTCCAATACTAATAGGTTCTATTTGGTACAGGCGGCTACGCTGTGGGATTGAAGGCTGCTTTAAGCTATATGATTTGTCTGTATCCAACAGTTTTACTCCGAAATTTTTTGCTCCTTAAAGAATTTTTTGTTGGGTATACTATCGCAAAAATGTTTTGGCTTTTACTTGGATAATTTCTTTATGACTAGTTAATATTTGCAAAATAACTACTTTTCCCAACCCAGTTCGCGCCGAACTGCACGTACTGCTGCGATAGCATTCTCCTGAAGAATCGTTCCAGGTTTACTTAAATGTGGTGAAATGCGGCTAGCAGTTGGTTCTATTCCAAAGAACTCTTGCATAAATATTTTCTGGTATAATGAAGGGTTATTTTCTTTTAGGTTAGAGAAGTTAAAATAGCCACAATTTACAAAGTTTCTAATATTAACTATTGCTGGAGAATCTTTACCTAAAAATTCAATATAGCAAACTGATTCAGCCATTATTTATTTGCTGAATTATCATGATTAATTCTGCTTTATTTAAGCTTTGAAAGCTAATTCATGATTATAGATTCCAGCAATCAGATTAGACCTTAATCCACATCTGCGATGGCGATTTCGGTATTGATTAGATAAAATATTGAAGATTTTTAGCCGACGATTAACGTGTTCAACCACAATTCGTAATCGATTAAGTTGTCGATTAGATTGCTTCTGCTCCTTCGTCAACTTTTTCCCTTTCCGTTTCTTAATCGGTGTTTCGCTTAATTGATGAATTTTCTTAATTCCTTGATAGCCCTTATCCGCGATAACTTTGAGCAATTCTCCAAACCTTACACCACTTGTTTTAAATAACCTAAAATCATGAATTCTCCCCTTTCCATGCCCTAAACAGTAATTACCCTGTTGAGTCAGGTTTTAGTCAAAGAACCAAAAGGTGAACCAGACTTGGAGGCTAAACAGCAACTCCATCAATTTATTCAGCAGATGTGGGAATGTCGAAAGTCTGAAGTCTGAAATTTTAGACTTCAAAGTTGTATGATTTTGGGATATTTACCTCACGCAGAGGCGCGGAGGCGCAGAGAGTTTACCCTAGTTATTCAGCAACGCCGAAATTTCATACTTCATACCTCATACTTTTTTAGTAGTGGATACCCGCATCCTTCATTCTTCTAATGGCTTGTTGCATTCGTTCCTCTGAAATAGTTAAAGCAATGCGGAAGAAGCCTTCACCAGATGCACCGTAACCGCTACCTGGAGCCACCATAATGCCGCATTTGCCAAGCAGCAAATTTACAAATTCCGCAGAAGAATAGCCAGCAGGAACCGGAACCCAAACATAAAGGGTAGCTTTTGGCGGCTGAATTGGCCAACCTAAAGATTGCAAACCCTTAACAATAATGTCGCGGCGATTTTGATAAACAGACATCACAGCTTGCAGTTCGGCTTCTGAAGTATTGTAAGCTGCGATCGCCGCTTTTTGAATTGCCTTAAACACTCCCGAATCAACGTTAGTTTTAACCTGTCTTAAACCTTGAATACCTAGCGCATTTCCCACAACAAAACCAACCCGCCAGCCTGTCATATTGTAAGACTTGGACAAACTGTGAAACTCAATGGCGATATCTTTTGCCCCTGGTACTTGCAACACACTCGGCGGGTTGTAGCCATCATAAGCCATTTCTGAGTAAGCATTATCATGACACAGCAAGATATTGTACTGCTTACAGAAATCAACTAATTCTGCAAAAAACTTCAGTGTTGCGACTCCCCCAGTCGGGTTATTTGGGTAGTTAATCCACAAAAGCTTGGCTTGACGGGCAATTTCTTGAGGAATCGCGCTCAAATCTGGTAAAAACTGATTTTCTGGTTTTAGTGGCATCGTGAAAGGCTCACCATCAGCAAAAATGGTAGAAGTGCGATATACCGGATAACCAGGATCGGGAATGAGTGTATAGTCTCCCGCCTCGACAAAAGCTAAAAAAGTATGATGTATTGCTTCCTTAGAACCAATAGATGCTACAACCTCTGTATCTGGATTTAACCCAGTTACCCCAAACCGACGTTCCATCCACTTAGCCGCCGCCTGTCGAAATTCTTGCATACCTTCGTAGGGCGGGTAGTTGTGAGTCGTAGCGTCATCGATTGCCTCATGCATTACCTGAAGAATGTGTGCAGGAGTCGGTTTATCGGGATCGCCTACTGCCATATTAATGATGTCCACTCCCTCGGCGACGAGTTTTTCTCGTTTACGGTTAATTTCAGCAAAGAGGTAGGGAGGAATTTTTTCTAGGCGTTTAGCAAGGTGCATGGCGACTTAATATTAATGCAAACATTAATGCTGACTAGCACAGTTTACGCCACACCAGGTAACTAAACAGTAAATCTCACAGAAAAATACAGGTCATTAGCAATTGACCATTGACTATTGACTAATAACCAAAATTAATATCCCCAGCTAGGAACTAGCTTGACTCTGCCAGCATCCATTTCTGCCATTAATAATTCCAACGCTTCGTAGTCTACATCCGAAATATAACCCATTTGAGTTAATTCGGAATTTATTTCATTTTCTATCTCTGGAGTTAATTTTTTAATATCAAGAGCTTTTTCTACTAGTTGGCGAATAGCATACTTACTCGTTCTCATATTTATTAACCCATTTTAGGTAATACTAAATTATCCGGGATAGAGCTAAGTATAAATTGTGATCTAAATGCTTGAATGTAGTGATTTAGATCACATTATTTTTGATAAATAATCTATCCTTAACTCTACATTATTCTCTGGAAATGAACGTATTTAATCTTATACTTAGCTATAGGTGAATCAGCTTAAGTATCGACAAATTAAGAGTTCCTAGCAAAGTTACGGATGAGCAATCTATCCCGTGGCTGTCTATGTTGATTGTTTGAGAACCGATGTAAAAAAAAAGTATATATAAATACATTTTACCCTGTATTTATGACAATCTTTAAAGATATACCCGTTAGCCATAAAGATTCAGCAAAGAGATGTAAGACGTATGGTCGATGTTTAAAAAAAGAGATTATGTTCAAATAAATCTCAGGTTCAAGATTTAATAACTCTAATTTAGGATGTCAATATGCAAGCAGTCTTGGAATGCCCAAAAACTACAGTTATTCGTTTACAGGGCAATCTCAATGCCGTCAACGCATTGGAATTTGAACGAGATTTGACCGCAGCACTAACACAAAATGATGTCTCAATCTTGCTTGTGGATTTGGCAGCGGTAGAATCATTAGACAGCGCAGGCTTAATGGCATTCGTGTCTGCACTGAAGCTGGCTCAAAACTTAGGGCGGAGTTTAAAGTTATGCTCTGTATCTCCAGCCATTAAAATTATCTTTGAATTAACCCAACTTGATGGGGTATTTGAGTTTGAAGATAATTCCGAATCGGTGACTGTAAATTTTTAAGGGCTAATTAGCCTAGCATCTAAGCTACCTTGGGAACAATCCTGTGTAAAGGATGTTGTCAGTTACCAAGATAACCATATGCTTAGACCCGATCAGTGCTAAGGTTGGAGGTGATTATCTGTAAATCATAAAAAGTAGCTAGAAGATAGCGCAGTGGCTGTTGCAGTTGAAAAATTAATTACATCGGATATTTTAAAACCCGCGCGTTACCTCGGTAACGAACGCCTAGCAGTACATAAGCCTTGGAATAGGGCAGTTATCAGATGGGTGTTGACCTACCCAGAAGTATATGAAGTTGGCTCGTCTAACTTAGGGCATATCATTCTCTATAACATTTTGAATGCCCAACCGCGCCAATTGTGTGATCGCGCTTACCTCCCAGGTACAGACTTGGCAGCCAAACTCCGGGAAACAAACACGCCCTTATTTGCTGTAGAGTCAAAGCGATCGCTCACAGAATTTGACATTTTAGGTTTTAGTCTTAGTTACGAATTAGGTGCAACCAACATCTTAGAAATGTTGGATTTAGCGGCAATTCCCTTGACATGGCAAGAAAGAGCAACAGGGAATTATCCGTTAATTTTCGCCGGCGGACAAACAGCAACCTCAAACCCTGAACCCTACGCCGACTTTTTTGACTTCTTCGCTTTAGGTGATGGTGAAGAACTCTTACCGGAAATTGGATTGGTGTTAGAGGAAGGAAAAAACGCTGAATTAAGTCGCCAAGATTTGCTTCTCGACTTGGCACAAGTACCAGGGGTATACGTCCCGCAGTTTTATGACATGGCTGCTGATGGTTCCGTCCATCTCAACCATCCAGATGTACCAAAACGCATTCTCCGAAGAGTCGCTACCCCCATACCCGCCTATTCCATTGGGCTAGTTCCCTACGTAGAAACAGTACACGATCGCCTGACGATTGAAATTCGGCGTGGCTGTACTCGTGGGTGTCGCTTTTGTCAACCAGGAATGTTGACCCGTCCCGCGCGAGATGTGGAACCGGAGAAAGTTGTCGAAGCCATCGAACAGGGAATGCGGGCAACTGGTTACAATGAATTTTCCTTACTATCCCTGAGTTGTTCTGATTATTTAGCCCTACCAGCGGTAGGGATGGAAATCAAAAATCGGTTAAAAAATGAAAACATTTCCCTGACTTTACCCAGTCAGCGCGTAGATAGGTTTGATGAGAACATTGCCAACATCCTTGGTGGTACACGGCAAGGTGGATTAACCTTTGCACCAGAAGCCGGCACCCAAAGGATGCGGGACATTGTTAACAAAGGTTTGACCAATGAAGAATTGCTCAGAGGTGTCAAAACAGCTTGGGAACAAGGCTGGGATAAAATCAAACTCTATTTTATGATTGGCTTGCCGGGTGAGACAGATGCAGATGTTGTCGGCATCGCCGAAACGGTACGTTGGTTACAGAGTGAATGTCGGGGTCAGGGCAGAAGACCACTGAACTTTAACCTGACAATTTCTAACTTTACACCCAAACCGCATACACCATTTCAATGGCACTCAGTAGCGACTGCTGAATTTAAACGGAAGCAAAGCCTACTGCGGCGAGAATTCCGCCCGATTCGGGGAATAAAGGTGAATTTCACCGATGTCCGCATTTCGGCAATGGAAGACTTTGTGGGTAGAGGCGATCGCACTTTGGGTAAAGTTCTCCGTCGCGCCTGGGAACTAGGTGCAGGTATGGATTCTTGGTATGACAATTTAGATCAAGCTTTTAGCGCTTGGAGTCAGGCGATCGCCGAAGCAGGTGTAGATTGGAAATACCGGCAAGTCGAAAGCGGCGAATGGAACTTGTTTCATTCAGAAGACGAAGATTCCTCTACCCCTCACTCCCTAGATCTACCCCTACCTTGGGATCATATTGATACCGGCATCGACAAAAAATGGTTAAAAGAAGACTTGCAACGTGCCTTAGCAGCAGCAATTGTTCCCGATTGCTCCTTTGAAGGTTGTTCGCACTGCGGTGTCTGCGGCACAGACTTCGGTCATAATATTGTGATTGAGCCACCGACTATCCCGGAATTTGCGGGTGAGTTTGTGCCGAACACAACCAAAGCTCAAAGATTGCGTGTCTGGTTTGGGAAACAAGGTGATATGGCTTTGTTAGGCAATCTCGATTTATTGCGCTTGTTTGACAGAGTTATCCGCCGCGCCAGTTTACCAATTACTTTCACAGGTGGATTTCACCCGAACCCACGAATTATGATTGCTAGTGCTTTACCTTTAGGCGCTACTAGCAATGGCGAAATCGTCGATTTTGAGTTAACGACACCTGTAGATATTCAGACTTTCCAAGCCAAACTAGCCCAGGAACTGCCAAAAGATATACCTATATATGGTGTAGCAGAGATAGATTTAAAATCTCCAGCAGCTAATCAAGTCTTAGCCGCAGCAGAATACCAGGTTACAGTAGCAGTGCTGAGTGCAGCTACACCTGCACAATGGCAAGATTGGATTGATGCTATCTTAGCTAAGGACGAAATTATCGTAGAGCAAACCACCAAATCAGGCAAAACTCAAATAGTAAATCTGCGCGATCGCCTGTTTGAATTAGCATTAGTAAAAATTAACAACAGTGCCACCGAATCTACCGCTATTCTGCGTTACCTAGGTAGTTGCCGCAATGACGGAGTTTCCTTACGTCCTGAGCAAATTCTATCTCTGCTGCAAGTAGTTGCAAACCAAGAATTTCAACTTCTGCAAATTCACCGCAATCAGTTAGTTTTAGGAGTATAATCCCTAAAGGGCAACTTGCTAGTAGTTGCCCTGATGTAGCACATCGTGGGAATTGATTTTTAGCAAGGTTGCGTTAGAATGAGGTGAAGAGAAATTTTCTGACGCTGCATTGAATTAACTAGTTCACTACCCTTATACTCAGGGAGCGAAAGCAAAGATACTAGAGAGAAACTTCTAGGGTTTTATCCCAGACAAGCTGAAACGGATTAAAAAGCAAACTCTCTTTATAGCTACCTTGCGAACTAGTAACTTAAAAGCAGGCTCCGTCGGCAACTCTTACTCTATATTTTTTTAAACAACTGCTAAATGCCTAATCCCTAGGTGGTGCGGGTATCGCATCAAAAATCAACCACGGACGGTTGATTTATTTACTTAAAAAATATGCAGCCGTTCTGGAATAAACAGGCGTGTCAACGCAATTACTCAGACATTTGCTCTTTAACTTTGAAGCTCGGCTTCACAATTTTTATTATCAGCAGTACCTTTGGTAGCTGGCAGGGGCGAGGGACATAACAAACCTCCAGAACTACACTCGTGCTGCCAATTTTTGAGGAAATTGAATGCCAAAACAAATTATCATCGCAGAGCAGCATCAAATTGCTGCCGTATTTTCGGAAGATCAAATACAAGAACTCGTTGTAGCCACAGGCCATCACCAAATTGGTGATATCTACTTAGGTGTAGTAGAAAATGTATTGCCCGGAATTGACGCGGCTTTTGTAAATATTGGTGATCCAGAACGGAATGGCTTTATTCATGTCACAGACTTAGGCCCTTTGAGGTTAAAGCGCACAGCCGCAGCCATTACAGAACTATTAGCACCGCAGCAAAAAGTGCTGGTGCAAGTTATGAAGGAGCCAACTGGGACTAAAGGGCCAAGGCTAACAGGTAACATTACTTTACCTGGACGTTATGTAGTACTCATGCCTTATGGTCGAGGGGTAAATTTATCTCGCCGGATTAAAAGTGAAAATGAGCGTAATCGCCTCCGGGCGTTAGCAATTTTAATCAAACCGGCAGGTATGGGTTTGTTGGTGCGTACAGAAGCCGAAGGCAAACCCGAAGAAGCCATCATGGAAGACTTGGAATTGCTCCAAAAGCAATGGGAAGCCATTCAGCAAGAAGCACAATCAACCCGTGCGCCAGCATTGCTGAACCGGGATGATGACTTTATCCAGCGTGTATTACGGGATATGTACGGTGCAGATGTCAACCGAATTGTGGTAGATTCCAGCACTGGACTGAAGCGGGTGAAACAGTACTTGCAAAACTGGAGTGGCGGACAGACACCACAAGGATTGTTAATTGATCATCACCGCGATCGCTCACCCATATTAGAATACTTCCGCATTAATGCCGCCATTCGGGAAGCGCTCAAACCAAGAGTAGATTTACCTTCTGGCGGCTACATCATTATTGAGCCAACAGAAGCCCTCACAGTAATTGATGTTAACTCTGGTTCCTTCACGCGATCGGCAACAGCCAGAGAAACAGTATTGTGGACAAACTGCGAAGCCGCCACAGAAATTGCCCGCCAATTGCGACTGCGAAATATCGCCGGAGTCATTGTTGTAGACTTCATCGATATGGAATCGCGGCGCGACCAACTGCACGTTCTGGAGCATTTCAACAAAGCTCTCAAAGCAGATAAAGCCCGTCCCCAAATCGCTCAACTCACAGAACTTGGCTTAGTAGAACTCACGCGCAAACGTCAAGGTCAAAATATTTATGAATTGTTTGGTGGAACTTGCCAAACCTGTGGTGGTTTAGGACATATTGTCCATTTACCCGGAGAAAACGAAAGCCGTTTACCCACACCAGCAGAACTTCCCGAACGTTTCGTCTCTTTACCTCAAAGAGAACCTCGTTTACCAGTAGCGCGGATCACAGAACCAAGAGAAAGCTTTGATAGCTTTGGTGATAATTTTGAGACGGACACTGATTTAAGCTCCTTAAATTTAGTTAATCATCCCAGTTATCACGAATTGGGTGATAACAATAAGCGAGGTAGTCGCACTAACCGTCGGAGAAGAATTGGGATTAATGGCGCAAATGGTAAAGATGAAACAAGGCTTGCTCCTAATTCTCTAGGTTTTGATAACGATACAGATCTAGAACTGGATAATGAAGTTGACTTAAGTCCAACACCAGAAATCCCTACACCCAGCTTAGGTAAATCAGGTTGGACAGAAAGAGTCGAACGCAATAAAGTCATCAAAACAGAACCAGTCAAACCAGTGGTTGAACCACCGGAGATTAGAACTGTAGAAATGACTTTAGAAGAACAAGATGTTTTTGCCTTGATGGGAATATCCCCCTTAGTGAAATTGGATCGGGAAGTCAAAAATCCCAAGTCAGTGATTATTAATATTGTGCAGCCTGGACAAGGCACAAATACACCCCCAGAACAGCCTTCTGCTACAACTATTACCGAAACCCCCAGCCAGGAAGCCAACATTTCACCACCAGTAGAATTAGAGCAACAATCTCCGCCACCAGAAAAAGTTGATTTAGATGAGTTTGCCACTAATGGCGAAGAATCTGAAGCAAATCTAACTGCCACAGGTAGCCGTCGCCGCCGTCGTCGTTCCTCTGCTTTAGATTCTAATTCTGAGGACAGTTAATATCTCCTATGGAGATAGAAATTAAACAAACTGCTGTTGTACCAGCAGGCTTGGCTGAACTCCCTTGGTTGGAGTTCACACCTGATTTATTCGGCATCCGAGGATTAATTGCGGGTGTCGATGAAGTCGGGCGTGGTGCTTTATTTGGGCCTGTCGTTGCAGCAGCAGTCATCTTACCAGCTAGTGCTTTTCCAGAACTTATGGCTTCTGGAATTAACGATAGTAAAAAGCTGTCTAGTTCTCGCAGAATTAAGTTAGCAGAACAGATTTGTTGCTTGGCAACAGACTGGAGAATCGGTTTTGCTACAACTGCTGAGATTGATCAAATAAATATTTTGCAGGCGACACTGTTAGCCATGAAACGGGCTGTACTTAAATTGAAAGTACAGCCTGTAATCTGCTTAGTTGATGGTAATCAAGCAATTAAAGATTTGCACATACCCCAACAAACAATAGTCAAAGGAGATGAGCGATCGCTGTCCATCGCAGCTGCTAGTATTGTGGCTAAAGTTTGGCGTGATGAGTTAATAGTACGTCTAGCATCAAAGTATCCTGAATACGACCTAGAGCGTAATAAAGGATACGGTAGTCCAAAACATTTACTAGCGTTGAGACAATACGGTGCTTCATCCCTACACCGCAAATCTTTCAGCCCTTGCCAAATTCAGCAGTGATTTGCATGATTATGGTGTATTGGTAGATGCGATCGCGCATAGTAGTATTGCTTCTTCGTTAACATAGATTTCGTAATACCTTGATTTTTCAAGATCCTACATCTCTCAACACAGCATGAAATGACATACAATATTTGATCTGTTCCCAGTGGGTTCCTTTATCACGAAACAATAAATAGTATCCACAGACAGGGTAAGCAATGTGGACAAGTGCATATTTCAATGATGAGCTAAACCCTACACGCGACAGAGTAAAAGCACCACGAGCTTTATTAGTTTTTTCAGGTGCAAGCTCAGAAACAAAGCGATATCCATTCTCAACGTAAAATTGCTTCTCTAGAGTCCACTGACACGCATTTTTGGTTTCATAATCCTCAATCAGCCCTTTATGTATTATTAGCTTGTATTTCAGATCACCCCAGAATCGTTCTTTGTCATTAGTCCGATGTAATCGCTCATCGGAGGTGTAGTCATTAAAAATAGTGTCAGGTCGATTAAATAAAAACAAGTTTGTTTGTTGACAAACCGCAGTATAAATTTCGTATTCAGTCGATGAAATAAGATTTTTATTTTCCATCAAACTTTACTCTAAAGCTAATAGCCAATAACCAGAGGTAACAAATTTTTGTTAATACATATGATATTTATTTTGTAAAGTTTAAAAAGTCTAACTGAGTCTCTGTCTCTGAAACATGAATATAAAAGTTGATAGCTAGTATTGAGGCTGAATTACTTATTATTAGCTATATATTTTTATCAAACCGAATATTTAATACCAAGTAAACATTTTTTAGCGTTGAATATATGCGGGATTAATTAAGCCTTTTTCGCAAGGTTAACTATCGTTTTTTTGCGCCTCTGCGCCTTTGCGCGAAAAAAAACGTCCCGCTAATCAGCAATGCTAATTATTCTAAATTCAAAATTGGTAAATCTCCACTATTATTTTCTAGTGCTTTCTCTGTCATTTGTGATGTCACCCAATTACGATAATCTACGAGTAGCTGATGTAATAATCTTTGCTTAACTGTCATTAATACACTTTTGAGTAAGCCATTACCAGTAGCTTCTAAAATTGGTTTTGGTGTAAAAGAAAGTGGAGGAGGAAATTCTACCTGTACTTCTAAATCGGCTCTTCCTTCAAGACGAGTACCGCTACTAGATTGATGTGGTGATAAATAACCTTGTAAATTGAGTGTAAAACGTTGGTTAATATACTCAAAACCTAGGATTTCGCAACTTAGCGATCGCAAATAGATTATCCCATTTGATTCTGCCCATACTCTCATGTCTACCGTAGGCTGAATGCTTAATGTCATAAAAGATAGAGGACGCATTTTTAATCGAAATACTTCCTCAGAAAGCTGTTGAACACGACTATTATCAACCAAAGCATTCACCAATCTTTGAGGCTGCCGCAAGTAATGTTGAATGGGAATAGGCTGTTGCGGTACAGCAATTTTTACCGATTGAGAAGCAGTAAATCTGGTAGGCATGATTTGCAGACAGCAATTATTTGATGTTTATATATAGTAATAAATTTAGTGTAGTTAATTATTTTAAGAGAATAAAAATATGAGGATAAATAATACTTATGTTAACCCTCAAATTTGAACGATAGATTTACCTAATAAAAATATTTTTTCCCAGAATTATTACTATTTATGTAATTATAAATCAAATCACAGCTATTTTATGAAAATAATTTTTTAAGTATAGATATGAAAAAATTACAAAAATTATACCAGTATAAAGAACTGAAGAACAAGGTTAATCTTGTTCTCCCAGTATCTAAATAGTTGCCATTATATTCCATTTCTGGAGATGTCTATAGCATCTTAGGCTTTTGGGCTGGTAAAAATGCAGACAATCAAAGTTATGCCCAATCAGTGCAAGTATTACAAGACAAAATAACTACAATACAGTGGCCTATAGATTTATGGTTAATAGAATTCCTTAACACCAGTCAAGTTATCATCTCAGCAATGTTTTCCTGATACACTATACGGTAAATCTACTGCTAAATAGACTTGTAAATTGTATATTTTTGCATTACGAAGCATCAGCATAAAGTCAAACAAAACAATTTAAATCAATATTTTGTTTGTTCGTGACTGGATTTGTCTACGGTATAGTCTATGAATCTCAGAGTAATTCTAGTTTAAATATTATGTCTCTATCTATTGCTCATTTAGGGCCTCCTGGCACTTATGCAGAACAAGCAGCGGTTTTCTATGTTAACTGGCTGACCAAAACCACAGGAATTGCCGCTACTTTATGCCCATACCCCAGCATAGCTCAGTCACTTCAAGCCGTGGCTGCTGGAGACACTCAGTTAGCGGTTGTACCAGTAGAAAATTCCATTGAAGGTAGTGTCACTATGACAATGGATGCGTTGTGGCAATTGGACAGTTTGCGAATTCAATTGGCATTAGTCATGCCTATTGTGCATACTTTAATTTCTTGCGCTCCCAGTTTAGATAAAATTCAGAAGGTTTATTCGCACCCTCAAGCTTTAGCACAATGTCAAAATTGGTTAGGTAAATTCTTGCCAAATGTACAAATCATTCCGAACAATTCCACAACAGAAGCCCTACAATTACTCCGAACAGATTTAACAGCAACGGCTATCGCCTCTTCTAGAGCCGCCGAACTGTATAATTTGCCGATTCTCGCTCAAGGTATTAATGACTATCCCGAAAACTGTACTCGCTTTTGGGTAGTGAGTCAAAATGAACCACCATCTGAATATCAGATAAATTCATTAAACCCTACCCATAGCTCTCTAGCTTTTAGCGTTCCGGCAAACATCCCTGGTGCGTTAATCAAACCTCTGCAGGTGTTTGCTGAACTAGGAATCAATATGAGCAGAATTGAATCTCGCCCTACCAAGCGATCGCTAGGAGAATATGTATTTTTTATCGACTTAGAGACAGATATTAAAAAACCCAAGATGCAATCAGCTATAGCCGATTTAATGGGTTACATAGAAATTTTAAAAATTTTTGGTAGCTATGGTGTTTTATCAGTCAAGGTTCTGGAAGGATAATTTCCAAAGCACCATTCTTATTTGCTAGTTACCCAAAACGAAAAAGTTGGTATCAGATAAGTTTGTTTTTTGCAGAGTTAGCGACTACTCTTGCCAGAACATATAATAGTGAACTGACAGGGTAGAACGCCAAGAAACCTGAGACTCTGCATAAGTTCTAAATTAATCTTTGCTTACGAATTCTGGTTAAACGTATCTTTTAGTACAGAACGAGCTGCTAAATGATTACGAGTCGAAGTTAAAATTTCTGCTTCGCGCTCTAAACGAGCGGCCGTATCTTGCATTTCTAGCAATGACTGTTGTTCAGCCGCAACACCATATAGGTTACTGGCTACCCAATAAGATAGCTCTATTGGCAAGTCTGGTAATTCTTCTGGTAGTTCAATGTTTTGTTCTGTTAATTTCGCAGAGAGACGCACTACATCCTTAAGCAGTTGTTCAACTTCTGCACCTAAAGGGCGTAAGTCTTTGGCTGGTGGTTCATCTTCTATCCACTGTACCAAACCGACGCGATAAGGCTTTTCCCTTACATACTCTAAGACCCGAAACCTTTGTTGTCCCAAAGTCAGCATCTTCATCCGGTCATCTGGTAAGCGCTGGTAATGGATGATTTCTGCACAACAGCCAACATTCGCAATTGTGCCTTTGACTGGATCGACCATTAATACCCCAAACCTGCGATCGCTTTCCAAAATCGTGTTCATCATGATTCGGTAGCGAAATTCAAATATATGTAATGGTAATGGTCTAGTTGGAAACAGAACTACTTCGGGTAACGGGAACAGAGGTAGTTCACGAACAGCAATTCTAGAAGAAGATGTCATTGTCACCTTAGAATAAATTTAATTTTAAAAATTTATTGTTCTCTGCTTTCCCGTATTTTGCTTACATTCTATCACTAAATAAAAAGCCCTGAGATCAATTTTCTCAGGGCTAGTTCAGTATTCATACTATAGTCAATAGTCAATAATAATTTTTTTATAACTATTGACTGTAGCAATTTTAGGCGTTTCTGATGGAGGGGATGATTTTTGTCTCACGCAAAGCCGCAAAGGGCAAGAGTTTGAAAATTAGAATTTTATGATTTCATCCCGCATTTATACAACGCCCAATTTTATATTTTAGATTGCAGATTTTAGAGTTTTTTGGTTTATCCCAGTCTTTATGGGTGGAACACACCCAAAACCTAAAATACTCAAGTCCCAACCCTTTTGATCAGGACTAATCCAAAATTCCAAATTGATTGACTCTTGACTGACTATAGTTTGACTTCAATATCCACACCTGATGGCAAATCTAGTTTCATTAACGCATCAATAGTTTTAGAGGAAGGTTGGTAGATATCAATAATTCGGCGATGAGTCCGAGTTTCAAAATGTTCACGCGAATCTTTATCTACGTGAGGCGATCGCAGAACGCAATAGATTTTCCGTTTTGTAGGTAAGGGGATTGGGCCTATAGCTGTAGCGTTAGTCCGGTTAGCTGTGTCTACAATCTTCTCGCAAGATGTATCCAATAATCGACGGTCAAAAGCTTTTAAACGAATTCTAATCTTCTGCTGTTGTAGAGTTGCCATCTTTAATTTTCCAGGTTCTGATTTATTAGGAGAGTTAGGAATGGGGAGTTAGAAGTATTGAATTTTGGGTTTTTCTACTTCTTATTTCCTATTCCTCATTTTTGTAAGTAAGTTCAGATAAAAGAGCAGAGAGGCATTTTAGCATCTCTGCTCTTAGTTATAAGGGTAACAAAGTACTACTTGAGGATTTTAGAGACGACACCAGCACCGATGGTGCGGCCACCTTCACGAATCGCAAAGCGCATACCTGTCTCAATTGCGATCGCGTTGATCAATTCAACAGTTACTTTGATACGATCGCCAGGCATTACCATTTCAACATCTTCACCTTCATCAGAGGTAAAAGCTTTAATAGTACCGGTTACATCTGTTGTCCGTACATAGAACTGAGGACGGTAGCCAGCGAAGAATGGTGTTTTGCGGCCACCTTCTTTCTCTGTGAGGACGTAAACTTCACCTTCAAATTGAGTGTGAGGTGTAATTGAACCTGGTTTGGCTATCACCATACCACGCTCTACGTCTTCTTTTTTCAAACTCCGTAGCAGTACACCAGCGTTATCCCCAGCCAAGCCTTCATCAAGGCTCTTCTTAAACATTTCGATCCCGGTAACTGCGGTACTACGAGTTTCTCTCAGACCCACTAGTTCTACGGTATCGCCCACTTTGACTTTGCCACGTTCAATTCGTCCGGTAGCAACCGTACCACGGCCTGTGATGGTAAACACGTCTTCAACCGCCATCAGGAAGGGTTTGTCAATGTCACGCTCTGGGTCGGGGATGTAAGAATCGACAGCATCCATCAAGTCATAGATTTTGTCTACCCAAGGATTTTCACCACGTTGGGTTTTCGGGTTCTTGACCATAGCTTCTAGGGCTTGCAGACCAGAACCTCTAATAACGGGAATATTGTCCCCATCAAATTCATAGCTAGAAAGTAGTTCCCGAACTTCTAGTTCAACCAACTCTAGCAATTCTTCGTCATCTACCATGTCTTCTTTATTCAAGAAGACCACTAGCTTAGGAACCCCTACCTGACGAGCTAAAAGAATGTGTTCGCGGGTTTGAGGCATGGGGCCATCGGTCGCAGCTACTACAAGAATAGCTCCGTCCATTTGTGCTGCACCAGTGATCATGTTTTTCACATAGTCAGCGTGTCCAGGACAGTCTACGTGAGCATAGTGGCGGTTTGTAGTTTCATACTCAACGTGAGCAGTATTAATTGTAATACCCCGTGCTTTTTCTTCGGGTGCGTTGTCAATTTGGTCATAAGCTTTAGCTTCGGCTTGACCAAGAGCAGCCAAAGTCATAGTGATAGCTGCTGTTAAAGTGGTTTTACCGTGGTCAACGTGGCCAACAGTACCGATGTTAACGTGGGGTTTATTTCTTTCAAACTTTGCGCGTGCCATGAATGCTCGTTTCCTTTTTTAATTAAGCGTTCCCTTTACTTTTTGCAATGATAGTTTCCGCTACGCTGCGAGGCACCTCTTCGTAGTGGCTGAACTCCATCGTAAAGATACCTCGACCTTGGGTCTTCGACCGAATATCGGTGGCGTAGCCAAACATAGTCGCTAGTGGAACTTTAGATGCCACTTTCGCGAGTCCCTGTTCAGTACTTTGGCTTTCAATCTGTCCCCGACGGGATATGAGATCGCCAATGACGTTCCCAATATAGTCTTCAGGAACTTCCACCTCAACTTTCATCATAGGCTCTAATAGTACTGGTGAAGCTTTCAGTACAGCTTCTTTCATTGCCATTGATCCAGCGATTTTAAAAGCCATTTCTGAAGAGTCTACGTCGTGGTAAGAGCCATGAACTAGCGTCGCTTTCACGTCAATCAGTGGATATCCAGCTAAAATACCAGATTCACAGCTTTCTTTCATCCCTTGCTCTGCTGGGCCAATATACTCTTTCGGTACTACGCCACCAACAATTTTAGAGACAAATTCAAAACCTGTACCTGGTTCTCCTGGTTCCAAGTTGATCACAACGTGACCATATTGACCTTTACCACCACTTTGACGGATGAACTTACCTTCTACATTGGTAACTTGTTTCCGAATCGTTTCGCGGTAAGCTACTTGTGGCGCACCAACGTTTGCTTCCACTTTGAATTCGCGTAACATCCGATCCACCAAAATTTCTAGGTGGAGTTCTCCCATCCCTGCAATTACAGTTTGGTTGGTTTCTGGGTCAACATTGACACGGAAGGTTGGGTCTTCTTCAGACAGAGATTGCAGAGCCTTGGATAACTTATCCATGTCGTTCTTGGTTTTGGGTTCAACCGCTACCGAGATTACAGGTTCTGGAATAAATAGAGATTCTAGAATTACTGGTGAGCCTTCATCAGTAATTGTATCCCCCGTTAAGGTGTCTTTTAATCCCAGTGCAGCACCTAGATCACCTGCCCGTAGTTCCTCCACATCTTGGCGATCATCTGCCTTCATCAGCACTAAGCGGGATATCCGTTCTTTCTTATTTTTAGTAGCATTTAATACATAGCTACCTTTTTTTAGAACACCGGAATAAACCCGCACAAAGGTGAGGCGACCGTAGGGGTCAGCCATAATCTTAAAAGCCAAAGCTGCTAGAGGTTCATTATCATCAGCGTGGCGCTCGACTGTATCACCGTTGGGAAGTGTGCCTTGAATTGGCGGTACTTCTGTTGGTGCAGGCAGATAATCTACCACTGCATCCAACATTAACTGCACGCCTTTATTTTTAAAGGCTGAACCACAAAGTACCGGCACGATTTTGCCAGCAATTGTCCCTTTTCGCAGGGCTGCCTTGATTTCTTCTTCTGTCAGTGCTTCACCATCGAAGTACTTAGTCATCAAAGCATCATCGGTTTCAGCAACAGCTTCTACCAGCTTGGTGTAGTATTCTTCGACTTGATCTTCCAATTCTGCCGGGATATCCGTTTCTTGAATATCTGTACCTTGGTCATTGTTATAGATATATGCACGCTTCCGTACTAAGTCTACAATGCCTTTGAAGTCGTTTTCGCTACCAATGGGCAGTTGAATGGCAATGGCATTTGCCCGTAGGCGATCGCGCATTTGGTCGTGAACTCTATAAAAGTTTGCACCTGTGCGATCCATTTTGTTAATGAAGGCAATCCGAGGTACTGCGTAGCGATCTGCTTGCCGCCACACTGTCTCAGATTGTGGTTGTACCCCACCTACTGAACAAAATACTGCAATTACACCATCCAACACGCGCATGGAACGTTCTACTTCAATTGTGAAGTCTACGTGACCAGGAGTATCGATAATGTTAATTTGATAATCTTTCCAACTGGTACTAATCGCCGCAGCAGTGATTGTGATTCCCCGCTCCCGCTCTTGCTCCATCCAGTCAGTTACAGCAGTTCCTTCGTGAACTTCACCAATTTTATGAATTATCCCAGAGTAAAATAATATTCTCTCTGTTGTTGTTGTTTTTCCCGCATCTATATGCGCCGCAATTCCGATATTGCGTACTCTCTCTAGCGGGTTGGTACGTGCCACAGTAGCCTCCTATAGTTTTTGCCTCATGATATCTTGTATATTACTCTTTGTTAAGATTCTATACTTTTACGGATAACCGTCTGGGTTTTTATCTGTTGGCGATATACCGCTTCTTGAGGCTGGATATATCGCTGCGTTGTTTTTAGTAACGATAGTGGGCAAAGGCTTTGTTAGCTTCTGCCATACGATGCGTTTCTTCCCGTTTGCGGATAGCGTTACCACTTTCGTTGGCTGCATCCATTAATTCATTGGCTAATTTGCCAGCCATTGTGCGCCCTGGTCTTGAGCGAGAAAATTGCACTAACCAACGCAGTGCTAGGGTAGTACCACGTTCTGAACGTACTTCCATTGGTACTTGGTAAGTTGCACCACCAACACGCCGAGCTTTCACTTCTACCAAAGGTGTTGCATTACGCACTGCTCTTTCAAAAGTGTCTAACGCAGCATTGCCAGTGCGTTCTTCAATGGTTTTGAGCGCATCATATACAATGCGTGCAGCTAGGGATTTTTTTCCGTGACGCATGATCCGGCGAATAATCATGCTCACCAGACGACTGTTATAAACGGAGTCAGGCGGAACTGGCCGCCTTTGAACTACACCACGACGAGACATACTTTACCCTTAATTCGGAATTTGGCAACGAAATTATATGCTATCAGACAGCGCAGTAGCGGAGTGGTGGAAGCTGCCACTCAGACTTTCGCATTTTTTTCATTACAGTTGCAGCGACCCTGAATTGCTGACTTGCTATCCTTGATGGGACAGACAAAGCGACAACATCACAGGTATTACTTTATAGATTGAAAATGCTACTGTCGCTTACAGCAATTTTCAGAGAATCTACACTTGCTCGCTGAGTGCAGGCTGGCAGTGGTAACTTAACTAATTTAACTTTTGAAAACAGACAATTTTATCTATTTTCACAACTGTTTGAGAGCGATCGCTAACTTTTTATATTTTTTAGCGCTTCCTGGCAAAGCGACTAATCGCCATTAAACACGACTAATCGCTTTTGCCTTATTTTTTGACTTCTTTCGGGCGCTTAGTTCCATACTTGGAACGGCCTTGCTTGCGGTCTTTAACACCAGCGGTATCTAAAGTGCCACGGATGATATGGTATCTTACCCCTGGCAAGTCCTTGACCCGACCACCACGGATCATGACAACGGAGTGTTCTTGTAAATTATGACCAATCCCCGGTATGTAGGCTGTCACCTCAAATCCCGATGTCAGTCTTACCCTTGCTACTTTACGTAGGGCTGAGTTAGGCTTTTTAGGTGTGGTTGTGTAAACTCTGGTACAAACACCCCGGCGTTGCGGGCATTGCTTGAGAGCTGGAGACTTGGTTTTCTGACGCGCTTTTTCGCGTTCGCTACGTATTAGTTGCTGTATGGTTGGCATGAGTCACAGCGCGAGAAGCTGCTTAGGGTGTCTAAGTTTTAACAAATCCTGATTATATCTTTTTTATTGCTTTTCTGTCAAACTAATTTGACAAGGCAATTATTTTCCGTCTAGAGGGAGCAATTTTTGACTATGAACTGTGGCTGATGGATTCTTGCGTAATCGAAAATGAATTACCACAGCTACAGGTAGCAACAGCTTGCGGATTGTGGAAGCGAAAGCCTCCACCCATCAAATCTTCAGAATAATCTAATACTAACCCATTGACATATTTTAAGCTTTGGTTATCTATAAGAACTTGCAGACCACTCACCTCAAAAGTGCGATCGCTTTCTTGGACAAGCTGATCAAATGACATATCGTAAAATAAATCAGAGCATCCGCCTTGTTTCACAGCTAACCTGACCAAGGCATTAGGCTTTTGCTTTGACTTTAATCGTTCAATTTCAATTTTGGCTGCTTGACTCAGTTGAATCATTGAATTTGTTTTGGCAATTGCAAGCCCACCTTCAGAACAGATGGCGTGACTAAGAAATCTAAAAAACTAGTTTTTGCTTTTTCATTGTAAATGAAGAGGTTGATTTGCAAAACCCAGTGGTAGATTTATTTCATTGCAGAATAACTGTAAACAAACTGAATAATCAGGCAAATAAATCAAATAATTGAGCGTTTTTGGGTTAAAAATAGCAGTTAAGGATATGGGCTAAGTAAATTATCAATCGCCCCTCCGTAAATTTCTGACTGAAGCATACAAAAATTTGCGGAGGGTAATTTTTCTTGCTAGTACACTGCGGCGTAAATAAAGCACCTGTTTCAAATTGCTAAACAGGTTTCTCTATCTGCTTTCTGACTTTTGATTTCACAGCAATACTAGCTTCCGATATCTCGGTTTAAGTATCAGGCTTAGTTTTCTGTCCGAGCATAATCATCTTGATAGCGGATAATATCATCTTCCCCTAGATATTCGCCATTTTGAACCTCAATGAGGATTAAGGGGATTACTCCGGGATTTTCTAGACGATGGGATGTACACTGAGGTACATAGGTTGACTGATTATTACCCAACAGTATTTCTTGATCGCCACAAGTGACTCTAGCTGTGCCAGAGACAACAATCCAATGTTCGCTGCGATGATGGTGCATTTGTAAGCTGAGGCGGTGTCCTGGCTTAACTTCGATGCGTTTAATTTTATATCCACGCCCTTCTTCCAAAATAGTAAAAGAACCCCAAGGACGCAATTCAGTTGCAGCCACGCCGCGATTAGCGATCGCCGCAGATAGGGGTAAAGTCATAGTTGGTGCGGTTTCTTGATATTGAGCCATAGTTACCTCGTTTGGAGACATAACAAGCTGTCCTTACTTCTTAACCATTGATGGAAAAATCTGGCGCAATCTTGCAACCGTGAAAATCAGCAATTCAATTACACCTTGCTAACCATAACAAAATCAAACTTAAGGGTGTAAAGAGTCACGACTAAACTATGGTGAATATACAAACTCTTTATTTAGAACTATTCCAGCTTATTCTAATCTTTAAAAAAAGGAAATCAGGTTGAAAGAGCTAGGGTTAGAGGCTAGAGGTGAGTATCAAACCCATCTCAAATAATACGTTCTAATTTCTATTTCCAAGCTCCTACCTTTCATCATCTTTGTTGCCAAAAAATCCCAATACCGTTATGTACACGAGCCGCAGTATTTGGAGAACGGTCGAGTAATTGTCCTCCTAAATACAGACTAGTTGAACTACCACCATCTAAATTTAAAGCATTAACACAGCCAAGCTGTTTCATCAATTGAGCGTGTTCTGCTAGAGTAGGCCCTGCGCCACCAGCGCGATTATGCACAGCCACAATCATCAGCGTACCTGTAGCTGTGGTACAAATTCCACTACGAATGGCCTTTTCGGCAATAAAAGCATTGCTGAATTTTTCAGCTTTCGCATCCAGGACAATTTGACCGTTTTGAATTAATAATGGCCCGGCTCCCACAATATTGGGGTAACGACTAAAATCAGCAGGTGTAGTAGCACTAGTAAGAGTGACTTTGGTCGCTATAGGTAGTTGATTCGCAGCACTTCCAGCTGTTCCGCGCAGGGTGAGCAAGTAACCATCTTGGGGGATGGGGATAGGAGTTTGTCCAGCTTTCCCGCCTGATAGCTGACTGCTAACTTCATTGTTTTGAACTAAGAGGATAGTTTCATTGTCTGTGAGGGGAGTGTAAGTTTGTCCCCAGCTAGGAGTGTAGCGAGCAATACCGCTTTGTACGTAACCACTATTGAGAAATAGAATCGGTAAGCTGAAATTATTAGGAGCGATTAAAGTTTCTTGTAAGGTGAGACGACCTACGTAAAATTGCCCAGAGTTATTCCAGGCGATCGCACCTCGATTCAGAATTGGCCCGGATATCCACTGGTTATTTTGACGAATTGCACCTAAAGGCAATTTATTATTGCGGTTAAAATAACCACCATTAATTGCCGCCAATGCTAAGTATTTTTGCGCTGTTTGAATTAAAGGAGCAGTACCAACTACAGTCTCAGGAGTTGTCCAAATTGGTTTGAGAGTAACTGCGCGGGGGTTAGCTTCTAACCACACCACGGGAAAACGTTCTTTTCCTAAACTTATATATTGTTGTCGCCAGCGCAACCCATTAGCCCAGGCAATATTTCGTTCTACCATTGCATCAGGGCGAATCTCCACGCTGAGGCGATGGGGATTATCTATTGTAGTTATGCGGGGAGACCAACCAAAGGGAACACTGAGACGAAGAATGGTTTGGTTATTCACCACCTCGACTTTTTGAATCAATTTATCAGGTGTTGGTGGTGTTGCCGGTAGTAATTGCTTGAGCAGGTTTGGTAATGATGTCGGTGCTGGTGTGGGATTATAACGTTGGATTAAGGCAGGATCAGCTACAGCATCCAGAGTAATTGTCCATTCTCGATTAGGTAGGGTGGTTGGTTTTGGTGCGATCGCATCTGGATCATCTGCTGGTGTTGTTTGCGCTGGTTTAATTGGTAATCCTTGTCTGACTATCCAAGGTGTGGGTCGGTCTAAATCGACGACAATGCGGTTTTCGCGGATAGTATTAATCCCAGGTGGATTGAGAGGTTGCTCACCAGTAAGAATATTTTTGATTTGCGCTTGGGGTGTGACAATTACCAAGGTGTTACCATTAGTTTGTAACTGCCAATTTGCTTGTTGAACAAAATTAGTAATATCTAAATAGCGATATCCGTTTTGTAGCTGAGTTTCTAAAACCAGTGGACTGGTAGTTGCGGAAAACCACTGGATTGGTTGTCTATCTGGATTATTGCTGTTTAAGAAATCAACTCCAATCGTCTGTCGAAATACGCCATCGCTGAGATAAATTATTGGTTGATCATATATGCCTGATTTTACTAACCAAGCGCCGGGTATTGTCCGACCATTGAGAGAAATTTGATTACCAGAAGATGGGGCTTTTCGCATAGGCGATGCAGGCGATCGCGGCGTTATCTCTGGCGTAGGTTGAGCTATGACAACCCAAGTAGGAGATAAACTGAGTATTGTTGCAATGATTGGTGATACAGTTACCCGCAAGGCTTGGTATTGAAGAGTCTTAGTCACGGAAGTATCAAATTTTTTTCGATCCAAATTTGGCATTTTTAACATCTTTTATGCAGTACTTTTGTAAGTTCTCACCTGAGAGACAAGCTGAACTGATTGTCGGCAACTCTTTAAATTAGCTGATTTAACTTTTCAATAAACGTGATAACCTATATATTGGCTAGTTATCTCTTATGAGAATCACAAGCCCTTGTTCCGCTAAAACCACTGTAACTGACTGTTTTAACTGGCACTAGTTCCTGCCAAACTATAAATATATAGTTTTGGTCATCAAATGTATATTTAAAATACTCTTTCCTCACTCATAGTTGCTGTTTTGTTACTTAGAGGTGAGGCATAGTTGTTAGTAACAAGAGTTGCAACGGGTGAGCAGCCAATATAGACAACAATAAAAATATTTAGGAATTGTCAAATGGGTATATAGTGTAATACGCTGATTTTGTTGCTGAATCAGGAATCTTACAACTTTTATAATAGTGAGTTTTTCAGTTGAAATTTTGTGTTAGGTAAGCTGAGGCTGTCTACCTGACAAACATCTGTCATCTGAGGAAAACTGAGAAAAAACTTGGTTTAGAACCAAAATAGATAAAATTAGGACAAGATGGAATTTGTCTAACCCAGCATAAACACATAAGAATTAACGCAATAATTTTAACACGGTTAAATTCACAAATAACCGCAGTTAAAATTTTTTTTCCCTAAATTCCAGTGATTTATGTATTACTGCGACGCGAAATTGCGAAACTTCTCTCCCAAGCAGTGGCAAAATTTGTGACTTAACTCTCAGGAATAGGCTATGAACGATCAAAGGGTGAATCAATTGCAAACAACGACATTTTCGGATAATGACTCTAGAAATACCTACCCAGGACAAAGGTGGTTAGTAGAGGAAAGAGATGCTTGTGGTGTAGGTTTTATTGCACATCGCCAAAATATTGCCAGCCATGAAATCGTTACTAAAGCTTTAGCCGCATTGACCTGCTTGGAACATCGTGGTGGTTGTAGTGCCGACCATGACTCTGGTGATGGTGCAGGTATATTAACAGCTATTCCTTGGGAGTTGTTACAAAAAGAATATTTCTCAGGCAGGATGGAAATATCTTCTACCAGCAATGTTGCTGTGGGGATGATATTCTTACCCCAAGACCGAGAAGTAGCGCAAAAAGCGAAAGCCCAAGTTGAGAAAGTTGCAGCAGAAGAAAAATTAACAGTGCTGGGCTGGCGAGAAGTCCCAGTGCATCCCCACCTATTGGGAATACAAGCTAAAGAAAATCAACCTCAAATAGAACAAGTTTTTCTCACAGCCGATAAAACAGGTGATGAATTAGAAAGACAGTTGTACATTGCCCGCAAGCGGATTTTTAAAGCGGCCAAAGCTGTATCAGAAGACTTTTATATTTGCTCCTTATCCAGCCGCACAATTGTCTATAAAGGCATGGTGCGTTCTGCTGTATTGGGAGACTTTTATGCGGATTTAAAAAATCCCGAATATAAAAGTGGTTTTGCCGTTTATCATCGCCGCTTTAGTACCAACACAATGCCCAAATGGCCTTTAGCCCAGCCAATGCGGTTGTTGGGACATAACGGGGAAATTAATACGCTATTGGGTAATATCAACTGGATGATGGCAAGAGAAGCCAGTATTAGTCATCCAGTCTGGGGCGATCGCAATGATGAACTCAAGCCTTTAGTTATTTTAGATAGCAGCGACTCGGCAACTCTAGATAATATCCTAGAATTACTAGTACGTTCGGGACGCAGCCCATTGGAAGCTTTGATGATTATGGTGCCAGAGGCTTACCAAAATCAGCCATCATTGCATGATTATCCCGAAATTACTGATTTCTACGAATATTACAGTGGGTTGCAAGAAGCTTGGGACGGCCCAGCACTGTTAGTGTTTGGTGATGGTAAGAAAGTCGGCGCGACACTTGACCGCAACGGTCTACGACCTGCACGCTATGTCATTACCAAAGATGATTACATTGTTGTGGCATCGGAAGCAGGTGTAGTTGACTTTCCAGAAGCCAATATTCTAGAGAAAGGCAGACTAGGCCCAGGGCAAATGATCGCCGTGGACTTAGAAACTCATGAAATCCTGAAAAACTGGGAAATTAAACAACGAATTGCCCAGCAGCATCCCTACGGGGAATGGTTGCAAAACTATCGCCAAGATTTAAAGTCATTAGTCAATGCTCATGGGACAAATGGCAATGGAAATGGCAATGGGAACGGCAACGGCAAAGGACAATTCACCGTTGACAAACAAACCTTACTCCGCCAGCAAACAGCCTTTGGCTACACCAGCGAAGATGTGGAAATGGTGATTGAACAAATGGCGGGGAATGGTGCAGAACCAACCTTTTGTATGGGGGATGATATTCCGTTAGCAGTATTGTCCAGTAAACCCCACCTGTTGTATGACTATTTCAAACAGCGGTTTGCTCAAGTTACCAACCCAGCAATTGACCCTCTGCGAGAAAAGCTGGTGATGTCCTTGAAGGTGGAATTGGGTGAACGGGGCAATTTATTAGAACCAAAGCCAGAATATGCCAAGAGGCTGAAACTGGATTCGCCAGTCTTGACAGAAGCAGAATTAGATGCGATTAAAGTTTCTGGTTTTGCAACGGCGGAATTGTCAACTGTATTTCCCATAGCCAATGGCCCAGAAGGGTTAAAATCTGCCGTCCAAGCTTTACAAGCACAAGCCGCTGAATCTGTTCGGGCGGGTGCAAAGATATTAATCTTGAGCGATCGCGCTGGTGGTGGTATTAGTTCAGAATCCAGCTATATCCCGCCTTTATTGGCTGTGGGTGCAGTCCATCACCACCTGATCCGCGAAGGACTGCGGACGAAGACATCCCTAATTGTGGATACAGCCCAGTGCTGGAGTACCCATCACTTTGCTTGCTTGATTGGCTATGGTACAGGTGCAGTTTGCCCTTACATGGCTTTAGATACAGTGCGAAATTGGTGGTTTGACCCCAGAACTCAGCAGTTCATGGAACGAGGTAAATTGACCAGCCTCAGCTTAGAACAAGCGATTGGTAATTACCGCAAAGCTGTGGAATCAGGATTGCTGAAAATCCTCTCGAAAATGGGGATATCCTTGCTGTCTAGCTATCAAGCCGCGCAAATCTTTGAAGCGATCGGCATTGGTGGGGATTTACTAGAACTGGGTTTCCAAGGTACAGCTTCTCGCATTGGTGGTTTGAGTGTCAGCGAACTTGCCCAAGAAGTGCTTTCCATCCACAGCAAAGCCTTTCCAGAACTGAACGCCAAGAAGTTGGAAAACTTGGGCTTTGTCAACTACCGTCCTGGTGGTGAGTACCACATGAACAGCCCGGAAATGTCCAAAGCATTGCATGAGGCTGTCAAAACCAAGCAATACGACCATTACGAAGTTTACAAACAATATCTCCAAGGCAGACCCATTACTGCATTGCGCGATTTGTTGGACTTCCAAAGCGATCGCCAATCAATTCCTTTAGCAGAAGTAGAATCAGCAGAAGAAATTCTGAAACGCTTCTGTACTGGGGGGATGTCTTTAGGTGCATTGTCACGGGAAGCCCATGAAGTTCTGGCGATCGCCATGAACCGGATTGGTGGTAAATCCAACTCTGGAGAAGGTGGCGAAGACCCTGTACGTTACAACGTTTTAGATGATGTAGACGAGTCCGGCTACTCCCCCACCCTACCCCACCTGAAGGGACTGTGGAATGGTGATACAGCTTCCAGTGCCATCAAGCAAGTTGCATCAGGAAGGTTTGGCGTAACACCAGAGTATTTAGCCAGCGCCAAACAAATCGAAATCAAAATTGCCCAAGGTGCAAAACCAGGGGAAGGCGGACAACTACCAGGGGCAAAAGTTAGTCCTTACATTGCGATGTTGCGGCGGTCTAAGCCTGGTGTAACCTTGATTTCGCCACCACCCCACCACGATATCTACTCAATTGAGGACTTGTCGCAGCTGATTTTTGACCTGCACCAAATCAACCCGAAAGCCCAGGTATCAGTAAAATTAGTCGCAGAAATCGGCATCGGCACAATTGCGGCGGGTGTAGCGAAAGCCAACGCTGATATCATCCAGATTTCTGGGCATGATGGTGGTACAGGGGCATCACCGCTAAGTTCGATTAAACACGCTGGTTCTCCGTGGGAACTTGGTTTAAGTGAAGTGCATCGCGTCCTAATGCAGAATAGTTTGCGCGATCGCGTCATTTTGCGTGTAGATGGCGGACTAAAGACTGGATGGGACGTGTTGATGGCTGCGTTGATGGGTGGCGAAGAATTTGGCTTCGGTTCCATTGCCATGATTGCCGAAGGTTGCCAAATGGCGCGAGTTTGCCACAAAAACACCTGTCCTGTAGGTGTAGCGACTCAAGATGAAAAACTACGCTTGCGGTTCAAGGGTATACCGGAACACGTCGTCAACTTCTTCTATTTTGTTGCGGAAGAAGTGCGGAGTTTGTTAGCCAAACTGGGATACCGTTCCTTATCAGAAATTATCGGTCGTGCAGATTTGTTAACAGCACGTCCTGAAGCGACACTTGCCAAAACCCAATCACTAAATCTCAACTGCTTACTGCAACTACCAGATACGAAAACCAACCGTAGCTGGTTAGTGCATGAAGAAGTTCACAGCAACGGCGTTGTTCTCGATGACCAATTGCTGGCTGATGGAGAAATTCAAGCAGCCATTCGCAACCAATCTGCTGTGACAAAGACTTTAAAGATAGTCAACACAGATAGAACAGTAGGTGCAAGATTAGCCGGTGCGATCGCCTCGCAATATGGCGATGCTGGTTTTGAAGGACAAATTAACCTCAACTTCCACGGTAGCGTAGGGCAAAGCTTTGGGGCATTTAACCTCCCAGGTATCACCTTGAATCTGGTAGGGGAAGCCAACGACTACGTAGGCAAAGGGATGCACGGTGGTCAAATCATCATCAAACCCCCAGCCGAAGCTACCTATGACCCATCCCAGAACGTGATTGTCGGTAATACCTGCCTTTACGGTGCGACTGGCGGCTTCTTATTTGCCAACGGTTTAGCAGGTGAACGCTTTGCCGTCCGCAACTCCAAAGGTACAGCCGTAGTCGAAGGCGCAGGTGATCACTGCTGTGAATACATGACTGGTGGTGTCATCGTTGTCCTTGGTAAAGTCGGACGTAATGTCGCTGCGGGGATGACTGGCGGTTTGGCATACTTCCTCGATGAAGACGGTTCATTCCCTGAATTAGTCAATCGAGAAAACGTCAAAATTCAGCGAGTCTTGACAGAAGCAGGACAGAAGCAACTGCAAGAGTTAATTAGAACTCACGCAGAACTTACTGGTTCACCCAAAGCGCAAATAATTCTGCAAAATTGGCAAGAATTTGTGTCTAAGTTCTGGCAATTAGTACCACCTTCAGAAGCAGATAGTGCAGAGGCTAATCCTCAAGGAGTGGTAGAAAAACACCTGAGTTCAGTTTAGTGAATAGCTAATTATTAGCTAATGAATGAAAAGGGGACATTAGCACCGTCCCCTTTTTTCATGGGTATTAGACTTTTGGTAAAAACAGCGTTTATTATCTCCATATTTCTGAACACAGGACTGTCTTTACGAAGCCTGAACTATCGGCTCCATATAGCAATCAAGGAACTCCTCACCTACACCACGAATTTTACGGCGTTGACAAAGAGCATAAAGTTCTTCAACTGATGAATACGGAAAAAATCTGGCATTTAAAGAACGGAACTGAGGTCTATTTGCCTCTCTGACTACCTTATCTCGGTCTTCGTCAGGTGCAACGACAACATACCGGGTTGGAAATGGAGGTAATAAATCTTGGAATCCTTTCATTCGAGTCAACCCACTTGTCACACCTGTGCTATGTTCAATTTCAATTACGGCAGGCATCAATCTCGCATTTTTAAACCAAATACAGTCAATTAATAAGGCTGCTCTTAATGCATCAGTAAATGCAGAAATTACTGTACCTGATGATTGTAATGAAGGTATAACTCCATCCATTTCACCAAGCCTTCTATTATTGTAAATAATTCCCTTATCATTCTGAGCAATCCAGCTTTTATAGCCAAGCTGCCGCCCTATAGAAATGAGAGCAATTTGCATTTGAGCATGACGACGTTGTATATCAATATCTAGCTCTCCAGCTAATAGATCATCAGGCACAGTGAGAGCATCATAGACAATTTCAATATTAGGAACTTCAGAAATTACAATCTCCGTATTAGTTTGCCCAATAACTCCAAGTTCATGTGGTTTGTCGGGACACCACATCAAATGTTTATGACCGCCTTTGATTTGACTAGAAGAGCTAATAACCTCAATTCTTCCTGGATAACAATAATAGAATTGTGGAGTATGTGCCAGAAGTGTTTCCAGAACAGATCTAGTATTGTAACTCGCACCAAGAACCCGATCAAAATTAATAGGCTGATTTGGCAAAAAAGCATTTGCTATGCGCCAAATCATTTGAGTAGAAATTGATTCCTCCCTAGCACCAGAGGATGTTTCTCCTTTAGCGGGATTGTAACGTTTAATGAGGATTGGCCCTTCAGGATATGTAATATGAACTATTTCAATTTGGTTTCTTGTTTTTGGATTGATATACTGGTAAGTGCTGTCTTTTGGCAATTGACCAATAGCACTAACAATATTCGATGCGGTCAACTTCATTCTGCAAACCCCAAAAAATCAATAATACTTAGGGCAAGTGCTTGTGCAGCAAGAAATGGTACACCATTTCCAATTGCTTTGAAAATATTTGTTAGTGATAAGTGATCAGGAAAGGCAAATTCTTTTGGTAGAGACTGCAACGCCAATGCTTCTGCAACCGAGATTCTGCGTTTTTTATAAGGATGTAAATGAACTTCATTATTCCCATAACATACTGTTGGCGAATAACGCCATCTATGAAGCCGCTTAAAGGATTTCTTTGAATCATCTCCTTCTTCAACCGATTCAAAACGTGCCATTCCTTGTCTTGGTTTAAAGTAATGCTTAGAGTTAGGATGATTGTCTACGTTATTTTTTTTGAACCAATGTTCAACGGTTAATTCTTTATAGATGTTCTTAGGACATTCTAAAATAGAATCTTCCTGAAATGGATTTCTATCATTCCAAGGGCAAGAAAAAATTTTAGCTCTAGGATAAATAATATAACTTTCCCAAGGAAACACGCCAGGGGGTAACTCTAACCCATCTATAGCTATTCCCATTTTGACAAGAATTTCTTTTCGGAAACCAATCAAAATAATTCTATTTCTATCTTGTGGTACACCGTACTCAATAGCATTAATTAATCGTTCAGTTGTAACGTAACCTGTATTATGTAACTTCTGCTTAATTTCTTCATAAAAAGCATGATGTTTTTTTGTTTTCCATAAACCTTCAACATTTTCAAACAAAAAAAAGTCTGGTTTTTGCTGACAAATTATGTCAATATAATTGGATGATAATTTTCCATTCTCTCCTTCCCGTCCTTTGTTTTTACCACCTACTGAGAAGTCAGGACAAGGCGGCCCCCCTATAAACCCAAATAAATTTGTATTTTCACGCGCTATGCCTACTAGTTTGCTGAGAGCCAACTTCTGATTTCCTTCAGTAAAATCAATAATATTGCCTAAATAATAACCGTGTTCAGGGCTTGGCAAGTTAAGACAATGCCTAGCGTATTTATACGCATCCATAAATGGCTCAAAAACTTCGTTGACGTAAGCGACTTTAAAGCCAGCCATCTCAAAGCCTAAATCTAAAAAGCCTGCACCTGAGAAGAAGGAAAATATGGTAACTTGCTTTTCCATAGAGGCACTCGCTTACAAAATTTTATGCTGAATTAGCTTAACCCTAAAATTAGAACTGCGGAAGAGACACCGGCATTTAGTCTCCACCGCAGTTGGCAGGGTTAACCCCACGCCTTATCTTTAAAGGTTAATTTAATTTCTCTAGAAATTAAAGATGTTTTTGATGCTTAATTAAATTTCTACTAAAATCATCGTTGGAACAGGTGCAAGATGTGGAAGCTATTTATACTAACTGAGTTAACAGAGGGTCAAGTAGACCTTTGGTGTCTAGCTGATAAAGGTCATCGCAACCGCCAATGTGTTGATTATTAATGAAAATCTGCGGTACAGTTCGACGACTGTTAGCGCGTTCTGCCATTTTGGCTCTGGCGGCTTCGTCGCCGTCAATTTTGTATTCGGTAAAGTTTACGCCTTTCCACCACAGCAGTATTTTGGCACGGATGCAGTAAGGGCAGGTTTGCCAAGTATAAATTTCGACGTTGGCTTGAACTTTTTCTGGATGACGACCGAGTAGGGGATTGAGAAATTCCAGCATAAGTTTTGTATTTTATGAATGTTTGTGAATTACCTTTAGCCTAGATCATTTTGAAGTATGAAATGTGAAGTATGAAAAATTTAGTTAGCGTATAGGTACTGGAATCCACTTTTGAAAACTTTCAAGATGACTCCAGTAAGCTAAATTCCAATAAGCGCCCAAATTAAAGCCGCTACAATCAGTGCGAAAGCGCCAGCTAAATGCCAATTCCGGTTAGTTTTCTACTATAAAGCAGGTGCGGCACAGATACCCCCTAAGCCAGTGAGGATAAAACCTATGCTCGATAGTACTGATGTTCTATTAATATTTAAATTGATGATGCGGATACCAACAACAACTGCTACTAATCCAGCAAAAAAAGCGTAAATTGTTATCGTCCACAGTTGCCAATCTAAAGCTAGAGCGATCGCTGCTGCTAATAAACACGCTGAACCTCCTCTTGGTTTTGGGATTTAACCAATTTTTTCGTAAACTTATACGCATTTTTCTTGACTATATCTAGTTAGATATACACACAACAAAAATGTATTTCTTTGACTGACTAGCTAATTTATAAATCATTTCAGACTGGCTGATTCTGCCTTAAAGTCTCTTGCTGTAATAACTTTAGACATTTTATCTTCTAAGTAACCTCTAATTATCTAGTAGTACAAAAGAACTGTAATTTCCTCTTACTGGTATTGATTGACATCAATCAGCAGCAAAAATTAACAATTGTGTGAGTGAATACCATTTTCCATAGGTATCGGCACTTTGGTAGACTTGAAAACTGAAATGGCCAGATGAAATAACGCAATAGAGAGCAGTTGAGAGGGTGAGTCTGTGGAAAATACGCTTGGGTTAGAGATTATTGAGGTAGTAGAACAAGCCGCGATCGCATCTGCGAAGTGGATGGGGAAAGGCGAAAAAAACACAGCTGACCAAGTAGCAGTGGAAGCTATGCGGGAGCGCATGAATAAAATATATATGCGCGGTCGTATCGTAATTGGAGAAGGGGAACGTGATGACGCTCCCATGCTCTATATCGGTGAAGAAGTTGGTATCTGTACTAGTCCAGATGCAAAAGACTTTTGTAACCCCGATGAATTAGTCGAAATTGACATTGCCGTAGACCCCTGCGAAGGTACAAACTTAGTAGCATACGGACAACCTGGTTCAATGGCTGTGTTGGCAATTTCGGAAAAAGGTGGCTTGTTTGCTGCACCTGACTTCTATATGAAGAAACTAGCTGCACCTCCAGCCGCTAAAGGGAAGGTAGACATTAACAAGTCAGCCACCGAAAACCTTAAGATTCTCTCCGAGTGTCTAGAGCGATCGATTGATGAACTCGTAGTAGTTGTCATGAAGCGCGAACGTCACAACGATTTGATTAAAGAAATCCGCGAAGCGGGAGCTAGAGTCCAACTAATTTCTGATGGTGACGTAGGTGCAGCTATATCTTGTGGTTTTGCCGGAACTAATATCCATGCACTGATGGGTATTGGTGCTGCACCTGAAGGCGTGATTTCTGCGGCGGCTATGCGGGCAATGGGAGGACATTTCCAAGGCCAATTGATCTACGATCCAGCAGTAGTGAAAACAGGTCTAATTGGGGAAAGCAGAGAAGCTAACATTGACCGTTTGAAGTCTATGAATATCAATGACCCTGATAAGGTTTATGATTCTCATGAACTTGCTTCTGGTCAAAACGTTCTATTCGCTGCTTGCGGTATTACCCCTGGTAACTTGATGCAAGGTGTCCGCTTCTTCCACGGTGGTGCAAGAACTCAAAGCTTGGTTATTTCTAGCCAGTCTAAAACAGCTAGATTTGTCGATACAATCCACATGGTAGAACAGCCTAAGACTCTGCAATTGCACTAGAAATTAGGGAGTAGGGATCAAGAAAGCATGAAGTACGAAGGATGAAGTGTAAAATTTCATCCTTCAGCCTTCATCTTTTAGCAGCCTACACTCACCAATTGTTAATAATCCATTACTAATTATTGATAAGAAATGAATATTGCAGTGGTGGGGTTAAGCCATAAAACAGCCCCAGTCGAAATTCGGGAAAAGCTGAGTATTCCAGAACCACAAACTGAAAGCGCGATCGCTAATTTAACCAGTTACCCCCACATTGACGAAGTTGCGATACTCAGCACTTGTAACCGTCTGGAAATTTACATTGTTGCTAGTGAAACTGATCAAGGTGTCCGCGAAGTTACTCAGTTTCTTTCAGAACATAGCAAGTTCCCTGTATCTTCTTTAAGGCAACATTTGTTTGTGTTGCTGCATGAAGATGCTGTAATGCACATCATGAGAGTTGCTGCTGGTTTAGATAGCTTGGTACTGGGAGAAGGCCAAATTCTGGCTCAGGTGAAGACTACCCACAAGCTAGGGCAGCAATACAATGGTATAAAAACAATTTTGAATCGATTATTTAAACAAGCAATTACAGCCGGAAAACGGGTACGCACCGAAACAAGTATTGGCACTGGTGCAGTATCTATTAGTTCGGCAGCTGTGGAGTTGGCGCAAATCAAAGTTGCTAATTTATCTGCTTGTCGCGTGACCATTCTCGGCGCTGGCAAAATGTCGCGGTTGCTGGTACAACATTTAATTTCTAAAGGTGCGGGACAAATTAATATTGTCAATCGCTCACGCGATCGCGCCCAGGAATTAGCCAAGCAGTTCTCTGATCAACCAATCCGTACTCATTTATTGGCGGAAATGATGACTGTAATCGCCGAAAGTGATTTAGTATTTACTAGCACTTCGGCTACAGAGCCAATACTTGACCGCGCCAAATTAGAAATAGTTTTAGAACCTGGCCGTCCTTTGATGTTATTTGATATCTCTGTGCCGCGTAACGTCCACTCTGATGTCAATGAACTGTCAAATGTTCAGGCGTTTAATGTCGATGATTTAAAAGCAGTGGTGGCGCAAAACTATGAAAGCCGCCGCAAAATGGCTCAGGAAGCCGAAAAACTTTTAGAAGAAGAAGTAGAAGCTTTCGATGTTTGGTGGCGCAGTTTAGAAACTGTAACTACTATCAGCTGTCTGCGAAATAAAATCGAAACCATCCGCGAACAAGAGTTGGAAAAAGCTTTATCGCGCTTGGGTTCAGAATTTGGTGACAAACACCAGGAAGTGATCGAAGCTTTAACAAGAGGAATAGTTAACAAAATTTTACATGATCCAATGGTGCAATTACGAGCGCAGCAGGATGTAGAGGCAAGACGACGTTGTATGCAAACGCTACAAATGTTGTTTAACCTGGATGTTGAAGAGCAGTTCAGTTAAAAAAGGGTGTAGGGGTGAAAGGGTATAGGGGTGTAAGGGTTAAACGAGTAATAATTCTTTCGTAAGTTTTGTAGTGATAGCTCATTCAACTTAAATTTAGTTAAGTTAACATGGTTACTCTTTTCCCTAACACCCTGACACCCTGACACCCAGCCTCAATAGATAAATTGTCTGCTGAAATTTTATTTTGATGCGATCGCCCCTTCAAATTCTTCTAAAGCCTGAAGATTACCTACTTGCCAAGCACGTTCCACAAAAGTAGGAATGATTTGCTTGATTGGGATGTCTTCAAATAGAGGACTATCATCATAAACTAAATAAATTCCCTCACGCAATACATAAATTTTCAGTGTGCCGCTATCATAAACCCAAAGTTCCGGCACGCCAATGGCTGCATAAGCATCAAGTTTGGTTTTAGAAGTTACATCAGATTGAATTGCTAAATCGGGTGGTGGATCGTCAGGTTCTAAGCGACGACAACCAATCATCCGCTGATAATTTTGGATGTAAAAGCAAGCGTCGGGTTCAACTCCGGCTATACCTTCTCTTTTGAAAGTAGTTGAACCAAAAGGTTGATATCTCAGACCTTTTACCTTTAGCAATATTTTGACAATATCTGAAAGCATATCTCTGGGTATTTCCTGCTCAGGTAAAGGAACCATAATTTCTAAAGTACCCTGACTGTAAGCTACTCTCGCACGCCGTTTTTCTCCCAACTCCCCTAAAATCGCCTCAAATTCTGACCAACTGACATCTGGTATAGTGACTGCACTACCAGGAGCCAACTGCATCTGACTAACAGGTTTCGCAACGGGAATAACAGCAGTCATAATTTCAAGAAGCTAGATATTGTATATTAATTTATCAATAAATCCAGTGGGCTGGTTTTGGTAGAGCGATCGCCAAGTCTACTTTTTTGAAAATTTCAAATGAAAATAACACAGATAGTTTTCTGTGTTTACTTAAAATATAATTTTTTACCAAGATTTTGTGTGCAGGCAGAAAATTATCTTTGTGGTCTGGGATTTGTTTTTATTACGCTAGACTAATAGTATTTTCTGCCAATTAATCGTTTATATTATATTGGCGATCGCTCCTCAATATCAGCAATATTTTGAATTTTTAATGGTAGCGATTTTAATTTCTTATAGGAGGAGTCTTGTCCTCACTTAATAATCCATTAAGGCTCCTTGACTAATCATCGTCCGTTCATTTTTTGTAGTCGAGGGAATTTGCTCGTTTTGAAGAACTACGTATAAGGTACTTTGCTCAATACTTAGAAATTTAGCCACTTGTACATAAGAAGTACCCTGTTTAATTATCTGGATTCTTCCTTGCCTAAACTCATGAATGTTTCTGCATAGCGAAATGTAAAGAACAACTTAAGAAAATTCAATTTCTCTCTAAACAAATCGCAAAATTAACATTAATTCAAAATTTAGCCAATGTAGAAATATCGCTGCATTTTAGGAGGACAGCACCACTAATTCGATTGCTTTCTAATTAGATTAGGGTCGAATTAATTATCAGAAAATTATGAGAAAAGAACAGTTTGAGACTTTGCTACAGTTTTTTAAAGTGTTAGCAGACGAAAGTAGATTAAAAATTGTAGGTATTTTGGCAAATCAAGAGTGTAGTGTGGAAGAATTAGCTGCACTTATGCAACTCAAAGAACCGACAGTATCTCACCATTTGACGAAACTGAAGGAAGTAAATTTAGTAACTATGCGTCCTGATGGTAATAGTCGTTTATATCAGCTAGATAATGCAGCTTTAGAAAACATCAGCAAGGAAATTTTTACCCCAGGAAAGATAGCATCTTTAATTGAGCATATAGATACTGAAGCTTGGGAAAGCAAAGTTTTGAATAATTATCTAGAAAGCAATTCCACCAGCTTAGATGGAGTTCAACGCCTCAAAGAAATTCCCGTTAGTCGCAAAAAGCGTTTAGTAATTCTCAAGTGGTTATCAACTAAGTTTGAGTCAGAAGTCGAATATTCCGAACAGATGGTGAACGACATTCTCGGTCGTTATCATTCTGACTACCTTACCTTACAAAGAGAGTTAATTAGTTGCAAATTCATTCACAGAAAAGATGGCATTTTTTTGCGTAATTTACAGGATTGAGAATGATTAAAAAAATTAAGAATATAGGAGTCAGTAATCAGAATATTATTCTAAGTTCTGACTCCTGGGAGTGGATTGAATAGAAAATTATTTTCCTAAATAAGCTTCTAACACTTGGGAATTAGTTTGAATTTCGTTGGGAGAACCATCAGCTAAATTCTGTCCTTCAGCCAGTACCCAAACGCGATCGCACAAGGACATAATCACATCCATATTGTGTTCAATAATTAAAAATGTCAGACCGTCTTGGCGGTTCCAGGTGACAATGCGATCGCATATATCATCAATTAATCTCGGATTCACCCCGGCTGCTGGTTCATCCAACAAAATCAACTTAGGGTTAGTCATCAACGCCCTACCCATTTCTAGCAGCTTGCGTTGTCCACCAGACAAACATCCAGCATAATCTTGCGCTTTCTGCGCCAACCCCACAGACTCTAACAAAAACATTGCCCGTTCTTGCAATTGCTTTTCTTCTTTGGCGACTAAGTGGGGTTGGAGTTGCACTTGCCAAAAACTTTCACCTGTTTGCTTCTGCGCCGCCAAAAGCATATTTTCCAACACAGACAACCGCGAGAGAGTTCGCGCTACTTGGAAAGTGCGAACTAGTCCCTGCTGGGCAATTTGGTATGGTTGCAACTGCTGAATTTGTTCGCCATCAAAAATCACGCGTCCCTTATCTGGACGAATGAAGTTAGACAGTAAGTTAAATAAAGTGGTTTTACCCGCACCATTGGGGCCAATCAACCCAGTGATGCTACCTTTAACAACTTCAATTGTTGCCTCATTCACTGCTTTGATCCCGCCAAAGCTTTTGCAAAGTCCAGAGGCGGCTAATAGGGGAAGGGGCGATGATTGGTTATTTACCAAGGGTGAGTTCCTCCTTTTTCCCTAAGATACCTTGCGGTCGCCAAATCATTAGCACCATTAAAATTAAACCAATAACCATAATCCGAAATGCACCCAGCCGCGCTTCATCTAAAGGAATAATTCTGGGTAGAACTTCTCTAGTAATGGCATCGTAAGCAAAGTAAATTACCGCACCTAAAATTGTGCCGATGTTATTTCCAGAACCGCCCAAAATTACCATAATCCAAGCGTCAAAGGTTAGCTGCGGTTGGAAATTATCTGGATAAATCGCACTTAATTGCCAAGCAAAGAAAGCACCTGCCACACCAGCGATCGCACCACCCAACATCAGCGATTGGATTTTATACCAAAAGACATTTTTACCCAAAGCTTTGGGGATTTCTTCATCTTCGCGGATTGCTTTTAAAACTCGACCCCAAGGCGATCGCACTAATATTTCTAACCGCCAAAAAACAAACGCCAATACCAACAGCGACAACAGCATGAAACCAGCTTTGGGGTTGTTACTATACAATCCAATCAAACCAGATAGATAAATTGCGGCTGTCAACAAACCCAAAACCATCCCTACACCTAAACGTGATGCGAGTTCTTGCTTGCTGCTGGTTTTTTTAGCAGTATCAGCCACTAAAAATCTTTGGGCTGTGCGAATCCAGCGCCACAAAACAAAAAAAGTCACAGCCGCCAACAACGTCAGCAACCCAATCATGACTAGGCGCGTAATCAAATTTGTTTCTGTGGAGAAGGGGATAGTATAACTTTGCACACCAAACGCCCCAGAGACCCAGGTATCACCTACGGGTAATTCTTGGTTATTCACCACCAAGCGAATCAGTTCGCCTGTCCCAATAGTGACGATCGCCAGATAATCTTCTCGCAAACGCAGAGTCGCAAAACCGATTAACAAACCCAACAAAGCCGCTACCACCGCCCCAATCACTGCTGATATCAGCAAAGGAACGCCTTTTAAACTTAACAATACTGTTGTATAAGCTCCCAAGGTCATAAAAGCAATATGACCAAAGTTAATTAACCCCGTAAAGCCCCACTGTAAATTCAGTCCCAGACCAAATAGGGCAAAAATTGCCGTAGAGATTGCCAGAAAAATTAAATAATCAACCATAACAGTTAACAGTTATCAGTTAACAGTAATCAGTAAACGCTCAACAGTAGGCAGGGAAAGGTAAACACTTTTCCACTGATTACTGATCACTGCCTACCGATTACTGTCTCAAGATAGTACATCTTACCGTTCACCATTGCCAATTTTTGGGAACAATAGCCTTGACTTTTGGAACATAGTTTATTGATATATGAACTTGCTGCGTATAAGAATCCATCATTTAATCGAGCAGTTAGGTGATGAAGAACTCCAAAGCGTTTGGGAGGATGTTCACGCTTTACATTGTGACTTTTATATGCTGAAAGCCATACAAAAAGTAAAGCAATCACAACAACCGTGGGATATCTTGACTCAAGAAGAAGCGATACAAATTTTAATGTTTTACTGATGCAGCGGTGAAAAAGAAGTTAGAGGCTAGGTACTAATCCTATCTGACATCTGATTCCCCTACACCCCTATCCCCTTATACCCCTAATAGAGGTGATGCCTAGTGAGTGTGGAAATGCGCTATGCCAGGTCTTTTTTAATGGATCTGAAAAGTTTAGAACCTGCTGCTTATCAGCGGGTATATGATTTTGTGTTTTTTGAATTTGGCGAAAAGTGGCAGCTGCATTGTCTTCCCGAACTGCGACAACTAGATGGGGAGGGCATTTTTCATCGCTTTACCCTAGATGATTATTTAATTGGAATTGAAATTAGAGGAGAAATTGTCAAGTTTCTGCGAGTCATACCTATGCCAGATGTTTAGGATGGCAAATTAGCCCAACACTTAAAACTGTATAAGGCTAGGCAGGGATGCACCTGAGCTTACATTAAACTTGTCATGGAAAAACAACTTACTTGAGATTTCCCTATGGATGCAATAGCACTTTGGCAAAGATACCAAGATTGGTTATATTTCCACGAGGGATTAGGACTGTACTTAGATGTAAGTCGGATGCGCTTTGATGATGCCTTCGTGGAATCATTGCGTCCGAAGTTTGACAAGGCTTTTGGGGATATGGCGGAGTTAGAAAAGGGTGCGATCGCCAATCCCGACGAAAACCGCATGGTTGGACATTACTGGCTGCGAAACCCTGATTTAGCACCCACTCCTGAACTGACACAAGAAATTGTCCAAACATTAGAACAAATTGAAGCCTTTGCCGAAAAAGTCCAAACAGGTGCAATACATCCTCCGCGAGCCAGTCGCTTCACTGATATCATCTCTATTGGTATTGGTGGTTCTGCCCTTGGCCCCGAATTTGTTGCTGAAGCCCTCGCCCCTGATTTCCCTCCCTTAAAAATTCACTTTATTGACAATAGCGACCCGGCAGGTATTGACCGTATTCTTAACCAATTACGCAACAGCCTCGCCAGCACTTTAGTTTTGGTTATCTCCAAATCTGGAGGTACGCCAGAACCCCGCAACGGCATGATTGAAGTCAAGAAAGCTTACGCCGGACACAATCTTGATTTTGCTCAATATGCTGTAGCAATTACCAGCTCTGGTAGTCAATTAGATAAAGTTGCCCAGTCCGAAGGTTGGTTAGCTACATTCCCCATGTATGACTGGATAGGCGGCCGCACCTCAGAAATGTCGACTGTGGGTTTAGTACCAGCAGCATTACAAGGCATTGATGTGCGTGCCATGCTGGAGGGTGCAAAAGAAATGGATGATGCAACCCGCATCCCAGATATCAAAAAGAACCCTGCGGCTTTGTTGGCTTTATCCTGGTACTATGCTGGCGATGGTAAGGGCAAAAAAGATATGGTTGTTCTACCTTACAAAGACAGCTTGGCTCTGTTCAGCCGCTATTTGCAACAGCTGGTGATGGAGTCCTTGGGTAAGGAAAAAGATTTAGACGGTAATATTGTCCATCAAGGTATCGCCGTTTATGGTAATAAAGGCTCAACAGACCAACACGCTTATGTTCAACAGTTGCGTGATGGTGTACCAAACTTCTTTGCTACTTTCGTTGAAGTTTTGGAAGATCGTCATGGCCAATCCCCAGAAATAGATCCTGGAGTTACATCTGGTGATTATCTCTCCGGTTTTCTTCAAGGAACTCGGAAAGCTCTTTATGAAAATCAGCGCGATTCAATTACTATAACTATCCCTCAAGTTAATGCTCGCACAGTCGGGGCTTTAATTGCTTTGTATGACCGTGCAGTTGGTTTCTATGGCAACTTAGTTAACGTTAACGCCTACCACCAACCAGGAGTAGAAGCCGGTAAAAAAGCTGCTGCTGCTATCCTTGATCTGCAAACTAAAGTAGTTGCTGTTTTGCAAGCTGAAAAAACACCTCTTTCTTTGGCAGAAATTGCTGAGAAAGCTGGTATGGCTGAAGAAGTAGAAGCAATTTACAAGATTCTGCGTCACTTGCACGTAAACCAGCGCGGTGTAGTGTTACAAGGTAATTTTGCTGAACCTGGTAGTTTGAAGGTTTCTCTGAGCTAATTTGTTCTCAAGTTTTTTGATCAGTTGATATCTACAGTTAAGCATCCTGATATGAAGTAAAAACTTTCATTTTCAGGATGCTTTATTTTTAATCAGATAAGTAATAGTATTGTTTAATTACGAATTACGTTAGCAACGTTAGAAGCTTCAAGACGTATTACGAATATAAAATTAAACCACACTCATCAATCGCTGATTAAAGTAGCTTTTTGGTAAAAAGCACTGGTCAAGAAAAAATGGATTTCGGATATTTTCGCTGATTATATTATTTGATTTATGCAAATGACAGAATGGTGGCACAATTCCCCAGTCTTCTGCTAACCAAATCCAGTATCCTATTTCGATTTTGCCGTAATTTGATCCTGTGAGGATTTCTCCAACACTATTATTTATCGAAACTAATTCTGGGGAAGATTTAACTTCAATTAATAACCAAGCTAATTCATCTACTGAAAATTGATAGCCGTTATCTTTAGCTATTTCAATAAACTGTTGAGGATTCTTAGATGCTAGTAATTTATCTTTCAAAGATGGAATTTTTTGTGCCATATCAAACAGATCCCAAATCTGTTTTCGGGTGACGACAAACCAAGCAAGTGCCTCTGGAGCGAAATTATAACCATTTTGTTTGGCTAATTTAATAAATGGTTCAATGCGGTCGGTTTCTCCTAATTGAGCTTTTAGAAAAAAGTTCCTTTCTACTAGTGAGAAGAAATCAATAATCTTTTGCCATGTATAATGGTCGAACTTCTTATTAAATTTGACTTTTTCTTTCCAATAGAAATATTTATCATCTCTCAAGAAGAAATTCCAGAGTTGATAATACATAAGTTATTTTTTAAAGTTTAATAATTGCTAGAGATAATCACCAGTGTAGTAAGTATAAACTGAGATCATCGACAGTATAAAACAAACTGATAAACGTAAATTAAGTTACAAGGCAGCTAAGTATAAAAATTTGGTAAATTTTAGAACAATTTAACTCTATATTTACGTAGCTTTAAAGAGGATTGGGCTAGGTAGTCGCCTCTTATCCTTAAGCAAGGTAATTTTTTAGAAAACTACTGTAACTTTTATACGTAAAAATTAGCAATTACTCAATATAAATTTGTATATTTCTATACGATAAATACAGCAATCTATTTACTGCCCTAAATCAGTAGGTATACAAGATAGTGTTGACTCAGTTAACAGCATATTTCTAGAGAATGAATAGAATTTCTCTCAAAAGCAGGAGTAAATACTGCAATTATTACTTCATTATTTTAGTAATCAAAATTCCAAATATTTTGAAATAACAAAGCATTTATAAAATATAGATGGAAATATATCAAAAACCTAAAAAAGCTCCCTTACCTGCGGCTGTATTTCTTTCCGCTTTGTTATCAGTTCCTTTATTAAGTAGCTGTGGTGGTAATTCCCGCACAGCAGCACCTCCACCACCTGTAGATGACACCGTTGGTAGAAATTTAAATTATCCTACTGCTACCAACCAACCCCAAGCGAGAAGAGGATTATCCACAGGACAAAAAGTAGTGATTTTAGCAGGTGCTGCTGCTCTTTATTACCTTTATCAACAGCGAAAAAATGCCCAAGGAGCAGGGCCAAATGGCAAGCATTACCTATCTAAAAATGGGCGTGTCTACTACCGCGATAGTCAAGGTCGCGCTCACTGGGTAACACCGCCACAGGAAGGAATTCAAGTTCCAGAGTCAGAAGCGCAACAGTATCGAGATTTTAAAGGCTACAACGGGCGTTCTACAGGTCGTAATTTAACAGACATTGCTCCCCAAGAAGCGCCAGCTTACTAGATTTAACACAAAGATTTAAGGAGAAAGATTATGGTAGACGGCTTTTTTCAGAAAGCGAAAGAGTTTTTCGCAGGCTCGAATAATAATGACGAATTTGACCAAGATACAGACCGCGAGGTGCGTCCAGCCAGCGAAGATCCCTACGGCGACCCTGCAAATCAAGGCTACGGCGACTTAACCCCAGCTAGTCAAGATCCCTACGGTGATCCTGCTCAACAGTATTATGGCAATGTAACACCCGCCAGCCAAGATCCTTACGGTGATCCTGCTGATGAGTACAGTAATTCAACTCCCGCAGACCAAGATCCTTACGGCGATCCTGCTGATGAATATGGCCGTTAGTAATAAGTAATGTCGTGACGATAGATTAAACTGGTGTTGATTTGAGGTGGTAGCAATTAACGTTACTACCTTTTTTTTGCTTGTGAAAACGAACCGTAGAGGCGCAGAGAACACAGAATTATATTATTAGCTGAGGTTAAGTGGTAGGTTGCGTAAAAAGTAGAAGTGATCGCTCTTCCAATCCGTTCCTTTCTCTCTACCTAAATAGCCTGTTAATGGTGATGAAAGTTCAATCAAAATTTCGTGCATTTCTTCTGTTTTGATTGGACGTGGTGGATTGGAGCCAAAATAAGCACCATGTAGGGCTTCTACACCAGCAGATTCCGTACCTGAGTTGTGTAGATAGTTTTTAACTAAGTTAACTAGGTGCGATCGCAATTTTATTGATTGTTCTACTTTATCTATATAATTATTAACTTTTTCTTCGGCTAACCCAAATGGAGCTTGTTGTAAACACACTTTTAGTTCTAGTAAATTAATAGAATTTTTATAGTATGTTTGCAGTTCAACAAGTTTTTGTATAGTTTCAGGACTAATAATATTCATATGATTTTCTGTTGCTGTTCTCAATGCGTAACTATTTAGTTCTCCAGCCGCTACGATTAATTTAATTGAATTGTCATACTGATATTTACCTAAATGGTTCATACCTATTTTGAGCAATTGAGCAGGAGTACCATCGCTAACTTTCTCTGTTTTAGTCGCTTTACACTCTCCTACTATTGAGAATGGTTTTTCAGTGTGAAAATCCATACCTCCGGCTCCACCAGTTGCATCTGGATTCAAACCTGAACCAGTAAAACCTAATTTTAGTAATCCTCGACGCACGAGCTTTTCAAATTGATGACCATCACTAGAGTTACCAACTTCAGCAATTTTTTTAATCCACGCTAGATCCGTATCTAAAATATTATTAGATTGATAGATATTCCAACCTAATAATATTTTTATATCATCATCTATTTGTTTAGCAGCGTGGCTAGTAATTCCCAAAGGGGCTAACAAACTTTGCAATTCTTCCAATTCAGGATGCAGAGGTGGTTCTAACTTTTCTAGTTGCTGTTTGCGTTGGGCGAAGGTGCGATCGCTTAATACTGGTAATTCTTCAGTTACAGTTAGAGAACTTGGTAGACTAACAAATTTACCTATTTTATCTTGAATATTAGAGTTACTTGTTAATTCTTGATAATTAGCTAATTTATAGACACGCAAATAAGCCAAGAAAATATGTTGTTGCTGCTGAATTATCCCTTTTAAAGCCTCTGATGAAAATATTGTTAAATTAGACAAAATATCTAATGGCTTAGTTTCATCTAAAATTTGACAAAGTTCACATTTAGCCCAAGCCTTAATATTAGATGTATTAGTAGCATCTAGATTACTGATAGGTAAGATATTTAAACGATAGTATCTCTCAAAAGGTAATAAACTTTGTGCTGGATAAAGAGCAAATCTCTGCCCAGGACGAATAAACATCTTGGGCATAGCTGCAATTGTTTGCCCCTGTATTAAAGCTTCAATCTCAGGGGCAGGTAAACACAAAGCTGTTGGAATTGAAAACAGCGTATTCATGTTTAATTAATTATAGAGTTAGTGCGATATTATCAGCGATAGAAACACTTTGGGGTATTCTCATAGGCAATTCATCATCAGTCAAATTATCTGGTTCTTGTCCAGAAGGATCACTGAGTATTTCTCGAATCAAAGGATTATTAATTACTATTTTTTCCTGCTCAATAAAATCAAATACTTGTTCTTCTGTCAATTCATAACTCTTCCTGTTATCCCAAACAGAATAGATGGCTAAAATAGGGGTTATGTCTTGAGGTTGTAACTTTACCCATTCTCCTCCTAGCTTCTGCAAAAGTTTTTGTAAATGTTGTTGAGCTAATGTTGCTCCACGATTAATTTTTTTAGAACGTACTAAGCAACCACGAGTTAAATGAAACTTTTTATAATCAATGAGCTTACTCAATGCTGTGGTTACAGATCCACCACCTGTTTGTTGTAATACATCCACTCCAATTTTAACTGTTTTATTATTACCAACAATTTTGAAGTCGATATGTTCTTGGTTAGGTATTCGTTCAATAGCCTCAATTGCTACTCCTTCTAACGTTTTACCAATAAGACTACGGAATACTAATCGAAGTGCATCACCAATAGCTTTTTCGTCTTCCATTGATGAATCTATAGAAGCTTCTACATTGGCTAATTCATTATCGAAATATGCTTTAACTGTATGTGGTTGTTGTGAAGGTGGTTTAACAAGCGGAGGTAGCGTTATTTCATCTTGACTTAAAGGAGATACAAAATTTTCTGCACACCATTTTAGGACTGACCTTACAGTAGGTCTTCCTTTCCCAAGTTCTCTAAGTTTATTTTCATCAAATGGATACAGAGAGTGTGGCGGATTGTGTTGATTCTCTTGATAAAAATCTTGTAACCATAATTTAACAAGAGAAACAATATCATCAGAATTAAGATATTTTAATACAATTGGTTGTTTGTCGGTTTGTTCACTAACCAATCTATCAATTACTGCATCAGTCTGTGGTAATGATCTAATTTGCTCATTCCATGTTTGGGGATATATTGAGAGTAGTAAAACACCTCGTTTGAGACTATTGTACAAATCCTTGACTAAGTTAGCGACAATTTGAGGTGCGGTAAATCCTGTGTCGGATATATCTGCAATATCTAATTCATCGAAACAGATTACAGGGACTTTATAATTGCTAGTTATATCTAATATTTGACGTACATTACTTAATGCTTCAGCCTCTTTATCTTCATTTTTAGAGTTTGGTAAGCCTAGTAAATCAGCTTGTGCTTCTGTAATTTCCAAACCTGATAACCAATAAGTTGCATAGTGAGCGTGTGTTGTCGAAAGCGTCCACAAAATAGCTCTAATTATATAAGGGTTAGTAATTTCAGGCTTAATTTTTAGTACTACTTCTGTTAAGGTATCAACTGTTTTAGTTGAGTGTTTGTTTAACCAATTTGGGTAAATACTACTTACATATTGCCGTGGGGTATAGTTACATTTTTTCGCTTCATTAATTAAAGCTGCTGCTATTTCTTGCCACTGCATCAATTCTTGACTGCCATAAGCTCTCAGGCTAGAAGCAACTGTTTGCAGAAATTGAGATTTAATCTGATTCAGATTGTCATACTTACCCATGTAGATAAATAAAGCAGTATTTTCTCTTTGAAAGCGATGACGAATGCGACTAATAATATGGCTCTTACCCAATCCTTTTTCAGCAGTTATAGTAATGCCTACAGTCTCACGTTTTCCTTGGCGGATCTGTTCAACTGCATTAAACACTGCATCAGAAGCATGAGCATTAATTGATGGAAGATCAGGATAACTTTTTCCCCATATCTGTTGCGGTCTGACAACAATATGTCCGGCAAATGGATTTTTATTTCTAATCAGTTCATCAATGGTAGATGTGGTGGTAATCATAGTTTTGAGATGATGTTTATTAAGTGAGGAGTACAAAAAAATTATGCTTTCAACAGTCTGGCGTAACAGCGTAATCCATCTAAGACTGTGGTGATGGAATCTTCTATCTTGTCTGGTGCGCTATCTTCTACACTTCCGCCTTGTAGTTGCAAAATATCGTCAGCTTGCATTTCTAGCAGCCAATCATTAAATTCTGTACGGCTTAAGCGATCGCCTACTTGTCTTCTAATTCGATAAATTGGTACTAGATGATTGAAGTTGTATTCATAATTCAATTTGTCGTATACTTCCAGCACTGTTGACTTAAAATCGTCATAAGAAGCGATCGCACTCTTACTACTTTTTATTGATGCAGATGTACTACTAACTACGCTGCTGATTCTACTAATCCACTTCACTAGTGCATTTGCAGCCCAAGTACCAACAATACTTCCATCAAACCTAAACTCCGAACTTCTCAAACCTTCGCCTAGTAACTCCAAACCTTTGGGAGATGCGAGAGAATAACCAGTTTTAGAAATTGCGATCGCACCCTGTTTTCGTAATTCCTCAAACACACCCTGGTAATCTGCTACTTTGTTACCTTTGGAGACAATGCGCTTTGTCAGTTGGCCTTTTTTTACTTCCTGCTGCGATCCTCCCAAATCCCACAAAGCTAAAAGGAGACGAGTTTTAGTTTGAGCTATATTTTTAGTTGGCATATTGAATATTTTTATTGGCAAAAAACATCGTAGTGACTGTTTATTTTTAAATTATGCCTATAGCAAAAAATAACCGAGGAATTGCTGAACATTTTAGAAAAATAGCCAATACGAAAAAACGCCACTATGAGTACAGTATCGTCTAAATATATGTCAAATAAATTACGTTTATTAAAATCTAGTTATTGCAGATTTGTATATTCCTAATTTTTCACTAAGTAAGGTAAAGGAAAATTATGACTGTGCTGCTAAAATTTCTGGCGATTGCAATTGTATTTGTCTTCTTTGTTAGATAAAATTAGGAAATAAGTTTGAGTTTAAATTGTTTCTTTGTAGGGCATAAGTCTAAATCATGGACTACCAAGACTTTATTACGATTGAACCCGGAAAGCGTAGCGGTAAACCCTGTATTCGGGGAATGCGTATCACTGTATACGATATTCTAGAATATCTTGCAGGCGGTATGACAGAAGCAGAAATTCTAGAAGATTTTTCAGAACTAACATCTGAGGATATTAAAGCCTGTCTTGCTTTTGCTGCTGATCGTGAGAAAAAGTTATTTGTGGCATAGTTGTGAAACTGCTCTTGGATGAAAATCTCTCAGATCAGATTGTTTGCCGAATCATCGACTTTTATCCTGATTCTGCTCATGTCAAAACCTTAGCGCTTACCAATACCGATGATGGAATTATTTGGGAATATGCAAAAGCAAATGATTTTGTGATTGTTTCCAAAGATTCTGACTTTTATCAACGCAGTTTACTTTATGGTCATCCCCCTAAAATTATCTATCTTCGTATCGGTAACAGCCCAACATCAAAGATCGTGCAAGTTTTGAGAGATAATTTTGACACAATCATTCAATTTGGAGATAGAGAATTAGAAAGTGTCTTAGTGCTGACATAGTTGGGAACAGCAGCGTAATCTGGTTTTTACCAAAAAGCTAATCAGCGCGGCAATACATCATCATTATTATAATTTTCCTGCTAAAATTTCTTGCGATCGCTCGATATTTCTCCGCACAGATTGAGCCGAAGTCTGCAAAGCTTCTCTTTCACTATCACTTAAATTTAATTCCAAAATACTTTCTATTCCACCACAACCTAAGCGACAAGGCACACCAATTACCACATCTTCTAAACCATATTCGCCTTGCAAATAAGCCGCTATTGGTAACAACCGCGATTGATTTAATAATATTGATTCAACCATCACACTTGTTGCCGATGCAGGGGCAAAAAACGCACCGCCTGTTTGCATTAATTCGACAATTTCTGCGCCACCGTTGCGGGTTCTTTCTATTAATCGCTCAATTGTAGCTGCATCTAATAATTCTGTGATGGGAATGCCATTAACTGTGGCGTAACGTGATAAAGGAACCATCAAATCACCGTGGCTACCTAATACCATCGCTTTCACATCCGCAGGTAACACACCCAATTCTAAAGCGATGAAAGTTTCAAATCTGGCTGAGTCTAAAACTCCAGCCATACCCATAATACGACTACGAGATAACCCTGTAGCTTGCCAAGCCAAATAAGTCATCACATCTAAAGGGTTCGTGACGATAATAAAAATTGCATTGGGAGAATGAGCGATCGCATTTTTCGCTGCTTCGACAACAATCTTGGCGTTGGTTTTTAGCAAATCATCCCGACTCATCCCTGGTTTACGGGGAAGTCCAGCCGTTATCACCACAATTTCCGAACCAGCAGTATCAGCGTAATTATTGGTACCGATAATCTGACGGTTATGTATTTCAATTCCCCTAGCCTCCATTAAATCCAGAGCCAAACCTTGAGGCATACCCTCAACAATATCGAGTAACACCACATCTGCTAAATTTTTCTCAGCAATACGTTGAGCTAGGGTACTACCAACTCTCCCAGCACCAACGATAGTGACGCGCGGTAAATAGCAAGGTATAGGGGAAGACATAAAATTAATTTTTAATGCGTAATTCGTTGGGAATTCAACTGAGTAAGCCTTTGCGTTACTATGCGGTTAAATCACCACTATATATATAGTAGAAAATTGCGATCGCAACTGTGTAACTTAGAAGGTGGGCATTACCCACCTATAATTGTGATTTGTGAGAAATCAGTCAACCACATCCTTTAGTCTGAGGATAGGATACTTACTTAGATCCTTCTAGTTGATCTAAGCGTAGCCAAATATTGGGTGTAGGCACTTGTCCGAACTTTATGAGGGCATAATCACCTTTGATATCAACAATTTCACCCTCAGTTTCAAATAAATAGGCAGGAAAGCGAGTATCACTAGCTTTAGCTTCTAAACTATTTTCCAGCTTGTCACGCACAGCACGAACTAAATCTCCTTTTTTAACTGGCATAAATTATTCCCCTCTCAAGTTTGCAGATTGTCTCATAGAGGATTTTAGCTTGCGACAAGAAACGGGTATAGGGGTATGAAAAAAGGGTATGGGGGTGTGAGGGTTTAGGTGTGTAGATTTATGAAAAAAGGAGTGTAAGGGTGTAGATGTTGAAAAAGCTTACACCCTTGCATTTGCACCCTTACCCTTACTCCCTTACACCCAGCCGTAAGGCTTCCTAACACTGACACTGGGGACAAAAATGACTAGAACGCCCACCTAATCGAATTCGCTCAATAGGGTTACTACAAACTCGGCAAGGTTCCCCAGTGCGGTTGTAAACCCAGGCGACACCACCATAGTTACCGTTGATCCCCTTGACGTTGAGGAAGTTACTAAAGGTTGTACCACCAGCTGCAATGCTGGTTTCTAATACTTCAATGATGACTTGGCGTAACTGCTGAATTTGCTCTAACTGCAAATCTGTACACAAAGTTTCTGGTAATACGCCACATTTAAATAATGCTTCATCGGCATAGATATTACCTAATCCGGCAACTACAGACTGATCTAATAATGCTGTTTTAATGGGACGGCGGCGGTTTTGCAGTTTAGCGGCGAGATACTCAACGGTGAATTCTGGTGAAAATGGATCTGCGGCTAGTTTGGCTAAACCAGTCATCACACTTTCTACCGCAACTTTAGGCGGAACCCACCACATTTGACCAAAGGTGCGTTGGTCGACAAAGCGCAATTCCTGTTGATCCCCAAAAAATATTCTCACTCTTGTGTGCTTGTGCAATGGTTCATCACGGTGCAGCCATAATAATTGACCAGTCATTCGTAGATGCGCCCCCAGGTAGCCACCAGCAGGGGATAGTTCAGCGAGGAGATATTTACCACAGCGATGCCAAGTCATAATGGCACTACCTTTGATTCTTTCAATAAACTCATCAACAGAAAACGGGTAGGCGATGGTGCGATTTAGCAACACATCTCCACCCGTAATGTTTTGATTTAGGGTCAATTGATTAAGACCCCGGCGGACTGTTTCAACTTCAGGCAGTTCAGGCATTGGAACTGATAAGTAAGCAATTTATTTAGGGGTCGGGAAAGATGAGAGGAAGTACTGTACGCACCTATTGGTGGATATCTATTCTATCGAAAAGAAACAGTAAATACCCGCAGGGCAGTTTCTTTTACTTAGAGTAGGCTGAGAGGAAGCATGAGAGAATTGAAACTTTACGCTTCGTTCTACATACTTAAAGCTTCCCTTCATCATCCCATTAAAGAATCCCCTTTTGGCTTTGCTACTTATTTTTTAGCTTTAGCCTTGGGTGCTTCTGTTTCGACTAATTCATCTAAGGCAAAGTTATTGGTATTAATACCAGAGTAATTTACCTTATCAAAACGGACGATTACTGGGTATTTGATGCCGCTTTGGTCAATAGAAGCCACGGTGCCGACATCTTGGAACCAGTAGGATTCTGGGCGGAGAATACGTACTTTAGAACCACGTTGAACCATGATTATCTTCCCTTTTAGTTATCAATTGCCGATATATAGGGCTATTTGATTTCACTCTACAACCTGAAGGTCTCGACTAGAGGATTTGTTAAGTTATTTGTCATTGGTCAAGACTCAAGGGTCAAGGGTCAATAGTAATTTTTTCCCTTGCACCCTGCCCTCTGTCTGATATCTTCCTCTCGTTAGGTTCTAAATAAAAGTCTCATACCTAGAATGGGGTCAGACCCTCCTTGACAAAGCGCACATGATGGAATAATTTCGTTTCGTTCGCCCACACATTTTCAGGAAAACTTTATGTTCGACTCAAAACAAACACACTACCCTCGTTCCCCCTACCAATGCGGAGATCGTCATCTATATAAGTAATGTCTAACCAGCCTTGTTGGTTTTCGTTCTTAATTGACACGTCAATTCCCGTAAACTTTTTACCTGATTCAATTTGGCTGATAAAATTTTCTGGAGAATTGTAGTCAATTAGACGTTGCAAACCTACAATAGAACGATTAAATTTTACCTGGACGCGACGACCGGAAACTGGCTCAAATTTAGCTGCGACGCTAACTAATCCTTCGAGATAGGGTAAGCCATAAATTTCAGCAATATTGTAAACGCTGGTAGTTTCTACCCGAATACACTGATAAATTTGACCAAGTTTACAAAAAGGTAAACGATCTAGGTTTAAAAGAGCTTTGCTAGTGGTATAAAGTAATAGCCAATTGCCATCTAGCAAGTTACCAGCTTCCACTGGACGTGGTGTTGGGTTGAGGTCTTCTAAATTGGCGATCGCAGCTAAGATTGCTTGTTTCTGTGACTCAGTAGCCAGTAACCCGCGATTTGTCGGAGCGATCGCATTGATTAAAGCCGCCTTTCCCATCATGGTTTATTACCCCAAATCAAGAATGTTGAAAATTCATCCACCTTAAGATCAATATTGATGCCCTATGTATAAAGCTCTAAAAACTTTTAAGAATTTATTCCTACCTGTATTACCACTATTAAATAAAATATTTTTGCTAACTTACGGATTTCAGCAGGCAAGACTTGAATCAATAAATAACTAAATTATTACGTTTCAAGTGATAGACTGCTTAATGTCTAGTTACATTAACATTTTGTTTCTTCGTCAATATGTTGAATTCTCCCTTACGTGAAGAACCCCGCAACCAACGCGCTGCTGTAATTCCATTAAAACAAGAATCCTCCCTTTTAGATTGGTTAAAATCCCACGGTCGTTTGATAGCGCGTGATGTGCATGAACCTGATTTTTCTGAAGAAGAAAACGAAGAAATATCAGACTTTCTCGGTGGAGAAGACGGCATTGCTGATTACCTTGATGATGATGACGACGAGATAGCTGTTGAAGAAGATTAGCCTTTTCAGGCTAGGGACTTGGTGATAGCTGTCGTCCCTGTAGTTAAATTTTGTAGTGTGGAGTGAAGGGAAAAGATCCTGTGGACGCTAAATTATCTCCTAACCAAGGATTAAATGTTTCTGGTATCGGTCTCGCTTCTGCCTTAGCCACCGGGCTAGGTGTAGCAGCAGTAGTTTGTGATTTGATGGGGAATAGATTGCCTTGGCAAGGCACATCACTCACCATGCCGTTGTTGTTGTCTGCGGTGATTTCGGGCGCTGTGGGCTATGTGGTAGTACCTCTGCTGCAAGCACTGAAAACTGGACAAATCATCCGCGAAGATGGCCCCCAAGCCCATTTGAAAAAAGCAGGCACACCAACAATGGGTGGGATATTCTTCATCCCTGTGGCGGCGATCGTTGCCTGTATCATGTCTAATTTCGCCACAGAGGTCGTTGCTGTCTCCGCATTAACCCTCAGCTATGGTTTTATTGGTTGGATTGATGATTGGCAAATTCTCCGCCGGAAATCCAACAAAGGTATTTCTCCCAAGATGAAACTAGCTTTGCAAATTGGTTTTGCTGCGCTGTTTTGTATATGGTTAATGTTTAATCAACCTTTTAATATTACAAATATTGCTTTGCCTTGGGTGAGCTTTGCACTGCCTTTAGGGTTCCTCTTCTGGCCTTTGGCGGGGTTTGTTCTCGTGGCAGAGAGTAACGCAACTAATTTAACTGATGGTATTGATGGTTTAGCAGGTGGAACTGTAGCGATCGCACTTTTGGCTTTAGGTGCTGTGGTTGCCCCAACTTCCTTACCATTGATGGTTTTCTGTGCAGCTTTAAGCGGTAGTTGCTTAGGTTTCTTAGCACACAACCGCAACCCAGCCCGCGTATTCATGGGTGATACTGGTTCTCTGGCGTTGGGTGGTGCTTTAGCGGCTGTGGCACTTTTAACAAATAGCTTGGTAGCATTATTTATTCTCAGCGGTATCTTCTTTGTCGAAACTCTGTCTGTAATGGCGCAAGTTGCTTATTACAAAGCGACAAAAGGCCCAGATGGCAAAGGCAAACGCTTGTTTAGAATGGCTCCTTTACATCATCATTTAGAGTTGGGTGGCTGGTCAGAATTACAAGTTGTGGCTGTATTTTATATAATCGCTGCGATGTTAGCTGTAATTTGTTTAGCGATCGCACCTTTCTAAAAACTTTAAAAAACTGATTTAATAAAAAACCCTGAAGCTTCGGGGTTTTTTATTATGTATAAAAATTTTCAGCTTTTAACAATAACTGTTACCAAATGGTCGCCTCGACTAGTGGGATTGTTTACGCAAGGTACGCCGCGGTTTTTCAGCCTCATAATCCTATTAGACTGGGTTTGAGATGGAATAATAAGTTCCACTGGCCCATCTATTGTGTTAACTTCTAAACGGCATCCAGAAAATGCTTGCTGCTGGTCAATTATGATTTCTGAGAGGATGTTAATACCATCTCGCTTAAATTCTTTATCCTCATTCACAAACAAGTAGATGTACAAATCACCGGGATGGCCACCATATTTACCAGCATCTCCTTCTTCGGATATCCGTAAACGTACACTATTGTCTACCCCAGATGGAATGGTAATTTTGAGTCTCTTGGTTACTTGATATGTACCTTCCCCATTACAAGAAGCACATTTTTCTCCTATTACTTTGCCAGTCCCTTCACAAGTTATTACTTTGCCAGTCCCTTCACAAGTTCGACACTTGGAAACTTGATTAAAGGCACCAAAAGGCGTTCTGGTGGCACGCTTAACTTGACCTGAACCTTCACAAGTTGTACAAGTGAGAGGATAATGACTGGATTTAGTGCCAGATCCTTTACAGACTTCACAGGTTTCTAAATGAGAAATGCGAATTTCTTTTTCGCAACCAAATATCGCTTCTCGGAAGTCTATTTTTAAATCTAATCGTAAATCATCTCCTCTAGTTATATCCCGTAAAAGAGGATTTTCAGAATTTGTTGCTTGTTCTTGACGTAACTTTTCTGATTCTTTCTGCCGGCGATCATATTCGGCCTGTTTCGGAGTAAGTACTCTTTGTTCTATCAAGGCTATATCTTCATCTCTAAGTTTTAAAAACTGTTGAAAGTTTTTTAATCCATTACGAACATATTCATCTAGTGGGTATTGCACTTGAACTGCTTTTATCAATTCCTGCTCATAACGCAGCAGATTATTTTCATATTCCTCTTTTTTTTGTTGTTTCCGTATCCGAACCTGTCTTTGATATTCTGTTTCTTTAACAGATGTAATCTCTAACTCAATAGATGCTACATCTTCATCTCTTAAGCCTAAAACATTCTGATAATCCTTCAGCATCTTGTAGGTATTTTGATCAAGAGGATACTGTCGCTCAACCTCCTTAGTAAATTCTTCTTTGTAACTTTCTAAATTAGCAACCCGCCTACGGAAAGGTTCCAATACGTCGCTTTCTATTTCCTTGGCTTTTTCATTGGTGAGTCCTAAGTCTTCTTGCTTCTTCTTTAAGATTTTGATACCAAGTGAAGGAATTTCGCCTCTTTTAGCATATTGTTCAACCAGCTTGCGATACTCTGTTTCTGGATTTTTCGGGGTATAGGCTAGTAAAATATCGTATCCTTCTTTATCCAGAATGATATCTGGTGTCATCTTAGGCTTAACTGCTTGGACTTTTGCCTTAGCATAAGCGTGCAATTCCTGTACATGAATAATGCCATCATCATCTTTGTCTGCTGCGCCTGTTTCAATTCCTTCAACTAAATACTGAGTGTATAGGGAAAGTGTTGAACCTTCTTGTTCAAAAGATGTTTGAGTCGCACTGGAAGATGTGAGAACAACTCGCCCCTCCGAGCCGAACTGCTTTTTAATATTGACACCAACACTTTTTGTCCGCCAACCTTGAGCATAAGCACCACTGTAGCAAGCATCTAAAATCAAAACTTGCCGTTTAGCATAGCAATTGTTTGATTGCCCTTGGATAAAATTTGCGTCTACAGCAGTAGCTTCAAAATCGTCTTTAGCTGTATTTCGAGTCCCTAAATAGAGATGATCTTGATCATTCGTAATACCATGACCAGAGAAAAAGAATAATACTAGGTCGTCTTTTGCAGCTTCTCGAAACAGCTTATGAATTGCTTTTCGCATGGAGATCGCATCGGGATTCAGCAGCCGTTCAACTTGCTCAAAACCTCCCAGAGTTGGGTTTTGCAAAACTCGCTCCATAGCTTGCACATCATTGAGCGCAGCTGAGAGGGAAGGGATACCTTCACCATACCCCTCTTCTGTCACTTTCCGAGTATTCTAAATAAAAGGATTAAAAGAAAAAACTCTGGAAGGTAAGCAGGGCAATGGATGTGGAATTACAAATCCTGAAACATTTACGTCGAGACGCTCACCCAACA
>NZ_JADEWI010000120.1 GCF_015207705.1 Nostoc sp. LEGE 06077
CCAATTCCGATTTATTGCTTGGATTTAATCACCTAATTTTTACAATGAACCAATTTAAACCTTTTTTCTCTTCTGGATAATTTCATTTATTTACTACTTGCTTATTTCGGAAAGTGACAGAAGAGGGTTACAGCAGCATCTCTACAAAGTACAAACCTTACAAAATCAAGGCTCCAAGGAGCTAATCTAGAAAGAGTTAATCTGCGATTGGCAAATTTAACGAACGCAAATCTAGATAGAGCAAATTTGAGAAGGGCTGATTTAACTGGTGCTGATATTTATGGAGCCAGCTTTATAGATGCTGACCTAACTGGTGCGATAATGCCTGATGGAGAAATCTACAAACCGATCGCCGCTGAGGTAGAAATCGGTAAACAGGAAGTATCGTTAGAAAAAGTAATATCTATGACACGACAAGTTATTAATACTGATCAAGCACCTGCACCAGTGGGGCCATATAATCAAGCGATCGCGGCTTCTGGCCAAATGATATTTGTGGCTGGACAAATTGCGATCGATCCCCGGTTGGGTGATGTTGTTTACACAGATGATGTCAAAAAACAAACTGAGCAAGTATTAGCAAATTTAGAAGCAATTTTAAAAGCTGCTGGGGCGACTTTTGCAGATGTTGTCAAGACAACTGTGTTTTTAGCTGATATGAATGATTTCGCGGCTGTGAATGCGATTTATGCTAAATACTTCCCTGAAGATACAGCCCCAGCGCGTGCTTGTGTTCAAGTATCTCGTTTACCAAAAGATGTGCTGGTAGAAATTGATTGTATAGCCGTGATTTAAAACTAGTTGATAAGCTCATAACCCCGACATTTAAAAGAGTTCGGGGTTATCTAGTAACTTTAATTCCTCAACTGCTTTTGGAATTAGTACTATTGAAATAAAGCTGATTTTATCAATCATGAATATCCAACTCAAACCAGAACATGAGCAATTTATCCAAGCTCAAATTGCCAGCAGTAGATTTACGAACGCAGATGAAGTCATTGACATAGCATTTCAACTGCTAGAGAAATTAAATTCTGACTATGTTTCATGGATAGAAGAAACTCGGCAAAAAGTTGATATTGCAATTTCTGAAATTGAAAGAGGAGAAGGTTTGGATGGGGAAACAGTAGTCATGGAAATACTCGAAAGATTCCAAAAGGCGCGTGAGGGTACGGAATGAGGCGATCGCTTACTCATAAGTGTGTGGATGAGGAGGCTGAGGTTTTGTTAAAAATCTTGCCAGCCATGCTAAAGCCGTGATTAATAAACCAACAGATATTGGTCGTATTTGGTTTTGCAATTGCACCAATTCTAAATCACTAAAATGACGGTTGAGCAGTTGGGAAGCAAAAATAAATGTTACTAACCAGAGGATGATACCAATAGGAGTTAGGATTGCTAAGAATCTAACTGTTTTGTTGACCTTTCTGTGATTTCGCCAACGTAAAGCCAGCCAACATCCAAGTACTTCACCAATCCACCAACCAAGAAATTGAGCGATCGCAGGTGGTATTACGCCTTCTAATTCAGCATTAGGCATAAATGTAATCACATAAACCCTGCCTAGATAACCTGAGTTCGGGTTAAAGATAAGGAAGTAAAAGCCACTCCAGTTGAAGGCTAGGTTTCTTAGGTTGATGACAATAAGCGATTAATCCGCAAAGAACGTTAACGCAAAAATTAACAGGGCTTCGATGTCTGGAATGCTCAATTTGAGAAATATT
>NZ_JADEWI010000121.1 GCF_015207705.1 Nostoc sp. LEGE 06077
TAGGGTGTTGATTTTGTTGGAGAAACCCTCAAAATTTATCATGCAATTTCTGTGTCGCCAGTTGAGACAGAAAACAAAATTCTTCTTTTCGAGAGCATGGATTGACCAAAAACTTGAGCCGCCCAGTCTTCAACATCTAAAAAACGGACTGTTTCTAATGCTTCTTTCACAAGAGTAGTTGTTAAATTCATAGTTGATAAACAAATACTCAAAAACATTTGACCTATTTGTTTAAAAGGAGAACGAGAAGAAAATTGCTTGTATTTTCCAAATAGCGATTCCAAGACATCCGTTGTAGCTAATAATGTTTGTCCTGGTTGAATAAAAGAAAGTTCCTGTGTTAAATAGCTCAGAATTTTTTGTGCAAACTCTTCTGGATAATTCACAAGCGTTGTTAAGTGTTGTTGTATTATGCTGAAAGTTTCTTGATTTAGCCCACACAATTTAATTTGAGTTTCTACAAAGCGTGTTATTTGAACCATTTGCTTCCAATTTATTAGTGAGTCTTGGTAAGCAGCCAACCATGTAAATTTCTCTTTCAATTTACTATATAAAATATCTGGTTCTGTATTTGGTATTAAATCTCTTAAAATATCTAATGGTGAATTTAGCAGATATAAAGCCCAATTTACGAGTTTTTCTAAGTTAAAGTAACGACATTGTGAGCGTTGAGAGGGCGGAGATAAGAAAGATAGTTCAGTTTGTTGCAGTTGTTTTCGACATTGACTACATTGCTGTATAAAAGACTGATATTTATCAGAACTATGTAATTCATGCTTGAGTAATAAAGCCATTGCATGAGTTACATCATAGGTATAAATTACATCAGGATGATTTTGTTGATATAGTTTAATTCCCTTTTGAATATCACTTCCGTGGTCAGCAATTATTTGTCGAGGACAACCACATTTGAGGCTAACTTCCGTCAATTTCTCTTGGATGAGTTCACCTCTGGTTGAACGCATAATTTCTAATGCCAGAATTTGAACATCCTGATGCTGTAATCCTCTTCTTAGCGGCAAGATTTCTTCTTCTAGCTTTTGTTGTGAAACTCCTAAAATTACCAGTCCTTTTTCGGTTCCTAATTCTACAGTTAAATCAACAATAAAAATCCAGTCATCTCTTGTTTCTTTCTTTCTGGCTAGTTCAAAAAAGCCAATTCTCCCTAACCATTTCCTAATACTACTAAAGCTGGGAGTCTCCTGTGTAAACAATTCTTTGTACAAATCAAAGGTCTTCTCGACTCCTCTATAACTATTGCCACACTCTATAACCTGTTGCACTGAAATCTGAATAGTTTCGACTGAATAATGATGCCCCTTGGCGACTAATTCTTCTTTTGAGTCAATCTCTTTTTTTTTCCTGGACTGTCTCTATATTTGCTTTTTGTAGTTTTTCTTCAGCAATTTTGGCTCGATTCTTCCAATAATCTCTTGATGCGGATAAATCTCTCACTTTTATTTCTAATGCTCTCAGTTTTTTTTGCTTTTCCAAGGCTCTCTGTTTCCAATTGTCTCGACCCTTGTGAAATAGCCTTGCCAACCGACTGCTTGGGCTTTTAAACTCTTGCATTGACTTTGAGTTCGTTACATAGTTCTTGCATGAGAAGCTACCATCATCAAGCTCTCAAAGTCAACACCCTA
>NZ_JADEWI010000095.1 GCF_015207705.1 Nostoc sp. LEGE 06077
TTTCTGCAATGTGCTGCGCTTAACCGCATGATCCAGTTAGGTAAGCCCGACTCTTATAAAGTCGAAGACTAATTCCTCTCCTTACTTCGGATTGGTGTGTCCTTTTTTCCTTTCATGCAACAAAGCCTCTGTGAATCCTACAGGCTTATTCTGCAAATCAATCTCTATCAAATCAAAGTCGATGCCCTTTTCTTGCAGTACCAGACGAGAACGGTGAGCAAAAGGACAAACGACAGCACTATATATTTTGACTTCAGCCATGTTGACGTTCCTTTGTGAATAGGATTTTTTAGACGGCTTTGAGATGCTTTCATCCCACATCTGTTAGTTAGGCAAAGACAGAAAAACTTTCTTCCCTCCTGCCTTCTGCCTCCCTTACAGCCCTACCGTGTACACACAAGTCAAAAATTTTCGTGTTCAACCACATCCCGCCTAGAACTAAAGTTCCAGGCTCATAGCCAAAGTCCACAAAGCGTGGACTGGAAGACATTTTTGGTTGAGTCATCTGAAGATGACTTGCGCTATGAGACTTGGAATTCATTCCGAGGTGGGACAGATGCACTCAATGAACATTTATTTGTGTGTACACCGTAGCCCTTACAGCCAAGGCACTTCTTCAGGTGCGTAACGGAAGGCGCGGAAGACGGAATTCTGTTCCCCACGAGCTACCAATGACTTCTCACCAGGGACATTACGAACTGCAAAATGCGGGTTGACGTATTCCCAAACTATTTCCCCTTCTCTAGTCACCTCAAATATGCGGCCGTAAGCACCTTCGGTAATCAAAGTATTGCCATTAGGAAGGCGTTGCGCTCCTGATATGTATGAACTGAAGAAGTTGTGAGGTGGACTATCTGTGTACTCCCAAACGATTTCTTGAGTTTGACGGTTCACTTCAATCACACGAGAGAAATTCAATGCTGTGTGACGACGATGTGCGCCGTTATCAAAAATCAAGATGTTGCCGTTAGGTAATTCGTTAGGAAAATGTTGCTGTGCTAGTACGTCATCCCCTAGTGTCCAGATGATATTTCCAGTTTGGCGATTGATAATAGCAACTGTGGAAATGTTACGGAAGCTCACGATAATATTACCGTCCGCCAGTTCGCCGACAGTGTTCCCGTGAGTCCATTCATGTCGTTGATCTTGGGGAGTAATGATAAACTTCTCTGGGTCAAGGTGTTCGTAGGCGTGCCAAGTCCAGACAATCTCACCAGTAGGAGTCACTTCATAAAGTACATCAGCATAGATATCACCATCTGCTTCTGTTCCAGCGACACCGCCTTTGATGCGAGGAACCAGAGATTGGGGAATCTTTTCAATGGCTAATAAAATCACATTCCCATTGCTGAGTTTGCGTCCATCGTGATGATGGTCTGGATGTTGATATTCCCAGATGATATTGCCTTTGGGGTCTACTTCTAAAACCACACCACCTTTAAACGCCGACCAAAGGGGAAAGCGTGGGGGAATTTCTGGTGTCTTACCGTTATAGAACAGATTGCCATTAGGTAAGAGATAACCATATAACCCTGGCGGATAAGGCAGATTCCATTGATGTACTACTTCCCCTTGCAAGTTCAAAAGATATACTTCTCCATCACCTGTCAATGGCGTAAAAAGTGTGTATCCCTTGTAAGCCTTCTCAGGATTATATGCCTTTAAGCCAGTACCTCGACGACGGATAGTATTTTGTTCAACAAATGTTGTGGCGATCGTCATGTTCCACCTAGGAAATTACTAGTTTTTGAGTTCAAATAGCAGAATTACTGTATTTACTCAGTACTGTTAAGGCGCTGGATTGGGATATTGAGTATTAATTGCATCCAACTCTGCCAAAATTTCTTTGCTGAGAACTAAATTCACACTTTCTAGATTTTCTTGGAGTTGTTCTAGAGTTGTTGCACCAATAATTGTGCTAGTCACAAACCAACGACTCCGCACAAATGCTAAAGCTAGTTGTGCCGGACTAATTTCGTGGCGTTTGGCTAGTTCTACGTAAGCTGTTACTGCTGCGGTAACTTGTGGTTTAAGGTAGCGTTGACCAAAGTTTTCAAACAATGTAATTCTTGTATTTTCTGGTTTGCCGTTGAGATATTTCCCAGTTAAAAAACCAAATGCTAAGGGACTGTAAGCTAATAAACCAATGTTTTCGTAATAAACTGCTTCAGCTAAAGCTCCATCAAATACACGATTGAGTAAGTTGTAAGCATTTTGAATGGAGATAACTTTTGGTAATCCTAATTGTTTGGCAGCATTACTAAATTGGGTGATTCCCCAAGGAGTTTCATTGCTTAAACCAAGATAACGAATTTTTCCTGATTGAATGATATCAGCAAAAGCTTCTAGTTGTTCTACTATCGGAACGGATGGTTTTACTTGAGTGGGATCAAAGATTGTCTGACCAAAACGTGGTACGTAGCGGTCGGGCCAATGAATTTGGTAAAGGTCAATATAGTCTGTTTGTAATCTTTTGAGACTATCATCTACAGCTTGTTTAATGTTATCACGCTCAATGGCATCTGCTCCCCCACGTAGCCATTTAAAGCCGCGTCCTGGGCCAGCTATTTTCGTGGCGACAATAACTTTATCTCGTTGCTGATGTTTTAACCATTCGCCAATGTATGTTTCTGTGAAACCATAAGTTTCTTCTCTAGGCGGCACTGGATACATTTCCGCAGCATCAATGAAATTAACCCCATGAGCAATAGCATAATCTAGCTGTTGATGGGCTTCTTTAATACTGTTTTGTCGCCCATAAGTCATAGTACCAAGGCAAATTTCTGAAACTTTTAGGTCACTTTCACCTAATTGATTATAGCGCATATTTTTGGGTCGTTTATTGATGATTAAGCTGCAAGAATTTTACTAAAATCTTTTGCTTTTTTGACGATTATTAGCTTTTTAATTTAATGATTATCTGGGGAATCATGTCAACTGTTGATATTTTGCTATTTATCAAGTAAATAACATATAAATAAACCTGATATATTTTTACTTAATTGACGATACAAATCTGTTGAGTTGACAACATCAACCCAAGTCTAAAATTTGCTTTTGCCAGCTTCAGACAATGGCTTTTATGGGATTATTTGTGCAAGCTTATTTTTTAAAATACTATAAATCGGTCTACTTACCGTAGATTATACCAGAAAGTTATCAAGATACTTCAGTTACAAAAGTTTATATATCCTGCGTGTGATTGCATCTTGTACCAGCTACTTGATTGCATAAAAGTCAGATAAGTAGAACGGTGAAAATAAACCGAACTATGTAACGAAAAGTAAAGTGGCTTGAAAACCTCTTCCCTCCTGCCATAACGACAATTTTTAAAACCGACTTACTTATGGTTATTGAGCATGATGCAGTTGACTTTAGTGTTCTCGGATCACAACACTCCGTCAATTAGCTTGCTTTTTCGATTTGTCTGTGTTAACTTTTCCTTGTACTCTATACAACGATAAGTCGCTCGATAAACCGTTGTTTAAGGACACGATATCACAGCTAAATGGGCGGTAATTCTAAGAGAGTGCTGGAGTTCACCTCTAGGCTCTCATCTTTCTTCTACAGAGTATTTAGTATGCTACATCACACAGATAGCAAAATAACTTGTAGATGACTCCGCATCTGGAGTAACTAGTACAGGTCGGCGTAAATAAACAGACCACACTTCGACCAAACTCAGTGACCATCTGGAATTGCGAAAAGGCTCGTGGTATCACTATTACTTCTTTTGACTTTTGACTTTTGCCTTGTTGTACTAGGCTATCGATGGAGAAATGTAACCCGAAAAAGATGCGATCGCACTTTTGTGCGTCAGAGATGAAATAAATCACTGCGATCGCTTATTAACTTGACCTGACACTATATTTGTAACTCATGACTAAAGTTTTAATTCTTGATGCAGATCAACAACCACTATCTCCAGTACGTATCAGCCATGCCAGAACATTGTTATCTCAAGGTAAAGCCGCTGTTTTCCAACGATATCCCTTCACAATTATTTTGAAAGAGTCTTTTTCGCAAATTAAGCCAGAGCAACTCGGCTTTAAACTTCAACCTAGTACTGTGACTGCCAGAAAAAAGAAACCTGGAATTGATATTAGCCTCTTTTCCAAGCGGGGTAATCGATAACGCAGAAGTAACAGAACTCTGAAATCTTTGACAAACCGACAGATATAAGCAAATTTCAGACTCCGCCAATTATTTATTCTGGCTCCTAAATTCTGAATCTTCTTCCATGATTTTTACAGCGGAGAACAGGGGAGATCTAAAAGTTATCACTCCTGATATTTTGTCAACCTCCCCTAATTTAATAGTATACAACTGTAACTCTATAGGATTATAGTATTTGAAGATATTTGGAGAAACATTTGGATGCTTAACTTGATTTATCGCCACTTAATTGCTAAATGGCGATCGCTGATTAAATTTATTAATATTTCCTGGCAGAAATCACCCAAGTTCCGTTTTCAGCCTGGGTCTTTACCCATAGCAGGCGCTTTTATTACAGGTCTTTGTTTGAGCTTAATATTTACAGCTTGCTCCGCACCTTCTAATGTGAATTCTGCCAATGGTAACAACAATCCAGTTAGTGATACTGCACCAAAAGAAGCTAAAGTTGTCAGATTTGGCTATCAGAAATCACTGATTTTACTGAAGGCTAAAGGGGTATTAGAAAAGCGGTTTGCGCCAGAAGGAAAATCAGTCGAATGGATTGAATTTCCCGCAGGCCCGCAACTACTAGAAGCAATGAATGTGGGCAGCATTGACTTTGGCCATGTAGGAGAATCACCACCAATATTTGCCCAAGCCGCAGGTGCCGCATTGACTTACGTTGCTGGTATTGCTCCTAGTCCAGCAGGTTCAGCAATTCTTATTCCAGAAAATTCTGCAATTAAGCAACTAAGTGACCTAAAAGGTAAAAAAATTGCCTTTCAAAAAGGTTCTAGCGCTCATTTATTACTAGTGCAAGCTCTGCAAAAAGGGGGAGTACAATATAGTGAAATTGAGCCAAAATATTTACCACCCTCGGATGCAAGGGCAGCATTTGTAAAAGGTAGTGTAGATGCTTGGGTAATTTGGGATCCGTTTTATGCAGCAGCCCAACAGGCAACTAATGCGCGTGTTCTTATTGATGGTACAGGCATTAATAAACAAGGCGGATATTATTTAGGAAGCCGCAAGTTTGTAACTGAAAATCCCAAAACTATCAAGGCGATTCTCGAAGAAATTCAAAAACTAGAAGAATGGTCACAACAGAATCGGGAAGAGGTAGCAAAAACTCTTGCACCTGTACTAGGCATTGATTTAGAAATCATGCAAAAGGCAACTAGTAGACGTAGTTTTGGCATAGTACCAATTGATGATAATTTAATTAATTTACAACAACAAGTTGCAGATACTTATTATCAATTGAAATTGATTCCCAAACAAGTTAATGTCAGAGATGCAGTATTAACTAAAGAACAGTATGCTGCATTTTCCCCAAAGGTTTAATCTAGATTGAGTAAGTTGCTGAAAAATAGCAGTGGTCATGAGGAATTAGTATACTTCTCTGTTACAGTATTCTCAATAATTGTCAGGTAGGCAATGAGTTTTTAGCTAAGGTATTGCCTACCCTACAAAAGCTTTATCTTGTAGACTTCATACTTTCTATGAGCAATCCTACAGAACTATTAAGATCGCGTTACGGTGAACTTCCTTTTAATTCAGAAATTGATTGGAATGAATCACTGACAACATTGTTATCACACCGTTCCATCCGTTCTTATCTCAGCGATGCTCTCCCGCCAGTAACACTGGAAATACTGGTGACGGCGGCGCAGTCTACTTCTTCTAATCTGCAAACTTGGAGTGTGGTAGCAGTAGAAGATCCCCAACGTAAAGAAGAACTATCAAAGTTGGCGGGAAATCAAGCACACATCCGACAAGCACCTTTATTTTTGGTGTGGTTAGCAGATCTAGCGCGTCTGAGTTACGTTGCGGATAGTCGCGGCATCGCCCATGAAGCGCTAGACTATTTAGAAATGTTTGTGATGGCAACTGTTGATGCTACCTTAGCAGCCCAGAATGCAACGATCGCAGCTGAATCTTTAGGCTTAGGAACAGTATACATTGGTGGCATTCGCAACCATCCCGAAGAAGTAGCAGCTATTCTCAATTTACCTTCCTCTGTATATGCGGTATTTGGGTTGTGTGTGGGTTATCCCAATCCCGAAGTGAATGCGGCAATTAAACCGCGTTTACCACACTCAGCAGTACTGCATCGAGAAACTTATAAATTAGCAGGACAAGATGAAGCGATCGCCCACTACAACGACATCATCAAACAGTTCTATACTGAACAACAGATGAACATTCCTGGCGATTGGTCACAACATTCATCTGAGCGAGTTGCTACAGCAGAATCTTTACGAGGACGCGATCGCCTACGGCAAGCTTTAAATAATCTCGGTTTTCAGCTACGCTAAAAAATAATTCACGAGTCACAATCAATAGACATCTCCAGAAATGATGTAAGAGCGAACAGCCTACGCGCAACGCAGAATTAATTGTAGGAGATGTCTATTACTTCATTTTCAAAATTTCTGGCTGATTATTTCCCAATTTATTCCCTAATATTCAATTCCTGACTCTCCCTGAAAATATAATAATAGATAAAATTTTTGCATAAAATACATCTAAAAGTATGTGGGGTAGTGACTATTTATTTATAGTCACTACCCCACATATTCATCATTACTATCTAAGCATTTACTTAGGCAGGAATTAATACAGTATCAATAATGTGAATGACACCATTATCAGCAGCAACATCTGCTGTAGCAACAGTTGCATCATTTACCTTGACACCATTAGAAACATCAATTTTCACATCAGAACCTTCAATTGTAGTGGCTGATTTTAGCTTAACTACTTCACCTGAAAGTACCTTGCCTGAAACGACATGATAAGTCAGAATCTTTTTGAGTTTGGGAATATCTTTTAGTAATGTATCTACTGTTCCTTCTGGAAGTTTAGCAAATGCTTCATCAGTAGGTGCAAAAACAGTAAATGGCCCAGCACCTTTGAGAGTATCTACCAGATTAGCAGCTTTGATTGCAGCAACTAGGGTATTGAAAGAACCAGCCTGAACGGCGGTATCAATTATGTCAGCCAAGGTTTTTACCTAGTTTGTGGAATCTATTAGTCACTATAGCCTACTTTATAAAAAATAGTATTTCTTGTTACAGATTTATCTCATAGATTAAATTGAAAGCAGCATAATTACTGACTGTATTTTATACAAAAAATCTAATTTGTTTTTTTGCTTTCCTACCTAATTAATACCAAAAAAGATAATCCGTAAAAAAAGTAAAATATAACTGCTATACTAAACAGGTGAGGTTAAAAATAATCTACATATATAGTCGTAGAAAGTAGCAACCACATTAAGAGGATTACAACCAATTTTTAAGCCTCTGGCTGTCATAAAAGTCTGGAATATTTGGGAAATTCAACCTAATTAGAGCCGATTTTCAGACATTAGTTTTTAGGATAAAAAACTGTCAAATCTAAATTTTAGCAAGCAACATATATCTAAGTACTGCCCATCAATATTGGGTAAATTTGAAAGCAGTAAATACAATTTTTATTCAACTTAAAAAAGGCAAAAATACCTAATTACATAATTCATATCCAGAATTTAAACTCTGCACATTGAATTCGGTGAATTATTGAACTTAGATAACTGAAAAAGTCTGTTTGTCTGAATGTTAGGCAAATTCTTGTCCTAAGTTTCATCAGCACAAAATAATTACTTTTTCGCTGGCAAGTGTCAATTTCTAAGTCTTGATTCAAAAAAATAACCCTCTTAACTAGTAGCTGTTTCTAGGCTGACTAGTAATTGTAACGAACATAATTTCATTTTTTAAGGAGTCTTTATAATGAGCCTGATTGTCAAGTCAATTCTCAACGCAGATGCGGACGCTCGCTATCTTAACCCCGGAGAACTAGAGCCGATTAAAAGCTTTGTCAAGAGTGGTGAGCGCCGTCTGCGGCTGGTTCAAAATTTAACGGCAAATCGCGATCGCATAGTTAAGCAAGCTGGAAATCAGTTGTTTCAAAAGCGTCCAGATATTGTTTCACCCGGTGGTAACGCTTACGGTCAGGAAATGACTGCTACTTGCCTGCGTGATATGGATTATTACCTGCGTTTGATCACTTATAGTATCGTCGCTGGTGATAGCACACCAATCCAAGAGATTGGAGTCATAGGCGCTCGTGAAATGTATCGGTCTCTGGGTACTCCAATTGAAGCGGTGGTGGAAGGTATTCGCGGAATGAAGAGTGCCACTATCTCGATGATGTCAGTAGAAGATTCTAACGAAGTCAATGGTTACTTTGACTACCTTATTGCTAGTCTTCAGTAGTTGATGGTTTCAACTGTTACTTGAGTTAACACTACATAGGAAATTCATTATGTCTAAAGAAAAAAAGGGTAATAGAGAAGTCAAAAAACAAAAAAAAGATCCTCAGAAAAAAAAGGAGAAGAAAGACCCAAATAGATATGATGGGTTAGGTCAATAACTAGAGTAGGGGACAGGTAATAGTTGACAGGTGACAGAGTTAAAAGTCTTATGTTATCTAGTTTTTATCCTTTACCAATGTCCTACATAATATGCCTACGGCTATATACAGGAATCATATTTGATTTTTGAACGAGAATAGTAGGCGATCGCTCCCTAAAAGGCAAACGGCCGTACCCTGTGGAAAGGTGTAGCCTATGCTCTTACGTAGATTTTTGGAATTACTAAACATAGATACCCGACTGTTTTGAGCAGTCGGGTATCTTGTTTTTCATGAATGATTTCGGACTAGACCATTATCAAGAATGTTATCGTCACTCTATCAAATGTTTTTGCACCCAGTACCTAATCAACGTTCCTAATCCAGATTCCTTTCTTGAAGTCTTTCGTTTTGAGGTAGTACTGACTCATCGTGGTTGGTGTGTTGCTGAGTTATGGCGATCGCACCTAATAAAACTGCACTGCCAAGTGCTAGAGTAAGCAAAGGTCGTTTAAGAGGCAGAAAATCCCTGATGATTCTGGCAAAAGGGCTGCTTTGGCGGCGTAATGCCGAAGCCAAGATCATTTGCCTAAAAGTAAACGGATCGCGGACATAATGACCGCTGCGACATACTACTAATCTTTCCTGGCAATAGGGACAGGTAAACAAACCTATATAAGCCTTGATGGGTTTGGGTCTAGCATTTCTTTGGCAAATTGGGCAAGTAACATAATGATTATCAAAGATGGGTGTATTCATTTACCTTGTCCGCCTAGTCCATCTACTCGCTCTATAAAAATAGTTATATTGAATTTCTGAGTAATGCTTAGTAGGCTTGCTAGTTAGAGATAACAACCTTAGCCAAAGGATTTGGAATTTGGAATTGACTCCGACCAATAGGGGTGGAGTATAAACCAAAAAAATCTAAACTTGGCATAGTCAATCATCTTTCCAGTGTTCTACCAGGAATAACTCAATGGCCGCAACACGAGTATAGCTAGATTTAAGTGAAGATGACTGCTGTTTGTTGCTCCCATATAGTACATCTACTCAATTCATCGATACTGTATTTTATCTATAGAAAATTGGGAAACCGCTAATTTGTACCATACCAGCGATCGCAGACCATTGAATATTAATTTTCTTTCACATACTTGTGATCACAGAAAATTTTCACCCAACAAATTTTTTTAATCAAAGCTTTATAAATTCCAGCAAATCTAAATCACTTGTCTGGTTGATAAATAATGACTCACAATGAGAAGTAACAGATAAATGATTTAAATTTTTTCTTACATTTACCCCAACCTTCAATGACTCTCTTGCCTCCCACCAACTTAAGGAAGGTAATGGAACAACCTGCATTTCCTACACCTTCTAACCGTTTAACACATCTGATTAACCGTTTTCAACCCACACCGGAAACCGTTGTGCTGTTTTTAGCCATACTGATTGGTGGTGGTACTGGCATGGGTGTAGTGACATTTCACTATTTAATTGAGTTAATTCACCATCTCATGCTCGAAAATCTGATGAGTGTGATTGGTGCTTGGGGCGGCTGGACTTTAGCCTGCGTTCCTATTATGGGTGGATTAATTGTTGGCTTCATGCGCTGGCGCACTCAAGATTTTGGCCCTGGTTTATCATCTTTAATCGCCGCTTCCCAAGGAACAGTAATTAAGCGACCCTTAAGACCTGTCACCAAGATGATTGCTGCTTCTGTTTCTTTAGGAAGTGGTGCTTCTTTGGGGCCAGAGGGGCCGAGTGTGGAAATTGGCGCTAATTTTGGGATGTTGTTGTCGCTGATTCTCCAAGTTTCTCAAGAACGCCAGCGGTTACTTTTAAGTGCGGGTGCAGCAGCAGGATTAGCAGCCGGATTTAATGCACCGATCGCTGGGGTATTTTTTGCTTTAGAAGTAGTTATGGGGGCGACATCTTTTGCTACTTCGGCGGTGAGTGTAGTGCTACTAGCCGCCGTTGTGGCGGCGTTAATTGCCCAAATTGGCTTGGGAGCGCAACCAGCTTTTGCTTTACCTGTCTACCAAGTCCGTAGCCCTCTGGAATTACCTTTGTATCTCGGCTTGGGTTTGGGAGCCAGTCTGATTTCTCTAGCTTATACAGAATTAATTCGGTTAGCTAAAGCTTGCTTTGCTGGCTCAGTTCCTGGGTTTGGGTTTTTCAAACACATTCCTAAAGCAATTCATCCAATTATTGGTGGTGTGGTTTTAGGGCTAGTGGCTTTGCAATTTCCACAGATTTTAGGTATTGGTTATGGTACTGTCCAAGCCATGCTTCAGGATGTGGAGTTTTCGCTAAATCTGTTGGTGGCTTTGCTAATCGTCAAGTTATTGATGACGGCTATTAGCGCTGGGAGTGGTTTTGTCGGCGGTTTATTTGCCCCAGCGATGTTTTTGGGCGCTTCCTTTGGCTCGGCTTATGCCAAAATTTTGTGCCTTATCGCTCCGGGAATTGACGCATACATGGCGGCTCCCCCAGCCTATGCAATGGTGGGTATGGCTGCGGTACTGGCGGCTAGTGTCAGAGCGCCGTTAACGGCGATTTTAATGCTGTTTGAACTCACCCGTGATTACCGCATTGTTTTACCTTTAATGGCTGCGGTGGGTTTGAGTGTGTGGTTCATTGATCAAATTAAACCAAATATTAACTCTAACTCGAAACTTCAACAATTTGGTTTAGCTGATTTGAAAGATGAGCAAGCAGAAATTGTGCAGGAAATTTTGGTGGAAGATGCTGTACTTTCTTGCCCAAAAAAATTACCTGCAACTTTAGGATTGTTAGAAGCGGCGATGGAGATGGCCCGCGATCGCACACGCAGTGCTTTAGTAATTAATGAAGCCGAGCAATTGGTCGGGATTATTTCTTTAGAAGATATTAATCGCGCCCTGACCCGCTGGAAAAATTACCAAAATTCTGCTACAGAAATTTCGGGCGAATTATCTAATCAAACCCTCTTAGATATCTGCACCACTGAAATTCTTTATGCTTGGCGGGATGAACCTTTATCTGAAGCTTTAGATCGCATGGCTTTGCGTGGTTTGCATCAGTTACCAGTGGTAGCTAGAGACAACCATGAGCGAATTTTAGGTTTATTAGAAAAAGAGCAAATAGCCTTAACCTGCAATTTGGCCTTCACCCGCAAAACACTCCATCAATATATTTTTAGCCAAAAGTCATCGGTCAATGGTCAATAGTCATTGGTCAATAGTCATTGGTCATTATTTCGACAGCAATTATTGACTTTTGACTTTTGACTCTTGACTCTTGACTATTTATTAAGCTGTGGCTTCTACTTCTTCTAGATCAGCTTCTCTTTCTTCTGGATCTACTTGACGCAGACGAATGTGCTTCTTCCCTAAAGTGATCAGAAATTCGTCACCTGGTTTGAGATTCATCTGTTTTGTGTAAGCTGAACCAATCAGTAAGTTACCGTTGGATTGTACGCTAATGCGATAGCTGGCACTGCGTCCACCACGTCCATTTGCATTGGGCGCACTATCTAATTGAATACCTTCAGCATCAATGAGAGCATTCAAAAATTTCATCATATTGACACGCTCTATACCATTTTTGGTAACGGTATAGTAGCCGCACTCCTTAGCTTTTTCTTCTTTGCTAAGGTTCTCTAGCTCTTTGACTTTCTTGAGCAGATCTTCCCCCACGAGGGGTTCAATTTTTTTCTGTTTAGGCATCAACTTAGATGGAAAATGAATGGTTGAAGTAGTTGAATCGATTTTATATTAGCTGAGGTTGAGTTGATAGGAACAAAATCCTTTAGTTTTTATATCAACCTAGCCAAGTATATTACAATCCTAGCCAGAATTGTTGCACAATTATCAATAATGTCAAGACAATCTATTGTTTAGATATCGACAATGCTGATTACTATATATAGTTTGTGAAAAACTGCTAAACTGTACTTGTTTAAGTTTTTTAAACTAAGGCAAAAAAGTTTAGCTACTCAGTCAGCTTGCTTCTGGGAACATAAAATGATAAGCAAACCTGATCTTTAGTCAAAAGCACATAGTCCACAGTCAAAGGCAAAATTTATTTATGAGTATTTTTTTAACTTTTGACTTTTGACTATTGACCATTGACTTTTGACTATGGATTCTTGACTAAAAAATAATGAAACTAACTACCAAAGGACATTACAGTGTCAAGGCATTGCTAGATTTAAGCTTACAGCCAGATTATGGGCCGGTATCTGTAAGAGCGATCGCCCAACGTCAAGATATTCCCGCACCTTACCTAGAAAAATTGCTCATAGAAATGCGTCGTTCGGGGTTAGTTAAATCAATTCGTGGCAGTATTGGAGGATATCAACTAGCAAGAAAACCCAGAGAAATCTCCATTGGACAAATATTAGAAGCCGTAGGTGAAACCATTACCCATGTTCCTGACCGCCACCCAAAACCAATTCAGGCAGAAGATTGGGTAACATACACTCTCTGGCAAAGACTCAATCAAAAACTTAAAGAAGCTTTATACAGTATTACCTTGGCAGATCTCTATTACGATGCCCGCAGTTGGCAAGCATCATTAGGAGAAGAAGCAAGTTTTGTAGTTTAGTCAATAATGACAAATGACAAAGGGCTAATGACATTGATCATCGCGGCAATTTTAGATTTCTTAATAGGTGATCCTTGGGGTTGGCCGCATCCAGTCCAAGTGATGGGATGGGTGATTTCTCGCCTCAGCAAATTTTGGTTGCGGATATGTCAAAATCCCATAACACAAAAAATTGCCGGAATTTTGCTGGGAATAATTTTAATTATTGGTAGTGGTTGTATCGGTTGGTTAATAGTTCAACTTGCCAGAGAGTTACATCCAATATTGGCAGTAGTCATAGAAAGTATTATCCTTGCCAGCTGTTTTGCGTTACGGAGTTTACGAACAGCCACCACAGATGTTTTACAACCCTTAATTGCGGGCAATTTATCAGCAGCGCGTCAGGCTTTAAGTAATTATGTTGGTCGAGATACCCAAAACTTATCAGAAGCAGAAATTTTACGGGCTGTTTTAGAAACCGTCAGCGAAAATGCCACCGATGGAGTGATGGCCCCGCTTTTTTATGCCGTTGTTGGTGCTTGTATACCAAACTTAGGTGCAGTTCCTTTAGCTTTGGCATATAAAGCCAGCAGTACCTTAGATTCAATGGTGGGTTATAAGGAAGCACCTTACACTTATTTAGGTTGGTTTAGTGCGCGGTTAGAAGATTATTTAACTTGGCTACCTTGTCGTTTAACTGTAATAACCTTGGGACTGTTATCAGGTAAACCATTATCTGTTTGGCTGATATGTCGCAGAGATGCCATTTTAGACCCCAGCCCCAATTCTGGTTGGAGTGAATGTGCTTATGCGGCGATTTTGGGTGTGCAGGTAGGAGGGACAAATTGGTATCGAGGTGTAGCCAAAGAAAAACCATTATTAGGCGATGCCATTTACCCTATTACACCGATGACAATTCATCAAGCGTTGCAACTCACTCGCTATAGTTTTTTATTGTGGCTAGGAATTGCGATCGCTATACTATTCTTGCTCCCAAACAGGTCATGATAAAAGTAATAAGTCAATGGTCAATCATCCATAGTTTCAGTTGACCATTGACTATTGACCATTGACTATTGACCATTGACGATATCTTATGTGTGCAAAAGTAGTTGAAATTCTCTCATCAGAAGACTTGCGGCGTACCTTAACCCGCCTGGCTTCGCAAATTGTCGAACGGACGCGTGATTTATCCCAACTAGTACTTATGGGTATTTATACTAAAGGAGTACCCATAGCAGAATCATTGGCACGCCAAATTGAGGCACTGGAAGGAATCAATGTGCCAGTGGGAGCCTTGGATATTACTTTTTATCGAGATGACCTTGACAAAATTGGCTTGCGGACTCCTGCCAAAACCAACATCCCCTTTGACCTGACCGGAAAAACCGTTGTTCTGGTTGATGACGTAATTTTCAAAGGGAGAACCATTCGCGCGGCTTTAAACGCTGTTACTGAGTATGGTAGGCCAGAAATCATTCGTTTAGCGGTGTTAGTAGACCGAGGTCATAGAGAACTGCCAATTCAAGCAGATTTTGTTGGGAAACAATTACCCACAGCAAAAGAAGAAGTAGTCAAAGTTTACTTACAAGATTTGGATGGCAGAGATGCGGTGGAGTTAATTGGAGATTAATTATTTAGAGAACCTTTACAGCAGTTCCGGCTGTTATGAGGTACAGTAGCAGCAAGTAGCAAACCAGTTTCTTAAATGTTGAGGATTTATTAAGTCGAGTGCAACTGATATTAGTTTATCAACCATTTCTGTTGTAGTTGGAG
>NZ_JADEWI010000122.1 GCF_015207705.1 Nostoc sp. LEGE 06077
AGCGTAGTTGCCCTCCCGACGATAACTCCATAACAAAAGGGTTTGGTGAGCACTCACCGCCACCGAAGGTTTCGTTCAACAGCGGTTTCATGGCTTGGCTTTCAGCCACCACGAAACCTTAGTTATTACCACCAGTTATTCTTCCGTTTCGCATCTGTTTTCAATTACGTTTAATAGTCTGTCTTGAAAGTCTGTCAGAATTATGTCTCCCCAAAATTTCCCATAAAAATTGATTGTTGAAGTCAACTGATAACTTGAAGAAAGGGTCAACTTTACCTGTCCGCTTTTTAATTCGGTCAGTTCGTATGTTGCGTCAACAAAGTTGAAATAATTGCCATTTAAAACGTGTTGGTCAAATACTTTTTGTCGAACCGTTGAAGGGTCAATTTTTATGTCGAAAGAAACCTTTTTGTTCTCTTCATATTCCGTAATTGTTTCAATGAACTTTAAGCCACCTTCAAAATTTCCTATTCTATGTCCGGCAAGTTCTTTTTTGTCAACAGTAGCACTTATTGGTCGGGGAATTCCGATTGAATTGAAAAATCCTGAATTATATTCTTTAGGGTCAATTGTCTGAACTTCTACAATATTATTCCAAATTTTTTCTGGTGTTGCGTCAATGATAACTTCACTCGTTATTTTATAAGTGTCAGAAGGACTTTTTATGTGTTCTTCGATTGGCGCGAATAAAAAAGGCAACAAAACTAAGGTCAGAAGTTTTCCTTTACTTTTTTGTCTGTTAATCTGAACTATTCTGTAAATCAACGCTCCAATTGTTCCTAAAATAAAAAATGGTGCTGCAAGAACCAATAAACAAAGGAAGTCTTCAATACCAAATAGGAACATTGTCAAAAAGAATGTCGTTACTGTCAGCCAAGGAATAAAAATTGTCTTCTTGTAAGATTTAAGTTTGTCATTGTCGGCAAACATTAAAGGAATAATACCCAAAATGGTCGGAATGATAAATAGATATGTCACCGAAGCTAAAGTTGCTTTTTGTCCGAATACTAACCTTGTCACAAGTCCGTATGCGATACCAAGTGCAATTCCGATAATTAGTAGTCCATATTTTTGTTTCAGTCGTGTCATCTGTTATAATTGGTGGTAACGGTTTGCAGATTTGCGATGGGCGGGATTTTTACCACAAATGTTAATACGGAGCACGAAAGCCCGCCTATTGCAAATGTGCTGTTAGCTGCTGCCAATTTTTCCGTCATTAGTTAATTGAATATTTGTTTAAGTCTATTTAAAATTCCTTTGGGTTTTTGATTGTCGTCTCGTTTCTTTTTCCAATTGACATCAAACTTGCCGTCTATTTCAATTTTTAAATTGTCAGGAGGTGTCGCAACTTGCAAATGAAATGGTGGAAGTCCTGGATGCATTAATTCGCTTTCTTCTCTAAGTCGTCTGCTGCAATACAAATCTATTACGGTCAAGTCTGGTTTTGCTTCATATACTGTCATATCAACCCAAACAGGAACTGGGTGCATTGCAAATTGTCGTTTAACTTAGTAAGTTACCTTCTTTTAACTATGACACGAGAAGAGTTACATAAACTAATAGATTCCGAGTACGATAAACTTGAATCAATGCCCTTGGGCCACACATT
>NZ_JADEWI010000096.1 GCF_015207705.1 Nostoc sp. LEGE 06077
GGCAATGGCACTTAAGGCATAGGCTTTGAAATAGGAATCGCTAATTTTGTTGGCAGAGTCGAGGGCAGTTTGCAGCAACTCGCTGGCTTTTTGTTGGTTGTTGAGTTTGCTGTAGGTTTCGGCAATGGCACTTAAGGCATAGGCTTTGGAATAGGAATCGCTAATTTTGTTGGCAGAGTCGAGGGCAGTTTGCAGCAACTCGCTGGCTTTTTGTTGGTTGTTGAGTTTGCTGTAGGTTTCGGCAATGGCTCTTAAGGCAGAGGCTTTGGACTCGGAATCGCTAATTTTGTTGGCAAGTTTAGATGCTTGAGAGAAATTTTGATCTTTAGCAAAGGCAGAAATAGCTTTTACTTGATATTGAGGATTGTTGATTTGCTCACTGGCATTAGTTAACTGCCAGCGAATTTGAGTTAGTTGCCCCGAAATTGTATAGTTTAACCAGCCCCAAATGCCCATTCCTAAAACGGCAATAAACCCAAAAATTCCAAAATTGCGATAAATTCGCTGCTTACTTTTGTAGATGAGCTTTTCTTTTTGCTTTTGCCTGTCTCCCCACATTAAATAAGATTTCTGCTGTTCAATTAACCATAACTCCCGCCAGCCTAATAAATAACGGGGATTTTGATTACTATCTATCCAAATTTTTACTTGTTTATTGAGTAATTCATTGGCTTTATCTGCCTTGGGCAAAATCTTTCCTGATAGCTTCAGCACCGCCGGAATCATGCGTTCATGTGCCAATTGATAGGCGGTTTCTTCTTCTTGTTGCAGCGGCATAATTAAACGCTCTTGCTCTAGCCAACGTACTGCATCTTGAATATCTTTTGCTCCTATGGGCTTGAGTTTGTTCTGCAATTGAGCTAAAGTAAATGCCCCCGCCCGCGTCAAGCCATTAGAATCAATTAATTCTAAGAGCAATTTCATCACTGCTTCTTTTTGGGCTGATGTAGCTGATTGTTCGCGTAGGCTTAACAGTCCCTCAAGATATTGATATAATAAGCCTTCAAATCTGCCAATTTTATTTAAAGCATCTTTGTCAAATTTGCGAATTTCGGTTGTTTTTTGATCGCTAATCACTAGCGAGAGAATTTGAATATCGACAGGGGAAATCGGCTCATCAGATTTATCTTTGCCTCTATCAACTAACTCTTGTTCAACAAAAGTTTCTATATCTCGGCGGTCAAATTCTATATCTTCTGCCTTGGCAATTTCTTCTAAAACATTGGTTGCTTGTTCTACCGAGAATTTTTTTAACTTAATATTATTTCTGGAATCCAGGGAATAATTCAAAACTTGCTGAATTTCATGTTGTTGGTAAAATAAATCTGAGCGAAAACTCATTAAAATCTTGACAGCAATTTCCTCATTGCTATACCAATTATTTAAGGCATCAATAAAAGGACGACGCGCAGCGGCTGATTGATAATGAACGAAAAATTGCTCAAATTGATCACAAAAGAGAATTAAAGGTTTTTGGACTGTGGCAATACTTTGATTGAGAACAGCAAGCAACTCTAATTGTTCAATTTCTGCGCCAGATAAATTTAAATTTAATTCTTTATTTAACGCTTTTTTGACGGTGATTAACGGGTCTTTATCGGTAAACTGAATATAAATTCCCTGTTCGCTTTCCAGTTGCGGAATTAAACCTGCTTGTAAAAACGAGGTTTTACCACATCCCGACTCACCCCACAAAATCCCTATGCGAAAGTTAGCATCATTGAGAATCCTTAAACAATTCCTGATATCTTGATGGCGCTGTAACTTACTAAAAATCTCTGCATCATTTGAGGTAAAAGACAATAAACCTTTAATCGCCTGACGTTCTACAGGGTTTTGTGCTGCATTCGATAGGGATGGTTTAACGACAACAGCCACAACAACCGCAACGCTAAAAAGTATCCCGACAGCCAGACAAATCCAAAAAAACCATCGAGAATTTTGTTCGCCTAAAAACTTGGCGATCGCCTCTCTCGAAACCCAAGCAAGAATAATAGTAGCCAGAATCAAGGAAATCAATTCAACCCATTTTTTTTCCCGAATCCATCCTGCTACTGTTTGTACAAAACCAGCGATTGATTCTGTTGTTTTCTTAATTGTTTCTAATACATCATTGATACTAAAAGGCGGGGTGGAGTCAGCCATGCTAAACCTGCCATTTTGCTAAAAAAATCAGCAGGTGGACTAAATTCACAAGAAAATCAAATCTCTCAAGTCCAAGGTCTGCTTTGATTTAGCATCAAATTTATATTGTCCACCTGCATCAGTATAGCGGTATTTACGTAAGGGAATCAACGAGTAGGGGCGTTCGCTCTTAGCGTTCCCGCAGGGTACGGCCGTTCGCCCCTACACCTTCGCTTGAATGTTTTCAATAAATGCTCTGTCGTTTTCAATAAACGTCCTGTCGTTTTCAATGAACGTCGTGTCGTTTTCGATAAACGCTGTGTCGATTTCAACAAACGCCCTGTCGTTTTCAAGAAACGTCGTGACGATTTCAACAAACGTCTGGATGTTCTCTATGAATGTCGTGACATTTTCAATCAAGAAGATGATACGGCAACTTTCAAGCGCTTTAGCATGGCTTCTCGCGCTTGCATTGCGAGGTCATCATCTAACGGTTTCAAGCTGATGGGTTGTTGATATTTCAGCCGCAGTGCTGTTTGAATTAACCAGTCAGCCACAAAAGGATTTTTGGGTAATAAGGGGCCGTGGGAATAAGTGGCGATCGCATTCTGATAAAATGCACCTTCGGTACCATCTTCGCCATTATTGCCCAAACCATACACCACACGCCCCAAAGCTTCTACTTTGCCTAATTTGGTGCGTCCACCGTGATTTTCAAAACCCACGAGATAAGGTTTGCTACCTGTCATCTCGGTTAAATCTTTGGCGAGGCGGGAGGCGGTAACTTCTATAACTAAGTTACCAATGCAACGTTTGGTATTTTCCCCAGGATGAATTGAAACTAAATCGAGTATTCCTAACCCGTCAATTCGCTGTCCTAGTCCTGGTTCATAATAATGTCCTAGCAGTTGGGGTGAACCACAAGTAAAGACTCCTGGTGTGCCATTTTCAATTTTCTCGCGCATTGCGTCGGCTTTCGCGCCTTGCAAATCACGCATGACAATTTCTTGCTGACGGTCTTGTGCGCCACCACCAACAATCACATCAACAGACTTAATATCCTCTGCTGTGGAATTTTGGTCTAGAGGTAATATTTTAACCGTGTATCCCCGCCATTGCGCGCGACGTTCTATTGTAATTACATTACCGCGATCGCCGTAGGTACTCATCAGCGTTGGATACAACCAACCAATTGTTAATTCTAATTGTTCAGAACTCATAACTCTTTACTCATAACTGATAATTTATAACTTTTTTCTTTCTATGGTTGCAGAATCCGGCGCATATCCAGAACCAAAGACGCTGGGGTCAGCATATCGTAAATCTGTCCTCGGTAATGAGTTTAGTAGTTAAAATTTTTGGCTGGACATATAGCAATTGTTACCAGCTTTCAGTATTTTAGGTCACAGTTTTGTGATTGTCAGACAGCCATAATCTCCACAGGTGACTGTAAATTTACTAAATACTGGGTAAACAGTTACACTGTTTTTCCAAATTCCGCAAAAGTTAACTTGGGTTAACTAAGCGACAAATTGTGAATATCTAAATGGAGATTATATGCAGGCAATTGAAGCTCCCAATTTGACGGTAATTGCGTATGAAAATGCAGTTCCTGTGTCTCAACTACCTTCTATCTGGCAAGATATTGCTAACGGATTGGCAGATGTAAGAATCCCTGATCCACAAAGTTATGTTGAGATGGCACAGTTATTTCAATATAAGTTAGAACAGGGTGATGTTGACTTATTTAACGAACGTCCAGAATTAGAATATCTTAAATCTTCATTTTCCCAACTATTTGGAAAGTTAGCTTGGGAAACCCTAGAATTTTATGGTTATGACTTTATCAAAACTAGTTATCCAGATTTTACTATACTGCTTGAATATGTAGAATCAAAGGGAGAAAAGTTTGTAAATGAAGTAAAAGTAGCGCGGATAGGAATAGAACTTTTTCAAGAGTTTGGCTATGAACTACCAGCTAGTTTTTATCATGTACATTTAGCACCAATTTACCGCGATCATGTATTTGAAGAACGCGCTTTAAGATTTGATAAGCGAGATATCAAACATAAACGTTCTTGGGATGCAATATTACACGCAGGTAAGGTTTTTGCAATGCAAATGAAAGTGCAGAGTATCGCCTCTAAATATGGCTTTACTTATCAACATGGTTGTGGTTGCAATTCTCATTTATCTTCTATTGATACATCTCGCGGGGTATTTGAATATGAATTTACCCCCGAAAAGCGTCAACGGTGGTTGAGAAGTTTTATCTGGACGGCTTGGTATGAATACGCGTTCTTTCCTATTGTCCCAAATACCAGTTATTTAGTTTAGGGAGGGAGAAAGGTGAGGGAGATGAGAAAGATTATAAAAAAGTTTCTCAATTCCCTATTCTCTAAAGAATTTTTCTGCCTGTGAGGACTTCGCGCACTTCTAACATGGCAGAATAAGTAGGAAGAATGTGTAAGGTTTCGTCGGTTGGTGTATGTTCTAGTGCAGTTGCGATCGCTTGCTTCAAATCTTCCTCGACAATTAAGTTTAAGTTACTCTCCACAGACTTTTCGCTGTAGCGGAGACGTAGAGCCATATCATAAACGCGATCGCCACTGACTACAATAGTTCCGCCACGTTCGACTAATTTTTCTGTATCCACATCCCAAATCCAGGATACATCAGTCCCATCGGGGGTGCGATCGTTCAAAACCATCAGTGTAGTTTTATCCGTACTTTGATTCACTACCCGAATAGTTTCGTTTGTCCCTACCGGATTTTTTGATAATAAAATTCTGACCTTTTTCCCATCAATCACTAAATCTTCGGCACGACCAAAAGCAGCTTGAAAGTTATTAATAGTATCTCTAATCGTTGCTTCATCAACTCCCAATTCAATCGCAGCAGTCACCGCCGCCAAAGTATTGTATTTGTTATACAAACCAACTAAAATTTGTCCCCAATCACTGCTTTCTAGGGTTGGTTTACTCTTACTAAAACCGCAACTGGGACAAGTAAAATCTCCCAAGTGGGACAAGTACACACCTTGGTAATCTAAGGAATGTCCACAATTGGGACAGTAAATAGAATCTACAGCGTGTTGAATTGATTCGAGGTATTGTTTTGGTTCATTCAAACCAAAGAATAACACCCGTTGGGGCAACTGCTGACCGAGGTAAGATAAAGTCGGGTCATCAGCATTGGGAATTACCACCGTTTCCTTGGGAAGTGTAGAAATCACCTTCGTCCAGCGTTTACTGATGGTGTCTACTTCCCCGTATCTATCGAGTTGGTCGCGGAACAAGTTTAAACACAGGATAATTCGCGGCTGGAGTGGTGCTAAAACCTTCGGTACAATATTTTCGTCAACTTCCAGAATGGCGTAGTCAGCCGCCAGCGTACCTACCAAGTTAGTATTTTCTAGTAAGGCCGTCATCAAGCCATTTTCCAGATTTGCACCGGTGGAGTTATGCGCGACGCGATAACCTTTGCGTTCGAGAATTGTTTTTAACAGCAGTGACGTGGTAGTTTTGCCGTTAGTCCCAGCAATGATAATTACGCCATTGTTCACCTGCTGACTCAATAATTGCAACAATCGAGGTTCAATTCGCCGCGCAATTGACCCTGGTAATACACTAGCAGCACCTAAACGTAGCGATCTCACTCCAAAGGTGACAGTTTTCGCCGCCAACACTGCAAAACCTAGTCTTAGTCTATCTATCAGTTTGATTTTCTTGCCCACTTCTTTACCTTAATCTTCTGATGGTTGGTAATTAATGTAGTTGTAAATTTAATCCTGTGAGTTTAGCGAATCTTGACTCAAAAAGCCAGCGCTAGAACACCAATTAAGTAATCTTGAAAGAACCTCTCCCCCGACCCCTCTCCTACACTACAAGGAGAGGGGAGTTTGGCTCCCCCTTCCCTCGTAGGGAAGGGGGCTGGGGGGTTAGGTTTTTGATTACTGAATCGATGCTCTAGGAAAGTGCGAAGTCCGAAGGATGAAGTGTGAAAAAGAAATTTCCGACTTCAGACTTCATACTTCAGCCATGTCCCCATAGGGGTTATCTTAAAAAATAGTGCGCGGGTGTAATTACATATCCAGCTTAGTTTGCCGAATTCAGCACCAACTTAGGACAAGTCATAGCTTGCAAGGTTTCTTTTGATGAATAGTACAAAGTTGATTTTTTTACAAAAACAAATGGCTGACTGGCGACGCTTGGTATCAAAATGCCTGTTGTTGCTTGTGTGTCTACTGATGTTCACTATCAAGCCGGCTTTTGCTGGGATTAATGATGATCTTTATGATGGCAATATGTTTGTCGTTTATTCTGGCAATGGTTCCTTAGTACCACCCAGACAGACACTAGCACAGACTTTAAAAGAACATAAACCTGCGTTTTTGGCATTTTATGTTGACGACAGTAGGGATTGCAAACAATATGCCATTGTAATTTCTCGTGTCCAGGAATTCTACGGACGAGCCGCAGAAATCATTGCTATTGATGTTGATACAATTCCCGTCAAAGAAAAATATGATCCCACAGAACCAGGATATTACTATTCTGGCGGTGTGCCGCAAGTTGTAGTGTTTAATCAGTCAGGCGAAGTCTTGTTAAACAAAAAAGGTCAAGTACCCTTTGAAGAAATAGACGATAAATTCCGCGAAGTGTTTGATTTATTACCGCGTTCTGAATCAGTGGAATTAAAACGGCGATCGTTTAATGAATTTAGTAGTGAGTTAGCCAAATAACTGCCAGGGTAGACTGAGATGGTCTACCCTAATTTTTAGTACTGTTAGCTACTGCATCAACCATAGTGCAAAGGATAATGTTTATATAACCTGTTATCACAACTGTAGAAATTAATAGTTAAAGTTCAAAACTATTAACTAAAGCGATGTGCGACTTATTTTTAAAACCCCACTTCCATTCCTCTCCCCGCAACGGAAAGAGGCTTTAATTCTTACTCCCCTTCCCTTGTAGGGAAGAGGTTGGGGGTTAGGTTTAAGATAAAGTTGCACACGGCGTTAACTATAGTCTATTAACCATTGACCCTTGGCTAATAACTGATGTCAAAAGTTTACACTACCGAAGAGCTAATCCAAATTTTGGCAGCCGAACGTCAAGCTTGTCTTAAAGGAGAGCGTCTGAAGTTAGAGGTAACTGTCTCTGGCAATCCTGTAATAGACCAGTTTATCAGAACCGATGGGTTCCAAAAGTTTACTGCCTATCAAGATTTTAAGACGGCTATTCACGATTATCAAAGAGAACATCATGTTTCCGGTATTGTCTGGCGCGAAATGACAGTCAAAGGCAAAACTTTGCGCTATCCAGAAGTAGATACCGAGTTAGTAGGGTTGACGAGCGACATCGCAATATTACAATCTGCCAAAATTTCGATATTGAATTTTTGGTATGAAGTAACTAGCGATATGGATTTATATTTAAGTTTTAATAATAGTAAACAGTATCAACAAATTGCTATAGATGATGTTGAAAGAATTGCTCAAAGAACTGAATGGGCAAGTTTATGGAAGTGGGAAAATCCTAACTTTTTAGAGATGCTTTTACAGCTAGGATGGGGTAATCCTGAAGAAGCCAGATATAAACGCGGTAGACCACATTCTGGTAGTGAATATATTCACTCAGTCAACCCAGGTAATTTACCTATCGGTTAAGTAATATAGCGTTTTCAACTCTGGTAGGTTACAAAATTACCCCTCCCCAACCCTCCCCTTGGCAAGGGGAGGGTGCGCGACAGCGCGGGTGGGGTGTATTTCATCTGCCTGAGAATTGCTATATAGTAGCCCTAAAGTATTTGTGAATAGCAAGATACCCGACTTTGTGAAGAAGTCGGATATCTGAGCCTCTCGAATTTAACAAAACAACTAACTAAACTATTTTAAGATGTAGGCGATCGCCAGAACTGGATACGTGCAAACTTAAAATTAACACTAACCCTTCAACGCTTTTCTAAAGTTGCGGCGATAGGATTGATTAGCGATAAATAAAGCTGGCCACAACAAAGATAAAGCAATGCGATTGAGTAAGGATGGTGTAAAGTTAGTCCTTGTAAATCCAGTCCAAAACTTCCAACCTAAACCGACATAACCTACTATCAAAACAAATACGATTAAGTTGCTCATTTTCAGGAACTCCATTCACTACTGACTAAATTTAAGTTAAGAATTGTCAAAATATATGAGCAATTCTTAATTTATACTCACAAGGTAGATTCTAGCCCTAATGTTCAGACTACTGAAGGATGTATTAGTACATTCTCTGATTCCAGTGTAAAGTAGCATCGGGCATTGTAGCTAGTTAGCCTAGTATCCTAGTGCCACAACTTAATTAAGCTCAATTATAAAGTTAAAAAGAAATATATTATTCTAGATTTCTCTGTGATTTTTCCAACTTGCTTGCTACCTTTAAAGCGGTTGAAACTGGCATAATAAATAAACTCGATTCCCAGAAACATTTCTTAATTTTTTTTAGACAAATAGGCTGCTGTGTTGAGTAAATATGCTTAACATTTATTTTAGATGTCTCTTGTGGAAGTTCCAGAAATTAGAACATCTATAGGACACTAATGAAAGACACAACCAACTATTTTCATGGGTATGCAAGCAGCTAAGGCTGCAAATAGTTTAGGAGGATTTATGCGTGCAGTACTGATGGCAGGCGGTTCAGGGACACGGCTTCGTCCCTTAACTTGCGATTTACCCAAACCTATGGTGCCGATTCTTAATCGTCCCATAGCCGAACACATTATCAATCTTCTCAAAAGACATCAAATCACAGAAGTAATTGCAACATTACATTACTTACCTGATGTTTTGCGAGATTATTTTCAAGACGGTAGCGATTTTGGCGTACAAATGACCTACGCAGTGGAAGAAGATCAGCCGCTAGGGACAGCAGGCTGTGTCAAAAATATTGCCGAACTTCTGGATGAAACTTTTTTAGTAATTAGTGGCGATAGCATCACAGATTTTGACTTAACAGCAGCACTAGAATTTCATCAACAAAAACAATCAAAAGCCACTTTGATTTTAACTAGGGTTCCCAATCCCATTGAATTTGGGGTAGTAATTACCGATGAAGCCGGAAAAATTAAGCGATTTTTAGAAAAACCCTCTACAAGCGAAATTTTTTCAGATACAGTCAACACGGGTATTTATATTCTGGAACCCGAAGTTTTAGATTATTTACCAGTTAACACCGAATCTGACTTTTCTAAAGATTTATTCCCCTTACTTTTGGCAAAAAATGAACCCATGTATGGTTATATTGCCCAAGGTTACTGGTGCGATGTGGGTCATTTAGATGCTTATCGGGAAGCGCAATATGATGCTTTAGATCGTAAGGTAAAACTCGACTTTATTTATGAAGAAATTTCGCCCGGTATCTGGATAGGACAAAATACTTTTGTTGACACGACGGCTCATATTGAAACTCCCACAATTATCGGTGACAATTGCCGAATTGGGGCTAGAGTGCAGATTGAAGCGGGAACTGTGATTGGTGATAACGTTACAGTTGGGGCTGATGCTAATCTTAAGCGTCCGATTGTCTGGAATGGGGCATTTATTGGTGAAGAAGCACATCTCAGCGCCTGTGTAATTTCCCGTGGTAGCCGTGTTGACCGTCGCGCTCATGTATTAGAAGCGGCTGTGGTCGGTTCGTTATCTACGGTGGGCGAAGAAGCGCAAATTAGTACTGGTGTGCGTGTTTGGCCGAGTAAAAAAATTGAGTCTGGTGCGATTTTAAACATCAACTTGATTTGGGGTAATACTGCCCAACGAAATTTATTTGGGCAACGTGGTGTACAAGGTTTGGCAAATATTGATATTACTCCAGAATTTGCTGTGCGGTTAGGTTCGGCTTACGGTTCTACTTTAAAACCCGGTTCTAAGGTTACGGTGTCAAGAGACCAACGAAATATGTCTCGGATGGTGACGCGATCGCTCATTGCCGGTTTAATGTCTGTAGGGGTGGATATTCAAAACCTTGATGCTACTGCTATCCCCATTGCCCGAACAGTTATTCCTACTATGTCTGTGGCTGGCGGTATCCATGTCAGGGTACATCCCGATCGCCCCGACTACATTTTGATTGAATTCATGGATGCCAAAGGGATTAACATTTCCAAAGCCCAAGAAAAGAAAATTGAAGGGGCTTATTTTAAAGAAGATATGCGGCGGGCGTTGATTCATGAAGTTGGTGATGTTGCTTATCCCAGCCAAGTCATTGATCGTTACTGCACCGCCTTTGAGAAATTACTGCACGTTTCTACCCTCACCAACAGTCGCGCCAAAATCGTCATTGATTATGTTTATGCTGTGTCTGGGGCTGTTTTACCCCAAATGTTAGATAAATTTGGCGCAGATGCAGTAGTACTGAACGCCAGTTTGAATAAACACGCTGTCACCACCGCTGATCGGGAAGGACTGTTGACTCAGCTAGGTCATGTAGTGGAAGCACTCAAAGCTAATTTTGGTGTGCAAGTCTCGGCTAATGGTGAACAGCTAATTTTAGTAGATGAATCTGGCTTTGCGATTCGCGGAGAAATGTTAACTGCCCTGATGGTGGATATGATATTAACATCTAACCCCAGAGGTACAGTAGTTGTCCCAGTTCACGCCTCCAGCGCAGTGGAACAAGTCGCCCGTCGCCACGATGGGAGAGTGATTCGGACTAAGGCTAACCCGACAGCTTTAATGGAAGCTTGTCAAAGAAATTCCAATGTAGTGTTAGGCGGTAGTGGCGAGACTGGTTTCATTTTCCCCCAACTGCATCCAGGTTTTGATTCCATGTTCTGCATTGCCAAAATTATTGAAATGCTGACAATTCAAGAGCGATCGCTCGCAACTGCGCGTTCAGAATTACCCCGCGTAATTCATAGAACCCAGACAATTCGCTGTCCTTGGACTGCTAAGGGTGCATTAATGCGTTACTTGGTAGAAACTCACCCAGCCCAAAACCTCGAACTCATCGATGGTGTAAAAATTGGTCAACCTTTCGATGATAATTGGCTGTTAGTTTTACCCGATGCCAGTGAGCCATTAGTACATTTATATGCAAACAGTAGCGATCGCGATTGGGTAGACGACACCATCAGAAACTACCGCAACCGAGTGCAAACCTTCGTTGAACGACAACAAGAATATCACCCAGCAGAAGTTTGACTTTGCTAGACAGGGGTATAAGGATTTAGGGGGATGGGGGTTTAAGGGAATCGAAAATCTATATCCTCATACCTTACACCTCTGCTTCTAGTAACCTGTCACCTGTCACCTATCACCTATCACCTACAACATTTCATACTTCAGACTTCATACTTCAGCCTTTTTCCATTTGCTAGGCAGATGTCAGCATCAAAGGTAATCATCTAGTTTGGGGATAGTCAGATAATATAACCAGAGTACCCATGATTGATATCCAAGCTATTTCCATTCCTGAACCGCAAATTCCGACCCCGCAGCCAAACCCCCTACCCAGACCGGAACCGACACCGAATCCAGGAATTCCCGAACCTGTACCGGAACCAATTCCCCAGACAGTCCCCGCCCCAATTCCCCAAACTGTCCCCGGTACAATTCCCCAAACCATACCCGAACCTGTTTGAATTATCTTAGTAGTTTAATTCAAAATCCAAAACCTAAACTCCAAAATGCTAAGAGCCGGAATTGTCGGACTTCCCAACGTCGGAAAATCTACTTTATTTAATGCCGTAGTAGCCAATGCGAAAGCGGAGGCTGCTAACTTTCCCTTCTGCACGATTGAACCGAATGTCGGCGTTGTCGCAGTACCGGATGAACGGTTAAATGTGCTGTCGCAAATTTCCGGTTCTGTACAAATTATCCCAGCCCGTGTTGAGTTTGTGGATATTGCCGGTTTGGTGAAAGGTGCAAGTCAAGGTGAAGGACTGGGGAATCAATTTTTATCGCACATTCGAGAAGTTGATGCGATCGTTCATGTAGTGCGTTGTTTCGAGAATGATGACATTATCCATGTTGCCGGTTCTGTTGATCCAGCACGGGATATTGAAATCATTAATTTAGAACTTGGTTTAGCAGACTTAGCCCAAATTGAGCGCCGCATTGAACGCACTCGCAAACAAGCCCGCACCAGCAAAGAAGCTCAGTTTGAAATCACCGTTCTCGAAAAATTAATTGCCGCTTTAAATGAAGGTAAATCTGTACGTCAAGTCAGTTTAAATGAAGAAGAATCTGCAATTATTCAAGGGCTAGGATTGCTCACTAGTAAGCCAATTATCTATGCGGCCAATGTTTCCGAAGATGACTTAGCCACAGGTAATGAATTTGTCGAAAGAGTCCGGCCAATTGCAGCGCAAGAAAATGCTCAAGTAGTTATCGTTTCTGCACAAGTAGAAGCAGAATTAGTCGAATTAGCTGAAGAAGACAAAGCAGATTTCTTAGAATCTTTAGGTGTGAAAGAAGGCGGCTTGAAGTCTTTGATTCGCGCCACTTATGCCTTGTTAGGTTTACGGACATATTTCACCAGTGGACCTAAAGAAACCCGCGCTTGGACAATTCACGCAGGTATGTCTGCACCCCAAGCCGCAGGTGTAATTCACTCTGATTTTGAACGGGGATTTATTCGCGCTGAAACCGTTGCTTATGATGATTTAGTAGCACATGGCTCGATGAAAGGTGCAAAAGAAAAAGGCTTAGTCAGAAGTGAAGGCAAAGAGTACATCGTCCAAGAAGGAGATGTCCTGTTATTCCTATTTAACGTGTAGTTTAATTAGGGATATAAGGGTGTAGGAGTGAATGGGTTTAGGTGAAAATCAAACACGTTTACCCTATACCCTTAACACCTGCTTTAATTACTTCTACCTACCATATACACATAGGAACCAAAATTTTTATCATCAGTACCCACACTCAAACCGCCTGCTGCACCAGGTACTAATTCCATAATCATGCTTTATCACACGCAGATTATGTCATAATAAGCCGACGCATACCCTAGTCAGTTTTCCACCGTGCAAGATACCGACGCTATTAATGACCTTGCTGCTGCCCTACAACAGCCAACTGATCTTAGTTTTGAATTGCCAGATCCAGAAGATGAGCAAATTCCTGAGTCTGATTTTTTACAGCAGTTGGATATAGCTTGGCAAGTATGCGATCGCTTTGACCTACAAACAGAAATTTGGCGTGGGAGAATTTTAAGAGCAGTACGTGATAGAGAGAAAAAAGGTGGCGATGGTAGGGGTACAGGCTTTCTGAAATGGCTGAAGGAACGAGAAATCAGCAAGAGTCAAGCTTACTCTTGGATTCAACTAGCCAATAGTGCTGATACTCTTTTAGAAGAAGGGCGACTGGAACCTTCCGCAGTTAATAACTTTAGCAAACGCGCCTTTGTCGAAACAGCTAAATCTTCCCCAGAAGTGCAACAAATGGTGAGTGAAGCTGCCCAAAAAGGCGATCGCATTACACGCCGAGAAGTCCGTCAACTCGCTGATGAATGGATGGCGATGTCTTCAGATTTAATCCCTGAACCAGTAAAGGTAAAAGCCGCAGATAATTCATTACCACCGCGATATATTGCCCCACTGGTAAAAGAAATGGAAAAATTACCAGAACAACACCAAAAATTTATTCAAAAAGAAATCATTGCCAACCCTGACATAGATACTATTAAGCAGGTAACTACAGAAGCGCGTCAGTTAGCCAAATATCTCAAATCCGCGGCACAAGTCCAAGCACTAGTTAAAGAAGAAGTAGACATAGAAACCGCCTTAGAAGAAGCTCACAGAGTTGGCTGTCTAAGTGTAGCGGCTGATTTAGTCAATCAAGCTTCGCAAATGGAACAACTCATTGGCAAGTTATATATGACTTGGAAACGCATCAGTAGTTTAGCAGATAGATTATATGTAGATACTGGTGCCAGCACACCAAACTTGCGATCGCTTCTTAGCTGCATCGAACCTTTGGGTACAGAAGTTATGGAACTACAACTCAGCGGAACAACAGAACACACTGTCCGCTTGCAAATCCAAGAAACGAATTAGGTAATACCAATTCACGAAAAACATGATAGAAATAGTTAAATCAGAAATATGAGCAGACGTTCATGGCAGGAGTCACCAAAGTAAAAATAAAAGAGTCAGCCGAGGAATTACGTGAGCGGCTGAGAAAACA
>NZ_JADEWI010000124.1 GCF_015207705.1 Nostoc sp. LEGE 06077
TATCCCTCTTCTGTCACTTTCCGGACTAAGCAAGTAGTAAAGAAGCTAAATCATCCAGAAGCATAACAGGGTTTAAATTGATTCATTGCGGCAATTAAATGATTGAATCCTAGTAACAAATCTGAACTAGGGAAAATACTTAACCAGGGATAAATTAACCAAAATAGTAAAAGTGGTTGGATAATAAGACGCAGATTATTTAAAGTATTCTTCCATCCAGATTCATGATTCCATTGCGGATGATTAGAAAAATCAACATCATTATTTTCTTGTGCTTCAGTCTCAAGTTGATGAGATTGATTCAAGCCTAAGAAGACTGGAGAATTTAAACTAATCATCGTATAAACACTAAAAATAATCTCCCACCATCTCTCAATATGTTGGAAATTAGTGAAACGGTAATCTGTCCACCCCAATTCCTGTTTGCACTGCCGAAAACCATATTCTACCCAGGTTCTTAATCCATATAAGTCGCCTAAAATCTTCTTCAAATTCCCTTGAAGATTCGTCATCACGAAGGAGGTAGAATTTTCTGGTAAGGTTTCTGGGTCAGTAGTTATTTCCCAGTAAGTTATGGCTCTTTTTTTACCATAAATTATTTCTCGGATATATCTAGTCTCTGATTTTTGATTGCTAAATGTTCTGGAGAATTTACACCACTTATTCGCCCTAACACTTTGCTCTGAAGGCAACCAGACTCCATGATTACTTCTAATCGATACCACATAACCTAAGTTATATTCAGCTATTTTTCTAATAAATTGGCTACTTTCACCATATAAACTATCAGCCAATACTAACTCAATATTGAAGCCTGATTCCATTAACTCTGTAATTATCTCTGATGCTAACTCTATTTTAGTTTTATATTTATCTGACTCGAAGAGTGTTCCTTTTGGTTTAAATACTTTGAATATTAATGGAAAAGTTATGTTAGCGTAAACTCCATAGGCGTTAACTGAAACTATTCCATTATCTACTTTTCCTACGCTTCCTAAATATTGTCTAGCTACATAATCAGTCTTTTTACCTTTTTTTCTATCTCCAGTTTCATCTATTACTACTGTAATCGCCTGACCATTCAATGCTTGCTTGACTTTATTTAATCTTCGTTGTTTTAATTCATCTACTGACCAATCTGAATTAGCTAGAAAATGATGTAATGACTGGGCTGAGTTTATGCTCACTACCTTTGCTATCTCTGGTAATGATTTTCGTTTTATAGTTGATATTATCCCCATGTGTAAATATTTGAAGCACTCATAATTTCTTACTTCCTTAAACAGGTCTTTATACTCTGCACAATATTCATCTATGATGGCAACTGTTGGGTGAGCATCTCTTGCTAAATGTTTCAGAATTTGTAACTCTACATCCATTGCCCCACTTACCTTTCAGGGTTTTCTTTTTTTATTCTTTTATTCAGAATACCCGGAAAGTGACAGAAGAGGGTTATAGCTGTAGCCA
>NZ_JADEWI010000125.1 GCF_015207705.1 Nostoc sp. LEGE 06077
GGAATATATCTTCAAACAACTTCCATTCCAGGTCGCTTAATCCTTCAAATCGCCCAGCCATACCCTAATACAACTTATCTTCATCAATAGCAGATTATCATATTGCTGATATTAGTGGGATAGATTCCTCTATCATTGATTCCAATAGCCGATTACAACTACGGTTTCGTTATGGAGGTAAAAGATACTATCTATCTCTTGGTTTATCCGATATAAAAATAAACCGTAAAGCCGCAGAAGCTAAGAAAAATCAGATTGAGTTGGATATTGCTTCAGGAAATTTTGATCCGACTCTGAACAAGTACAAACCTCAATCAGTAATTAGTATCGCTGAACCTGAGATTCCACCCAAAGTTACAGAACTTTGGGAAGGTTATATAAATTACAAATCATCAAGCCTTAAGGAAACTACCAAGGGATACCACAATAGCTTTACCAAACTGTTCCAACGTTTAGGTGATAAGGTGGGAATCAGGTACAACATGGAAGAGTGCCTTGAATAACCTGAGATTGATTATTCAACCATATATTTTTTACTGTTTAATTCAACCTTGGCTGACAGTATTTAACATTCCTGGTATGAAACGTTGCTTCTTAAAATTAATCGACTTCATGAATGACTTGCGTGCTTCTCCAGTCACTTTTTCCCTTGCTAGTTAATATTTTTTCTCCCTAAAGTCACAAAAGAGGGATAACTCCTGTTTCAGCTAATTTGCTTCCTCCTTCAGTTTCTTTTTTTGATTCTACTAAGCCAAGTCCTGACTCGCTACCTGTTCTCTCAGAACCAGCCGGATCAAATATTTTGGAACAAGATTCTAAAGATGATGGATTCTTTAATGATGATGAGGATGACCCAATTGCTAAGGCAGAAATAGAAGTTGATGCAGGATTTTGTCTGTAGTAAAGAGATTATGAGGAATAACTGTCAGGTATTAGAGAAAAGCGTATTCGTTGCCTTCGCTTGTGATACTTACGTAATTCCCTCCCTTGTCCTGTTTGTTGTTGTGGGCAACATTTTCTAGAGTGCGATCGCGTCAGGCACTGTAGCTACGAAGTGCTTTCCACCTCTTCACAAAGCACATTGAGAAGAAGTTTTTGCCCAAGCAGCTGCATTACTCAAAGTTTCGATTAAACTATTTCAGCCATACACTTGGTCAAAGCTTGTGATCGAGTGCATTAACAGTATTTAACCGAACTGGAGAGGCGATCGCATTCTAACTCCGGAGGTTGATTATTCAGTAGACCTCTTGCAAAAGTCAGTTAAGCAGATTCAGTTTTAGGGAGACGAAGCTCATAGTTGTACAAACCAGCGATGAGATTAAATCTCAAACTAAATCTTTTTCTCCGATTGCGATAACGGTCAGACAAGATTTTAAATATCTTTAGTTTCCGATTAATATGCTCACCGACAACTCGAACTTTGGCTAAGTCTCGATTACTCTTTTTATCTTCGCAA
>NZ_JADEWI010000126.1 GCF_015207705.1 Nostoc sp. LEGE 06077
GCTGGTACTGTCTTAAAATGCAAGTTTTGAATTAGGATTTTTTTAATAAATTTGGGACTTAATCGGAATAGCTGTTTTAAGCAGCTATATCCTGCATAGTCCCGCTTGTCGGGACTATTTTTTTGTCCATATTTTTTTGTTCTTTGACATTGTTGGAATTGTAATTTGGGTCATATTGAGTGTCATTTTTCCAGATGGCATAGCACTTGGTTAATAACTTTTTTTGGACAGCTACATAGCCTTTCATTTTGATTTGGGTACGTTCAAAGACACGCTCAAATAAGGCTTGACAACTCGGCTCTCCGAAGCGTACTGCATTGAATGCGGGCAAGTGTAAGATACGTCTAATTCGGCTACTACCCTTTTTAGAGATTCTTGTCTTTCCTACACGATTTCCCGATTGATTTTCGACTACATCATAGCCTGAAAAGCTGACTAACTGGCGGATATTTTCAAAACCAGTAAAACCATTAGTTTCAGCTATAATAGTAGCTACAGACAATAAGCCTAAACCTTTGATTTGACATAACTGCTCAATTTTAGGTTTAAGAATTGTGTCTTTTTCAATCAGTTTGGCAATCTGTTGTTTAGTTTCATCAATCTGTTGATCGTACAATCTTATCAATTTCTCCAAGTGTTTTAGCGTAAATTTATCAATCACTTGGCTGTGTAAAATAGCATGCTGTTGATTCTCAGATTGGTTTTTTAACTCTTGAAGTGTCTGATAGTGACGAGTTAGCATCCTTAACTGATAAATATTCTTCGAGAGAGGCTTCCAAAGTTTTAAGTTTTGCTCTAAGCCCATTTGGGCTAAACCTCTGGCATCTATACTATCATTCTTTGATTTATTACCGATGCTTTTTAGATAGTGTTTGGCTTTGTTTGGAAGCACCACACTAACGGCCAAATCTTTTTGGAATAGATACCAAGCAAGTTGCTCGTGATAGACACCTGTGGATTCCATCACGAAGCGGACAGGTAGAGATTTATCTTTACAATGCTTATCAACCCATGTCAAAAAACTCTCAAAAGCCGTCGTTTTATTGTTGATTTTACCGCTTCCCTTTATGGTTACTTTACCATTGGTATCTATCAAAGATACGCATACTTGTAAGTTATCTTTGCTAACATCTATACCAACGCAATAGCGCAGTAAAGTAGCTGAATTTTGGTCTTGTTTGTTCATGTCAGGGTTGGTTTAAAGTTGATTTTGCCTGACGGTTTTTCTCGAATTTTGCACATAAATTCAGGATTGTTGCTCTTGGCTACATCCAATAGGTACTGTCCAAGTTTATGAGAAAAACAGGGCGAACAGATAGACCAGCGGTACAATATCACCTATTTTCAAGGCGTATTAGCGGCGAAACTCGGGCTGCTGTTCTCCCCTGTCAAACACTACTCAAAATTGCACTTTTTCCAACAATTTCAATGAACTGCAAAGATATG
>NZ_JADEWI010000018.1 GCF_015207705.1 Nostoc sp. LEGE 06077
GACGATCATTTAATGTTGACTGCTGCTGGATTATGGAACTTCTACTTGATGGCAGCATAAAAATTACATCAAAAACCACAGGGATCAGAATTTCAACGCAACTCTCAGTTATTTCCCAACAACTCTATAGTCCTAACTTTTGGGAGCGGCTTTCTTTCAGCACTATTTCTCAATGATACGATCGCCCTCATCCTCACACCTCTGGTAGTCGGTATCACGCAATTACTCAATCTCAACCCTGTTCCCTACGTATTAGCATTGGCTGGTGCAACAAATCTTGGTTCTGTTGCTACCCTCAGCGGCAATCCGCAGAATATTTTAATCGGTTCTTTTTCTGGTATTGGTTATCTGGATTTTGCCAAAGCTTTGACACCACTAGCGTTTGTCAGTTTGGCAATCCAAGTAGTTTGGTTATGGTGTTTGTATCCAGAGGTGCGATCGCTGCGTCCCTATTTGAAAGTAGAATTACCCCGTTACCATATTTTCAAACCTTTGTTAGCCAAGAGTCTGCTGATTACTACAGGCTTGCTAGGAGCATTTTTGTTGGGAATTCCCACTGCGGAGGCTACCCTAGTTGCTGCTGGACTATTACTAGTCACACGTCGGCTCAAGCCAGAGCGAATTTTGCAAAAGGTGGATTGGGATTTACTACTGATGTTTTGTGGGCTGTTTATCTTGACGGAGGGTGTGCAGAAACTTGGTGCGCTGGAATCGTTTGCCCGTTTCGTTCATGATCCCTTAAGCATTCTGGGAGTAACAGTATTGTTGTCGAATCTGGTATCTAATGTGCCGGCTGTACTGCTGCTACATCACCTCATTCCTCATCCCAGTATGCAAACTTGGCTACTACTGGCGGCGGCTTCTACACTGGCAGGAAATTTGACGCTGTTGGGTTCTGTCGCCAATTTGATTGTAGCGGAGGCCGTTGCTAAAAAAGGATATCGGTTGACCTTTGGGGAGCATTTGCGATTTGGTCTCCCGTTAACTGTTGTGACTCTGGCGCTGACATATTTCTGGATTTTTTAAGCCCTAAGTAACGCAGAGGTTTTAGTTAATCAAGTTTCTGTGGTCTGCTGTAGTTCCTCAGATTGGCTGATACTGCAATATCAGGAGCTAATTGAGCATCGTTTATGGGTACAGATGCCGTTAATTTTAAAGGTATTTCGCCTGCCCATACTGGTATTTGATAATCAACTTCATCATCAATCGGCCCACCAGCGCGAATTTTAGCACTGGCTTCTGTGAGTGGGAGAGATAGTACTATTGTTTTGGCTAATTCCTGATGATTTGGCGATCGCACTTCTTGCCATCTGCCCAAAATTACGTGTTCTGTAAATGCTTGCAACGCCGCTAATTTCTGTTCTGTATCCCTGACTAGAGTTGCTTTACCAAAGATGACGACTGAGCGATAATTCATGGAGTGGTGAAACGCTGATCGCGCTAATACTAACCCATCAATTAAAGTCACTGTTACGCAGACATCAATACCTTGTTGCAGCGATCGCAACATTCGACTTGCAGGTGAACCATGAATATACAATGTATCTTCAACCCGTCCATAGGCTGTAGGAATTACAAAAGGCTGTCCGTTGGCAATAAAACCTATATGACAGACTAATCCTTCATCTAATATTTGATAAATGGTTTCGCTTTCGTAGTTAGCTCTTTGGGGTGTGCGTTTAACTGTGCTTCTTGGGCTGGGAGCTTGTGGTTGAGGCATGAATGGAACTTTCAACTCTATATCGTTAGAGTAATCAGGTAAGTGGAATGATACAAGAGCCACTTTTTAATTAAATTATCAGTCCACTTATCTTTGGCACTCGAATGGATTTTGTGATTAATATCGACCCCAAAGCCGCTTTATCTTTGCATCGTCAAGTTTACACAGAAATTCGTCAAGCAATTCTTAGCGGAAGGTTAACCCCAGGAGAAAAATTGCCTTCAACCCGTGTACTGGCTCAATTGCTTACTATTTCCCGCGCCACTGTCACCCAAAGTTATGAGATGCTCCTGAGTGAAGGCTATCTAGAAACAATTCTTGGTTCAGGTACATTTGTCTGTCGTCAACTTCCTGATGAATTACTCAACACCACACCAATTCAGGCAAAATCACAACAAATTTATGATTCCATATCTTTATCAACCTATGGCAAAAGTTTAAGTCAGGGCAAATATTTACACCTACCAGAAGCAGATGTAAGTATTAGCTTTAGTTATGGACGACCAGCTTTTGATCAGTTTCCCATCAAGTTGTGGCGTAAGCTTTTGTCTCGCCATTGTCAAGCTAATAAATATGTTCTTGATTATACTTACGACTCTCAAGGTTATCTACTTCTGCGGGAGGCGATCGCTTCTTATTTATCTCGATCCAGAGCCGTGAAATGTAATTCAGGGCAAATCATTATTGTTGGTGGTTCACAACAGGGTATTGACTTAATTACTCGGATATTAATTGATCGGGGTGATTGGGTAGCGGTGGAAGACCCTGGTTATTTAAGTGCTAGACGAGCTTTTTTAGCGCAGGGAGCTAATTTATTCCCTGTAAGTGTAGATAAATCAGGGTTAATCGTCAATCATTTAACAACAGCTATAATTCCTAAAGTTAAGCTGGTTTATGTCACGCCATCACACCAATTTCCGACAGGTGCGACATTATCTCTGGCTCGTAGATTAGAGTTATTAGCTTGGGCGCAAAAATCAAGGGTAATGATTATTGAAGATGACTATGACAGTGAGTATCGTTATGGTGAGCGACCCATACCAGCATTGCAAGGATTAGACCAAGGTAACTCAGTCATCTATGTGGGGACATTCTCTAAAGTACTCTTTCCGGCTTTGCGTCTGGGTTATTTAGTTTTACCAGCAAATTTAGTCCCAATATTTGCCCGTGGGAAATGGTTAGCAGATCGGCAATGTAATTTATTAGAACAGTATGCCTTGACTGATTTTATTAGCGAAGGACATTTAGAACGACATATTAGAAGGATGCGATCGCTTTACGATGGGCGCAGGCAAACTTTAGTGCAGTCTTTATTTCAGTATTTTGGCGAAAAAATCGAAATTCTGGGAGAAAATGCCGGAATGCACTTAATGGTAAAATTCAATACCCAACTCAGCGATGATGAAATAGTTCAGCGTGCGGCGCTTGCTGGAGTAAATATTGGGGCAGCTTATCCTCAATATTTAAAAGATAGTCCTGGTAGCGAATTTATATTTGGATATGCTGAACTCAGCAATCAGAAAATACAAGAAGGAGTACGTCGATTAGCTGAATTCATACCAATCCAAAATTAAACAGGATGTCCGCAAACATCAAACAAAAGTTACTTTTCAGCCCGTTCAAAAACTACTGAGAGATTATTGGCAGGCATTTTGTCAATCTGCTTCACAACAAGACGTTCTGCTTTAGCTACGGCTATGACATCATCTAAGTTACGCACCCCCCATTCTGGGTTTTGGGCGCGTAAATATTCATCAAAAACTGCATTACTTGGTGCTGTATGTTCTCCACCTTGTTTAAAAGGCCCATATAAATAGAGGATGCCACCAACAGGTAAGATGCGACCAGCCCCTGCCATTAATCCTAAACAAGCTGACCACGGTGAAATGTGAATCATATTAATATTGACGATCGCAGTAATTGGTGACGTATTCAGCCACTGGGTTGCTGTCTGTTTCTCAACTACCCAGACTGGTTCTTTTACATCAAGCTCCAGTGGTGAATAAATGTTTTTACACTCATAATGTTCAGTCCAGGCAACGATGCTGGCTCTGGCTTGTGGACTAACATCTGTTGGCAGCCACAGACAATTTTTGAGTTTGGATGCAAAATATACTGCGTGTTCACCTGTACCACTGGCAATTTCCAAGACTGTACCACTCCCAGGCAAGACTTTTAAAAGCACTTCGAGAATTGGTTCTCGATTGCGATCGGTGGCTGGGGCATATTGTCGTGCATCTTGTATTGTCATTTGTGTGATTTGACTAGTTTATTTCTTAAGTTCATTACATCATGTTGGATAATTTTCTTAAAATCGCTTTCCATATTCCAACGCTGAGAAAGTCAAACGAAATAGAGTGCCACTAGTACGCTCAAGCTCTAGTTTGCCCTCCAGTTGCAGAGCTAAATCGTAGGCAATCTTCAGCCCTAAAGATTTCAGTTGCTTGAGATTTAAAGATTCGGGAATACCAGCCCCATTGTCTTGAATCGTGAGAATATACTGTGAGCGAGCTTGAGATGGCGTTTTTTGAGGACGCGGTGCCTCTTGAAATGTCAATGTAGTGGCCACAGTATGTTGGGCTGCTGCGGGGAATATTTGTTTTAGAGTAATGCAAATTTCTCCTTTGCGCCCATCCGAAAAGCCATGCTTAATAGCATTGGTAATCAGTTCATTCAGCAATAACCCACAAGGCATTGCAGTTTCTAAATTGAAGACAACTGGTTGCAGGTGAAAGCGCAATTTAATTTGCTCTGGATGAATGCTACAAAATGCTAAGATACTTCTGGCTAAACGCCGGATGTAGTTATTGAAATTACTCTGCCCAATGTTGTCTTGTTGGTAAAGGGTTTCGTGAATCAGCGACATAGCTCGAAGACGATGGCGTGTGTCTTCTAAGGCCTGGGAAACTGCTGGATGATTAGTGGCCTCTGTTTGTAACCACAGCATCGATGAGATGACTTGTAGATTATTTTTGACTCTGTGGTGAATTTCTTTGAGCAGAATTTCTTTTTGAGCTAACTGATTTTCTAGTTGTCTATAAAGGCTGGCTTTTTGACTGGCAATACCGATTTGTAACCCTAGTTGTTTGAGGAGATTAATTTCATCAGGTTGCCATTGCTGGGGTGTATGACAATTATGAACCATCAGCAATCCCCACATTTGCTCGGCTTGCAAAATCGACACTCCTATATTTGCTCGCACCTGCATTTGGGCTAGAAGTTTAGCATAGCAAGGTGGGATGTCTGGAGATTGGGCATCATGGCAAACAGTAATATAACCTTGGTGATAGCGTTCCACCCAATCTTGATCAAAACAAGGATCGGCGATCGCTTGTCCGAAAAGAGACAACTCAGGTAAAGAAACAGCTTCTAGCTCCACCAAGATGTTGTAATTACTAGCAAAGCGGCAAACAAGCACCCGATCGCATTGCAAAAATTGCCGAATCTGCTCTAAGCAAGTTGCCAGAACTTCGTCTAACTTGATAGATTGATTCATCATTTGGGCGATAGTTGCTAAAAGTTGGTCGGCTTCGGCCTGACGTTGCAATCGTAGTTGCGCCTGTTTGCGATGAGTAATATCTTCGGCAAGTCCAGCAATGCGGTAAATCTCGCCTTGGGGATTGTGAATGGGAAAGTAGCGATCGCTAATCCAGCGAATTTCGCCATTGGGACGGATAATGCGATATTCTATTTCCCCTCGATGGTATTTGCGGAGAATAACTCTTTCGGCGATGATGCGATCAAGGTCTTCTGGATGCACTGCATCTAACCAGCTGTTGGAGTTTTGGTAAAGTGTATCGACAGTTTGTCCCCAAATATCTGCATAGCTAGGACTGGCATAAATAATCTGTTCGTTTTTATCTTCAATATAAAAGACATGATTGATGTTTTCGGCAATCTGGCGGAATTTTTCTTCGCTCTCTTGTAACGCCGCCGTGCGTTCTTGCACCCGTAGTTCCAATTCCCGATTTAACTGTTGCACTTGTTGATAAAGATTTGCCTGCTGAATAGCGATCGCCAATTGATCAGCAAACCAACGCGCTAAACGAATTTCATCTTCTGTTAACAGTAATGGTGGTGGTGATTTATGGGCGGAAATCGATCCCCAAACTATCCCATTCACTTCTAAAGGCAGAATGAACCAACCACAGGAAACTTGAGAAACCTCTTGAGCCACTTTTGGATTTACTCGATCAGTAAAGGTGCGTGTGTCTTCAATGATTAAGATTTCTCGTTGTTTCAACCGTTCCGCAACGGGATTATCGCGATCGCTAATCTCTAGTTCAAAGGTGGATAAACTTTCTGGACTTTGGAGATATTCTGCCAAACTTTTCCAGTACTGTTGCTCTGGTAGATATTGAATGATGGCGGCTCCATCCATTTGCAATAGTTCAGTAAATTCTTTGACAGCAGTTGTAAAAATTATCTTGATGTCAAGGGAGTTGCGAATTGTTTGAATGACTCGGTTAAATGCTAGTTCTTGGAGAGTTTGTCGTTGAAGGGTGGCTTGGATAAATTTGCGATCGCTAATATCGATCACGGTTCCAGTCATACGTACAGGCTGATTGTTATTGTCATATACAACTTGCCCGTTACTCTCAATCCAGTGAATGCTGCCGTTTGCCCAGATAATGCGATATTCATGTTGATAGAGTTTGTGTTCCTGGATGGCTTTTTGAACCACCTGCTCTAGCAATTCTCGGTCATCAGGATGGACACAATTCAAAAAGGTTTCATGTCTGCCATCAAATGTACCGGGAGTCATGCCAAAAAGGTGTTCTGTTTCCTGTGTCCAGTTTGTTTCTCCGGTCAGCATATTCCAGTTCCAGATACCCATGTGAGCAGCTTTAAGTGCTAGTTGTAGTCTGGCTTCACTTTCCTGGATTTGACATAAGTTTGTGTCACAAACAGCATTTTTTTGCCTTATCCGTTCCCAGACTATGCCCAGCCCAAAAGCGATCGCTATACCGAAGAAATATAGTCCCCGTTGCCACAGATTCTCTGATAACATTTCCCGCAAGGCTTAATACCAAGATTAACGGTTGTAAAAAGTCAAAGACAAGAATCTTTTACCTTTTGTCTTTTTTTAAAAGTGACGAAATTGTTTGGGTGCAACCCCGACAATTCGTTTGAAATGAAGTGCGAGGTGACTGGGATTGGCGAATCCGCATTCTAGGGCAATGTCAGCAATAGTGAGACTACTTGCCCTTAATAGATGTCTTGCTCGTTCCACACGCTGCTGAATTATATACTGGTGAACTGATTTTCCTGTGGATAGTTTAAACAGTCGCGCAAAGTAGTCACTTTTCATCCCAACTTGAGTTGCCAGCGTCTCCAGACTCAATTCTTGGTTGAGGTTTTCTTGAATATAGCCCAGGATGATTTTCAGTTTAGTGGGAGGTAGTCCACTTACCCCATCTGTGGACAAAATATCTGTTGGGGTGATTGATAACTCCTGTTTACCAGTCTGCTGTCGGAACAGTGCCAGTTCAATAGCCACACGCAAATCTTGTGGCGTAAAGGGTTTTAGTACATAGCCAAAGGGGTTAGTCAGTTTTGCCCGTTCTAAAGTGCTGTCATCAGCATAAGCAGTAATATAAATCACTGGAATCTGGAAGCGATCGCTAATTTCTCCCGCCAGCTTGATTCCATCTTGACTCCCTTGCAGGTTAATATCCATCAGCACTAAGTCGGGCATACTTTCTGTAACTTGCTGGATAACTGTATTGCTTGTCACAGCAATGCTGACCACTTCATATCCCATCTTGTGTAAGTGGCTTTCAATTTCCCTGGCGACTAGGATTTCATCTTCTACTATCAAAATCCTGGCACTTGCCATTCACTCTGCTCCTACTCAATAAAACCGCTGACTTCATCTTTCTTCATTATCTTCCCTAACAGTTGTATGTAGGTCAAATTAATTTGTTAAAGCAGTAATTGACTATGAAATTCCAGCACAAATTTTCCTAAAAGCTCTATTATTTTATATTTTTTGCTTAATTGATTATCGGATTATTAAACATATTCTCGACTAATGTTTGAATTCTATTTGAGCAATCTTTAGATCCAGTATATTTTCACTCAGGCAAGCACCAGATTTAATCCTCAAATTTAGTTGTATAGACGATTTTAATTCTACCAGATGCCGAATTATGGCTCCTGAATTATCTTGTCAAAATGACAAGATAATTCACACAGCTAAATTATAGTTTTGGGTTAACAACTATATTATTAGCAGAGCTTTTGAATTCATGCACTTTCTATTTTTAGATATGTGAAACTGGATTTTTTCTGGGAACAATATGTGGAAAAGCAATTCAAAGCAATTTTCCTAAAATATGTTTTAAATTGCGAGAATCTATTTTCTGTATTAAACAAATAGGAGATTCATCTGCAATATGACTACTACACTGAATTTTTCCGCGAACGCAATTGACGCATTAGAGGAATCGAATCACGGACGTAGTTTTGATGAGATTCAAGCTCATCCTAACTGCATTACAATTACAACTTCAACAGTAAATAATGTAGTTAAAATCGTTATTGCTGATAATGGTAAGGGCATGAGTGAAGAAATAAAACAAAAAATATTTGACCATTTATTTACGACAAAAGCTGTAGGTAAAGGTACAGGTTTAGGGTTGGCTATAGCTAAACAAATTGTCGAACAAACCCACGGTGGCAACTTGAAATGTAACTCAGCTTTAGGAGAAGGTACTGAATTTATAATTAAGATTCCTGTGTAAATTTTAGCTTTAACTTACAGATAAGTTCATCTATCTGGGAATACTAGATCCAGAAATTATGAAAATGAGCGCAATATGGTGAGCAATCTTGTTAGTATTCCCGGATATCACATTAGAGAAGAACTCTACAATGGTTCGAGAACACTGGTTTATCGCGCAGTCAGAGAAAGCGACTCAGTACCAGTAGTTATAAAATTGCTGAAAAATCCCTATCCCAGCTTTAGCGAACTCTTGTTGTTTCGCAATCAATACACCATTGGGAAAAATCTCAACTCACCTTTGATTATCCAAACTTATAGCCTTGAACCCGTACATAATGGCTATATGTTAGTTATGGAAGATTTTGGCGGAATTTCGCTGAAGGAGTGGAGAATTGGAAAAACCTTACCATCTCTACAAGAGTTTTTAGTTTTAGCGATCGCTATCTGCAACATCCTAGACTTACTGTACCATGAGCGGATTATTCATAAAGATATCAAACCCAGCAATATCTTAATTAATCCCGAAACCAAGCAAGTTAAATTAATTGACTTTAGCATCGCATCATTACTCCCTAGAGAAACCCAAACCCTGGTTAACCCCAATGTCTTAGAAGGAACACTCGCTTATATATCTCCAGAACAAACCGGGAGAATGAATCGCGGGATTGACTACCGGACAGATTTTTATTCTCTGGGTGTGACTTTCTTTGAATTACTCACAGGTGAGTTACCATTTTTATCAAATGATGCAATGGAATTGGTACATTGTCACATTGCTAAAGCACCACCACTAGTAAATGAGATTAATCCGCAAATCCCATCTGTACTGTCGGAAATAGTTAGCAAGTTGATAGCCAAAAATGCCGAAGACCGCTATCAAAGTGCATCAGGATTAAGATTTGATTTAGAAACCTGTTTACATCAGTTAATAGAAACTGCTGAGATTAAATCTTTTGCAATTGCCAAAAATGATGTGTGCGATCGCTTTATCATTCCCGATAAACTCTATGGTAGAGAAGCCGAAGTAGAAACCTTACTCCAAGCATTTGAGCGCGTCAGTCTTGGTGCAACAGAAATGATGTTAGTGGCTGGGTTTTCTGGAATTGGGAAAACTGCTGTCATCAACGAAGTGCATAAACCAATTGTACAGCAACGGGGTTATTTTATTAAAGGTAAATTTGATCAGTTTAATCGCAATATTCCTTACAGTGCCTTTGTGCAAGCCTTCCGCGATTTAATTGGACAATTGTTATCAGAAAGTGACTTACAGATTCAGCAATGGAAAAACAAAATATTAGATGCTGTTGGCGAAAATGCACAGGCAATCATTGAAGTCATCCCCGAACTAGAAATAATTATTGGTCAACAACCACAAGCAATAGAGTTATCAGGAACGGCAGCAGAAAATAGATTTAATTTATTATTCAAGAAATTTACTCAAGTCTTTACCAGTGGTGAACATCCCTTAGTGATGTTTTTAGATGATTTGCAATGGGCAGATTCAGCATCACTGAAGTTAATACAGCTTTTAATGGCTGATACAGGTCGTCTTTTGCTCATTGGGGCTTATCGTGATAACGAAGTTCGTCCTGGTCATATATTGCTATTGACTTTGAGTGAAATTCAAAAAACATCAGCAACCATTCAAACAATTATTTTAACGCCATTAAGTCAATCCCAAATAAATTATTTAGTTGCTGATACACTTAAATGTCAAGCACACTTGGCAGAAAATCTTTCTGCCTTAGCTTATCAAAAAACTCAAGGTAATCCGTTTTTTGCTACCCAGTTTCTCAAGGCATTACATCAAGAAAAAATTATTCAATTTGATTTGGAGTTAGGCTGCTGGCAATGTGATATTGTACAGGTAACAACTCAAGCACTCACAGATGATGTTTTGACCTTTATGGTTTTCCAATTGCGAAAACTACTGCCATCAACTCAATATATCTTGCAGTTAGCAGCTTGTATTGGCAATCAGTTTGATTTGGCAACTTTGGCAATTGTTTTAGAACAATCAGAAATTGCAACTGCTACAAATTTATGGGAAGCATTACAAGAAGGATTGATTTTACCCATTAGTGAGGTTTATAAGTTTTATCAAGATTGGTCATTAGAAAAGAGTGAAAAAATAGACACATCAGCGGCTAACAGCAGAGTAGGACAAAGCACAGCTACTTATAAATTTTTACATGACAGAGTACAACAAGCTGCATATTACCTGATTCCCGATGACCAAAAACAGATAACTCACTACCAAATCGGACAACTGCTACTGCAACAGATTAGCCCAGCAGCAAGAGAAGATCGGATTTTTGAAATAGTTAATCAGTTAAATCACGGAACTGCCTTAATTACCGAACAAACACAACGAGATGAATTAGCACAACTTAATTTAATTGCTTGTCGCAAAGCCAAAAGTTCCACCGCCTATCAAGCTGCGGGTGAATATGCCGCAGTTGGATTGTCTCTGTTAGGAGAAAAAGCCTGGCAACAACAATATGAAATGACTCTCAATTTTCATGAATTAGGCGCGGAAATTGCTTCTTTATGTGGCGATTTTGCGGTGATGGAACAATTGATTGATACCGTGATCACACAGGCGCACTCTTTACTAGAAAAAGTCAATGTCTACTGTATTAAAATTCAGTCTTATGTATTCCAAAATCAACCTATTGAAGCCCTTGATAGTGGACAGAAGCTTCTACAAGAGTTTGGGGTAATGTTTGCCGAATCACCCACACCAGTAGATATTCAACAATCAATTCAAGCGATTAACGAACTAATTGGAGATAGAGAAATTGCCGATTTAATTGATTTACCTGTAATGACAAATAAGGAAGTATTGGCAATTATTCAGATTGCCAGTAGTCTGATTCCACCAGCGTACAACTCTGGTTCTATTTTGTGTCCATTACTGATTGCATTGTCAGTCAAATTATCCATTCAGTATGGCAATACAATAATTTCTGCATTTAGTTATGCTAACTATGCTGTTATTCTCTGCAATCTTTTACAAGATATAGATCAAGCCACAAAGTTTGGTCAATTGTCACTGCAAATTATCTCGAAATTTGACGCTAAAGCGATTAAACCGGAAGTGTTTTTAGTGTTGGGAGGTTTTGTGCTGCACCGCAAATCTCACATCAAAGATATCCTCCCACTGTTGCAAGAAGGTTACGTGACTGGTTTAGAAGTTGGTAGCACAAAGTTTGCTGGATACCACGCCCGTACTTTTTGTAACGCTGCTTTTTGGGGTAATCAGCCACTTGTTAACTTAGAGCAAAATGCTCGTGCTTACTACAATGGGTTAATGCAACTCAACCAAGTGGGACTAGCTAATCATTGTCGGCTTTCTTGGCAGACTGCATTAAATTTGCTGGGTTTTGGGGAGCATCCTTGTATTTTGTCTGGGGAAGCTGCACAAGAGATGGAAATTCTGCCACAAATCATCTCTGATAATGATTTAAGTGAGTTGTATGTGTTCCATTCATATAAACTCATACTCTGCTTCTTGTTTGGAGAAATTGAACAAGCACAAAACCATGCGGTTGAGTGCCGTCGCCACTTAATAGCGGCTCAGGGACTAGTATATGAACCTTCATTTTATTTCTATGATTCTTTGACTGCTTTAGCAGCTAAGAATTTGCAAGAAACATCAGAAGTATGGCAACAGGTAGAGCAAAACCAAACTCAGCTAAAACAACACTGGGCGCACTATGCGCCGATGAATTATCAACATAAAGTTGATTTGGTGGAAGCTGAAAAATGTCGAGTGTTAGGCAAGAATTATGAAGCAGCGGATTATTACGATCGGGCAATTTCTGGAGCTAAAACTAACGAATATATTCAAGAAGAAGCCCTAGCCAATGAACTTGCTGCTAAATTTTATCTCGATTGGGGCAGACAGCGTATCGCCCAAGACTATATGATTCAAGCCTACTACGCCTATGCTCGTTGGGGTGCTAAAGCTAAGGTTATTGATTTAGAACAGCGCTATCCACAACTACTGACTTCTATATTCCAACAAACTCCTACTTCCCTCTCAATTCAAGAAACTGTCTTTCCCTTGGGAACTGTTACCTCTACCAATTCTTCCACTAGTATCTCTGATTCCCTTGATTTAGCTACTATTCTCAAAGCTTCTCACAGCCTTTCTAGCGAAATTGAACTCAAAAAATTACTTGCATCGTTGCTGCATATCGTTATTGAAAATGCGGGGGCTGATAAATGCGTGTTAATGCTCTTGCAAGACGATTCGCTCAAGGAAATCAACGATAATCGCCTGCTGATTAATGGCTTGATTACCTTGGGAACAGAACCAGTTGTGTTACAGCGCCTCCCCATTGAGGATAACCAGAACATTCCTCTCAAACTAATTTACAAAGTCAAAAATGAACAGCAGACATCTGTGCTAATAGATGCGATCGCTGATCCAGTTTTCGGGAATGATCCATATATCATCCGTCAGCAACCCAAGAGTATTTTATGCAGCCCAATTTTACATCAAGGTAAGTTGCGCGGGGTGTTATACCTAGAAAATAGTTTAGTGACAGGGGCGTTTACCAGCGATCGCCTCGAACTCCTGAATGTCATCTGTACTCAAGCCGCAATTGCTCTAGAAAATGCGCGATTGTATGAGCGATCGCAGCAATATGCCCAAGAATTAGAACAAGCGTTAGATAATTTGCAAAATGCCCAATTACAAATGATCCAAAGTGAAAAGATGTCTGCATTAGGTAACTTAGTTGCTGGTGTAGGTCACGAGATGAATAATCCTTTAGGTTTTATTGCGGCCAGTCTCCAACAAGCTAAACCTATTGTTACTGATATCGTTGAACATCTCAAACTATATCAAGAAAATTTCCCCAACAAGAGTGATCAAATTCTCAACCATGAGGTCAAAATTGATTTGGAATATACCTTGGAAGATTTACCAAAGATGATTGATGCTATGAATATGGCTTGCGACAGGCTCAAAAATATCAGCACTAGTCTCCGCACCTTCTCCCGTGCTGATCAAGATTATAAAGTGCCATTTAATATCCATGAAGGCATTGATAGCACCATTTTAATTTTGAAACATCGTCTCAAAGCTAACAACCAACGCCCCGCTATTGAAATTATTACTAACTACGGTAATTTACCTCAAGTCGAATGTTTCCCTGGGCAATTAAATCAGGTATTTATGAATATCTTAGCTAATGCTATTGATGCTTTAGATGAATCGAACACTGGGCGGGGTTTTGCAGAAATTCAAGCCAACCCCAATCGGATTACTATGACAACTTCAGTCGAAAATTCTCTAGTTAAAATTGCCATTTTGGATAATGGTAAGGGGATGAGTACAGAAGTTCAACAAAAAATATTTGACCATTTATTTACTACAAAAGCTGTAGGGAAAGGTACTGGGTTAGGTTTGGCTATCGCTCGTCAAATAGTTGAAGAAATTCATGGTGGAAAATTGAGGTGCCATTCTATTTTGGGCGAAGGTACAGAGTTTATGATTGAAATACCAGTTTGATATTTTCCCAATAGAAAAAATAGAAATATCTACACTCTTCATATCACAAACCCGTTGGTTCATCTGCTAGTCGCACAGAATTCAATTATCAATTCTGGCGACTGACTCCTGAATTATGTTTTGGTAAAAAATTACACAGGGGAGTATTTACGCCCATATATTTGGGAACAGGAAGTGTATTGTTTGCCAACTTAGTAATTGCTTACCACTATAATAAAGTGCTAATCAACCCAAAATATTCAAGGCTTGGGTTAATTTCTTAAAGTACTAGAAAATAGTTGGTTTGTAAGTATGAATGGGAGATGATGTGTCTGCCAAAATTTTAACATCTGTTCACCGACTGGTTGCGGATAGAAGTAGTGAAAAAAGTGATGTCCTTTGGAAAATTCCCAAAGATCATCTTCTGGCTTTAAATTGTTTAACCATTTTTTCAATACTGATGAATTAACAATCGGATCATTTTTACTACCACATATCATCATGGGCATAGAGACACCACCTTGGGGTAACTCAATCAACTTGAAAAGAGAATGTGATAAAGGAGTTTGATCCAAATCTCGATTTAACACAGCTATTAACTTTTTAGTAGTATTATGTGGTTGTTCACCGAACAGATGACGAACACTATTTGCTAATACCTGCTCACGACTGATGGGAAAGAATTGTCTTTGTAGATAATAGTGGACGTGCCAAGTATTTGCCGCTTGAGGAGCTACAGCCAGAATAATGAGTGATCGCACTTTTTCGGGATATCGCCGTGCATAAGTTAAGGCGATCGCACCACCCGCGCCATGACCTGCTAAATTTACTGGGTAAGCATACTCTGATAAAAACTCATCCAATAAATCCACAGCCTCATTTATTGAAGCACCTTCATCCTTACCAGGGCGATATTCCCACTGAGACACATTGGCATATTGCGATATGTATTGTAGTAAGGGTTTATCGAACCGCTGTAATACAGGACTAGAACTAATCCAAACAACATCAAGCTCATCAGACATAAAAACTCTAAAGCCTCAAAAATTCAGTAACTTTAATCACCACAAATACACATATTTTGTCTTCAACCCTTAGCGTTACTTCACGCCAACCTCTGTGACACTTTGCGTCTAAAAACGTAAGTATTCAGGAGTCAGAATTCAGGAGTCAGAAGGTTTAAAGAATCAGGAGAAATATTTGATGAATTAATTTGCTAGGCGTTGCATAAATGCGGGATGAAATCATAAAATTCTAATTTTCAAACTCTTGCTCTTTGCGCCTTTGCGGCTTTGCGTGAGACAAAAATCATCCCCTCAATCAGCAACGCCATTTGCTAATCCTATAGATATTTCTAAATTCTGGCTTCTGAACGGCAGTTGCTTTATGCCGGGAAACCCGTCCACCGCACTGCCTCCTCCTGGGTGCTGAATTCTTACCTAAAAACAAAACTCTCTGTGTGCATCTGTGGTGAATCATCAGGTATACAAATTTGTATTGCTAAAACTACAACCCAAACTCTCTTTTCAACTGAGATACCCACTCTTTTATCCGTTCATCTGTTAAATCAGATTGATTCTCTTCATCAATTGCTAATCCCACAAACTTGCCATTTTTCAACGCTATAGAATCGTTAAAATTATATCCATCCGTTAACCAATAGCCGACAGTTTTACCACCCAGTTGGGAGATTTTTTCTTCTAAGATTCCCATTGCATCCTGAAAATTATCGGCATATCCTATCTGATCGCCAGTGCCAAAATAGGCAATTACTTTACCATTAAAGTTTATGTCATCTAGTTCTGGAAGAAAGCCTTCCCAATCACTTTGCAATTCCCCAACATTCCAAGTAGGACAGCCCACAATCAAATATTCATACTCATCAAAATCAGCAGCATCTGCTTGAGAAATGTCGTGCAGTGTCACCACACCATTACCAAACTCATCCCGAATAATTTCTGCCACAGATTCTGTTTTACCAGTCTGAGTACCGTAGAATAAACCAATTTTTTTGACATTTTGACACCTGATATTTAGAAGACAAAATTGCAATGAATAATCAATAAGTATCTAGACTTGGCGATGAGAAGTCATGCCTGTATAAGCCAGTCCGCCTGCACAGACTAACAAAAAGATGATTTGATTTATCCACGCAGAGTTGCTGAGAGGATAAGGACGGAGGAGACTTCATATAGCTCATACAAGATATTGCATGGGCTATATGATTGCCCAGCTTATTGAATATCTATATCAATAAGCTTTGAGGATATCTTATCAGATTTATTGCGATATATTCTCAGTAGCTTCAGAGAAATTTTGGTAAAAATCAGGATTGGTTGAAAAATATGGCAGATAACAGGTGAGAGGTAACAAAGATTGATCGCCTTGCAATGCCCTAACTAGCGTGGCTACAGCTTATATAGGAATCCGACTTGATTATTGAAATTACTTGTGTGGGTGGGGAATAGGGAACAGGGAACCGGAAAAAAAGTTGTAGGGGCGAACAGCCGTACCCTGTGGGAACGCTAAGAGCGAACGCCCCTACGATTTCTTGTATGTGTTTCAAGATTTTAGAGAATTGGTATAACAGAGGTGTGCTGAGTTTTTTCTCCAAATCAAATATGATTCCTATATAAATAAAAACAAAGCAATTAAAATTGCACTCAAAGCAATAGCAAACATAATCGCGTATTCAACTCTACGACTAAAAAATCCTACAGCAGCTACTAGAGCGATCGCTAGTCCAATAATCCCGACATACTGACCTTTCTGTAAGTTGCGTGCAATAAGTGGGTCTTGGTTTGTTCCTGGTGGTGGAGTTTCTTGAATTGTGCGTGGAGATGGTAATTCTTGTGCTAATAACTTCATAAAATTACTCCTGAAAATACCCTAATTTTAATGAATATAATTTGTAAAAATAAAATTATAGAAAACAGCATTCTTCATTAGATGATTTCAGGATTTCATATAAACATAAAATTCTTATCACTCTTTAGTTAGATTATTGAGAGGGTATTCGTTCAGATTTTGGTAGTTTGACAAGCTTCTAGCCGTGAGAACAGCTTAGTGGATAATTGCCACCAATTAGCTGTAGCGATCGCACTATGCCATTCCCAAACGCCTAAGACTTTGACTCGCCAAACTGACTCAAAAAAGCCAAAAAACGGCAAATGTCCCATTGGTGCGTCCTCCGACCAAGTTAGGTTGTCATAACTTATCCAAGCATCTTTTAATCGCCAGCCGACAAGGTTGGCAAAATCAATGCAAGTTTCGGCTGCTGCAACTTTATTACTACCTAGCATCAAAGATAATACTGGGTCAGATGCTGTACCGGAAATACTTTGACAGATGCGTTGCTGGATACTAAAGCCGAAGCGACCGTGACTGTATTTTACCCACAGGCGATCGATAGTAAGTACATCAGCACAAGCTAAATTTTCTAAACTCGGTAAATCAAGATGGCGTTGCTGTTCTCTCCCAGCTATTTTTAACATCAGATTGGTAGTTTCTGCATCCGCCTCTAACCATCTCCCAGCTTGTAATAAATCTCGCAATTGAGAGTAATCTATCCCTAAAGATGAACTTAAATCGTCGATATCTTCAGTAGGGTGATCAAAGTTTTCATTAACAAACAAATTTGGTTCTGGGAAAACTTCAATAATACCTTGGGAACCTGATAACCAAAAATATAAGTTAACTTCGGTAGATGCTAAATTTATTTGTAATTGTGTAATCAAACTAGCAGCAGTCAGACCAAGATGTTCCCTAGATTTACTGAATATATCTAACAAAGCAGACGCAAATTTTTCACTGGCATTAGGTGGCGCAGAACACGCAATTAAACATTGTCCTGCATCTGTTCCTATTTGTAATTCTTCTACCCAATCACGAATATTACTTTCTGCCAAAGGGCAATCTAAAATAATAATCTGTTGTGCCTTAGACAAACGTAATTGTTTTCTTAACCAAGAACGATTGATGACGGTATTATCTGCCAGCACTAATACCGACTCAGCTTTGGCTGTTTCTTGAATTTGTCCACGCAGATATAAAAATATAGTTGCCGTTTCTTTGATTTCATATTCTTTGGGTGATTCAGAAAAAGATTCTGAGAGTAAGCACTTTTGAATAGCTTTGCGGACATCTGAAGTGATACTATTACCGCGCCCAGTCCAATAATTAATTTCAAAATTACCAGAGTTAGTGAGTGTTTTAATTAAAGCCGAAGCAATTTTAATTTGAGCGACTCCATCTACTATTAAACCTTTTCGGGGATGACGTGCTATTCCTTTTTGATTTGGTTTTAGTCCTAAAATTACCTCACCCATGCCTTCGACAATTCGCTTTGGTGTTTGTAAAGTATATTCTGAATGAATTTGATTGTCTCCTCTACCTTTTTTCAGTTGATTAATTACTCGCAACTGTTGATTGGCTTTATCTATATATGCTAATGTTTGATGATAAACATATCTGTATAAACCATCAGCTTCAATAATCCCTTGAGAATCAGCGGCTTCTCCTCGCAATCCGCGAATTAAATAGTAGGTAAAAACTCCGTGACCTAATTGGGGAAATTCCCAAGATTGCTGACCGCGATCGCAAGACAACAAAGCATAAAATCCCTTTCTTTTTGCCGCCCTTTGTCGCAGAATTTCTACTAATTCTTGTGTTGGATTTAGTAAAGCATTTTTATCGCCCTTTGCGCCTAAAAAAGTTAAGTCACCACTATGACAAGCATCTAACCAGACTAACTGCTGTTGCGCGGCACAATTTTCTAATATCTGTAACAATTCTTGTAATTGCAATCCAGTATTAACTAAATCCTCTTGTTGAGTATCTTGCAGACATAAAACCACCTTTTTACTAGATGGTTCTAACATCCCATGACCAGAAAAATAAACGAGAACTGTATCTATTGCTTTAGTCACAGCAGCAATTTCTTGTAGACTTTTGCGGACATTTTCTACTAAAGGTAAATGCTCACTATCATCACAATAAATTCGTAATTCTTTCTGGGGAAATCCCTCTGTTGCTGCACTTAAGGCTGCACCTAAACCCTGACAATCTTGTGCAGAATAACTTAAGCAAGGTATTCCCTCATCCTGATATTGATTGACTCCTACCAGTAGTAACCAAAGCTTTGCTGCACCAGTTTCGAGGTTACGTGTAGAGTTACTAGTCCGAACACCAACTGGACACATCTATGAAATATTCCTCAACAAGAAAGCTAAGTGCATTGTATCTAGAGAAACGGGTAAACCCTCCCTCCCAGTGTTTGATTTTAACGGCCACGCCAAGCTTCTAATTGTTTTAACTGCTCTGACTGCTGCTCTAGGCGAATTGAGAGGCGATCGCACACCAGTTCGCAGATTTCAAAAATTAATGGGTCGATGATTTCATAATAGATACTTACCCCTTTTGGCTGACGCTGAACAATTCCCGCTTGGGCCAAAATTTTTAAATGCTTGGAAACATTCGCCTGTCCCAGTCCAGTGGCTTCAACAATTTCTGAGACATTTTTGCTACCTGCTTTTAAACTGCACAAAACCTGGAGCCTGCTAGTTTCTGAAAGCACTTTAAAATAATCAGCAATTGGCCCTAGGGCAGCAGGTGAATTTTCTAACATAGATAACTGCTAAAAAGACTTTTCTACTATATTACTATATAGTATCTTTAGTATAAGCCCTGCTCGTAAAGACGTTGTAGGTTTTAGTGGTACGGTTATACACTGCTACGTTGATTATAAGGTAGTTTGGCTAGTAGCATTCCTAACGCACAGGTATCTGTAATCCCCGCAAATATTAATCCGGCTCCCACAAAACCACTCAGAAGTAAGAACCAAGGAGAAACCAATACACCTAATGATGTGCTTGTAAACACCAAAGAACCTGCGACAATTTGCACTTGCCGTATTAAACTAATTGGGGCTTGTTGGTTAATTGTGGTGGGATAACTTGCTGCTTTCCACGCTGCTATACCCCCATCAAGATGAGTTACTTCCGTAAATCCAGCATCAAATAGTTTTTGCGCTGCCATTTTTGAGCGATTGCCCGAATTACAGTAGAGAATTACTTGGGTGTCCTGATTTTGCGGAACTTTGCGCGGATCAAATTTGGATAAGGAAATCAGTTTTGCTCCGATAATATGTTCTCTGGCATACTCAGATGGTTCACGCACATCTATCAGTATGATATTTTCTTGCTTGAGCAACTGTTTGAGAGTTGGAGCATCAACGGTTTGTAATTTGTGTATATGAGAAGTTGTCATGAGTATTTACTCTTGGAAACCTAAATTTTTCAACGCAGAGATATTGCAAAAGGTAAAAACTTGATTGGCAGAATGATTTTTGCCTCACGCAGAGTCGCAAAGACACGGAGGAAATGTCTAATCTAGTATTTGAGATGCAGTAATTGGCGATCGCGCTCCACCTGTTCTAACACCAGATCAACTAAAATCACTGTGTTTGTTGTTAAATCTGCAATCAAGTAAGTATATTTATTTGTTTCACTGTCAAATAGTTGTCCGAATAACATATTGCTTATCTCAACAAAATCTTCTTTATCTATAATATAACTATATAGCAGTATAATAAAAGAGTCTACTATTTTGACAGAATATCTATTCAACAATAAAAATGAATGAACATGGATAATAGTATTTCACTCGAAAATCCATCCCTATCAAGACGGCAACTCCTCAACTTTCTGACTGGAGCAACAGTTGCTGTCACTGCTGGAGCAGCCCTCTATCCTGCTGGCAAATTCTTGATTGCTCCAGGCGAAAAAACGGGAGTAGGAGGTGCTATTTTGTCTAAAGATATTCTGGGGAAACAAATCCCCGCCTCACAAATCCTGGCTGAAGCACCGGGAACCCGTGCCTTAGTTGCAGGTTTGGTAGGAGAACCCACCTACCTGATTGTCAAAGAAGATCACACCCTGGATCGTATTGGGCTTGTGGATAACTGCACTCACCTCGGTTGTACCTTCCCCTGGAATCCCTTGGATCAGCAATTCCAATGTCCTTGTCATGGTTCCCGCTATGCCCCAGATGGTACTGTGGTGCGTGGCCCGGCTCCTCTCCCACTGAAGATTGTCCAGGTTACAGTGATGGATAACAGCATTTTAATCTCGCCGTGGAAGGAAACTGATCCTCGCACTGGAAAGAAACCCTGGTGGGTATAAGGATGAAGTGATATGGAACCGATTCGGATTTTTTACTTTTCTGATGTTTTGTGCGTTTGGGCTTATATTGCTCAGATTCGTCTGGTTGAGTTAAAAACAACCTTTGAAGACAAGATTGCGATCGCACACCACTTTGTCCCCGTATTTGGTGTTGCTCGTGAAAAACTGGAGAATCGATGGCGCGAAAAAGGGGGATTGCAAGGATACAGCGATCATGTCCAAGAAGTTGCGAAAAAGTTCGATCACATCAGCATTCATCCTGATATTTGGACTAATGTTACACCATTTTCATCGACATCCTGTCATTTGTTTCTTCATGCGATTCAACTACTAGAAAAAAAGGGTTTAGTAGAGCAAAATCAACAGATATTTGAAAAAGCAACCTGGGCATTTCGGGAGGCGTTTTTTACCCAACTGGCAGATGTTTCTGAGCGCAAAGTGCAATTTGGCATTGCAGAGGAGTTAAAACTGCCGATCGCTGCTATCCAAGCTCAAATCGATAGTGGTGAGGCTTATGCCAAACTATCCCAGGATTTTGAATTAGTTAAAGAACATACAGTTACAGTCAGCCCCACCCTAATTTTTAATGAAGGACGGCAGCGACTCAACGGCAATGTAGGCTATCGGGTGATCGAAGCCAATATTCGGGAGTTACTGCACAATCCTCCAGGAGAGCAATCCTGGTGTTAAGGATGTTGAATCCATTTCAGGAGAAATCTATGATATTTAAGAAACCCATCCAGAGCATATTACTGGGAATCGCTCTATTGTTTTGCCTCTTGCTTGGTGTTGGGCAAAATCCGATCCTAGCAGCAACTCTAACGCAAACTGAATCAATCTCTCAAGCAAGGATGCAAACTCTATCTGAACCCCGCAATCTGGAATCGGGAGTTGATAGTTTTCTCACTTCGATTCCCGCAGGTTATTACACGATCGCCTCTGTCGAAGAGTTAAAAAGCCTCTTAAAGAAGTCTCAGCCCATGTTAGTAGATGTGCGAGAACCCTCTGAGTATCAATCTGGACATATACCTAACGCAATTAACATTCCCCTGCGAACCCTGTCGCACAATCTGAATCAAATTTATCGCGATCGCCCTGTGGTGCTGTACTGTTCCTCTGGTTATCGCTCGGCAATGGGGGTAATGACACTGCACCTATTAGGTTATGAGAATGTGCAAGGTTTCCCACCTAGCTTTGCCGCCTGGAAAAACGCAAAAGAAGCGATGACCTACGGTCGGTCGAAGACCATCGCCTCCAGATAATGCACTAAAAAAATTAGAATGAAAATCCCAAATTTTCACTCTGTAATTGGCAGAAATTTTAACTTGATAAAATCTGGTGCATCATATCCTGTTTGGTCTGCCTATAATGCAATAGAGGCTACCAATATCATGTTAGAGGCTTTGAAAACACACTTACTTATAATGAGAATATAGAAAAAACTAGACTAAAAACAGGTGTAATTATGCAGGCTATTTTTTGGAGTATAGAAGAAGTTGCTCAAAGAGCCAAACAATTTTACGATCAGGGGATTCGCTCAAAGGTTGAGCATGGCGATAATATTGGCAAGATGATTGTGATTGATGCTGAAACTGGCGAATATGGAATTGATAAAAGTGGTGTTGAATCTGCATTAATGTTGAAGCAGAAAAATCCCAACGCGAGATTATTTACTATGCGAATTGGTTATGATGTTGCTGTCAGCTTTGGTGGTGCTTCTATGGAGCGTACAGTTGAATGATTTATGGAAGATTGATTGACCGCAAAGCAATAGTTCCGGTGATTTTTCGTTTACCACAACAACCAGATTTTTCTCTGGATTTTGTCATAGATACTGGATTCAACGACTATCTTACCTTACCAGTTCAAGCAGTCAATGCGATGAATATTCCTTTATATTCAAGCATACCTGCAAGATTTGCTGACGGTAATGAAGCTTTATTAGCTATACATTTAGCAACTGTTGTTTGGGATGATGTAGAAAAGGTAGTCCCTATTTTAGCTTCTGGTTATAAGCCTTTACTGGGAACTGCGATGATGGAAGGTTATCATCTTGAGATAGATTTTGAGGACAATGGCTTGGTTTCGTTAGAAAAAATCCCATCTCCAATGTTATAGATTATTAATAGATTGGTTTTAGCGTAAGTCCTATAAATTGGAGATATCTAGCTAAACTACTTACATACCTAGCGCGAGGCTCTGGCACTAACGGCGCGTTGGAGATTAGCCAAAGCCCGATTGTAATCTAAAATTGCCGTGACTCGATTACCTTCGGCTCTGGTTAAGTCGTTTTCTGCCTCAATGACTTCTGTTTGTGTACCAACACCAGCTTGATATCTAATTCGGGCAATGTTTAAGGCTTCCCTAGCTTGTTCTAAGCCTACACTGGAAGTCTGCACATTATCTAAATTAGAGCGTAGTTGAGCGTAATATTGTTCCACATTAAAGCGAATTTGGTCACGCTGATTTGCAAATTGAGTTTCGGCGATCGCAATATTAGTTCTAGCTTGCGCCGCCCTAGCGTTGGCTGCTCCCCCATCAAATAAATTCACACTGGCTTGCAGTCCAATAGAATAACCATCAGTAACGCTGGCACTATCGTTAAAGCGATCAAGTAAGTTATAACTCGTCACTAAACCGATTTGCGGTCTTACCTGGGCTAAAGCCTGTCGTCGTTGTTGTTCGGAAATATTTCTTTGGGCGATTTGTTGGCGCAATTCTGGACGATTTTGAAAGGCTTCAACAATAGTTTGTTCTAAGGTTGGTTGCCAAAGTCCCGCCACTGCAACTGTATCTGCCGCAGTGATATCTACTGTCTGCGGTAAACTCAGCAGCGTGCCAAACTGACGACGGGCAATTTGCTGATCTGACAGAGAATTAGTCAAGTCTTGTTGGGCATTAGCTAAATTTACTTGAGCTTGCAGCACATCAAATCTTGTCCCTACACCAGCACGTTCTCTGGCTTGAGCATCTTGCAAACTGGCTTGAGCATTGGCTACCGCAGATTGATTAATTCTGACTTGTTCATCTGCTTGTTGCAAATTGTAGTATTGAGTTCTGATATTAAGTTCAATTTCTCTAGATTGGTTTTCGACATCTAACTCATCTATCCGTAACTGTTCTTCAGCTTGTCTGATAATTGCTTGACGACTGCCAGATGTGTAAAGGTCATAATTTAGTTGTGCTGTACCGTTAAAGGAGGTACTAGGTTGAGAATTACTACTATTAAAGCCATTACCACTGTTAGTCACACTCCCATTAATATCCAGAGTGGGAAACAAAGCCGCTTGAGATTCTCGAAGTGCAGCGCGACTGCGTTCTAACTCTAAGATGGTGACTTGTAAATTGCGATTGTTGCGTCTGGCTAATTCTAAAGCCTCGGCCAAACTCAGAGGAACAGTTCTTTGAATCTGCACTTCTTCTCTTTTTGTCGGAAATTGGAGAGGGTTGGCACTAGGATTTAAGTTTTGTGGCGGTGTCTGCGGTGAAGGTTGAGCATTGGCGCTTTTTGGCACAGCAGAAATTAATAGGGCGATCGCCACAACAACCCAGGTAGAATGCACAGAAGACAGCATAAGGTTTAGATACTAACGAGAAAATAGGGAATGGGCAATAAAACAGAGAGTTTACGATATTTGATTGTGTCTGACTTCACCTGAACGGAGGATATCTGCATACATCTGCGGTTAATTATTCGATAATTGCCAAATTCAACCGACAATCAAACCATCCTGTACGCGGATAGTTCTTTTAGTTTGAGCCGCAATATCTGGTTCATGGGTAACAATCACAATTGTGATGCCTTGTTGGTTTAATTCTGTGAGTAAATTCATCACCTCGTAAGAAGTTTCTGTATCTAACGCACCTGTGGGTTCATCAGCCAAAACTAATGCTGGCCGATTAACTAAAGCACGGGCGATCGCTACTCGTTGTTGTTGTCCTCCAGAAAGTTGACTAGGACGGTTGAGAATGCGATCGCCTAGCCCTACTTTTGTTAAAGCATCTAAGGCTCTTTCGCGGCGTTTGCGTTTAGGCAAGTTTGCATAAACCATTGGTAACATCACATTTTCTAGTGCTGTTGCCCGTGCTAATAAATTAAATTGTTGAAAAACAAAACCAATCCTTTGATTGCGGATATAAGCTAACTCATCATCATTAAAAGTAGTTAGGTTTCTGCCTTCAAAAATATAGTCGCCATTAGTCGGTCTATCTAAACATCCTAGAATATTCATCAGTGTCGATTTACCTGAACCTGATGCACCCATAATTGCGACATATTCGCCTTCTTCAATGGCTAATTGAATCCCCTTTAAAATAGGAACACTCATTTCTCCTAATTTGTATGTTTTAGTAATAGACTCCATCCAAATCATGTTGACCATATTTTTTATTACTGATTAAAAATATCAATTATTATTTTTTACTTGTAGAATTAGTATTTTAATATCTATCTACTATAGCGATTCTAAATTATTTGTAAAATTCTTTTTCTTCTCTTTCTTTGTGTCCTTTGCGTTCTTTGCGGTTCGTTAAAAAATATTTTCCCACAACTAAGATATGATTGCTATATTAAACTTTTTCTGAAATTAATCACTCCGTAAAGCTGTAATAGGGTCTAATTTTGCTGCATTTCTAGCCGGAATAACGCCAGCAACTAAACCTACAGATAATGAAAGTCCAAAACCTGCAATTACTGAGGCAAAAGAAATCACAAAAGGAAATTTAAAAATATTGGCAGCAACAAAGGCAATTAGAATCCCACTACCCATGCCAATACCACCACCCACAATCGAAATGACAATTGCCTCTGCTAAAAATTGATTCAAAATAGCTGAATTAGTTGCTCCGACAGCTTTACGAATGCCAATTTCGCGCGTTCGTTCTACCACCGAAACCAGCATAATATTAGCAATACCGATGCCGCCGACCACCAGAGAAATTCCGGCGATCGCTACTATCATAATCGTAAATAAACCGACAACATTCGTGAATGTACTAACAATATCAGCTTGATTAGTAATCCGAAAATCATCAACTTGCGGTGGATAAATTTCGTGACGTAAGCGCAAAATATTCGTAACTTGAAATTGAGCAGCTTCTAACTTTTGGGAATTGCTAGATTTAATTAAAATTCCACTAACCGACACACCCGTTAAGGCATTATTTCCGACTAGTCTCCCTGACATACTTGTGAGGGGAATAAAAATTTGGTCATCTCGATCCATCGGCCCTTGAGCGCCTTTCGGTTCGGTGATGCCAATTACTTCATAAGTCTCTCCCTGGATGCGAATTTGTTCACCAATGACTTTAGTACTATTGCCAAACAATGTTCTTTTAACTGTCGGCCCAATCACAGCAACTTGCTTACTAGAATCGAGTTCTTCTTGATTAAAAAATCGCCCCTCTTGTGGATAAGTATTACGTGCGTCTGGATAATTTAAGTCTGTGCCGTAAATTGTGGTGGAAGTGTTTTCGCCAGCGTATACTACTTGAGCATTCCTTTGCAGATAGGCCGAAACTAAATCTACTGATGGCGCTTGTTGGGCTATAGCTTTGGCATCTTCCCAAGTCAAAGTAGTCGTAGAACCCAAACCTTGGCGGACATTTCCACTTCTAGGCGCACCCGCTAAAACTTGTAAGACATCTGTCCCTAATGCTTGGATTTGGTTCTCAACGCTTTTCTGCACTCCTTGACCAACTGAGGTAATGGCTATGACGGAAGCAATACCAATAATCACCCCTAGCATGGTCAGTCCAGTGCGTAATTTATTACTCCACAGTGTCTCTACCGCCATTGATAATATTTCTGTCAACGGTACTGTAGACTTACTGGGAATTTTGGGTATTTTGGGTATTTTCTCTAGACTCTTGAGCATAGCGATTTTGGACTAACAGCCTGAATATATAAACCTTTTACTTTTGCCTTTTGACTTTAATTAGCATTACCACCAGAACGACCACCGCCACCAGAAGAACGACCACCTCCACCGCCGACACCAGGAAATACACCGCCTCGTGGTGTAGACTGTGGTCTAGAACCAGGCGGGAAACTCAGCAAGACTTTTTCGTCACCTGTTAATCCTGACTTAACTTCTGTAAAATTATTAACGGTAACGCCTGTTTCAATCCGTGTAAATGTAGGTTGATCATTCGCGCCTAAAACATACACACCTGTGGCGCGTTCTCGCCGAACAACTGCTGCGGTGGGGACAACTAAAGCATTTTCTACTTCACCAACTTGAAATTCCATATCTACGTTCATCCCAGAACGAAGTAAGTTTTGCGGGTCAGACAAAGATGCTTTGACCTGAAAACTGGTAACGTTCTGCTCGACGGTTGCTTGAGCCGCAATTTGGCTGACTTTACCTTCAAAAACTTTACCTGGGTAAGCATCGGCTTTAATTGTCACTGGTTGACCAATGCGAATTTTGGCAATATTCGATTCTGATAAATTAGCTACAACTTGATTTGTTGAAGCTAGAGCCAAAATAGAAGAAGATGTGGCGGAAGAAACGGCGCTACCTGAAGTTGTGGGAGTGACAAAAGCGCCAGGATCAGAGAATTTTTGCGTCACCAAACCATCAAACGGTGCGCGGATGATAGTGTCATTAATTTGGGCTTGGATGTTTTGCAGTGAACCACGAGCCGATGTGACTTGGGCGCGGGCGACTTCGATATCTTCTTGACGGGTTCCAGCCTTTAACAAGGCTACAGCTTCTTGCTGCTGTTTAACTGTAGCCCTGGCTTGTTGAATATCTTCTGAGCGTGAACCTGCTTGTTGTAGGGCTAATGCTTGTTGCGCTTCATTGACTTGGGCTTGGGCGCTATCACGGGTTGAGCGTTTTTGAATGACTGTTTGCAGCGAAATAGCGCCAGAGTTGTAGAGTTGTTGATTGCGGCGTAAATCATCTTCTGTTTGCACTAGGGTAGCTTGGGCGCTTCTTAAACGTGCTTGCGCTTGGGCAATATCTTGCGGGCGATTACCTGCTTCGACTTTTTGCAGATTTGCTTCAGCTTGTGCTAGTTGCGCTTGCGCTTGGGCAATATCTTGAGGGCGATTACCTGCTTGGGCTTTTTGCAGATTTGCTTCGGCTTGTGCTAGTTGTCCTTGGGCTTGAGTCAAATTGCCTCGCAGGTTGGAATCATCCATGTAAGCGAGAATTTGACCTTTTTTGACAAAATCGCCTTCTTTAACTAGCAGTGTTTTGAGTACGCCCGAATTTTTGGGACTGACGTTAATCGAGCGTTCCGGCTTGACTGTACCATTAGCGGAAACTGCGATCGCTAAATTTTGTCTTTCTACTGACTGTGTTAAGATTTTTTGCCTAGCTTCTTGGCTCGGCATCACTGCTATTCGGTAATAAATACCATAGCCAATTCCACCCAACAGCCCTAGCATGAGAAGCCAAGGTAGCCAATTATACTTTTTTCGGGTTTTCGGCTCTGAAGGTAAAGCGGATGAATCTACAGGGGTTGATGTATCAAGTTTCATAACTGTGTCCGTTGTCCAAAATGGCTACCGAGCTAGTTCTTTAAGTTCAACCACTTGGTTGCTCATACTTGTAATTGCTTCATTTTACGTAATTACTATAGTGACTATATAAACATAAAATTTTAAATTTGCTATTTATTATCAATCAAAAAGTACCCTTTTTCTGCATGACTAAAGTCACTAATAATTCTTAATTGAAATATGACTAAAGTCACCAATTTTTATGGAATTGGGCAATTTACGCTTAAGACTTAACTTGAGTTTGATAGATTTTGGATTAATTATTATGAGCAAAGATGGCTTTTTGTCAATATCTAATTAGAAAGATAAATAAAACAAGGACGGATTTGAATTAGTGTAATTGCTTGGATATAACTCTGTTAAACCAAGACTTTCAGAGCTTAATTTGGATGTAAATTAAATAACTATATTTGATTTATCAAAAACAATTTCTTTTAATGAAATGAGCGAAATAAATTAGTGGATTAAATTTATAAAAAAGCGTCAATAAAGACAGAGAAAATTTCTCTTATTACACCAAATTAGCTATGTCAATCAACTATAACAAATCAGTGATTGAGAATTGTCGCTGGCGATCGAGTTCTTGAAGTTTGATTTTTTCGGTGTAGAATGCCTGATAATACGATCGCCACTTTTCTGGTTCTGTTTCTGGATCAGTTTCTTGCCACAGTTCTAAAAAGTAACGATAGCGTTTTTCGCGCAATACTCTTTCCATACAAGCAGTTGCAGCTTGCACAACTTGGGGAGTACGTAAGATTTCTTTTTTCCCAGTCTCATTTAAATGAAATAGATGGGAGATTAATTCTATCTCTTCTGCTAATTCTAAGTATCTGTCTTGTAAACTTGAGATTAAATTAATTGGGTCGTTTGTTACCTCTACAATCTGTCGCCACAAAGAACGATGGTGAGACAGGCTAAAATCTAAATTTCGTTCTTCCAGTTCGTGAATAATTGCTTGTCGTTGTTCGGGACAATGCAGGTATATCCGCAGTAATAAAGCTTCGGCGTGTTCTAAAAGACTGCGTTCTGTAGTGGGTATGGGAGAGGGAGATGTTTTTTTGCTACCCCATTCTCTTTTTGTGGATATTGGCTGAGAATAAGCAGCTGTAGCGGGAGCAATTTGAGTTAACAAATTTTCTGCTCTCAAGGATATCAGGTTTGTATCGCCCAAGCTGAGAATTTCAGCACAGCGCCCAACGTAATAGCTGCGCGTATCATTATTTGCAATATTTTTCAGTAATTTTACTATCTGCTGAGTTACCTGCTGGAAATCGGTTGCTTGTTTTAAGTCTCGGTCTTTAGTAACTTGCTGAATTTGCCAGTCTAACCAAAGTGGCGCATTTTTTAATAATTCCTGGTATTCTTCAGTACTATGAGTATGCAAGTATTCATCTGCATCTTTGCCATCGGGGATATTGAGAATCTTAAGTTGGACTTCACCTTGATATGCTAAATCTGCAATTTCGCCGATCGCCCGTTCCGCTGCATTTGTCCCGGCTTTATCAGCATCAAAGTTGAGAACCAACTGTTTAGAGTCGGTGTAACGTAATACCAAGCGGACTTGTTCTAAACTGAGGGCTGTACCGAGAGAAGCGACAGCATTATTAATCCCCACCGCATGAAGGGCGATCGCATCAAAATATCCTTCTACTACCACAGCTTGATCAAGTTGAGCAATCCCGCTTTTGGCTAAGTCGATGGCGAATAAGGTTTTACCTTTGTTAAATAGTTCGGTTTCTGGGGAATTGAGATATTTTGGCTGTTCCTCAGTCAATGTGCGCCCACCAAAAGCAATCACACGCCCTTGAATATCGCGGATGGGAATCATCAGGCGATCGCGGAATACATCATAATAACCGCCCCCCTCCTTACGCGGCTTAATCAATCCCGCCTTTTCTACCAACTGTACTGGGTAATGTTTATTTTCCACCAAATATCTATACAGGGTTTCCCAACCTGCGGGGGCGTAACCCAAACCAAACTGCTGAATTGTTTCTTCTTTGAGTTGGCGCTGAGAAAGTAAATACTGCATCGCCTTTTGCGCCTGAGTTTGGCGCAGGGCGTGTTGATAAAAATTTGCTGTTGCTGCGAGAACTTCATATAACTGTTCACGCAATGACATCTGACGTTGTAATTCTTGTCTTTGTTCAGGTTCGAGGGTTTGGACATTTACTTGGTAACGCCGCGCCAAATCCAGCACTACTTCGGTGAAAGACTGTTTCCCCAAATCCATCAAAAACTTAATCGCATTTCCGCCAGCTTGACAGCCGAAGCAATAATACATTTGCTTACCCTGACTGACTGTGAAGCTAGGGCTTTTCTCATTATGGAACGGACACAACCCGACAAAATCTTTACCACGCTTGCGTAAAACTACGTGTTCTGAGACAACATCTACAATGTCAGCACGTTGTTTAATTTCCTCAATTGTATCTGGGTGCAAGCGGGGAATATACATATTAGTCATTAGTCAATAGTCATTAGGCATTGGTTATTGCAAAGGACAAAGGACAAATGACTAATGACAAAATACTTCTGATAGCTATTATATTCTTGTTGCTAGGCGAAGAATTATGTATAAAATTGCTTACGCTTAACTTTTTAAGAGGAAATACTGAAGATGGGGCGTATATTTATTTCGGCGGCTCACGGAGGCAAAGAAGCAGGAGGAATTGATCCAGGTTCCATCGCCGGGGGAACCACCGAAGCTAGAGAAATGATTCTGCTGCGGGATTTAATTGTCACAGAACTGCGGGCGCGGACTTTTGAAGTTTTGGCTGTTCCTGATGATTTAAGTGCGGCTGACTCCATTGCTTGGATAAATTCGCGTGGTCGTCGGGGTGATGTCGCCCTAGAAATTCATGCTGATGCAGCCAGTAGTCCAACTGTGCGCGGGGCGAGTGTATTTTATATTGCCAATAATAATGAGCGTAAAAGTAATGGTGAACTACTGTTAGTGGGTTTGTTACGCCGCATTCCCCAATTACCTAATCGTGGAGTTAAGCCAGATACAGATAGTGGTTTAGGACGTTTAGCCTTTTGTCGTCAAACCACACTACCTTCATTATTAATGCAAGTCGGATTCCTCAGCAGCCCTGATGACCGCGCCTTGCTGCAAAACCGTCGTCGGGATTTCGCGTTAGGTATTGCTGATGGGCTGGCCTCTTGGAGTCGGGTAATTGACCCCACACCAGGAATCCCAACAGAACCAACCTATCCATCTATCAATATCAACATCAACGGTCAGAACTACTCAGAACAAGGAATATTAGTCAATGGTAACGCTTATATTCCCATTGATTTAGTAGATCGGCTGCGGATTGACTTAACAACAGCACAGAATGTCAACCGGATTACTTACCGCAGAGTAGTGTATGTTAAAGCTGTAGAATTACGAGATTTCAATATTTCCGTTAATTGGGATGGGGGAACGCGCACTGTTAACTTACGTTCCATTTTAGTGATTTGCAAAGGTCAAATGGATCAAATTATCTCCCGTGGAAATACCTCAGAAGTGCAGCTACAACTATTTTTGCGAAATAACAATGACAATGCTGTAGTTAAATTTCCAGACTTACCCAAACTCTATCGAGAAGAAGCCTCAATCGAAGGCGTGAACTACGATATTGCTTTTTGCCAAATGTGTTTAGAAACCGGATTTTTACGCTTTGGTGGTGATATTAGACCAGAACAAAATAACTTTGCTGGGCTTGGGAGTATTGGAGGTGGTGCAGCCGCAGCCTCCTTTGAAAATCCCAGAATTGGAGTGAGGGCGCATATTCAACATTTAAAAGCTTACGCCAGTTTAGAACCTTTGGTAAATGAAGTTGTTGACCCCAGATTTCGCTTTGTGACTCGCGGAATTGCGCCGTTAATTAATCAACTTTCTGGTCGTTGGTCAGCAGATTTAGACTATGGTGCGAAGATTACCGCTATGCTGCAACGGTTATATGAATCAGCCGGGTTAATGTAACTGTGAGATATCATCTATACTGCTAGACAATAGCGATCGCGTCCCTGTTTTTTAGCATTGTACAGTGCTTTATCAGCTAAGGCGATGAGTTTATTTGGCTTGATGTCTAAGGTGGGAATAACACAAGTAATACCCAAACTCACGGTGACGATATTCTTGATATCAGACTGTGCATGAGGAATCGCCAGATCATGAATTGCTTGCTGAATTTTTTGGGCTACCTTGATCGCTCCTACTAAGTCAGTATTGGGTAGTAATACCAAAAATTCTTCTCCACCGTAACGCACTACAATATCAGCCGGACGATGAACAGTCTGTTGAACGGTTTGCGCTACTCTGATCAGACAATCATCGCCTGCAAGATGACCATAGTAATCGTTGTAAAGTTTGAATTTATCAACATCAAATAAAATGAGCGACAAGGGTTGTGCGTCTCGGCTGAGGCGGTTCCATTCTGCTTGTAGTCGCCTGTCTAAGCAGCGACGGTTCGCTATCTGAGTCAAACCATCGAGATTTACCAGTTGTTCTAGTTTTTGATTTGCATCTTCGGCTGCTTCTTTTGCAATGACTAACTCTGCTGTTCTCTCTTGTACTCGTTGTTCCAAAGTTGTCAAAGATGTTTGTAACTGAAGTGCCATATTGTTAAAAGATTTTGCCAGTTGACCGATTTCGTCTTTAGAGTTGATTTTTGCGCGGATATCTAAATTACCTGCGGTAAATTGGGAAACTATATTCGTAAGGTAAATGATTGGCTGTGTTAGCAGTTGCCCAATAGCAAAAGCGATGATTGTCACCACTGAAGCGATAAATGCAAACAGAAACATTGCGTCACGAGTTTGCTTTTCTACAAGTGCTAGGGCAACAGCAAGGGGCTGTGCAAACAACACAGACCAAGGTTTATATTTTAAATGCGCGATCGCAATCAAATTCACCTGATTACCTGTTGCTGATAAAGATGCAATTAAATAAGACTGTTTATTATCTAATGCTTGCTTAAGTTGTGACTCATTAGTTGCCAATTCTTTGAGAGGAGCATTAAGTAAACGCCCTTTTCTTTGTAGTTCAGTTACAATATCCAAAGGCAAAGGCACAATTGATTTAAAAAGTAGTTCTGGTGCAGTGCTATGTGCTAAATAAATATTATTTTCATCTAAAAGAATAGCAAATGATTTTGCCCCAGCCATTTCAGTTTGTCTAGTTACTAACTGCTGAACAACAGTAGCATTATATGAAATACGCAATACACCCAATATATCTCCCTTGGCATTGCGAACTGGACTGCTAAAAAAGAGGTTAACAAGATCAGGAATGATTGGCGACTTCTTCATGCCAGAAACATAGGATAACCCAGTTTCCAGTGGTTTTTTAAAATAATTTTCCCCTGATTCATCTTTGCCAATGTTCGATGTATCTGTATCCAATACATTTTTGCCGTTTAAGTCAAGCAAAGAGTATGAGAGAATATTGAGCATATCTTTGCGACTGAGACGGCTTAATGTTTCTGTCGCCAATTGCATTTCGGGGCTATCATCTCGCTGTTGTGGAGTTAGGCTGAGGTAGCGTGCCAAACCAGGTAAAATCGCCTCTACGCGCACAGCATTGAGATTTCCATCAATAAAGGCATCTATTCTATGAGCAGTTTCGTTAGCCGCTACAGATAAGGCTTGTCGGGCGTTGTCAGTTAGTGCTTTTTGAGTTGTCTGTTTGTTGATAGATGCCAATAACAACAAAGGAATCAAAGCCACAATCAGAAACGAGGCAATCAACTTTCTACGGATGCCACCCAAAACATTCTGCTGCATGGCTTTAAACTAGGGAGGAGGATTCACGAAGGAAGAATTGAACAAACTGTTTAATTCAGGAATGCGGGTCAAGTTTCCAGCACGAATAAAAAAGTCTGCATATATTTTGGCAGCTTTGTAGATAGAGTTAGGGTTACTAGATTCAAAGAGTTTTTGATTTTCGGCTAAATTAGTTAGGTTTATTCCCTCCAAAGAGATTGTATTGCTAGGAATTTTTAACACTTTGCTGATGATCTCATTTCCTTCTTGAACATTTGCTTTCCAGTAGGCTGCGGCTTGCAGCCATCCTCGGACAAATGCACGAACATCTTCGGGGCGATCGCGGATTATCTCTTTGCGAAAGACAATCAGATCTAAAATCAAGCCAGAGGTTTGTTTGCTAGTAAATAAAATATGTCCCCCTGATTTCATAGCTTCAGAAAGATGGGGTTCCCAAGTGTGTCCGGCTTGAATAACATGATTTTTTAGACGTTGAGGAATTTCTGAAGCCTCTAATTTAACCAAGTTCACATCATCGCTGGTTAAGTTAGCTTTTTTCAACATCTCAGTCACGAAAACTTCGCTAAAACCGCCTAGATTTGCACCCAGCTTTTTACCTTTCAAGTCAGCAACGGTTTTAATTTCTGATTGGGCGACTACTACATCTGCTCCTGTTGATTCATTTACAATCATCACGCCTTGTATATCTGGATTTGTGGCACTCAAGATGATAAAACTTCCCAAAGAAGATATAACACCATCATACTTACCCGCACTGAAATTTGCTGCTTCTAATCGGATGTATCGTTTATGAGTTATTTCTACATCTACCCCTTGGGCTTTGAAGAATCCTTTTTGTTGAGCAATTACACTTGGATATTCTCCAACAAAATATCCAATTGGTATTTTTAAGGGAGGGCGTTTTAATTGAGTCGGTACTGAACCATGACAAGTAAATAGCAAACAGGTAGTAATCATAAAAATACTTATATATCTCAGTAGTTTAAGCATAAAGACTATAACCAATTCTATAAATCATAGTTATAGTTATTGTTTATACAATTAAGAAATATTAAATTGATTCAATTTATATCTAAAGACAGGTAACAGCAAGTTTTTAGTATCACCTAACTTTTTTGATCTGCGGTTATATGAGCCAGCCAAATTAATCTCAGAATTTATCAAACGCAGAGTATCGCTGAGTTTTTTTAAGAGAGTTTACGTGACTTACATTGATGGGGGAAGAATCCCCAATTGTTGCATCAAAGCCATGATATCTGCCTGTCCCCAATGTTCAGTTATTTTGCCATCAACAATCTGGTCTATGTGCATCACGGCAAATTTAACTTGCTGACCTGTGGGCGGAAAACCGAGTAATTCTCCTTGATGAGTTCCGCTGAATGTGCCACGGGTGACAACTTTATCATTCTCAACAATCACATCTGCAAATGTATGCTTCCCATCGGGAAACGCAGTACGCATCATCAACCCATACTCTATAAAGCCAGCTAAATCGAGAGGTTCGGATGCGCCTGTTGTATGGGCTGTAAAATTTGCGGCGATGATTTTTTTGGCTTGTTCAACACTGCCATTGTCAAAGGCTTGGTAGAATTCCAGGGCAACGGCTTTGTTTTGTGCGGTAGACATGGTTAGCGTACTGACAGGGTATTAAGCATTTAAATACCCTTATATTTACTCATAGTCAAGCGTAAACACTATTAAAATCGCTGACCTATACCTAGATGCACTTTACTTTCTCCTTGGTCGTTAACGCCGTAGTCAGCCCGAATTAACCCCAGTGGGGAATCTAAACGCACACCTGCACCATAACCAAAGCCGTAGCCTGGTTTATCACGCGCACCCGCCGGATCTCCTAAAACGGTGCTACCCGAACCCAAGTCTGAGCCGAAGTCAGCAAATAACACACCGCCAACTATGGGTAGGATGGGAAAGCGATATTCTGCGGAAGCTAAAACGTAACTGCGTCCACTCCCAACCTTCCCGCCATCGTAACCGCGTATGGAGTTGGAACCACCTAAATTAAAGGCTTCGTACGGTGGTAAATCCCCAATGACTGTACCCGCTTGGACGTTTAAAGCAAATACTTGCGGTTGCTTACTATCGAATACTTTGACTGGTACATATTGGCTGAAATTAGCTGTGACGCGGTTGAGGGAAATATTACCCTGACCGACGGGGATAGATTGTTCTGTACTCAATTTTAGTAAGGAACCTTGAGTTGGGTTGAGTGGGTTATTTCTGTTATCTTTGGCGGCGGTGAAAGATACGGTAGTCAAGTCATCAATACCTGTACCACTGGCGGATAGGGGGTTATTTTGGGCATCCGTTGGCGTAACATTACCTTGGCGATCGCGGATTGTTGTCCTGGTATAATTCAATCCTAAAGAAGCATCCCAACCATCAATCGGTCTTTGCAAGCTGACACTACCGCCAATCTGTCCTTCTCGCACTTTATCGCCGTTGGCTAATTTGATGGTGTCGTCAAAGGTTTCAGAAAGTTCTTGGCGACGGAAGCCGTTAACGGTGTAACCTAGGCGATCGGGATTGTTGGGACGATAAGGATTGATTAATTTCCCGTCAAATTGCAAATCACGACTACTTAAACCCACATTTAAATTTAATATATTGTTCTTTCCGGCAACATTTTGGTCTTGATAATTAACAGTACCAATTAATCCTTGATCGGCGTTATAACTCCCACCTAAGTTAATTGCCCGTGCGCCATTTTCTTTGAGTTCATAAACTAAATTTAAATTTGTCGCATCGCCTTCTAATGCAACATTCACGCTGGAAAATAAGCCTGTGCGATATAGTTGCTGAATATCTTGCTGAACTAATTTTTCTTGAAAGATTTGCCCAGATTTGAGTTGAATTTGCTGGCGTAAAAAGTCTGGTTTGGTGCGTCCACTTATAGGATTACCTTTGCTATCAACGGTTTGACCTTCGTCGTTGACAAAGCGAAATCTAATCTCACCTACTAAACCTTCCGCTACGTTGATATTCAAAATTCCCTCACGGCTAGGTTTAATGGATAGTACCCGCGCCAAGTTATAACCGTTGTCGGTGTACCATTTGTTGACTTGTTCTACAGCTTTTTGCAATCCCGCGGGACTGATGGCGCTATTGAATTGGGGCTGGAATCGTTCGAGAACGACTGGATAAGTTAGTACCTTTGCGCCAGAAAGTTGCAGCGATCGCACTATGACTGGTTGCACTTGATAAGTTACACTCAACCCTGTGGCTGTGGTGCGGCTGTTGACGTTGGCAGTGGTAAATAACCCAGTCTCTAAAATTGCGGCGACATCTTGTTGTAACTGGTTTTGGCTGGTGTCTCCCCCTGTTTGGGTTTTGATAACTCGGCGGACAATTTCTTGTAATTCGGGAGTTGCGCCTACTACCTGTACATCTGTTGCTGTGAGGACTAAATTATTATCTGTTGGTAAAGATGTAGGGAGTTTAACGGTAGTATTAGCCTGATTGACTGGAGTTAGTACTACTGGAGAATTTTTATTAATACCTTTGGTATTTGCGGAAAACTGTGGCACGATGACAGTTTCTGGTGCTGAAATAGCTTCTGTGCGTGTGGGAGTTTCTTCAATTACCGGAACTACTACATCTTTTTTAGTTTCGTTGGCTGAGGTAGTTGGTGCAGCTAGTGCTTGTTGAGTCACATTACTAGCCGCTAAAGTAGCTAAAGTTAAAATTGCTGTTTTAGAAATTTGCATAACAAATAATTACTAATTCGTAATTCGTAATTGAAGTATGCAAGCCTAAGCCACCACTTGCTTTGATTGGGTTTTACCCCAAACCATTGTGGTTCCCTCAATTTATTGACGGAAGTAATAAGCTTCAAGCCCTAGAACACCAATTCAGTAATCCTGGAAGAACCTCTCCCCCGACCCCTCTCCGCGCCGGAGAGGGGAGCTAATCTACCCCCTTCCCTACTAGGGAAGGGGGCTGGGGGGTTAGGTTTTTCATTAGGAAATCGATGTTCTAGCTAACTTCTATGGGTTAATTACGAATTATCAATTACAAATTATCTTGACAGTTAATATTGATCATTTGTTTCTTATGAGTAATTCACCATCGACAAATTCTCGGTTACGCTTACTGGTTTTAAGTAACGGTCATGGCGAAGATATAATTGCAGTGCGAATTGTGCAAGCATTCCAGCAACAATCAAACCCACCAGAAATTTTTGCTTTACCGTTGGTGGGGGAAGGACACGCTTATCAAAATTTGGGTATTCCTTTAATTGGTTCAGTGCGGACGATGCCTTCTGGTGGTTTTATATATATGGATAACCGTCAACTGATGCGGGATGTGCGCGGTGGGTTAGTACAGTTGACTCTCAGTCAAATTCAAGCAATGCGGCGGTGGGTGAGTTCGCAAAAAAAATCAGGTAAGCCAGCGGGGATTTTAGCAGTGGGTGATATTGTTCCGCTGTTGTTTGCCTATTTTAGTGGCGCGAATTATGCTTTTGTCGGCACGGCGAAATCTGAGTATTATGTACAGGATGAAACAGGATTGTTACCACGCAAATCAAAATCTGCCCGTTGGGAAAATTTCTCTGGTTCAATTTACCATCCTTGGGAACGTTGGTTGATGAGTCGTCGCCCTTGTCGGGCGGTGTTTCCCAGAGATGCTTTGACTACGGAGATATTAAAACAATGGCAGATTCCGGCGGTTGATGTGGGGAATCCCATGATGGATGGTTTAGCGCCTAGCTTTGGGCTACAACGATTTTATACGGCGGATGTCCAACAACAAGAATTAGCACGACCATTGGTTGTGACGTTGCTTCCTGGTTCTCGTCCACCAGAAGCTTATCAAAATTGGCTAGTGATTCTGGAAGCTGTATCTGCGTTATTGGCAAGTTTTCCAGAGCGTGATGCAGCAGGGCATACTTCTGGTAATGTGGTGTTTTTAGCAGCGATCGCACCCAGTCTTGATACCAGTCAATTAACGTCTAGTTTACAGGTTCAAGGTTGGCGACCCCACACGGAATCTCCGATTTCTTTACCTGATGCCAATACTTTAATTTTTAAACAACGCCATGCTTATTTGCTGATCTCCCAACAAGCTTATAACGATTGTTTGCATTTAGGAGATGTGGCGATCGCAATGGCGGGGACAGCTACGGAACAATTTGTTGGTTTAGGTAAACCAGCGATCGCCATTCCTGGACAAGGGCCACAATATAATTATGCTTTTGCTGAAGCCCAAAGCCGTCTTTTAGGAGATTCTTTGATTTTAATTGAACAGCCGTCCCAAGCAGCGAAGGTGATGCGATCGCTGCTCCAAAATCCTGACAGGTTACAAATCATCGCTGAGAATGGCTTACGGCGGATGGGTCAACCTGGGGCTGCACGACGAATTGCTGATTGTTTAGCCGAAAGATTAGTTTTAAGAAGCAAAAAGTAAAAGATTCTCTTATTTGAGACTAAAGTGCTGATTTTTGAACATCAATAATCTAGTAACTACAGCTATAACTTTTGCCTTTTGCCTTTTAACTTTTAACTTTTCTATGCAACTAATCCAGAACGCAATGCACGCACGGCGGCTTGGGTACGGTCATCAGCACAGAGTTTGTTTAAGATGTTGCGGACGTGGGTTTTAACTGTACCAACGGTGATGTAGAGTTTCTCGGCAATTTGACCATTGCTACATCCAGCAACGATTAATTCTAAAATTTCTAATTCTCGTTGGGTTAGGGGATAGGTTTCTAGAACTTGCTCGTATTCTGTGGCTAAGGCTTCAATTTTCACGGTCTTGGGCTGATCACCTTTTTGGTTTTCCCCTGGTATACCTTGACGCATTTTGCGTAATACTACATTAGCGATCGCCGGATCAATCCAGGAGTTACCACCATGAGTTGCTTGGATGGCCTCTGTTAACTTGCTAATGCTGGTCTCTTTCATGTAATAAGAGTCTGCACCTGCGGCAAAAGCTGCTAATACTGCATCCTCTGTGTGATCCATTGTCAAGATCAGGATTTTGGTAGCTGTTTGTCCTGTCTCGGCTTGATAACGTCTATATTTGCGGGTGAGTTCAATTCCATCCATGTCAGGTAAGCCAATGTCTATCACGGCTACATCTGGCTTGGCTGTTTCTAATAGTTTCATACCTTGGGTGGCATTTGCTGCTTCCCCAATTACTTTTAATCCGCTGTGAGACTGCAATGCAGCCTTCAGACCCATTCTGGTTAAATCGTGATCCTCAATTAAAATAATGCTGATTTCGTTCATTGCTCCACTCACTCTTCATTGATTGCGTCTTTTTAAGTACCGCTTTTGTAAGCCACTTTATTTATGTTTTCCCAAACCAAAGATAGATGATCTTGCAAAGGGCTTGCATCCACCGATAGAAGTAGGATTTTTCAATTTTTTCAAATAGATAGATTTAAATATCTAGCCTGGGATATATAGATATTGCCCAACCAAATATGGAATATTTGTGGCAATTTATCGCTTTTAGCAACTTTTAGTGATGATGCACAAATTAGTAAATTACTCCAATATTTAACCATAATTAATAGCTGAAAAACTGCACAAAATGGATAAATTAGAAAAACTTAAAATTGCTTTAGCCAATAGTCAATGCTCTTCATTAATCAAATATATTTTGCCTGAAACTATCAAATTCATTGGATTAATGCAACCGGAGGGCAACCTTCTCGAAATTAATCAGTCACCGTTACATTTTAGTGGATTGACTAGCAGTGAGGTAATTGGCTGTCCTTTATGGGAAGTTCCTTGGTGGCATAAGTCAAAGCCAACTCAAGCAGCAATCAAAACAGCCGTTGCTTGTGCCGCAGCCGGTGAATCTGTAGATTATGAAGTTGAAATATTGGGGGTAGGCGATCGCTTATTAACCTTTCATTTTTCCATTAAGCCGATCACCAATCAACAAGGAAAAATTATTTTTTTAATTTTACAAGGGGAAAATCTGCCTGACCCCCAAACTGATGGTGATGAATTGATTACCTCTGCTTTTTCCTTACCGCATCACTCACCAGAAATTGCCGAGCGCCAGTTGTCAGAACAAAAATTACGAGAAAATGAGCATCGCTACGCCTCCTTAGCACAAATGTCACCAGTCGCCATATTTCGCACAGATTTGTCAGGTAACTACCTTTATGTGAATGAGCGGTGGTGTGAATTAGCTGGTCGTTCGGCTGAATTGTCCCTCGGTCAAGAATGGCGGAGGGCGATTCACCCCGATGATTTGGCACTTGTAGATCAAGCATGGCGGCGCAGTGTCCCAGATTTACAACCCTTGCGGTGTGAGTTTCGCTTTCGCCATTCTCCAGATAAAGTTGTGTGGGCGTTTTGCCAAGCTGTGGCAGAAACTCAAGCTAACGGTGCAGTGATTGGCTATATCGGCACAGTGATTGATCTGACTGAACCACAACCCACCCAGCAAGCCATAGAAGAAAGCGAAGCCAGATTTCGCATCATGGCAGATACCGCACCTGTGATGATTTGGATGTCTGGTATGGATAAGGGCTGTACATTTTTTAATCAAGGCTGGTTAGAATTTACTGGCCGCACAATGATTCAAGAGTTAGGTAACGGCTGGGCAGAAGGAGTTCATCCAGAGGATTTAGAACGGTGTATCAATATTTATACAACGGCTTTTGATGCCCGCAACTCATTTGTGATGGAGTACCGCCTACGTCGATTTGATGGGGAATATCGCTGGATTTTAGATACAGGTACGCCAAGATTTTCTCGATATGGTGCGTTTGTCGGGCTTATTGGCTCATGTATTGATATTAGCGAGCGCAAACAAATCGAACTATCACTCCAAGAGCGCACAGCGGAACTGACTTACTTAAATACCATCTTGACCCAAACCACAGCTACTTTACAAAAGCGCAATCAGGAATTAGATCAGTTTGCTTATGTCGCTTCTCATGATTTAAAAGCACCACTCAGAGCGATCGCTAATCTCTCACAATGGTTAGAAGAAGACCTTAATGATCAACTCCCTCCAGAAAACCAGCAACAGTTAAATTTGTTGCGTGGTCGAGTCCGGCGGATGGAAGGATTGATTAATGGTTTATTGAAATATTCGCAGATTGGGCGCATTCATCCAGACTTGTCTTTAGTAAATGTCAACGAATTACTCCAAGAAGTAATTGATGCTCTCGCTGCACCAGCAACTTTTAAGATTGAAGTTGCATCAAAAATGCCTACCTTGATGACTAAGCGGATGCTACTACAACAAGTATTTACCAACTTGATTGAAAATGCGATTAAGTATCACTCACGCCTGGATGGCCAGGTAAAAATTTCTGTACAAGACCAAGGTAGTCATTACAAATTTACTATTGCCGATGATGGGCCTGGTATTGCCCCAGAATATCAGCAGAAAGTGTTTACCATGTTCCAAACTTTAACAGCCCGCGATCTCCAGGAAAGTACAGGCATTGGTTTGGCGATCGTCAAAAAAATTGTCGAAACAGAAGGGGGTACGATCAGTTTAGATTCAAGCTTAGGTATTGGCAGCAGTTTTCACTTTACTTGGACTAAATAATCAGGCGAATAGAATTGCTCAAGCTTAGGGTGCAAAATATTTGTTTACAACTCTCACTAATGGCTGAGGACAGGTATTATCATGCTCATTTACAATAATAGTGAGCTTAATCAAGCTTTGGTCGTTGTATGATTATTCAGTTATTAATTACTAACTTTAAAAATATCATAAGTAATTAAATGCTAATAATCCAATTGATTTTAATAAGTGATTTATTTGACGAAAACAAAAATTCAGATTATTTCATAAAAACATTATGGAAAGAGTTATTAACATATTACTAGTGGAGGACGATGAAGTTGATGTCATGAATGTCAAGCGAGCATTTAAAAAAGTTAATATTACCAATCCCCTTTATCTAGCGAGTGATGGTTTAGAAGCCCTAGCAATATTGCGGGGTAATCCTGATAAATATCCCCAGTTACCACCTGAGCGACGCTTAATTTTACTAGATTTAAATATGCCCAAAATGAACGGCATAGAATTTCTGCAAGAATTGCGTGCTGATCCAGAACTATGCACAACTCCTGTAGTTGTCATGACGACTTCCAATCAGGATCAAGATAGGGTTCAAGCCTATAACTTAAATGTTGCAGGATACATTCTCAAACCTTTAACTTTTACTAAATTTGTGGAGTCCATGACAAACTTGAAAAAATACTGGATATTGTGTGAAATAACTTAATTTCCTCAAATTCGATAAGGAATGTGTAAAAGTCAAGAGAAAGCAAAAATAATTTAAGCTAAAGAATCTTAAGTAAGATAATTTCCAAATCGGGATATTATTAATGAATAGACGAATGTCCCCAAGATATAATATTTTTTGAAATTCCTATATCCAAACTACTAACTTAACTCTCAAACTTTTTATTTGGATAGCTTAAAAATAAAAATGATCTACATTAAATCGCATTGGACAGCGAAAATAAAAGCAAATGGAAGAAACGCTGAGAATTTTGGTTGTAGACGATGATGAAGTAGACCGGATGGCAGTACGCCGCGCCTTGACGCAAGCAGGTGTCAAAATGGAACTGTTGGAGGCTGGTAATGGCCATGAAGCACTACTCGCTTTGGCAAATACCACATTTGACTGTGTTTTCCTTGATTATCGCTTACCCGATCAAGATGGCTTGACACTGATTCACAGGGTACATACATCAGAAATCAAAGTTCCTTTAGTCGTTCTGACCGCGCAAGGAGATGAACAAATTGCTGTCGAATTGATGAAAGCTGGTGCTACAGACTATCTTTCTAAATCACGCGTATCTTCAGAAACATTAGCACAAGTTTTACGCAATGCTATGCGGGTATATCGTGCCGAAATGCAAGCAAATTTAGTACTCCAACAGTTGAAAGAAAGTCACGATCAACTGATCCGTAAAAATCAAGAACTCGAAAAACAACGGCAACAAATTCAACTACAAAACTTAAAATTAATCGAAGCCTCAAGACTAAAAACTCAGTTTTTGGCAACTATGTCTCATGAATTGCGGACACCAATGAATGCAATTATTGGGTTTTCGCAAATATTATTGCGGCCAAAATTCGGTCAGCTAACGCCTCAACAAACTGATATGATTGAGCGAATTCTAAATAATGGTAAGCATTTATTAATGTTATTAAATGAAGTTCTCGACTTTTCTAAATTAGAAGCGGGAAGACTAGACTTAAAATCGGAATTATTTGATTTAACGACAGTAATCAATTCAACTGTTAGCGAAATGCAATCCCTCGCAGAAGCGAAAAAATTAACTTTGCGAGTACAGTTGAATTTAGAAAATCCTTGGGTATTTAATGACTCAGTAAGATTACGGCAAATATTAGTGAATTTGCTATCGAATGCGATTAAGTTTACAGAAACAGGTAATATTTGGTTAGAAGTTCAAGAACTACCGGGAAATCGTCTGGCGATCGCAGTTCGTGATACAGGTATTGGCATAGCTCCCAAAGATTTTCAACATATTTTTGAAGCCTTTCGCCAAGTCGATCAAAGTCTAACGCGCAAATATCCGGGTACCGGATTGGGTTTGGCAATTGTCGATTCTTTAGTCAGAATGATGCGTGGCACAATCTTTATCGAGAGCGAATTGGGAGTTGGTTCGATGTTTAAAGTTGAGCTACCACGACAAATATTAGCCAAAGATGGAGCCGGAAAAATCCCGGCTTCAAATGTTGATGGTGAAAATATTTTTTTCTCGGCTCATAATCCTCATCAATCTTCTCCTCCATCCCGTCGCTCATCGATGAGGTATCCTCACCTAAAACTATAAATCCTTAGCACAAAAGTAGATTAATCATGTCTGTAGTGGAAAAGTCCAAAGTTGATCGGATTCTGGCTGTTGATGACACTAAAGATAACCTCATTTTGGTTCAAACAATTTTAGAAAGTGAAGGATATCAAATAGACTTAGTTTCCGATGGTAAGTCAGCGTTACAATACGTTGAACAATCTCCACCTGATTTGATTCTGCTTGATGTGATGATGCCAGGGATGGATGGTTATGAAGTTACCCGTCGCATTCGTCATAACCCAGAGATTAAAAGTTATATTCCGATTCTACTGATTACAGCCTTTCATGAATCTAGTGTGGTGGAAGGATTGGATAATGGTGCTGATGATTTTATTCGCAAACCTTTTGATACAGATGAACTATTAGCGAGAGTGCGATCGCTTTTGCGGCTCAAGCACAGTTTAGACGAACAGCAAAAAATGGCTCGTCAGCGAGAAGACTTTGTATCTCGTCTCACCCATGATTTGCGTACCCCCTTAGTCGCGGCTGATCGAATGCTGGGTTTGTTTCAAGACGAAACATTCTGCAAAATTTCGCCGGAAATGAAACAAGCGATCGCCGTCATGATTCGCAGCAACCAAAACTTAATGCAAATGGTTAATACCTTGCTAGAAGTTTCTCGTTTAGATGCTGGGAAAAAGACCTTCAACGATGAAGTCTGCAACTTACCAGAAATACTTCAGGAAGTCGTGAGCGAATTAGCACCACTGACTGGTGAGAAAAATTTAACCGTAGAAGTAGACACTAGTAGTTTAACGTCAAATACAGCAGATCCCGGTACTGTCATGGGTGATGCTCTAGAACTACGCCGAGTGTTCAATAACCTCCTCGGTAATGCCATCAAATTTACCGATACAGGGGGAATTACAATTCGATTTGCGGAAGAATCAGACAAAACTCCCGGTAAAACTTGGGTAATTATTGCATTTGAAGATACAGGGTATGGTATCGCCCCAGAAGACCAAGGAGGAATTTTCGAGCGATTTCGTCAAGGCCGAAATAAGCGCTCTGGTAGCGGTTTAGGCCTACATCTCTCCTATCGAATTGCCGAAGCGCACGGTGGTAATATTACAGTTACCTCTGAACTTGGTAAAGGCAGTGTATTCACAGTACGACTACCAAAAAGTATGTATTGAAAGTGCTGAGTGCTGTAAAGCCCTGTGGGCATGGCTGCGCTTAGAGCGGTAGCGGGAGTTGAGCAGCGTGCTGAGTATAAATACTAGCCTCTAGCTTCTAGTTTCTAGTTTCTCATCATTTGAATGCGGTTCTAGTTTTCCTCGTAGTAGACGGCGAACTACCGTTTCTAAATCCTCAATGAAGAATGGTTTGCTGATGTAGTCATTAAATCCAGCTTTGAGAATGCGTTCTCGATCTTCTGTGGTGGCTAAAGCTGTGACTGCAAGTACCGGAATTTTGTAAGTTAGCTGATCTTGCTTGAGATAATTTACAACTTCAATTCCACTGAGACTAGGTAACAAAATATCTAACATGATCAAGTCTGGCTGATACTCTTTAGCTACCAAAAACGTTGAGGAACTGTCTGATTGACAGATGAATTGACAGCCTAACGACTCAAGAGCATAACTAATCAGCAGGAGATTATCATCATTATCTTCCACTGCTAAAATTAAAGGTTTCTGAGAGTTCTGCTGCTTGCCATCACTGATGAATGAATGTGCTAGATACATCTTTTCTCCAGAAAAATCAATGGGGATTTATCGTCTTTTTTGATATACCAGACGAACCATCCCACAAGGGATAGGATGGAGGGGATTGAGAATTAAGTTTTATTTTAATTTTTTACAGTTTAGTGTAAATAGAAAAAATCTAATGCTTATAGCTTTTGCAGACACTTTTCGATTATACGCAAAATTACATAATTTTTTGGCAAAACTTTATCATAATTTGATATAAAAAAATCTAATTTATCCTATGGTCTATTTTGGGGCGATCGCCAACAGAGTTAAAGATACAAACCCATAAGTATAGTTGCTTGGTAAACTGATCCACGATCGCCATTAATCAGCTACAACACATTAATTATTCTCGTGAGCCTTTCCTAGTCAGACTGAGAAGATTTAGTACATTTTCTACTTAACTTTCTTCAATATTATTTCTTAGCTATTCAAGATAGAAACATTCCTAAAAGGGATGTCTGCTTTTAGCAAATGTCCCTTATCCATAAGTATAACAATCTAATTTTATTTAAAGAATGAAAAACTGACCAATAATGCACAATGAGTCATCTAAACCAGCAATACCAAACTATTGAAGAAATTAAAAACTTGATCACAACGTTTGATCAATGCACTCTACCACATTCTGAATGGAATCATTCGGCACACTTAACAGTGGCGATATGGTATCTAACTCAGTACGAGGAAATACAAGCGATCCATTTGATTCGTCAAGGTATTCAGCAATACAACGCAGCAATGAATATCCAGACTACACTTAACAGTGGCTATCATGAAACGCTAACACTGTTTTGGATTTACATAGTACGTAATTATTTAGCTGTTGTGGATAGAAAGATTCCCATAGTGGAATTAACAAACAAACTAATCTATAAGTTACAAGATAAAAATATACCCAAAAATTATTATAGTCAGGATGTAATCATGTCTTGGGAAGCTCGTAATGCTTGGATTGAACCAGATTTACAACCTTTAGATGTATTTCCAGATATTTAATATTACTCTTGGTACAGTCAGGATTGCGGCGATCGCACCTGATCTCGCCAAATTGGCAAACTCCTAAAAACTATGGTGATCAGGATGGATAAACCGCAGATCAAGCTAAAATGACCAAATATCTTATTGCTATATAGCTTTCGAGGGGATACTTCATGACTATTTGGGTAAATGAGCAAATTGATCCATCGGGGATGATTTATGCCTGTATTGCCTGTTGTAATGAGTCTCAAGCCAAAGATTGTCATGATTCGTTTGCCAAGAATTTGACTGAGAAACAAAAAGCAGCCGGTTGGACAGCAATATTACGGATAGTTGAATCTTGGGATGACGTACCAGTTAATGCCTTAAAACTCGATTAATGCCTTTTGGACTAAGGGCAGATATTTTAAGGTTAAAATAATCAGGCTTCTGAGAATCTTTCTCTCAGCAACCGCATTTTGCCTGTGACAGATAACATTTATATATGAATGCTACACAAGAACAATTAAAAAGAAAATTTGAGCAGGCAATGGTTGCTGCTTTTGGTGATGAATACGCCACAGTAGATCCAATTTTGGTTCCGGCGGGTAATCCGAAATTTGGTGATTATCAAGCAAACGTGGCTTTATCCTTGAGCAAAAAATTAGGACAGCAACCAAGAGCGATCGCCTCTGCTATAGTCGAAAAATTAGATGTCTCGCAAATCTGCGAACTACCAGAAATTGCTGGCCCCGGTTTTATCAACCTCAGACTCAAAACAGCGTACCTAGAAGCACAACTCAAAGCCATTTACCCAGACTCCAGATTAGGCGTTCCCCAAGCGAAAACACCACAGCGAGAAATCGTTGATTTTTCCAGTCCGAATATTGCCAAGGAAATGCACGTCGGACATTTGCGTTCCACAATTATTGGTGATTCCATCGCGCGGATTCTGGAATTTCGCGGACATGATGTTTTGCGGTTAAATCATGTAGGTGATTGGGGTACGCAATTTGGAATGCTCATTGCTTACCTGCGCGAAGTTTACCCCCAAGCTTTAACCACCGCCAACGCCTTAGATATCGGTGATTTAGTTACCTTTTATCGCCAAGCCAAACAGCGGTTTGATGCTGATGAAACCTTCCAAGAAACAGCACGCCAAGAAGTTGTCAAATTACAAGCAGGTGCAGCAGATACCCTTCATGCTTGGAAACTGCTGTGTGAACAATCCCGCCAAGAATTTCAAGTTATTTATGACTTGCTAGATATCAATTTAAATGAACGCGGCGAATCTTTTTACAACTCCTTGTTACCCACAGTTGTTGAAGATTTAGCCAAATCCGGTTTACTAATAGAAAACCAAGGTGCAAAAGTCGTTTTCTTGGAAGGGTATACCAATAGAGAAGGTGAACCTTTACCTTTAATTGTCAAAAAATCTGATGGTGGTTACAACTACGCCACTACAGACTTAGCCGCCTTACGCTACCGCATTCAACAAGATGCAGCAAAACGTATCATTTATGTAACTGATGCAGGACAGAGTAATCACTTTGCTCAATTTTTCCAAGTCGCACGCAAAGCAGGTTGGATTCCAGATGATGTGGAATTAGTTCATGTTCCCTTTGGTTTAGTATTAGGGGAAGATGGCAAAAGGCTCAAAACCCGTTCTGGGGAAACTGTGCGCTTACGAGATTTACTTGATGAAGCAATTATCCGCGCTCGTGCTGACTTAGAACAGAGATTACAAGCAGATGAGCGTACAGAAACAGAGGAATTTATTGCTCATGTTGCCCAAATAATGGGTATTAGTGCAGTTAAATATGCTGACTTGAGCCAAAACCGCACTAGTAACTACGTCTTCAACTTTGACAAAATGCTAGATCTCAAAGGTAATACTGCGCCTTATATGCTTTATGCTTATGCACGGATTCAAGGTATTAGTCGTAAGGGTGGCATTAACTTTGAAGAATTGGGCAATAATGCTCAAGTCATATTAGAGCATGAAACAGAATTTGCCCTAGCAAAGTATTTACTACAATTGGGTGAAGTTGTTAGTACTGTGGAACAAGACTTGTTACCCAATCGTTTATGTGAATATCTATACGAATTGAGTAAAAAGTTTAATGTCTTCTACGATCGCAATCACGGTGTTCGTGTACTAGATGCAGAAGAGCCGCAACGTACATCCCGCTTGGTTTTGTGCGATTTAACAGCTAGAACCTTGAAACTCGGATTATCGTTGTTGGGAATTCAAGTCTTGGAAAGAATGTAACTCAGAAAGGGCGTAGGGAGTGGGGAGTAGGAAATAAACCTTGTTAATGTTTGCCAGAAAAAGGACGTTTTAAAAGCGTAAATGTCCGCAGCCGGAAAATTTTCACCTTCTGCCTCTGGTTGGTGAGCGTAGCCGAACCACTACCTTCTGCTTCACCTAATTTTCAAGATGCAATGTGTGAGCCTACTGTATCATGAAAAAGACCAAGCTGTAGCTATGATAGGGAGACTTTCTAACTTCGAGAGCCATATATCTGCTCATTCAGGATTCAGGACTCAAAACGCAAAACATCTATGTTAGCAGGCAAAATTTTGCAGGGTGGAAAATATACCCTCACCCAAGAAATCGGACACGGTGGCTTTGGTATTACGTTTAAAGCTACGCATCACTACCTAGGTCAAGATGTAGTGATGAAGACTATTAACGAACGCTTGCGGCAACATCAAGATTTTGCCAAGTTCGAGCGCCAATTCCAAGATGAAGCCAGACGACTAGCTACTTGTATCCATCCCAACATTGTCAGGGTCAGCGACTTTTTTATTGAAGAAGGGCTACCTTATATGGTGATGGAATACATTCCGGGGGAAACTTTGGGCAATGCTTTTGTCCTCCCAGGGATACCCTTACCGGAAGCCACAGCAATTCATTACATCCGCCAAATTGGTGCAGCTTTACAGGTAGTCCACAATAATGGTTTGCTGCACCGCGATATTAAACCCGATAATATTATTCTTCGCCAAGGAACTCAAGAGGTCATATTAATTGATTTTGGCATTGCGCGGGAATTTAATAGCGGTGTCAAACAAACTCACACAGGGATAGTTTCTGAAGGCTACGCACCAATTGAACAATACTTGACACAAGCGCCGCGCACCCCGGCTACAGACGTGTATGGTTTGGCAGCAACCTTGTATGCTTTGTTAACAGCACAGGTTCCTATGCCAGCATTATTGCGCGATCGCGAAAAAATGGCTTCCCCCAAGGAACTACAACCCCACCTCAGTGCAGCAGTCAATCAAGCCGTGATGCGGGGTATGGCGGTTGATTCTCGCTTCCGTCCTGGGACAGTGGCAGAATGGTTACAACTATTGCCCAGTAGTGAAGTAAATAGCGTACTCCAAGGCGTAGCAACTAATACAGTCGCCACAGTAGATTTATCATCCCAGCCAAGACGAGGTGTTTTCGGGAAAAAACACAAGCAAGCGCGTTTAAATCCGGTTACAGCATTTACCAAACAACTAACTGGTTCTAAAGCCTTAATTGGTGTAGGTGTAGCTTTAGTTGCAGCTACCGCAGGTTTTGGCATCACTAGTCTATTTTCCTCAAATACACAGCCAGAGTCATCTTCCAAGCCACTGTTTGCTAACCCAATCACAAAAACAGGGGGCAACAATACCAATCCCCAAGGTTCACAGTCAACAGTAGAAGAAGCCACTAACCCCGACAAAAATTCTCCAACCACAGATGTCACGGAATCAGCGTATACCCCAAAACGACGTAAACGCAACCGTTCTGCACCCATACCAGAACCAACAAATAACAGCAAAACTTCTTCAGACAATACTTCATCTACCGATACTAAAACTTCTCCTAATCAAAACCCTGAACAAGCGGCGGTTGCACCTAATACCTCCCCATCACCATCACTAGTAGATAAACTAAGGGCCTACCGTACTGACCGGGAAGGTACTGCAAAGCGATCTGATAATACCTCGCCGGCTACCAGTAATCAAGCTACACCAAATCCACCCAGCAAGCGATCGAATCCTGTAGTCATCCCAGTACCACCACCAACTACAGAATCAAAAAGCTCTGATTCTTCAGCTGTAGTCGTCCCAACTATCGAACGTAAGCAAAATTCTTCTAGTGACAGTCCATCTTCCAAAGATGAAAAGCCACCAATGGATAGTAATACTAGTAACTAAGTAACCTAGGGTCTTAACGTAAAAACGCTATCGTCTGGTGATGTTGTAGGTAGAGGGATAATGAATGGTAACATCTCTGGTTCAGCCGTAGTCGCAGCATTGGATGGTTGCAACTGTCCAAAGCGAATGAAAATACCAATTCCCAAGCCAAAACAAAAGCAAAAACTAATAAAACCAAAGGAAAGTAATTGCATCAATTTTTGGTTTCCCATCATGCACTCCTCACAAGATGGTATTAGTTTACTGCAACAAAACTGAAACAGGCTATTGCCGACTAACAGGTTTAGGTCGTCGTCATGAACTGCATACACCAAGTAGAGATGAGTCTTGTTCCTCTACACGCTGTTCAACTCCAGCTACCGCTAAGAGTATTTTGCTATACAAGAACTGTTGCAATCATTTATTTTTAAAATTGGTGTAAAAAATTAATTAGGTTGATGGTGGATAGAGATGTTAAGAGGTGATGGTTTCGTATTTCTCACAAAACAAGAGTATGTTTTTAATGTTCTGATGTTAAATGCTGCTCTAAATTCAATGGCGGAAATTTCGGGAACGCCAGTTGAACAAATATTTAACTACATCCGAGAAATGACAAGTGAACAGTATCAACAGCTCACGGTGGAACAAATTGAGCAAATAATTGCTGTGAATGAAGAAAAACGAGAATAATTTAATAAATTCTCTTAGTCAAGATTTAGTAGGGTTTGTTACGGCTACATCTCGCTGTAAGAGTTGGGAAGAATCATCAATAGCCGTAACGCACCATGTTTTTGGTTAAATTTAAGCAACAAAGGCAACTGGATAGTAATCAACGGAGAGGGGGGGATTTGAACCCCCGAAGAACTTACATCCTTAACGCATTTCGAGTGCGCCGCATTCAACCACTCTGCCACCTCTCCAGGTATTTGCATAAAAATGCCAGCATAGCCCTTAGTTATGATAACATCCCGATACGAAGAGCGATCGCTTGTGTCGGAAATCATCATCGTTTGATGCTGATTTAAAATTTATGTGAAACTTCAGCGTTAGGCAAAACGTCAGTGTTTGAGCCATCACTTATCCCAAGCTATTCCAGATTGTAGAGGTTATCGCTGGAGAAAGTACTTGAGATAATGAGTATACAATCGGAAATCCTGAACCCCAAATTTCTATGAAGCCCTGCAATCAATTGCTAACATCACAACTGCGTCACTTTGGTCTAGCCTTGGTACTACCCGCAGCACTCTTGGGCGCGTTGACCTTTCCTAGCCAAACCCAAACAGCAACGGCGCAATCTGCTGCGGGTAATCGCCCTTTAACCATCCGCTCTGATATCCAAGAATATGATGCTAAAAGTCAAATTATCACAGCCCGTGGTAATGTCCAAATGTTGTATCCAGCCCGACAAATCCAAGCAACTTCGGCTCAAGCCCAATACTTTAGCAAAGAACGCCGGATAGATTTCAGTGGCAATGTTTATATTTTGCAACAAGGCGGCAATAGTATTCGCGCTGAGAAAGTGACATATTTAATTGATGAAGGACGGTTTGTGGCTTTACCCCAAGGCAATCGCCAAGTAGAGTCGATTTATATGGTAGAAGACTCAGAACTAGGTGGACAAAACACTACACCAGCCCCCAAAACACCAAATCTTAAGCCTGCCAATTAATATTTAAGTAGAACTGCTGAGAATAATCTTCTGGATTATCCTCATGCTCATAATGATGCGGGTTAAATTACTTAGTATTAAAGAAACGCAGATAGTGAAAATTGTTTTAGAGAATATTCACAAATCTTACGGCAAACGAGCCATTGTCAATCGTGTCAATCTTTCCGTGATTCAAGGTGAGGTCGTTGGTTTATTAGGCCCCAATGGCGCTGGTAAAACCACGACCTTTTACATTGCGACAGGTTTAGAAAGACCAAATCAGGGGCGCGTTTGGTTAGACACTCAAGATATTACTGGTGTAGCAATGCACAAAAGGGCGCGTTTGGGTATTGGCTATTTAGCCCAGGAACCCAGTATATTTCGCCAACTTTCTGTGCAAGATAATATACTTTTGGTGTTAGAGCAAACAAATGTCCCCAAACGAGAGTGGTCGAAGCGATTAAATACTTTGCTGCGGGAGTTTCGGTTAGAAAAAGTGGCGCACAGCAAAGGAATTCAACTTTCTGGTGGTGAACGACGACGGACGGAATTAGCCAGGGCTTTGGCGGCTGGGCGAGAAGGGCCAAAGTTCTTATTGTTAGATGAACCATTTGCAGGGGTTGATCCCATTGCAGTGGCAGAAATTCAAGAAATTGTGGCAGGACTGCGCGATCGCGGTATGGGAATCTTAATTACAGATCATAATGTGCGTGAAACCCTAGCCATCACTGACCGCGCCTATATTATGCGTGAAGGACAAATTCTCGCTTCTGGCACAGATGACGAACTTTACAGCAATCCTCTGGTAAGGCAATACTATTTAGGTGATAATTTTCACGTTTAAATATTTAAATTCATAAATTACTAGGACTTACGCACGAGTTACGGAATAACGTAGACGCGATAGCGGCTTGCCGCAGGCTACCACTCCAGACGCAGAGGACACGGAGGAATGAGAGTTTGAGAGGTTTTTTGCGTAAGTCCTAATTACGAATTACACATTAACCAGGATTGAACCATTCAATTTTGTTTGCTTATGATTGCCACAAAGCAGAAGTCTTTTTATAGTATTAATTCACTGCTGCCATTTACGATTATGGATCGTTATTTGCTCAGTGAGTTAATCCCGCCATTTTTATTTGGAGTTGGGGCATTTTCCTCAATTGGTGTAACAGTTGATGCTGTATTTGATCTAATTAGAAAAATTGTTGAATCTGGTCTACCTGTAGGCATCGCCATTCAAGTTTTCTTGTTAAAGATGCCATATTTTATTGTGTTAGCTTTTCCCATGTCCACGCTGTTGGCTACTTTGATGACTTACAGTCGTCTTTCTAGCGAGAGTGAACTAATTGCCCTACGTGGTTGTGGAGTGAGTGTCTATCGGATGGTTCTACCTGCTGTGATGTTAAGTTTGGTAGTCACCGGTATGACATTTGTCTTTAACGAACAAGTTACACCAACTGCTAATTATCAAGCCAATAGAATTCTAGACAGCGCCCTGAAATCAGACAAACCAATTTTAAAACAGCAAAATATTTTTTATCCAGAATACCGCGATCTCCAAGAGAAAGATGGCACAAAAAGCAAGATACTGGCACGCTTATTTTATGCTGACCAGTTTGATGGTAAACGCATGAAAGGTTTAACAATTATTGATAGATCTACAGAAGGTCTCAATCAGGTTGTTGTGGCAGAATCGGCGCAATGGAATGGTTCGCAAAGTGTCTGGGATTTTTACAATGGAACTATTTATTTAGTTGCTCCCAATGGGTCATATCGCAATATTTTACGATTTGAACAGCAACAACTCAAACTACCCCGCACACCACTGAGTCTGGTAGAAAAAAGCCGTGACTACGGTGAGATGAATATTTCGGAATCATTAGAACAGTTAACAGTGGAAAAATTGGGAGGCGATCGCCAAAAAATCCGCAAACTGCAAGTGAGAATTCAGCAGAAAATTTCTTTACCCTTTGTTTGTTTAGTTTTTGGCTTAGTCGGCGCAGCAATGGGAACCGTACCTCAACGTACTGGTAGAGGTACAAGTTTCGGGGTGTGTGTCATTGTTATTTTTAGTTACTATTTACTGTTTTTTGTTAGTGGGGCGATCGGCCAAGCAGGTATTATCTCTCCCTTTTTGGGTGCTTGGTTGCCTAATTTTATTTTCTTATTTATAGGTTTATTCTTGTTAATACGTGTAGCTAGGCGATAATCACACTTGGAATGTGAAAGTGGGACAAGGGAAAACTGATGGCTATGTTCACCTAAGACTTCAAACCTGTGTCCAAAGTCAGCAAAGTATAGATAAAAGAAGGGAAAAGGGAAAATGAGCAACAACTTGGTAGAATCCTACTAGCCGATCAAAAAGAGAGAGAGAAAAGGGTAAAGAAACATGGCGACGCAAAGACGCTTTAGCTGTTGTTTTTGCTGCTGTGTTTCTCCCTTCACAAAAGTTTGCATTTGTAAGTTTCCCGTTATAAGTTCTAAATTTTCAATTTTTGCGACAATTTTCTCATGACAACAGCAATTTCTGATCAAAATACTGCCGATTTAGCCGCTGATGATTATGTCGTTATTGGCTTGGCAACCTGTTTTATTAAAGAAGATGGGGAAGTTTATCAAGTTGAAGTAATTGAGCCAATTCCCTCTGCATCTTTAGAAGCATTGATGAAAGATATTCCCACTTCTTACAAACTAGCTTGTGCGACAACCTTGGGGGCGGTGTTAGATGGTGATACACCATTATTACCCCCAGGCTTTCCCACATCGGCGCAGTTTGGGGAAGAATTTGCTCAACGGGTGTTTGCAGCAGTGCGTACCTATAAACGCACCGAAAGCAGCAAAAATCTGATTCCTTTGGGGACAACTTACACTGATTTTAAGTATTCCATTGAACGCAAACGCGTGTTAAATGCTGCCAGAGTTGTGAATAAAGAAGACAATGTGAAACAGCATTCACACACACACAAAGTTCTTTAAATACAAGTAGTTATGCTAAAACTTTACGGTGGTGCTTTTAGTCGGGCGGCGATCGCCAAATGGTATCTAGAAGAACTCGAAATTCCCTATCAGTTTGTTCAACTAGATATGCAGGCGGGGGAACATCGTCAGCCAGAATATTTGCAGATTAACCCAATGGGTAAAGTCCCGGCAATAGTTGATGGAGATTTTCAACTTTGGGAATCTGGAGCAATTTTGCTGTATTTGTATGAGAAGTATGGCAAATCTTCAGCTTCCCTAGAGAAACGTGCAGAAATATTTCAATGGGTGTTGTTTGCTAACTCTACACTATCAGCAGGAATTTTTACAGAATCTACCAGAGAGCGAGAAGTACCCCTATTGTTAACTCCGCTAAATGAGATTTTTCAACAACAACCCTTTATCCTGGGTGATGAATTTAGCGTTGCGGATGTGGCTGTGGGATCAGTTCTTGCTTATATACCCATGATGCTGAAACTAGATCTCAGCGTCTACCCAGCAGTTCTGGAATATATCAACCGCATATCTGAACGTCCAGCGTTTAAAAAAGGAATTGGTGGAAAGCCTTAAAAGTAAAAAGTAACAGGTAAAAAGTTAATCCCCATAAATAAATTTAAAATTTAGGGGATTTTGAGGATACTTTTAAAGTATCCTCTAAGGCAATTTTCTTTACTTTTGCCTTTTAACTTTTGCTTTTTCCCTCGTTAACCTGTGATTTTAGCCAGTGCTTTGTCCAAAGCTTGCAAAGCTTGGTCAATTTCAGTCTTAGTCACAATTAGCGGTGGAACAAAGCGCACAACTTTTGGCCCGGCGGGGACAAGTAATAAACCTTCAGCAATGGCGGCGTTGACAACTTCACCAGCAGTTAGCGCAATGTCATCTGTCAACTCCATCCCATTGATTAAGCCCCAACCCCGCACCTCAGAAACATAATTAGGGTATTTGGTGGCGATCGCTCTTAATCCAGCACGTAGCTGTTCTCCTCTCTCCTGGACATTCTGCAAAATCTTTTCTTTTTCCAAGGTTTGGCAAACACTCAGCGCCACACCACAAACAAAGGGATTCCCTCCAAAAGTGCTGGCGTGTTCTCCTGGTTGAAAAACAGCACAGAATTTTTTACTCATCATTGCGCCAATGGGAATACCACCGCCCAAACCTTTGGCGCTGGTGAAGATATCCGGTTCGACACCGAGATGTTCATAACCCCACAAATAACCACTGCGTCCCATCCCGACTTGCACTTCATCAAAAATCAATAAAATGCCAGTTTCATCACAAATCCGCCGCAGTTTTTGGAAGTAAGCCACATCACCGGGACGAACGCCGCCTTCACCTTGCAGTGGTTCGATTAAAATTGCTGCAACCTGATAATCACCTTCATCTAACTCGCTAATGGCTGTTTCGATAGCGGTAATATCGTTGTAAGGTACGTAATGGAACCCAGGAACCAAGGGATCAAAGTATTTTTGATACTTAGGTTGTCCAGTAGCGGTAATCGTTGCCAAAGTCCGCCCGTGGAAGCTGGCGTTAGCCGTTAAAATAATTGGCTTATCTATTTCTAGAACTGTATGGGCATATTTACGTGCTAATTTAATCGCTGCTTCATTAGCTTCTGCACCAGAGTTGCAGAAAAATACGCGATCAGCGCAAGAATGTTGGATAATCCATTTGGCTAATTCCCCTTGTTCAGGAATGTAGTACAAATTAGAAACATGATGCAGCTTTTGAATTTGACGGGTCACAGCTTCAACCATTGCTGGATGGGCGTGTCCTAGTGTACAAGTGGCAATTCCTGCCACAAAATCTAGATATTCCTGCCCCTGTGTATCCCAAACCCGGCATCCTGCACCCTTTTCCAGGGCTAAAGGAAACCGACCATAAGTTGACATCACGGCTTCGTTAAAGCTATCCGTATCAAAAGGAATAGATGACACTGAACCTGATGCTGGGGGGATGCTGGCTTCTTCAACTAGAGTTTGAAAGCTCACTACCGCTCCTCCTGAAAATATTTCATCTTAGACTTACTTACTAGTTTCCTCGAAATTGTTAAAAATTTCTTGGGATTGATCGCAAATCATGATTTCTTTTAGACTAACGCTTTAATACCCTTAAATCAGCTATCAGTTATCAGTTATCAGTTATCAGGCGTATGGTGGCGGTATCAATCCCCCACTAAAGCTTTTCACCAATTGGTGTGCCTTTTCGCCCAGGGATATTACTGGTAACTGTTGACTGTTAACTGTTCACTGTTAAACAATGTATTCCACTCTTGAGAGAAAATATCAACGTATTCAAAAAGAGCTAATGGCAGGTGCGATCGCCCTTGGGGGTGTGTTCCTGATTGGCACTTTATGGTACAGATTAGTTGAGGGATGGGCATGGGAAGATGCAGCTTACATGACCGTAATTACCTTGGCGACTGTGGGATACGGAGAAACACACCCACTCGGTAGCCGAGGGCGTTTGTTTACCATTGCCCTAATTTTATTGGGCGTAGTCAATATTGGTTATATTGTCAATCGATTTACAGAAGCCATCATTGAAGGCTACTTTCAAGAAGGAATTCGGCTACGACAACAGAGGCGCGTAATGGAATCCTTGACAGGACATTATATTATTTGTGGATTTAGTCGCACTGGTCGGCAAATTGCCAGAGAATTTCAGGCAGAAGGTGTACCTTTTGTAGTTATAGATTCGGAGATGGAGTCTGTCCAAAAGGCGCAAATGGAAGGTTATGTAGTATACCAGGGTGATGCCACTCTAGATGATACATTGCTCCATGTGGGTATTGAAAGAGCCATTTGTATAGTTGCGGCACTACCTTCAGATGCGGAAAATTTATACACCGTATTATCAGCAAAAACATTAAATCCTGAAATTCGGGCGATCGCTCGCGCTAGTACAGAAGAGGCGTTGCAAAAATTACAGCGTGGTGGTGCAGATGCCGTAATATCACCATATATAACTGGAGGCAAGCGGATGGCCGCAGCCGCCCTCAGACCGCAAGTATTAGATTTCGTCGATGGAATTTTATCTGGTGCAGACCGTCAGTTGTATATGGAAGAATTTTTACTTGATCCCGCCTTTTCTCCCTTCGTGGGACAAACATTGCAGAAAGCCAAACTACGATCGCAAACTGGTGCATTAGTCCTAGCAATTCGCCGTGCTGATGGTAATCTCATCGGCGGCCCCACTGGTGACACAATCTTAATGTCAGGAGATACCCTAATTTGTATGGGTACAGCCGAACAGTTGCGGAGTTTGAATCAAGTTCTCGTTCCCATTGGTTCGCAAAAATTACGCAAGCCGAAAAATCAGTGATAGGGGATAGGTGATAGGTTAAAGGGGACAGGTTACAGGTTACAGGGGACAGGGGATGTATGGCTCATCTTGAAAAGAGCGATCGCAATTTTTCCCTCTAAACTGCTATCTTTGCAACAATAATAATAGTTATATAAATTTACTCCTGCCTTCTACCTTCTGCCTTCTGCCTCCTACCGAGTCATCTACCCGAAACCTTATGCTTACCCAAGATAAACAACAACGCAATTGGCAACCTATTATCAAAGCATTTGAGGCTATCCTTGGTAAAAATGGAGTAATTAAACGCCGCGAAGAATTGATTACCTATGAATGTGATGGTTTGACTAGCTATCGTCAACGTCCGACTGTGGCTGTGTTACCAAGAACTACAGAACAAGTCGCGGCAGCGGTGAAAATATGTAATCAGTATTCTGTCCCCTTTATTGCCCGCGGTTCCGGTACGGGATTATCTGGAGGTGCTTTACCATTAGAAGACTCTGTATTGATTGTCACCTCATTAATGCGACAAATCCTCAGCGTTGATTTAGAAAATCAGCGCATTGTTGTACAACCAGGTGTAATTAATAGTTGGGTAACGCAAACTGTTAGCGGCGCAGGCTTTTACTATGCGCCAGATCCTTCCAGTCAAATTATCTGTTCAATTGGCGGCAATGTTGCCGAGAACTCTGGTGGAGTGCATTGCTTAAAATATGGTGTCACAACTAACCACGTTTTTGGGTTAAAAATCGTCACCCCAGAAGGCGAAATTGTCGATTTAGGTGGGCAGATTCCCGAAACCCCTGGTTATGATTTAACAGGTATATTTGTCGGTTCCGAAGGGACTTTAGGAATCGCCACAGAAATTACTCTCAGAATTCTCAAAACTGCCGAATCAATTTGTGTATTATTAGCCGACTTTACAAGTGTAGAAGCTGCGGGGGCTAGTGTTTCTGATATTATTAGTGCCGGGATAATTCCTGGTGGTATGGAAATGATGGATAACCTCAGCATTAATGCAGTAGAAGATGTTGTGGCAACTAATTGTTATCCGCGAGATGCTACGGCAATTTTGTTAGTTGAAATTGACGGTTTAGAAGTAGAAGTGGCAGTTTTAAAACAAAGAATTACAGAAATTTGTCAACAAAATGGGGCGCGGAATGTAACTGCGGCAAGTGACCCAGAAACCCGCTTAAAATTGTGGAAAGGACGCAAAGCGGCTTTTGCCGCAGCGGGACATTTAAGCCCCGATTATTATGTCCAAGATGGCGTAATTCCGCGTACTCAATTGCCCTATGTTTTGCAAGAGATTGAAAACTTAAGCCAACAGTATGGGTATAAAATCGCTAACGTCTTTCACGCTGGCGATGGCAATCTTCACCCTCTCGTTCTTTATGATAATTCTGTGCCTGGGGCGTTAGAAAAGGTTGAAGAATTAGGTGGAGAAATTCTCAAACTTTGTGTGAAAGTGGGTGGAAGTCTTTCTGGTGAACATGGCATTGGCTCAGATAAAAAGTGTTATATGTCAGAAATGTTTAACAGCGTCGATTTAGAATCAATGCAATGGGTACGACAAGTATTTAATCCCCAAGGTTTAGCCAACCCTGAGAAAATATTCCCCACACCCCGCACCTGTGGCGAAGCTGCAAATGCAATGAATCACAAGCAGTTTGAAGGCGTGGAAAGATATTAACCAATGTATTTGTATCTGTAGATTTAAACCTAACAGCTTGTCAAACAGACTTGTCAAATTTGTTTTACGTGAGTTCGATGACCTCTCCCCAACCCCTCTGTCTTGAAAAGTTTTGCGCCGGGAAACCCGGACGCGCAACGCCAGTTGCTTTATGCCGGGGAACCCGTCCAACGCACTGGCTCAACTTTTCGCTCCGAGGCGGAGAGGGGCTTAAATATCTTGAAATATCGACGAAAAATTAAGGTTTAGAAGCCTCTCTCCTTGCAGGGGAGAGGTTTGGAGAGGGGTTTTTTTAATTCGTCGAACTCACGTTGTTTTGCATAAAATATTTGCATAAGTTTGAGCAAATCACTTTTGGCAGGTTCACCATTATGCAACCATTTTATTAAATCATGAGGATATAACCAAACGCTCTCAACAAAATCATTTTTATTGTAGTCAGGTTCATAATCTAATTCAATTTCATAAACTTTCATAAAAGCAGATACTTTATGTTGATGTGGCGTTAAATATCCTAATAAACGAAATTTAACCTTGTTTAACTCTAAGTTCAATTCTTCATTAAGTTCACGTCGCAAAGCATCTTCATAATTTTCTCCACTTTCAACATGACCTCCCATACTCACATCAAGGCAAAGAGGAAAAATCCGTTTTTCTGCTGAACGTCGAGGTATCCATAGCTGACCTAATAAGTTAGTAACAAAAGCATTAACAACTCTAAAATTGCATAGTCCTTGACAATATATTTCTGAACGTTTTTTCTTTCCAATAATGCAATCTCTCTCATCTACAATATCTAGTAACTCATCATCTTGGAGCATAATAAAATTCCTCTATTAAATTTTGCGTGCAACAAACTTCAAATTAAATTTCTAAATAGAAGTATGAGCATCCGGAAAATGCTAAATTATCTTGTATTTATAAGTGTTCTTTTAAAACGCAGTCAAACCTACTAATGAATCGGTTGACTAAACATTGGATTATTTACTTAATAGCTTTAGAATTTATACTTTGTATCACAGTATTTTCTCTCCCTTCTTTTTCATTTTATTCTCAACTAAAGAACCAGCAAATCGTTACAGAAATTCGTGGGGTTTGGTTAACTAATGTCGCCAGTGGTGTTTTATTTGTACCTTGGGGAATTGACCGCGCTATTAATCAACTATCTGCATTGCACTTTAATACTATTTATCCTGTGGTATGGAATCGAGGCAATACTTTTTACAAAAGTAATGTTGCCAAAAATATTATCGGTGAAGAAGCTGAACCTGTATTAAATTTTATGCACGGTGGACAGGATGTTTTAACGAAGATAATTAAACTTGCTAAACCAAAAGGTATAACTGTTATTCCGTGGTTTGAATATGGTTTTATGACACCGCCAAATTCTCAGTTAGCCAAACTTTATCCTAGTTGGTTGACTATTGGGCAAGAAGGTTTAAAGTCTGTGAAAGAAGTTTTGCCAGAAGAAGTTAATAATGGTGCTGTAAGTAAGCAGGCTTGGTTAAATCCTCTACATCCAGAAGTTCAAGAATTTATTTTAGGGTTAATTCTGGAAGTTGTGAGTAATTACAATGTAGATGGCATTCAACTTGATGACCATTTTGGAATGCCTGTACAGTTTGGTTACGATCGCTTCACTGTCCAACTCTACAAGCAAGAACATCAGGGTAAAAGTCCGCCCAGCAACCCTTTTAACCAAGAATGGATGCGTTGGCGGGCTGACAAAATTACTGCTTTTATGTCCAGAATCTATCGCAGCATCAAAGAAATTGAACCGAATGCAAAGTTATCTCTGTCTCCCAATGCACAAGCTTTTGCTTATAAATACTATCTGCAAGACTGGGAAACTTGGGTAAAAAATGGCTGGGTGGATGAGTTGGTGTTGCAAGTATACCGCCATAACAATAATAGTTTTAGGACAGAACTACAACAATCAGCTGTGAAATTAGCCCAAACTAAAATTCCGGTAGTGATTGGTATCTCTACGGGAACGTTGCGAAATCCGGTGAGAATTTCTCAAATTAAAGAACAAATTGATATGGTGCGCGATCGCTCTTTTTCTGGCATCTCTTTTTTTTATTGGGAAAGTTTATGGGGTTACATCGCACCCGAAACACCGCATAAACGGCGCAAGGTTTTCCAAGAACTGTTTAACACCAAGGCGATTAGACCTTTACCAGTTGACGAATCGGGTAGCAGACTTAGGCTATAAGGGCTACGGTGTACACACAAATTTTCGTTGAGTGCATCTGTCCCGCCTCGGAATGAATTCCGAGTCTCATAGCGCAAGTCATCTGAAGATGACTGAACTAAAAATGTCTTCCAGTCCACGCTTTGTGGACTTTGGCTATGAGCCTAGAACTTTAGTTCTAGGCGGGATGTGGTTGAACATGAAAATTTTTGACTTGTGTGTACACCGTAGGGCTATAAAGGAGAAAAAGCTAAAGAACTAATGACTAATAACCATTGACCGCATTTGAACTTTTTTGATTTTTCTCGCGCTGTATAGTAATCTCTACCATGCTTTACTGGCGAGAATTTCATGTTCTTCATATCTACTAAAACTCAAGTTAGTTTTACATTACAGTGGGCGATCGCTACTGTAGGTGGTTTTCTGCTGAGTTTGTGTTGGATTGAAGTTGGAGAAAAGCCAGATGTGGGGGTGGCGCAAGCTTCTTTGGGTGGTTTGGTGATCGCCTTTCCCCAAAGTTTGATCATTCGCGATCATATTTTGTCTCGGCGCTGGGTGTTAGTTACTTTGTTGGCTTGGGCGACAATCACGGCTATTGGTGTGGGTGCTGTCGGTTGGATTGTTCCTAATACACAAACTTTTCCCCTAAGAATATTTTGGGGGACAACTTTAGGTACAGTTGGCGGTTTTGTGATTGGCTTGGCGCAGTGGACAGCCATCCGCAAGTCTGTAGCTTTTTCATGGCGCTGGATATTCATCAGTGCGATCAGTTGGGCGATCGCCGTACCCATCGGTTCAATTGTGGGAATCGTGTTATTCCGGTTTACAAGGTTATTTCTAGGTGAAGTTGCCGGATTAGCGATTACTTGGATTGTGGTGGCAATCTTAACTGGGATCAACGCTTACCGACTATTGCGATAATTTACGTTACCGCGGAAGTTAAAATAGTTAAATAAATATTTTGCTAATATACTGTTAACTGCTTGACAAATTAGAAAAGTATTAAAAAATGTAACTTTTGCTAAATATTACTTTTGAGTATACTGAGATATATGCAACAATCTTAAATCATTCTTTATGAAAAATGTTCAATAAGTTTGCATTCAATTGCAAATGTACTCTTACCTTCAAGGAGCTATATTTGTTGAGTTTACTGCTATTAAATTTCCGATATTTCTGATAAAGAAATAAAAGAAGATCCAAATATCAGTCAAGCAAAGACTGACAATGCTTTGCTGTAGCGCTAAAAAGCATTTTTCATGACTTATCATCATCAGGGGTAGCGCTTAGGGAGTCATTAATAGCAGACAGGGACGCTCCGATGAATATAAATCCGGGTGAATCAACCATTGAGTTGAAACAACAATTGCATTCTCAGATTTTTTTTGACCCAGAATTAGACAAACACAGTGGTAGTAGTGAACAGTTTTTACTGAGTATCTATAATTCTGTGCAGACATCTATATTTATTGTGGATGTTCTCGAAGATGGAGATTTTCGCTACGTAGCCCTGAATCCCACCCATGAGCGATGGCTAGGAATTAGTTCCGAAAATCTGAAGGGAAAGAAACCCGAAGATATTCTTTCACCAGTTGATGCGGCAAAAGTGCGTCAGCATTATGCTGACTGTGTGCGGTTTGGTAAAACCATTTCCTACGAACAATGCTTGCAATTTCAAGGAGTGGGGACTTGGTGGAGTACCACACTCACACCATTGCGGGATGCGAATTCCAGAATTTATCGATTGATTGGTACAAGTAGTAATATCACGCCCGTGAAGCAGGTAGCCCAAGCCAAAGAAATACAGACAGCCCAAGAGCAACTTTTAGAAGCGATCGCCAAATGGATTCGAGAATCCTTAGATTTAGATACACTGCTGCATCAACTTGTAAAAGAAGTGCGGCATTGTCTAAATTGCGATCGCATTTTGGTTTACTCTATTCAACCTGACGAAACTGGCGTAGTCATTGCTGAATCGACAGTCACAGCCAATTCATGTTTAGGACAGAAGTTTCCTGACTCTAGCCTGATTGGCAAATATCAAGAACGCCGTGGACGTGGATGTATTCAAATTATCGAAGACATCTATACAGCCGGGTTACATCCTAGCCAAGTCAGTTTGTTAGAATCTTGGCCAGTCAGGGCTAATTTAGTTGTACCGATTTGGTCACAGCAGCAGCTTTGGGGGCTGATCACTGCCCAGCATTGTCATCAACCCCATCAATGGCAAGAAATAGAAATTGACTTACTCAAACAACTAGCAACCCAAATTGGGATAGCAGTTCACCAAGCCCAACTCCACGAACAAGTACAGCATCTTAAAACCCAGCTAGAATCGCAAAAACAGCAACATCAAGTTCAGCTACAGCAAGCCCAGCACTTTCAAAAACTAGTACGTCGCATTACCGAACAAATCCGCGATCATCAACCCGCCACCCAGGTAGTGCAGACAGCCACTCAAGAACTGACTCAGCTATTACAACTCCAGTCTTGTTACATAGAGACTTATAACACTAGCGGGACTCAGACAATTGTTACCTATGAATACACAACCTCTGCGCCACAACATCAAGGATTGACAAGACAAGTGGCAGATCTCCCACAAATTTATCAGCCACTATTAGGGAAAAAACATTGGCAATCTTTAGAAATCGTTCCGGGATGGCATCCGCAATTGCTTGTTCTTGTTCAGTTAGCTTGTCCCATCTTTGATAACCAAGGCAATTTGGGTAACTTGTGGCTAAATCGACCAACCCAAGAAATGTTTAATGAATGGGAAATTAGTTTAGTTCAGCAGATAGCCAACGAATGTGCGATCGCCCTTCGCCAAGCCAAAAATGACTTTGCCAATCAGTCACAAATGCAAGCATTCGCACACAAAGAACGCCTGCAAAACGAATTCTTAAGAACCCTCTCCCACGAACTACGCACACCCATAACTAGCATTAGCCTCGCCGCCCAAACCCTCGAAAGTGTGCTTACCCCAGAAGGCATCTTAGATATCGAAATCGTACCTCAACTATTGCAAATTTTGCAGAACGAATGTGGGCGGGAAAGCAAGTTAATCAACGACTTGATGACACTCTCATATCTCGAAGCCGAACCTGATACACCAACATTGATTGCCATTGATTTACAAACATGGCTAACTCCCATTGTGGAATCTTTTCGAGAGCTTTCCCATTGCCAAAGACAAAAATTGTACCTCAATATTGATCAGCAACTCCCGCCCCTAGAAACAGACATCACCGATTTAGAACGAATAATTACCGAACTTTTAAGTTATGCGTGCAAATATACACCGTCAGGCGAAGCAATTACCGTGTCGGCCGATCTGACAATAGATGCAGTGCAACTGAAGATTAGCAACTCCGGCTTAGAAATTCCCCCAAGTGAAATGCCACGAGTTTTTGAGCCATTCCATCGCCTGATGAAAAATGATCCTTGGACATATAGTGGTACAGGCTTGGAAATGGCTGTAGTTCAGAAAATGGTCAGACATTTAGGTGGCTCAATCAATGTAGAAAGTGCTAATGGTCAAACTACCTTCATAATTAAATTTCCGCAATAAAGCAGAATTCAGAAGTCAGAATGAATCCTCAGCGCTGACTTCTGAATTCTGTTTGATCAACTACACTGTAACCCGCTGCCAGATTAACTTGGAGTTGGCAAAACCCTTAAAAATCTGCTATAATAGTTTAGCAATGCGGGTGACTAGCTCAACGGTAGAGCAGTAGACTCTTAATCTATTGGTTGCGGGTTCAAATCCCTCGTCACCCACTGCTTTCAGCCTCCTCGTTAACTACCGTTGACTAAATCTTGACTAAATTCAGCAAATATCCCACCTCAAAAGCCTAGACTTTAGAACAAGTTAATAATTAATAGAACTTAATTTCTCGGTAATTTATCAACTTTAATTTTAGGATTATCTGTAGCGCCAAATCATCTTGTTAAACCTGATAAATTTCTAAAGGTAAGTTATCAGGGTCTGGGAAAAAAGTAAATTTTTTGCCTGTAATCTCATCAACTCTAATATTTTCTATTTCTAGATTATGTAATTTTAAGTAAGCAACGGTCTCTTCGATATCCTCAACACCAAAAGCTAAATGTCTTAAACCACAAGCTTCTGGATTACTTAATCGTTGGGGAGGATGGGGAAAAGAAAATAACTCAATTTGAGTATGATCATTAATTCGCAAATCCAATTTATAAGAATTTCTTTCGGCTCTAAATATTTCTTTAATAATTGCCAAACCTAGAACATCTACATAAAATCTTTTCGAGCGTTCGTAGTCGGAACAAATAATCGCTACATGATGAATGCCACTAGTTTTCATGAAAATGCCTCAATATAGGAATCATATTTGATTTGGAGAAAAAAACGTAAGTATTCAGGAGTCAGAAAGTTTAAAGAATCAGGAGAAATATTTGATAAATTAATTTGCTCATCCTATAGATACTTCTAAATTCTGACTCCTGGGTGCTGAATTCGGACAAAAAAACTCAGTACACCTTTGTTACTTCTTTTCCTATTCCCTGTTAAGAGTTCCCTACCTACACAAGTAATTTCAATCATCAAGTCGGATTCCTATATAACCTTTTAATTTAAACGGTATGAGCCAGAATTGGTAAAGTAATGATAAATTCACTGCCTTCACCAAGTGTAGAATTTACAAATAACGAACCATTGTGTTTTTCGACAATGATTTGATGAGCGATCGCTAATCCTAATCCTGTACCTTTACCAACAGCTTTCGTTGTAAATAAGTGGTCAAATACTTGTGCTTTGATTTGTGCATTCATCCCTTTACCATTATCTGCAATAGCAATTTGCACTTGGTTATCTCGGATTGAAGTAGTAATATGAACTTGGTTAGGATTGCCTTTAATCTCCTCAAAATTGCGACCATGATTTGACTCTTCTAATGCGTCAATGGCATTAGCGAGAATATTCATAAATACCTGATTCAACTGTCCAGGGAAGCATTCAATCAGGGGTAAATTATCATACTTGGTGATCACCTGAATGGCTGGGCGTATTTCATTGGCTTTGAGGCGATGTTTCAGAATAAGAATTGTACTGTCAATGCCTTCGTGGATGTTAAATAGCACTTTATAATCTTTATCAGCACGGGAGAAAGTGCGGAGACTAGTGCTGATATTTTTCAGGCGATCGCACGCCATATTCATCGAATCAATCATCTTGGGCAAGTCTTCTAAGCTATAATCCAAGTCGATTTCCACTGCATGATCGGAGATTTCGTCACTCGCATTAGGCAGACTTGATTGATAGAGTTTTAAGTGTTCAACAATATCATTCACAGTGAGTTTAGCTTGTTTGAGACTGGCAGCAATAAAACCCAGAGGATTATTCATTTCGTGCGCCACACCAGCCACTAAGTTACCCAGTGCCGACATTTTTTCACTTTGGACAATTTTTAATTGAGCGTGTTGCAAATCGTTTAAAGCTTGTTGTAAATCCAGTGATTTTTGTTGCAAGGCCAGTTCAGCAAGTTTGCGATCGCTAATATCTCGCATCACAATTACTGCACCAGCTTTATTACCCGCGGAATCGAAGATTGCTTGTCCGCTGGCTAACAAAATTCTCCTAGAACCATGCTTTGGGGCAATTACCAGTTCGGCATTTTCAACTATTTCTCCTTGTAAGGCACGATACAGAGGAATTTCTGTTTTTAATAGAGGTGTTTGACCATCAGGTTGATAAAGTGAGAAATGTTCTGCCCATTCTTCTGGTGGTAACGATTCTACTGGTAAACCATGAAACTCACGAGTTGCGTTATTAAATAAAGTCAATTTGCCAGTCTGGTCACAAACAACAATCCCATCTGTAATATTGTGAATAATCGCATTTAAGAACTCTCTTTCTTTGGCGAGAGAAGCTTCCGCAGCCTGCAATTTTGCTAGAGATTGTGCCAACTCTTGGGCAGAATTCTGAGCATTGCGATAAAGCTGGGCATTTTCCAGAGAAATTGCCGCTTGAGCGCAAATTAAGTTGAATAGTTCGACGCGATCGCTCGTAAACGCTCCAGTTGCTAAATTGTTTTCTAAGTACAATATCCCCAGCAACTTACTTTGATGCAAAACTGGGCAGCACAAGATACTCTTGGGTTGTTGTTGTTGAATATAAGAATCATTGATTAATTGGGGATGCACTGTGGCATTAACAATCACCGCTGGTTGTAAAGTGCGTTTAACGCTATGAATTAAGCCAACTGGCACATCAGCAGATTCTTCCACAGGCTCTGGGTTGAGCAACATTGAGTAAAAATTAATATTATTCTGAGACAGCTGGGCAACGGCCTGAATTAGCAACCGATCTGACTCCAAAAGCATGAACACACATTTATCGGCTCCGGCATTTTCAATGACGGTATGCAGCAGTACCGAAAGCAGCTTTTCCAGTTCGATTTCACTGGAGATAGTTTGAGAGGTTTTGATAATAGTGGCTAAATCTAAAGCTACTGAGATACTGCTATTACTGGAAGTCGGCATACTAGTTGAAGTAACACTCCCCAAAGTGAAGATAGTCTCGTTAGTGGAAAGGGGAGAAGAAGTTTGCTCTAAAATGGGGGTGAGGAGTTGGGGATAGCGTCGTTCTAAGTCGGCAACTTTGGCTTTTGCTCCCCAACGAGCATAGCTGTAGTAGGCTTGGGTCATGTATTCCTGCGCTATTCGCTCTTTGCCCCAGTTAAGATAAAATTTAGCGGCTAGTTCGTTGGCCAGTGCTTCTTCCTGGACATAGCCGTTTTCTTTAGCGCCAATAATAGCTAGATCGTACAAATCTATGGCTGAAGCTTTATTGCCTTGCACTCGCTCCCGTTCTGCCTCGACGAGATGAAACTTGTGTAAGAAATTCATCGGGGCATAAGTTGCCCAATACTTTAGTTTTTCTTGGTTGGTAGCGATATATTTTGGGATTGGCTGCTGTTCTGGGCTGGAAAATTGCCCAAACCAGGCTAATTGCGCCAAAGATTCATAAAAATGAAAAATAGGTATATATACGAAAGCCAGAACCGCATCTAAATATTTTCTTGCCTGTTCCGCTTGTTCTACAGCTTGTTCAAACTCGGAAAACAGATAGGAAACAACCAGTTTATTAATCCACAGTAATGCTAATCCGGTGCGATCGCCGTCTGTTTCATGTAATGGCAAATGATGTTGTTCATTGTAGGCTACACCGCTTAGTACCACTGCGTTATCGTTATGCCCCATCAAATTCAGCAGAACTTGGCGATTCATCTGGGTATAAGTCAGTGTGAGATTTTGCTTGAGATACTGGAGTGCTTCACAATAACTGCCAACTTCCGGCTCTAGTTGTGTTAAGTTTTTTCCGGCAAAATAAGAGTAAAAACTGTAGTTATACGCAGAATAGCCCGCAAAAGCCAAATCACCCACCTCTAAACAACGACAATAAGCCATCTGTAAGGGTTTTAATGTCTCACGCAAGTGGATTTTCCAGTGTCTGGTGTACAGATAAACTAGTAATAAAGTTTTTCCTTTTAATTCCGAATTCTGATAAGTAGAAAGTAAGTCAAGGGCTAACTGACCGAATTCATAGCCTAATTCAACGTTGCCAAACACACCACACATCAATATTCCATAAGAGGCATAGCTAAAGGCCGAAGTTGACTCATTACCATACACCACAGATAGATAAACCTTTTTTAAAATCACCAATAAATACAGCAGTGGTAAAAATAGATAAGCACAGGGTGCTACCGATGTCAAAATTCGCGCTGCTGCTAGGATGTTTGCATCCCTTGTTTCGCTCAGGTGAAGTAATTCGGCCGGTAGGCGCTCTCCAATGGCCTCTTTGACGACACTAAAGGCAGTTGCCAGATCATCCTGAGTTGGTTTTGCCGGCAGTTCCACGCCTAATTGCTGTAAGATTGTCAGGGCTGCGGCGATCGCTTGGGTAAATTGACTTTGGGCTGTAAATGCCTCAATCTTCACCTCATAAACACTGACTTGATCTAATGGGGTTTTGGCGTGGTTGAGAACAAGATGGGCATTGGCTGCCATCTGCTCTAAATTACCACTTAAATAGGCGGCTTCTGTGGCGACTTGATAAAGTGCTAAGGTCAACTCATACTGATCTTGCCAACTATTTTGGGGTAGTAACTCAATACCCACCTGAGCATATTTGCCAGCAGCAGTATAGGCTGTTGCCACTTTTGCCTTGCGACTGGCCATCAGGTTATATTCTGCCAGTGTTTGACGTTCTGCTGACTCAGTAATTGATGCTGCGGCCATATTGAGTTGACTGACGATTTCAAAAATGCGTTCTTCGCGGTTGCTTTCGGGAGTATTCAGCAAGAGTAACTGGCCAATTTTTCGGTGAACGGCTTGTTTTTCATCGGTGGGAATTAAGGAATATGCTGCTTGTTGCACCCGATCATGTAAAAATCTATATGCAACAATCTCCGAATTTTCTTGCTCAAATAGTTGATATTCTTCCCCAACATAAAACTTATAAACTTCACTTTGGGGTAAAATCAATCCTTCCTGCAAGGCTTGCCATAAACTTGCCGCGGCTTCAATTTGCGATTGTTCAGAAACCATTGCCAACGTCGCCAAGTCAAACTGATTGCCAATACAGGCTGCCAGTTGCAAAACATTTTGAGTGTAGGGGGGCAATTTCTGAAGCTGTTGTGCCATAAATTCCACCACATCATCGGTGAGGGCTTTGGCTCTAACTTGCACCACATCACACTGCCAAAAACCTAGCTCCCCATCCAAGGTAATTAGCCCATCTTCATGTAGTGCTTTTAAAAATTGAGTTGTGAAAAAGGGATTGCCTTGGGCTTTTTGATACACTAACTCCGTCAAAGGCAATGCCTGTTTTGTTGTACAACTAAGGGATTCGGCGATTAAATGGTTGACATCTACTTGGCTCAAAGGAGTCAGAGTCAGAGTATTAATACAGGCAGATGTTTTGTCAATTTCATCTAGTGTCAACATCAGTGGATGGGCTGCTAACACCTCGTTATCGCGGTATGCGCCAATAATAAATAGATAGCGGTAATCATTCTGAGTCAACAACCACTTCAGCAAATTGAGTGATGCCGCATCTGCCCACTGCAAATCATCCAGAAATATGACTAATGGATGTTCTGGTGTTGTAAAAACTTGAATAAAATTTTGGCAGAGCGAATTAAACCGATGCTGTGACGCACTACCCGATAGTTCAGCGATCGCTGGCTGTTTGCCGATAATCTGCTCTAGTTCAGGAATCACTTCAATCAACAGTTGCCCATTTTCGCCAACTGCCGCTAAAATCTTGCTTTGCCATTGCTGTAGTTGGCTATCGGTTTCACTGAGCAACTGCCCCATTAAATCACGAAAGGCTTGCACAAAAGCAGACAGCGGAATGTTGCGGTTGAACTGGTCGTATTTACCTTTGATGAAATAGCCGTTCCACCGCACAATTGGCTTATGCACTTCATTGACGACTGCGGTTTTGCCAATGCCAGAGAAACCTGCTACCAGCATGAGTTCGGAGCCACCGTTGGCAACATGACCAAATGCCTCTAGTAATTTTTGTACTTCCGATTCCCGTCCATAGAGTTTTTCGGGGATGAGAAAGCGATCGCTAATATCTCGCTGTCCTAACTCAAACCAGATATGCTTACCTGTTTGTCGCCACTGTTCTAAGCAAGTCACTAAGTCATGTTTTAGTCCCATCGCACTCTGATAGCGGTCTTCAGCATTCTTCGCCATCAGTTTGCGGACAATCTCACCCAACATCAAAGGCAAATCAGGGTGGAAATCGCAGACTAAGGGTGCTTGCTTGGCAATATGGCAATATACCAACTCCATTGGATCATGAGACTCAAAGGGTAGTTTTCCACTCAGTAGTTCAAAGAAAGTTACACCTAATGAATAAAAGTCGCTGCGGTAGTCAATACCTCTGTTCATCCGTCCAGTTTGTTCTGGCGACAGATAAGCTAGTGTTCCCTCCAGCCCATTAGGACTTTGAATTTCCTGCGTTTCTCGCGGTAAGAGCGAAGCAATACTAAAGTCAATCAACTTGATTTGTTTTGTTTCAGGATGAATCAAGATGTTGGCTGGTTTAATGTCTTTGTGAATGACCCGCTTTTGATGTAACTGGTGTAGTGTGTCTATTAGTTGCAGGGCAATTCCGAGGAACTGATCTAATGTCAGTATTTTTCCTTGAGTAAATTGCCGCAAGGAAATGCCGCCAAAATCCTCCATCACTAGGGCATAGCCGTTATGATAAGCTTCCAGGCTGTAGGGTTTGATAATACTGGGAATATCTAGGTTTTTGGCCAGCGTATATTGGTTACGAAACTGTACTAGTTCGCTGAAGGTAGGGTATTCTCGTTTTAAAAGCTTGATGGCAACTGGTTGGCAAAGAGATTCTTTCACTGCCCGATACACTTGAGTACGCGAACCTGAATATACTTGTTCTAAAATTTTGTACCCAGTGAGCTTTATAGTTCCATCAACTTTTGCACTCATAACTTTCTATGAAAACTACTAAAGTTTAGAATTCCCAACACATCATCTTGTCTAACAAATAGCTGAGTTTTCATAAATAAAGTCAGAAATTATCCAGTTTTGCCACATCATAATTTATCGCCATATTTGGGATGAATCAAGCTGTAATCACGCATAAAATCGCAAAAACAATCACAAGATTGCTTTTGCTAAGAATTACGCTATTATTCAAATTAATACCTATTATTGTTCTAAATATATATCAAAATAACTTAGTAGCATTTTTAACTATTTTCTTGATACAGCTTTTCTCAAACAAATGAAGTCTACAGGTAGGGCGATCACTCTTAGCTTATCCCCCCTTATAATAAACTGTCCCTTACAAGATTGAGAAACACTATAACTCTGTGTGTATAGAGTTTTAGTAAAGTTATATTACGCCAAGAAACTTTAGCTCGCAACGCACTTCATATTCCCCAAACTTCAGGAACTAGACTACGCCCCTACTGCAAGTTTTTCAAAAATCAAATCAGATTGCTAGAGATTTCTCAGCTATATTAAATTTAGTTGCGTATTCTGATTCAAGAATTGCTTAAATGGAAATACTTATTGAATCAACTCAAGAATTTGAACAAGATTTAGAAAAATTTAACAACAGGGAAAAATTTAAAATCATTAAGAAATTGAATCGATATGTAGAGTTAATTTCAAAAAACAGAAATTTACTAGAAAATCAGGCATTTAAATTAAAAAATATTAAATTTAATACTGAGTATGATTCTTCTCTTTATGCTTTGATCATTGATAAAAATTTCAGAATAATCCTGACTATTGATGATGATCCAATTTTTGATGCAACAGTGATCACTTTATTTAGAGTTGTTAGTACTGAAGATGCAACACAAGCCTATAGTTCAGTCGCTGAGCATCTCTACCAAGATTTTAGTGTGAAAAGTCAAGAAATTGAGGTTCACTCTAGCTGATGCCACAGATTAAACCACTTCTTGATGAGCATGGTGTGATTTATGAGGCTATGAAAATTCTACCTGATAACCTGAAAATTGATTTTTTAGAAGCTTTGGCAGAATTAGAAGATAATGAATGCCATAGAACCAGAACTTTTCCCAAAACTAGGTTACGGAAAGTCAAAGGTATTAAACAAGCAATATATCGTGCAGATATTGACAAGTTATCAGGATGGCGGATTCATCTGCAATATATAGACGGTAAAATTCATTTAAATGATATTATCGAAGGTCAACGCCATAATGATGTGATTGAAGTGATTAAATCAAAAAAGCATAGATATGAGTAGAGAAAACTGAATCTAATACATAAAAAAATGAGTTTTTTATATATTTTTGATACTAATTTAATATGAAACTGCATAGAACAGAGCGTCTAGAGAAAAGGGGGTAGATCAACTCCCTTCTTTGCGTCGGAGAGGGTTTGGGGGAGAGGTTCTTCTAGATTACTGGATTGGTGTTCTAGGATAAAGTTATGATATGCAGCTTCATATTAAATTGGTATGATTCACTTCTGCGTTAACAAACGACCCTGATTCATCGCTAGGTTAAACCATTGTTGTATGTAGTTGCTTTTTAAAATAAGTGCGGTAGAGTTCGCAACGAGGGAGAATGCGATCGCCCTCAAAACAAATCAATCCTAAACTTTCGAGTTTATAAGCATCCAGAGGGTCAAGGGCTATGCTTTGCGGTGTCGTGACAATATCAGCATATTTTTTGACTAAATGAGGATTGCTTTGCAGTTTAATCCAGTGTCGCCATAGGTGATGACGATATATTCCACCGTTAGCGATCGCCTCTTTGATTAATTCTTGTAGAGTAATCGTCCGAGACACCAAATGATACAAAGCTAGTTGAATCAAAGCCGGATGACCGCCAACCAGAGACATCAATTGAGCAGATTCTTGACCAGGACTCCAGTCTAACTCGTATCTTCTGGCTAAATCTTCTACCTGTGTTTGAGTAAATTCTTGTAACCGGACGGGTAAGCCGATATTAAATGGTGAACGATTAATATCTAGAGAGATATATTGTTCTGTAGAGTAAACTACAACTAATCTCAGCTTTTGCCAATTTTGATTTTGTCGTGCTTCCTCACACCAAGAACGCAACAAAGCAAAAAATTCTTGGGTAATCTGAGGATATTCAAAAAAGCGATCAACATCACTCAACACTAACACTACAGGACTATCACTCTGTTTGAGAATATACTTTTGCAAATAGAAGCTACAGCTTAACTTATAACCAACTTCTTCATCCCATTCTTTATCAAGGTTAGGATTAATATCTAATTGTTGGGCAATTTTCCAACAAAGACAACGCAAAAGCTTATTTAAATCAGTCAAACAATTGTCATCAATTTGGTGACAATTGACATTAACAGTGCGATATCCTTTGATGTCTGCAAAAGCTAAAAGACGTAGAACCAAAGAACTTTTGCCCATCTGTCTGGGAGCGCGAATCCGAATTACACAGCCTGGGCGAGTAATTTCTCGATAAACTAGTTCTTCTATTGGTGGACGCTCGATGTATACAGGAGAATCCAAAGCTACCGGCCCATCTGGATATGACCAATAGTTTTCGACTTGGTAAGTCGAAAATTGCGAAAAATTATCTTTCTGTGTAGATGAATTATTTGATAGCAAACCTAATATGTCTGTTTCACTTTCTGCATTTAAAACTGTGTAATCTTCTTCCTGTAATCTTAATTTAAAAGCACTAAAGCACAACTTGAGCGTTTTTTGATCTACACCTTTACTCAAAGACCACAATCGACTCAAAGTTTTAGTAGAAATATTAATCTGTCTGCTAAGTTCCTCTAGCGTTAAACGATATCCTTTATTTTTGATAATTTCCCAAGATATAATCGCTTCTTGTAAACGTTGTATTCCTGTGGAAGTTAGTACAACGCCTCTTCTTCTCTTAGTTTTATGTTGCTGTAAATTCATAGGTTTTGGCGCAAGATTTTTGGCGTACATAAAATCTATTGGGTAAATTTTGATGATTTATTTCTGCCGAGAATTCGAGGGAAACAATTTATTCTATTGGGTTATGATTGCGAATAACCTAGGATTTATTTTGCTGGCAATTTGCTAAATGGTATAGCTCTGCGTTAGACAACAGATTCACATTCCGGCTGCACACTCCACCCTAAAGCGCGAGTGATTTGATCCGGTAAGGTTAAGGGATTAAATGGTTTAGCAATTGCCTCAACCACACCAAGTTGCTGAAGTTGTTGTGATGTAAACCAATCAGCCAGTACACTCAAAAGAATGACTGGAATTAATTTGGCTGAATGTCTTTCATGAAATCTGTACAGGAATGTGGTGTAGTCCATACCTGGCATAACAACATCAAGTAGGATAGCATCTGGACATTCTATCTCTAGCTGGTGAAGGGCTGCTTGTGCTGAAACAGCAGTTATCACTTTCCATCCGACTAAATCGTTTAAACAGATTTGTACCAGTTCTCGAATAGTCGGTTCATCGTCAATTAACAATATTGTCTTGATTGCCATACTCAAAAGCTTGAAGGAATTGATTGATTCAGCTTAAATCAAGAAAATAAGAAACTGATAAGAGGGTCAATAGTAATAGCAGGACTTACGCACAAAAATTGTCTGTGGGAATTTGGTGTAGGGGTTGTAAGGGTTTTGAAACTTACACCCTCATACTCACTACACCCTGCTCTAAAACCTTAATTTTCCGTTTTTATGCGTAAGTCCTAATTAGTTCTTCTCCCTTCCCTTATGCCCCTTCTCCCCGCTACACCCCCTAACTACTCGCTCCAGCCAAGCATTTGAGCTATTTGTTCGCAAATTAGTAATGGATTAAATGGTTTATTGATGATGCCTACTATCTCCAATTGAGCAAAGCGCTTGTAATCATCTGGTAAGACTTTGGCTGTGAGCAAAATGATGGGAATTTGATGAGTCTTGGGGTTGGCCTTGATTTGTTCGTAAAATTGAAAGCCATCCATGTCAGGCATTGATACATCAAGGAGAATGACATCTAAAACATCATCTTGGGCTTGTAAAAGTCCTTCATAGCCTGATTGAGCGGATATCGTTTCCCAGCCACCCAAATCTTCTAAGCATGTGCAGGCTAGGTCTCGAAGTGATTCTTCATCATCGATGACAAGGATGCGTTTGCTCATAGTTCTTGTACTGATATTGGCAAAGTGAATTAACACTCCTCTGCCTCAAGAGACGAGGATTCTAGATTCATAAACTCGCCTTTAGACAGCAAGTTTACACCCTTCTGGGTTCGGTAGTTGACCTTTGCATCCTCCGCTTCTAGGTTTTTAGTTTTTGCTGTACACGAGAACGATCAATGCGGTTGATGACGCGATTGATTAAGTCTGTCCCCACTACAGGCTTACTAATGACATCATCGGCTCCTGCTGCCAACACCTGTTGAATTGATTTTATGTCTGTATGGGCAGTTACTACTAAAATAGGTAAATTTCCCCAATGCAGATCTTGTCTGACTACCCGACACAAGTCAATACCACTATATGTAGGCATTTCTAAATCAATCAGCAATAGATCAGGAGTTGTCGAAATGAGTTCTTCCCAAAATTCTTGAGGATTTTGTAAGGTTGTGACTTTCATTCCCCAAGATTGCAAAAGATTACTCAATATATCCAGCATTATTGGATCATCATCGAGAATCATTACCTTGGCTGCACTAGCTGGAGATTGGGGTAAAACTTGGGTGATTACCTGAAACACTTCCTTCGTAGTAGGTTTGATGAGAAATCCCTGTACTCCCAAACGAGCTACAGCGACTCGCTGTGTCAGGTTGTCTTGCTCGGCTATGACGAAAATTGGTGTAGTGGGAAACTGTTGCTTGAGTTTATTCAGCAATTTTAAACTCTTTGGCATTGATGCTTGCTCATTTAAATAAAGTAAAATCACCTTGGGCCGTTGAGAAACGGGTTGCTGAAAAATCTCCCAATTCACAGCTACTTCTATCTGCATTCCCCAATTTGCAGCTTCGGTTTTAAGTTGTTGAGTAAAAGATTCATCATTAATAGCCAGCACTAGGGGAAGTTTATTTGGTGCAAATTGTTCAATAGTGATAGGTTTTGGCGGTTGACTCAGCGTTTCTTTGAGTTGACCAATCAGTTGTGATAGTTGTACAGCATCTTTTGATGTTAAATTTTTATCCCTAATTAACAAATGTTCAATAGCTTGGGCGAACTTTGAGCCTGTTGTGTAGCCAAAGGAACCTAGTGTCCCTGCTAGTTTGTGTGCTTCATTACTAGTTTGCTGTCGTAGTTCAGGTGACAATTGTCCTTGATGTAATGCTTGGTCAGCTTGCTCTAGCAAACTCACTCGTTGGCTAAATGTATCTTTGTGGCGTTCGATGGCTTTGTTAATAGAAGCGATCGCTGCTAGTTTATCTTTTTTTTGACTGTGTGCGCTTTGGGGAATTTGCGGAGGTGTCTTGAGCCGATAACCCAAACCATAAACTGTTTCCAGCAATTCGGTAGACATTCCCACAGTTTTCAACTTTTGCCGCAAGTCTTTAATCAAATTAGTCACAGCGCCTTCACTGGGTGTAGCATCTATAGACCAAAGACGGTCAATAATTTCACTGCGGCTAAATACCCGCTGTGGATGACGCAAAAATAGCCCTAGTAAGCTATATTCCTTGGGGCTTAAAGATATAAGTTGCCCTTGATAGGTAACTTCTGCTGAGACTGTATTGATGCAGAGATTTTCCCAATGCAGCAAGCTTGGTGTCAGTTCCGTTTGTCCACGGCGCAGCAATGCACGTATCCGTGCTAATAACTCGGAAATATCGTAGGGTTTAGTGACATAATCATCTGCACCTGCATCTAACCCTTTGACGATATCAGCACTATGATCTTTGGCGGTTAGCAACAAAATGGGTTTTTGCATCCCCTGTGCGCGAAGTTTTCGGCAAAGGTTAATTCCATCAAGTTTGGGAATCAGCAGATCTAACAATATCAAGTCAAAATTTGACAAGGTTGCTAAGGCTAATCCATTTTGACCATCTCTCGCCAGTTCAACTGTATAGTACTCTGCCTTTAGAACTTCACTCAGTATGGTCGCAGTTGGTAAATCATCCTCTACCAGTAGAATTTTCACAGCTTCTACTATTTAATAACCAATCATCTACATAATTCAGCACAACTAAAAAGCTTAATTCTCAAATAATTAAGCTCACACTGGAAAAGTGTTCCATAATTTTTGGGCTATGACTTTATTTAGCAGATATTTTTAAGATACATTTATTTGCTTGATCAAGCAAGCCTAAATTGTCAAGAGTGGGGATATTGTATCTGCTTGGTTACAGGGAGTCTTTAGTGGTGCGATCGCTGTTAATTTTTTGTTGCAGTGTTGCAATTACGGTCACTGTTAGAAGTATACAGCGAAATTTCCGCAAGTTTGCCACAAGGAATATAGGTAAAAGGATGTAGGGGTGTCAGGGAAGAAAAAGATCTTGCACTAGGCGACTGGAGTCGCGGCTATATAGACAAAACCCGCTTAGGCTGGTTATAAAACTAAGCACTATGCTCAATAACCTAGGGTGGGTAATGTACACAACGTAAGTAGTAGAAGTATGGATTCTGACTTCTAACTTCTAACTTTTAGATTTTTTTCCATTTAAGCGAACTTTAAAAGTAGCAATATACAGATGTATGCCTCTACTTATAATTCATCAACAAGGTAAACAAACACTCACAATAGTTCCTTGACCAGGAGTGCTATTAACTGTAAATTCACCTTTATATATTTTCACTATATGCTGCACAATTGCTAATCCTAGGCCAGAACCTTGTTGTTCATATAACTTCCGGTTAAATTGCACAAATGCGCCAATTTTCTCAATTTCTTCACCTGTCATTCCTTTCCCATGATCAATGACATCTAATCTATATTGATAGCTATTAAATTGACTCAAGACTTGAATTTCACTACTTTGTAAAGAAAATTTTAAGGCATTATCTATCAATTCTTCAATGATAATACTCAATTTTTCTTTTGGCATTTGTACAAGAGACTCAGTTAATTGCAAATTTAAATCTTTATCTCTATTTACTGCCCTAGCTTGATGAATACAAACATCACTAATAACTGTCTTGCTCAGGCAGTTATCTATTTCTGCTTGAATTTGAACAATCTTTTCGGGGTTTCTGGCAATTAGTTCTAGATTACTATAAAGTAAAAATCTTTGGGCTAATCGATGCAAGCGGTTGGCAGAGGTATAAATAGATTCGACAATCTCAATTTCTTCCGACTCATTAATCAGATCTGAACTCTCAATTAATAATTGAGACATCCCAATAATGCCATTTAAAGGCGTATTGATTTCGTGTGGTAATGAGTGAATAATGTTCATGCGTAATTCATCTAGCTTTGCTTGAGATTGACGCTCAATCATAGCTTTTTTATTGAGCCGAACAGAAATTGCATTGAGTAGTTCTTCTGGGGTAAATGGTTTAGTTAAATAATCATCAGCACCAAAGTCCATTCCTTGACGGAAATCTGAACGCTCGGCTTTTGCCGTCACAAAAATTAAGGGAATATTGATGGTTGTTTCATTTTGACGCAGAGCAGACAGCACACTATAGCCATCTAATTCAGGCATCATAATGTCGCAGATAATTAAATCTGGTAATTGTGCTTGAGCAATTTCTAATCCTATCTTACCGTTTGGCGCTGCCAGGGTTTCAAAATTAGACAGTTGTAAAATTTCCAGAATATTTTCTCGAACTTGAGGTTCGTCTTCTATAATCAAAATTGTGTTCATCTAGGAGTTAAAAAGATAAATTATGGCTTTTAGAAATAGAATGACAACCCTGATAACATTTAAAATATATACTATGGAAATAGATAAACTAGGTAATATTCCACTATTTATTTACTATGATGTAGTAAATTAAACTTTTGCAAAATTTTGGCATTTTCTGGAGTTAATAATGCTTGTAAATTTTTCATTTCATTCAAAAGTATAATTTCCCGATCGTATTCTTCTTGTAAAATTTTCAAGTAGCGATCGCGTTCATTATCTGATTGGACTTGCCTCAGCATATACACTGCCATATTAATATTAGAAAGAGGATTACCTAAATCTTGCAAGAGTTTTTCTAAAGCCTCATTACGCATATCTGCTAATTGTTGGCTTTCTTCGAGCTTTTGCTGATTTACTTGAATTTCTTGTTTCAGCTTTATATTTTGTTGACGTTCTTTTTCATACTTTTGTTTCATCAAAATTGGCTTTGCTACTCGTGCTAATCTCATCTCAATTGCCTTCAATAGTTCTTCTGGAGAAAAAGGTTTCGTGATGTAATCATCGGCTCCTAATTCCATACCTTGACGTAAGTCACCACGCTCGACTTTCGCAGTCAACAAATTACGGGTATGGCATCAGTTTCTGGGTCTTGTCTTAAGGCTTTTAGTACACCATAACCGTCTAAATCAGGCATCATGATATCACAACATATCAAGTCTGGCTTTTCTAATTTAGCTAGTCGTAATCCATCTAAGCCATTATTGGCAGTAATGGTTTGAAAATCAGAAAAACTTAAAATCTGCTGAATGTTTGAGCAGATTTGAATTTCATCTTCAATTACTAGTATTTTCGGATTCATTAATTTGGTGAGAAAATAAATTCTATCTACACAGTTTCTTCATACTCATAAACATAGAAGAATCGCTATGAGAACATTTCCTAAGTTAAGTATTGACCAAACTGGGCTTAGTTACACATAGATTGTCCTTATTTATATTTCCCAAAAATTATTTATGAGTAACACCGAAAATATTTTCATTCACCGATGAGACAATCAGTGGTATTTCTATCCTAAATGTTGTACCAACTCCAACCTGACTAGCGATGCTAATTCTGCCTCTATGCAGATCTACACACTTGTGAACTATTGCCAAGCCTAATCCTGTACCGGGGATATTACCAACATTACTAGCGCGGTAAAATAGCTCAAACAAATTTTGCTGTTCTTCTGGCAAAATTCCAATACCTTCATCTTGAATCAGAAAAACAGCGCTTTTGTTTTGGATACATAAATCAATTTGAATATGACTGTTGTCTGGTGAGTATTTGACAGCATTGGAAAGCAAGTTGCTTAAAATTTGCCGCAGCAATTTTTTATCCATCCGAGCCACGAAGTTATCGCTGGCTAAAAAACTATCTTGGGATTGGAAGCAAAAAACCAAATTATGCCGAGGAGAACTGAGTTGGATTTCTTCTACTAAGGTATGGCAGAAATTGACTAAATCTAGAGAATTTGGCTCAAAGGCTAGTTTTCCGGCTTCAGCTTTGTTAATGAGCAAAATATCATCTAAAAGTTGCGTCGTGTGCTGCACATAAGTTTGAATACACTGGAGATGTTTTTGCTTTTGTTGCTCATCGAGTTTATGGCTAAAACTTTTTAATATCCCAGCGGAGGAAGCAATCACAGCTAAAGGAGTGCGGAACTCGTGGGAAGTCATAGAAATAAACCGAGATTTTAACTCATTGAGTTCTTTTTCTTTTGCTAAAGCTTTGCAGATATCTGCTTCGGCTTTTTTTCGATCGCTAATATCACGACAGACACAAATTAAATCACCTTGCTCGGAAATCGTTAAAGAAACTTCTTCTTCAAAGTGGCTACCATCTTTTCTTGTAGCAATTGTTTCTCCTCGCCAATGTTTTTGCTGCATTAACGTTGGAAAAATCTCTGTTTGGAAACGATAAACTTCTTCAAGATTGTAGATTTCTGACCAACTCTTACCTATGAGTTCTTCCGGCTCAGTATAACCAAACATCTCCACATGAGCTTGATTGACATAAGTGTAGATATTGCCACTTAAAATAGAAATCCCATCTATGGCAGCTTCTACGGCTGCAAATTGCCGTTTTAAGTCTTCTTCTGCTTGTTTTTGATTGCGGATATCTTTAACTATCCCAACTGAATAAATTGGTTTACCAATTACATCTCGAATTAAAGAAACCGTCAGGTTAATCCAAATAGGATCACCATTTTTATGTAAACACCGCTTTTCTATTGAGAATGTTTCTATTTCTCCTGAGATTAATTTTTGCAAGTTCTTTTGATGATAGGAAATATCATTTACATAAGTAACATCCTTAAAGGTTTTATTCATGAGTTCTGCTTGGCTGTAACCCAAAAATTCACACAATTGTTGATTGACCTTGAGTAACTTCCCATCTAAAGTTTCTAGTTTAATTCCTACAGCTGCTTGGTTAAAAATTGCTCTGAGTTCAGCTTCGCTTTCTTGCAATTCTAAAGTGCGTAGCTCAACCCTAGCTTCTAAGTCTCGATTGAGTTGTTGTAGAGCTTCTTGAGTTCGCTTTCTTTGGAGTTCAGCAGATGCTCTAGCTGCAAATACTCGGAGAATTCCTTCAAATTTATGGGTATCAGGTATATGCTTTTCATCTATTATGCAAAGTGAGCCAATTGGGTTGCCAAAATCATCACTTAAAATAACTCCCATCCAACTTTCAGCTTGCATTTTCACCAATCTGGCTGCTGTTGGGAATTGTTGCTGAATTCCCGAAGCACAGTAATAATATCCCCGCTTAAGTAAAATTTCACAAGGGGTCGATATAGGGTCATAAAAAATATTTGGCTGTAATTGCCCATCAGACCAAAATCCTAAAGTGTGGAATTGCCCATCAATTAACTCACTGACTAAAGTGTGACGGACATCCAAAGTAGAAGAAATATGCTCAACTAACGCCGGGAAAAAGTCCTGTCCCGTCGTTGAAGCTGTACTTTCAATCAAACTTTGTAAAGCGATTTCTGTTTGTTTTCGTTCTGTAATATCTTCAGAGATACCAGTAATTCGGTATACTTCTCCCTGCTCGTTTTTAATGGGAAAAGCACGGCTGCGAATCCAACGTATTGCCCCATCAGGACGGATAATCCGATACTCTTCATCATATCCACCCTGCATTTGTTCATATTTATTGGCAATAAACTTTGGGCGATCAATAGGATGTATTGAATTTACAAATATCTCATATGATGTATAAACTTCTTCCGCAGACCTGCCCCAGATTTCTTCAAAGGCAGGACTGATATAGATAATTTGGGAAAAATCATTTTGGATTTCTGTGATCCAAAATGTACTTTTAATATTTTCGGTTAATAAGCGGAATTTCTGCTCACTCTCCCGCAATGCAGCTTCAGCTTGTTTCCGTTCTCGCAATGCAGCTTGCTGTTCGCTAATATCATTTGTGATGATGACCGCAGATGTCACTTGCTGATCGTGCCAAATTGGGCCAATCTGAGAATGATAATATTTCAAATTTGTCTGATTCTCTAAAGCACGAGTTTCATAACTTACTACTTCTCCGTGAGTAAAAACCCGTTTTAAAGCAGAACGTTGAATTTCGCAATCTTCAGGTAATACATATTCATCAATACTTGTACCGACAACTTCCTCAAGGGGTAGATGAGGTGTTGTTTGGTTGATAAAAGAGATTTTGCCCTCAGCATTCACCACCCTCACCATGCTGGGTGTACTTTTCAAAACAGAACGCAACATAGCTTCCGATTCGGCTAAAGCCATTTCTGCTTGCTTGCGTTCTGTAATATCGATGCCGACAGCAACAGCCGCCGTATTTTGTTGATATTTTTGGGCTATGATTAGGTGTTTGCGTGTGATGCCGTTAATTTGGGTATCAACAACACCAGAATCAGCAGCATCTTGCCCATCAAGAAATGTACGCATAAACTCGGTAAATTGTGGGTTGTTTTCTAGAAAGCCCAGTTCTTGACCAACAAAGTCATCGGTAGTTAAGTTAAAACTTTCTGCTAAATGCTGATTCACCCCTAAATAAGATCCATCAGCGCTGACCCAAGAAACAAACCCAGGTACCGCATCCAAAACTGTTTGTAATTGCTCTTTGGCTTGTTGGAGATTTTTTTCTGCCTGTTTGTATTCTGTGATGTCCTCGGAAATACACAACAAATATTCTGGTTGTTTGTCTTTGTCATATAGCGGAATTTTCGTGGTGTGTAAAATTCTGCGTCCTAGTTTAGGCGTTTCTATAGGTTCTTCAGCGATGTCTTGGGGTATACCACTGGCTAAAGCTACTGCGTCGGTTTTGTGAGCAAGGTCTGCTTGTTCTTTGGGTAAGAATTCGTCATCTGTTTTGCCAATAGCCTGTTCGGCTGTGATGCCAAATAAACGTTCGCAGGTATGATTCCAGAGTTTGAATTTCCCCAAATTTTCGGGTTTGGCATCTTTGACAAAAACCGCAACTGGCAGATTATTAATCATCGACTGGAGAAAATTACGCGTCTGCTGGAGTTCTTCTTGAGCTTGGCGGCTTTCAGTGATGTCTATACCTGTACACACGATATAGTGAATTTGGTCATCGTGATTCAGTAAGACCTTGTTTGACCAAGAAATTAAGCGGCGATCGCTATCCTTATTAATTAAAATAGTTTCGTAACGTTGGGGGAATTCTCTGGCTACTAAATTTTGAAAAATATTTTTCAGACATTCTGTAATGTCTGGTAACATCAGCACATCCCAAACAGATTTTCCTTTAGCTGCTTCAAATGCGTAACCGGTAGCTTGTTCGCAAGTATGATTGAAGCGAACAATTCTTCCTTGGCTATCTAATACAACAACTAAAGCGTCTGTGAGATTAAAAATTGTAGAAATAAAATTACGCTCCAAGCGCAATTCTGCCTCGATGCGTTGTCGTTCTGCAAGTTTAACTCGCGCATAATTATAGAGTCCCGCTTGCTGAATAGTAACTGCCAAAAGACTTCCAGGTGTCACTAATCCAATCAATTCCCCTTGCTCCCCAATAATAGGCAGATGACAAATTCGATATTGCCTCAATAAATTTAATGCAGTAAAAACATCTTTAAAATCTTCTATCTTCAGTGTTACTAATTCTCTCGTCATCACTTCAGCAACACTGATACCTTCCAGATTCTTTCTTTCGGCTGCCATTTTAATTAAATCTCGCTGGGTGAGAATTCCCACCAACTGCGCGTTATCTATAACTAGAACACAACTGGCAACTTGAGATGTAATATTATCTATATCTTTACAGACATTGGGCGATGAATTAGTATTTTTATTTGGCAAACTCTTAAAAATACTTTGCGCTTCATTAATTAGTGCAATCACATCTGGAAGCAGCATCTCAGAGTTCACAGTGAGAGGCTGGCGGACGATAGTTTGGTGTACATTATCAGGGTTGTGATAGTTGAGAAGCATTATGTAGATGTCTAGAACAAGATAGATAATTTGAGACTAGATATAAATTATATTTTTGCTTATATTTTTTTAATACACCTCAGTGTTTTCTATGATAAAAACTAATCTCAAGTCTGCTGGTTAAAAGTTGCCAGAGTTTAATCTTTTTGGCATGATCAAATGTGGTTTAATTGCTGATACTATTTCCCCCTGATGAAGTGTCACCATTAAAGATGTAATGACGCGTAAAGTAGACTTATTTACTATCACTTTATTGTGCTTATTTTTTTACGAACCGCCAATAATGCCTTCGCGTAGCGTCTCGTAGAGAAGAGCGCCAAGTAAGACAAAAATAATTATTTAGTGCAAGCTTACAGAGATTTAGTATAAGCATTGATAGTTCGGACATAGCAATACATATCACTATCGGAATCATATTTGATTTGGAGAAAAAACCCAGTACACCTCTGTTACTTCTTTTTCTATTCCTTACCTACACAAGTAATTTTAATAATCAAGTCGGATTCCTATATGACTATGCGATTCAGTATTAAAACATCAAACTGTGTTCCTCATCCCAGCACTTATCTTCATGCCAACTTCGTCCACTATGTTTACAGTCAAACGCATTGTTAATCCAGGGAATAGATGTAGGATGAGTAGTCGAAGATGAGGTAGAGATATCAGAAATAAGTGAAGAGATGATGATGAAGCTAGATGTTGAGAGAATAATGAAAGATCCTATCAGAAATACACAATTGATAGGAGTCAATAAAGTTTTTGTAGCTTGTTTAGTGTGGAGGTTTTGTTGATGGTGACTGTTAATACCTGCTAAAGACATAAATCTACACTCCTTTGGTTATTGTAGCTAAAGCTGACATTTCTCAAAGACACTAACGAAAATTACAAAAAAATCTATTCTTATGTCTAGCTAGTCATTGCTAGGAGGAGAAAGAGTGTTTGAATTTTGGCTCAGTGTCAATCAAGAATTGAAGAACCTAAAGGTAGATGCAGGATTGATATCAGTTTGAGATTTAGATAACAATAAATCCCAAATTATCTGGTAATCACATCAGGAATTAAGAATGTCTTGGTGTTTACCATAACTTTATTATTCAGGTTTTGCAGAAAAAAAGAATCGAGGAAAAACAGGAAATTGGTTACTGATTAGTTTGAGGAAATTTACTTATCTAGCAACTTTGAATTACGGCAGTAGTACTGAGGTGCTGTGCTGGAATTATCCGCAAGGTTGAGGAGATTTATTGCAGGATGATGCAGAAAACCCAATTAGAAAAATCTTGCTAACCATCTGATTGGTGAGATATAGCAGGTGACAGGGTTAAAAGCTTTGTGGTGTCTAAGTTTTATTATTTATCGATGTCCTAACCAACTTGGCTACTGCTATAAATTATTGCAGTCACTCTCAATCAGAAGTTAAATATTAGTTTTGTTGTTCTAAGTAGACAGATTTTGCTAATTGCAAATGTACTGAAAGCTGTAAATAGTTTCTTAGGTATGTTTGCATAACACGTATAACAAAGTGCTGAGTCTAAAACGAGTAACTAACCTACGGTAAACCGCATTGAGTCTACAAAGCTTTGAGTTACCAACACTGTCCTCCGCTAAGGGATTTCAGCCATCACACTAAAGTATAGTGAATCAAACTGGAAATTCTGTATTAATTTAGACTTAGTGAATGAAAATTACACAGCATAACCTTTTTTGGGGAAGTATAAACATAGGTGAGGTGTTGCAGCTGTTATGCTTCCTTATCTAAATTTTCCTTGATTTACAGGATGCTCTGCACATCAAGACTAGAGAATTTTATTATGTTGGTATTTTTGACTTATGAGCGATCGCTCTCCCCTGACTATCTGCCTGATTGATGATTGCGCTGTAGATCGTTACATTTATCGCCAGTATTTACAGCATGATAGATTCCATACCTATGAAATTTTAGAATTTGAGACAGCAAAACAAGCGATGACATGGTGTGAGCAAAAAACACCAGATGTGATTTTGTTGGATTATTTATTGCCTGATCAGGATTGGCTAGAGTTTCTGCGACAGCTGAGGGGAGACCTGAATAATCAGCAATCTGCCGTCATCATGTTGACAGGAGCCGGGGATGAAATGATCGCCATGAATGCTATGAAAAATGGCGCTCAGGATTATTTAGTTAAAAATAATTTCAACCCCAAAGCCTTACACAATACCATTAGTCATGCAGTAGAACGAATACATCTGACCCGACAGTTAGAACAAATTCAAGAACAACAACAACTAATTGCCACGATCGCTTTACGCATTCGTCATTCTCTCAAATTAGAAGAAATTCTTAGTACTACAGCCACAGAAGTACGGCAGTTTTTGCAAACTGACCGAGTACTTGTCTATCAATTTCAGCCAGATATGAGCGGTACTATTGTGGCAGAGTCAGTCCTTCCGGCTTGGACGATGGCTTTAGGTAAGCAAATCGAGGATACCTGCTTTCAACAGGGAGCCGGTAGTGATTATCGTCAAGGCAAAAAAAGAGCCGTCAACAATATTTATCAGGGGGGTTTAAGCAATTGTCATCTACATCTTTTAGAACAATTTGAAGTCAAAGCCTATCTCGTAGTACCCATTTTGGTAAAAGAGGAATTATGGGGATTATTAATTGCTCAACAATGTAATGCTGCTCGCCACTGGGAATCTGTAGAATTAGACTTGCTAGATCAATTAGGGGTGCAAATTGCGATCGCTATTCAACAAGCGAGTGCCTATCAGCAAGTACAAACAGAACTGGCAGAACGTCAACGGGCAGAAGCAGCCCTGAAAGCCAGCGAAGAGAAGCTCAAACTGACCTTAAATTTTACTGGTATTGGCTATTGGGAGTGGAATCCCACTACGAATCAAATATTTTCCAGCCAGAATGCTATTCATGGTTTTTGCTCTGAGTCGAGTGATGTGCAATTAACCCTAGAACAGTGGTTGAGTCAGGTGCATCCCGAAGATCGGCAATGGGTTGAGCAAGAATTAAAACAGGCGATCGCTACCCAAACCGATTATGCGGTGGAATACCGAGTTGTTTGGGAAGATCACAGCATTCACTGGGTGTCAGCCAAGGGAAGGGGAATTTACAACACAACCGGACAACTGCTGCGAATGCTGGGCGTGTTGATGGACATTACCGAACGCAAACTATCAGAACAAGAACGGCAGCAGTCAGAAATGCTGCGAATGGAATTAAATCTGCTGGAGCAAGTTTTAGAAGTCAGCCTAGCAGGTTATTGGGACTGGGATATTCCCAGCAATTATGAGTATTTAAGCCCAACCTTTAAGCAAATGTTGGGCTATGCAGATCATGAATTGCCCAACACACCAGAAACATGGCAACGTCTGATTTTTCCTGAAGATTTAGCAAATATCCTGGAAATGTTCGAGCAACATATCCAAAGTCGTGGGCAAATTCCCTGTTCCAGCGAGGTGCGATATCAACATAAAGATGGGTCTACAGTTTGGGTGATTTGTTCCGGTCGCGTCATTGCTTGGGATGAAGATGGTCATCCGCTACGGATGATTGGTTGCCACATTGATATTACACAACGCAAACAGATAGAAGCAGAGTTAATTGCTGTCAATCATTTGCAACAAGCCATTTTAGATGGCAGTGACTATGCAATTATCCACAATAACTCTAATGGCATCCAAATTTTCAACGCCGCTGCTCAGAAAATGTTGGGCTACACAGCAGATGAAGTTGTCAATCAAATCAAGCCGATTATTTTTCATGACTCAGGAGAACTCCAACAAAGGGCAGTTGAACTTTCTTTGCAACTGGGTAAGGAAATTGCACCTGGGAAAGAATTTTTTACTGCCCTGACTCAAGATGGTAGCACCTATGAAAATGAATGGACTTACATTCGCAAAGATGGCTCACGCTTTCCTGTATTTCTCTCAGTGAAAACCTTACGAGATATAGAAGGAAACAACATCGGATTTTTAGGTATTGCCAAAGATATTACCCAGCAAAAACAAATAGAAACCGCCCTGAGAGACAGCCAACGCCGTTATGCAACTTTAACAGAAGCAGCGCCAGTGGCAATTTTCCGGCTGGATACAACAGGTCAATGTATTTACGTTAATGATTACTGGAGCAAGCTCACAGATAGACCAACACAGGCCGCATTGGGTATGGGTTGGTTAGAGAATTTACATCCAGAAGACCGTCATTACCTGTGGATGCAATGGTCACAAGGTTTTGAGCAACTACGCCAAGAAGGTAGGTATTTGCATTCAGATGGTATTATTACTTGGTTTTACCTGCAAATACTACCCGAAACCAACCCTTTCGGTAGCATTATTAGCTACATTGGCACATTCACAGACATTACTGAACGCAAACAAGCAGAAGAAGCGCTCCGCGAGAGTGAACGCCGCTATGCACATTTGACAGAAGCAGCCCCTGTAGGTATTTTCCGGCTTGATGCTTTTGGTCGATGTATTTACGTGAATGATCGCTGGAGCGAGATGACAGGTAGACCAACACAGGCTGCATTGGGGATGGGTTGGGCAGCAGCTGTACATCCAGATGATCGCGATCGCCTCAAGCAGGAATGGGAACTCAAATTTGGGCAAGGAATTGTTGATCCCAGAGAATTCTATGAGAATGAGGGCAGACATTTGCGTCCCGATGGCAGCATTAACTGGTTTTATGTCCAGGTAATACCTGAAATCGATGCTAACGGCAACATCGGTGGCTACATCGGTACATTAACAGATATCAGCGATCGCCAACAGGCAGAAGAAGCCCTGCGGGATAGTGAACACCGTTATGCCACCTTGGCGAAAGCGGCTCCTGTCGCTATTTTCCGCTTAGATGCTGTGGGCAACTGTGTCTACATTAATGATCGTTGGAGTGAGATGACTGGTAGACCAACATCCACTGGGTTGGGGATGGGTTGGATAGAAGCCATACACCCAGATGAAAGTGAGCGGATTCTTATGGAATTGTTTGAAACAGAATTAGCGCCAAACGAACTTTTTTACAACGAGGGTAGACATCTACTCCCTGATGGCAGTATTAAATGGTTTCACTGCTACGTGTTACCCGAAACTAACGCTAGTGGCAAAGTTATCGGGTATATCGGCACACTCACAGATATTACCAGTCGCAAGCAGACTGAAGAACAACTGCAACACCTTTCCGAAAGACTCACCTTAGCACTGCAATCAGGCAGATTTGGGATTTGGGAATATGATTTTGCCCAAGCCAAACAAATTTGGGATGACCAAATGCATCAACTGTATGGGTTTAACCAAGGCGATTTTCCGGGTACTTATGATGCTTGGTTAAACTGCATACACCAAGAAGATCGGGATTATATGTTGGCGAGTATTCAGCAAGTTCTCGAAGGCAAGCAAGAATATAATGTTGAGTTTCGCATTATCCAGCCGAGTGGTAAAGTTCGTTTCCTAAAAGGCTACGGTATTCTTAAGTGTGACCAGCAGGGTGAACCTGTACGAGTCATTGGCGTGAACTTTGACATTACTGCTCACAAACAAGCTGAACAAGAACTGATCCGCAACCGGGATTTGCGCGAAGCAATTTTTAACGAATCAGCCGATGCCATGTTCTTAGTTGATCCGCAAACACTGCTCACCTTGGATTGCAATGATCGGGCAGTGGAATTATTTGAGGCAAGGCACAAAATTGAATTAATCAATATTAGTGGGCAAGCACTCCAGCGTCATTCATTCACTACCAAGGAAACAGAGGAAATTGTTGAAGAAATGGAGTCTCAAGGTGTCTGGAGCCGAGAAATTGAATATGTGACCTTGCAAGGGAAAATTTTTTGGGGAAACATTGCTGCCAAGCCAATTACTGTCGCTGGACGTACCATGAATATAGTCCGGATAACTGATATTAGCGATCGCAAACAGGCACAAGAAGCCCTGGCAAAATATGCCCATGCTGTTGAAGATCTATATAATAATGCTCCTTGTGGCTACCATTCTCTGGATAATGAAGGTCGATTAATTAAAGTCAATGAGACAGAATTGCAATGGTTAGGCTATGAGCGTGAAGAAATGATTGGTCAACCCTTGGTGAATTTTTTCACCCAAGCCAGTCGCTTGGCCTTCCTGCAAAACTATCCTTGTTTCAAACAGCAAGGGTGGGTCAAAGATTTAGAGTATGAAATGATTTGTAAAGATGGCAAAGTCTTACCAGTATTGATTAATGCTACTGCCGTCAAAGATGCCAGTGGCAAATATTTATATAATCGTGCCACCTTATTTGATATTCGCGATCGCAAACAAGCTGAAGAAGAACTACAGCAAACAAATAAGCAGCTGGTGAATACGAATATTGAACTAGCCCGCGCCACTCGCCTCAAAGACGAATTCCTGGCCAATATGAGTCATGAATTGCGAACGCCGCTGAATGCCATTTTGGGTATGTCAGAGGGCTTACAAGAAAGTGTATTTGGCTCCCTCAATGAACGACAAGTCAAAGCGATCGCCACCATTGAGCGTAGTGGGAGACATTTACTAGAACTGATTAATGACATCCTCGACTTATCAAAAATCGAGTCTGGCAAACTGGAACTGCAATTAAGTGATGTTTCCGTCAGAAGTCTTTGTGATGCCAGTCTCTCCTTTGTCAAACAAATGGCGTTAAAAAAGAATATCCACCTCAACACTTATGTTGAGAGTAATATCAACAGCATTCAAGTAGACGATCGCCGTCTACGTCAGGTACTGATTAACCTACTGAGCAACGCTGTCAAATTCACACCAGAAGGAGGTTCAGTCACGATAGAAGTTCGGCGGGAAGAAATAGGGGATGCGGCTCCCTCATCTACTGTCACAATTTGCTTTCATGTAACTGACACCGGTATCGGTATCGCCCCTGAAGAAATTGGTAAGTTGTTTCAGCCCTTTGTCCAGCTTGACAGTAGCCTGAACAGGCATTATAGTGGCACGGGTTTAGGTTTGGCACTAGTGCAGCGAATTGTGCAGTTGCATGGCGGAACAATCTCAATCAGCAGTGAAGTTGGGGGGGGAAGTTGTTTTAGTGTCCGCATTCCCTGTCTGACCAGCGATTATCTACTCACACCGCAAATCACTGCTGTATTACCTTGCCATTGCTTACCTGCGGAAAATGCTCCAGTTTTGATTATCGAAGATTCTGTGGCAGCAGCTGATCAAATTACTCGCTACTTCCACGAAATGGGAATGCAACCCATGATCTATACTCAAGGTGAAGGAGCCTTAGAAGAAGTACTGCGTACTCAGCCTGCTTTGGTGATTCTAGATCTGCAACTGCCCAATCTGTCGGGTTGGGAAGTGCTGGCTCAAATCAAAACTAATCCCCAAAGTCAAAATATTCCAGTAATTATTCTTTCTGTGGTAGATGAGCGTACCAAAGGATTGGCTCAGGGAGCATTTGAATATTTAGTTAAACCAATTACCCGCGCGCAACTTCAAGAAACTATCGGCAAACTGCAAAATTCTACCTATTGCCAAGTGCAAAATCAAAATTTAATCCCAGAAACTACTCTGGCTAATCCTGTGATTTTGCTAGTAGAAGATAATCAAGCAAATATTGATACGATGTCTGGTTATTTGGCAAGTCGAGGTTATCATCTTATTTTCGCAAACAATGGACAACAAGCTATTGACCTTGTGAAAGTTCAACACCCCGACTTAATTGTTATGGATATTCAAATGCCGGGAATGGATGGCTTGGAAGCAATGCGCCGTATCCGTGAGGGACAGCAATTTGTGGATATTCCCATGATTGCACTAACGGCTTTAGCCATGCCGGGCGATCGCGAAACTTGTTTAGCTGCTGGAGCTAACGAATATTTAACCAAACCTGTAAAACTTAAACAGCTGGTAGCCACAATTCAAAAACTTTTAAGAAGATAGCACAACTTCTCGATGGATACTCAACCCACTATTTTAGTAATTGATGATGAACCGGATAACTTTGATGTTATTGAAACTTTGCTGGATGGGGAGAACTACCAGCTACATTATGCTCCTAGTGGTCAACAAGCTCTCAGTCGTCTCGATAATTTTCAGCCTGACTTGATTTTGCTGGATGTGATGATGCCCAATCTAGATGGGATGGAAGTCTGTCAGCAAATCAAAGCTAATCCCCAATGGCAAGCTGTGCCAATTATCATGGTGACAGCCTTAACGGCAAAAGAAGATTTAGCGCGTTGTCTAGGGACTGGTGCAGATGACTTTATTAGTAAACCCGTCAACGGAGTGGAATTACGCGCTAGAGTTCATTCGATGTTGCGGATTAAGCAGCAGTATGACAGCCTGCAATTATTGCTCAAACTGCGAGAAGACATGGTAAATATGATTGTCCATGATCTGCGAAATCCGCTGGCTAGTATTATCTTGGGGACTGAGATTCTCCGATTTCCTGGCTTAACATCCGAACAGCAGCAAGGAAAGATTGAGCAAATTTTACTAGCTGGACAACAACTACAATCATTGATTGATAGCTTGTTGCTTATGGCCAAGCTGGAATCGGGAAAAATGGTTCTCAATTACAGCCCAGTAGATCTTTGTGCGCTGTGTATGTCAGCATTAATAGATGTGGAAGCGATCGCTGCCCAAAAGAAAATTACTCTAATTAGTGAATTACCCGAACCTGGCGGCATGATTGAAATAGATGCTTTAATATTCCGTCGAGTTTTAGATAATTTGTTTACTAATGCTATTAAGTTTTCACCCTCAAACTCTCAAGTTACCTTGCGTGCTGAGTATTTATCTACAGGTGGTGCGAAATTACAAGTCGCTGATTCAGGTAGAGGAGTTTCTGAAGACTTACGCAAAATTATTTTTGAGAAATATGAGGTGGGAACTCGGATGCCTGATGTTTCCCAAATTGGTTTAGGATTAGCTTTTTGTAAAATGGCAGTTGAGGCACACTGCGGCACTATTACCATCGAAAATAATCTTTCTAGGGGTAGCATCTTTACAGTTAACATCTAAACTTTGCCTACCAACATTTCCGCATCACCACTAACCTATCTCAGAATTACGAGTTATGGCAGTTGCCTATGATACTCAAGGATAGTCTAACTCGTCCTCTAACCTTAACTATAGCAGAAGGAAAAGTCTTACTATTCCTGGCATTCAAGCTTTCAAATTGTCCGAACATATCCAACTACCGCTATAAATCTACCTCAGCGGATGAGGAAACACTGTCTTAATTATCCCAAATAAGCTTTTTTCACGCGCTCATCACTAATTAATGCTGATGCGGCACCTGTTAAAGTCATAGAACCTGCTTCTAGTACATATCCCCGATCAGCAATTTGAAGAGCAAGGTTCGCGTTCTGTTCAACTAACAAAATAGTAACGCCAGTAGCCCGTAAATTTTCGATAATTGAGAAGATTTCTTTAACAATAGTCGGTGCTAAACCCAAACTTGGCTCATCTAACAATAACAGTTTTGGTCTACTCATTAAAGCACGGGCGATCGCTAACATTTGTTGTTCACCACCACTGAGAGTTCCGGCCAATTGATTGCGGCGTTGTAACAACCGAGGAAATAATTCAAATTGATGTTGAATATCTGCTTTTATCTCTGCATGATGAGACCGAATATAAGCACCCAATAATAAGTTATCAAAAACTGTTTGCTTGGCTAACACTCTCCGCCCTTCTGGACAATGAGCAATCCCCATTTTCACAACTTCGTGAGGCTGACGGCGGGTAATATTGCGTCCACTATAAATAATTTCTCCACGCTGAGGATTAACTATTTTTGATATGGCTCTCAGTGTGGTAGTTTTACCAGCACCATTCGCACCAATTAAAGTAACAACCTCACCTTGGTTAATAGTTAAATTAATTTTTTTCAGAGCTTGAATACCGCCATAATTCACATCCAGATTTTGAATCTCTAAAATTTTAAAATCTTGTGTAGTTTCATATTGGTGTTTATCGGCGTTCATCGGCGGTGTCATATCAAATTAATCTATAAAAAATTATCCATCTTAGTGAATCATTTTTGCGTAGAACCCAGAAATTTTCTCAGCCATCTAATTGCCTCGCTTGTCGTTTCTTCACTTGCAATTGTGCAACACTGCTGCACAATTTCTGAGATGTTAGGAAAATACTTACTTTCTCCTAACAGATAAGTTTCTCCCTGCAACCTGTAAATTAACAAATTTTTATTCCTTAGCAGCCAAACTTCTGGAACTTTATATATAAGATAGTCATGAATATCGGTATAACTAGTAACATCTATTTCAATTGCCAAGTCGGGAGGAGGGTCGTTTTGCCAATCAATCCGACTTTTACCTACCGCCGCTCGCCAATTTTCAATATAAAAGCAAAAGTCAGGCTCAATACCGCTAATTTCCGGTAAAGTCATGGTGATGGGTATAAACGAGTCATATCTAAGGTTCAAATGATCAAGCAAAACCTTAGCAATATCAGCTAACAAACTTACATCTCTGCCATGTTCTGGTAGCGGTGCCATTAACAAAATTTCTCCTGATCTATACTTAATGCGGGGTATAGTGCGATCGCCTAACACTGATACCATTCTTTGGTAGTCTTGCCAGTTTCCCAAAAGTTTGACAACAGCGCCAGGCGGGAGATCAATTTTCTCTGATGTGATGACAGTATTCATACCCAAAATCAACAGAATCTGCGGTTAAGGTACACTTGCTAAGATAACATCAGGAATCAGATGGGAGGAATCAATCGTCATGAGTGTGATTGTGGCGAAATGGACGATTGACGAGTATCACCGCATGATTGAGGCTGGGATTTTAAGCGGATGTTGCAGTGGAAAAAATTATGAATAGCTAAAAATGGAAAATACACAACTTTGGTATATTATTAAGCGCAGTACTGGAAACTGCGAAATCGCCCCCAGTCACTTAGTGAGGGACGATGATCCAGAGATTATCGAAAAGTGGGGGGCGTTTGCTTCACCAGAAGAAGCGATCGCTCGGAGAATTGGTTTAATCAGGGCTGGTAAATGCCAACCCCAATAAATAGTACTGAGTTCAAATAAAATTAGTTTTGCCTAATTATTTTTTGTCTGCGCTAGTAGTCATACCTTTGGCAGCAATTTGTTTACCCAGAACTTCTACTCCTTTAGCAAATTGTGGGTCTGCCATAGTGGCTAGTTTGTCACGTTCATGTAGCCATAAATCTTGCCGTTGAGCATCAGTCAAATCCACCTTCACATCTGGCGCAATTCCTTCATGATTAATATCTCTACCACTAGGGGTGTGGTATTTAGCAATTGTGACGGCCAATCCAGAGCCATCTTCTAAGGGGCGCACTGATTGTACTAAACCTTTACCAAAGGTTTGTGTACCTACTAGAACAGCCCGCTTATTATCTTGTAAAGCCCCAGATAAGATTTCACTAGCACTAGCGGAACCTTTATCTACCAATATTACTAATGGTTTGGTTGTCAGCGCCCGGCCGTTGGCAATTTCTCGCTCTTGCTCACCTTGGCGGTCAATAGTGGAAACAATAGTGCCTTTATCCAGCCACATCCGAGCAATTTCTACACTAGAGAATAACAAGCCACCAGGGTTCCCACGCAGATCTAGAACATATCCAGCGACTTGCTTAGACTCTAAATCTTTAATGGCATTTTGCATTTCCTTACCAGCATTAGCACTGAATTGGTTCAGGCGAATGTAGCCAACATTACCTGCTGGTGTTTGTTTTTGTGAATAACGTACTGGGTGAATTTCAATTCTGGCGCGTTTGATGTCAAATTGCTTGATAGCACCGTTCCGCTGAATTGTTAGCGTAACCTTGGTGTTGGCTTCACCTCGGATTAAGGATACAGCTTGGTTGGTATCCATCCCTTTAGTGCTTTTATCGTTAATTTTGAGAATGACATCTTTAGCTAAGATCCCAGCTTTAAATGCTGGTGTATCTTCAATCGGCGCAATGACAACTAATTGCTTAGTTTTCTCATCCTGACTGATTGTGATACCAATACCAATGAGTTCCCCAGAGGTATCCACCTGCATATTTTTGAATTCTTCAGGATCCATAAACCGGGTGTAAGGATCACCAAGCTTCTTCAGCATTTCCCGGATGGATTTATACGCTTCTTGCTGATTACTGTAGGACTTGTTCAGGTATTCCTTACGAACAGCCTGCCAATCTACCTGATTAAAAGTACCATCTACGTATTGGCGGTTAACAATTTGCCAAACTTCGTCTAATGTTTCTTTGGGACTTGCTTTAAATAAAGCCTGACCACGCGAGTGAATGCCCAGGCTAGTAACAGCAATTGTGGAGAGTGTTACTGCCGTAGCACCCAGAACAAGCCTACTTTTTGTAATCACCATAATGACAGCTGTGTCAGAGGGAAAAATAATAGTCAGTATGCCCAATCTAACACAGGTATTCTGCAAAGACTGGACGTGTATTCCTAACTTCATTAAAATACTTGACAATCCGGCGAAATGGGGAAGTCTGAAGGATGAAGTATGAAATAGTTATTGGTTTAGATTGGGTGTGCGGGTGTAAGGGTGTAGGGTGAAAATTTTCCCTTATACCCCTATACCCAACACACGCCAGTTGCTTCTCCTAATCGGAGACGCTACGCGTAGCTTGCTTCCCCGTAGGGGTACAAGTCGGCAGAGCCGGCCAACGCACTGGCTACCCTACACCCCTTACTCATTAAGGATCTATCCAACGTCCGTCTGTTTTAATGAGGTTGATTAACTCCTCTACACCTTCTGTTTCGGGTACTTTTTTAATTTCTTCTCGTCCACGATATAAAGAAATGTAACCAGGAGTTTTGCCCACATACCCATAGTCAGCATCTGCCATTTCGCCAGGGCCGTTAACAATACAACCCATCACAGCTATGTCCAGCCCAGTTAAGTGCTTGGTAGCTTCTCTGACTTTATGCAGCACTTCTTCTAGGTTAAATAAAGTACGTCCGCAGGAAGGACAAGCTACGTATTCCACCATTGTTTTCCGCAATCCCAAAGCTTGCAAGATGCTGTAGCAGACAGGGATTTCTTTTTCTGGTGCTTCTGTGAGGGAGACACGGATGGTATCACCGATGCCATCTGCTAGTAAGGTGGCAATACCAGCTGTGGATTTGATTCTGCCATATTCGCCATCACCGGCTTCCGTTACACCCAAATGTAAAGGATAATCCATACATAATTCATCCATGCGCTTCGCTAACAGACGATAGGCGGCTACCATCACGGGAACTCGTGAGGCTTTCATGGAAATAACTAAGTTGCGGAAGTCTAGAGATTCACAAATACGGATGAATTCTAAAGCCGATTCCACCATTCCTTCTGGGGTGTCACCGTAGGTAAACAGCATTCTTTCTGCTAGAGAACCATGATTTACCCCAATCCGCATAGCTTTACCTTGGTCTCGCAAAGAAACTACCAGCGGTTCTAGTGTTTCGCGGATTTTTTCGCCAATTTCCTCAAATTCCGTTTGTGTATATTCAGTGCGATTGGTGTTTGGTTTTTCAAACACATACAATCCTGGATTAATGCGTACTTTTTCGATGTGCTTGGCAACTTCTAGGGCAATTTTCATGCCATTGTGATGCACATCAGCCACAATTGGCACATCTTGGTAACTTTTAATGATTTTTTGCTTAATTTCTGCCAATGCTACAGCGTGAGCTAGGCTAGGCACTGTAACACGCACGATTTCACAGCCAACTTCGTGTAACCGACGAATAGCAGCTACAGAACCATCAATATCAAGAGTATCTTCATTAATCATTGACTGCACCACCACTGGGTAGCCACCGCCGATGGTGACATTGCCCACTTTTACAGGGCGGGTTTTACGCCGCTTGATTGTAGTATCAAAGGTGGGTTGACTAGATGTGGTGTTTGAACTGGTAGGTGTAGGCAGAGTTTGCATAACTCATTCAGTAACTTTTTGTAGCTAAAATATTTAGATTAAACAATCCTGTTTCTCAGAGTGCCACAATAGGGGCTTTTTTGGGCAATAACATTGGAAAAAATCAGATGTGCGATCGCACTCTGTATACTAATACCAATTCTCTGTGAAGCTGTACTCGATAAATACTGTAGAGATATTGTATACAAAGAATTAGATCTTCATCAAGAAACGGTATAACTCTCAAAGTAAAATATTTTGTGTTTTGAATATTATTTGTTGGGTTCCACTGAGTTCTACCCAACCTACATTTATTTTAATATAGAATTTTTAGCTAGATATTTAATCTGAGTAGTAAATCAAGTCAATGATTCCTACAACATATAAAAAGAAACTTTCTCGCTTAATGTCATACCCTATTAGTGCTGGAATATTATCAGAAGCACTATCAGATACACCTCAATTCGACCACCTTAGCGTTGCTTTTTATGATTCCTACCAAGAACCACGTAAGATTAAAAATCCTGCGTTAATTTTGAGTATTGACTATGTATATTTCTTGGTTAGCTTGAGTACCTCTAATAAATCAATAGATTACGGTAGGAATAAACCAGACTGGTCAATTACTGTTTTTCCAGTACCGCGAACTTGCGTGAGTTTGGTAAAAAGCCAGTTGATAGAAACAGGATTGGAAAAAATGAAGCAATGGTTACATCAGTATCAGGATTCTACTGGCAAAGTCGGTAGATGTAGATTACAGTTTTTCTATGATTTAGAAACAGATTCGCTCAGTTTTAGTGAAGATGAAAGTCTCCTTGGGTAAAGCAATATTGTATTGTCTTAGAAAAAATCTCAGTAAGGGCGTAGGCTTCGCCCTTACCTGTAGGGAACAGGATGCTAATAGGTTGGGTGGAGTGATAGCGATAGAATCCATTGTAATTATTAACTACGCTGCCAGATTTTAATGGTTTTATCTAAGCTGGCGCTGACTAACATCTCACCGGAAGTAGTGAAGGCTAAGGCTGTAACTATGTTGCTATGGCCTGTAAATGTGCCTAATAATTCTCCTGTATTGAAATGCCATAGTTTAATAGTTTTATCTGCACTACCGCTGGCGATGATTTGTTCGTCTGGACTGAGGGCGATCGCATATACTCGATCAGTATGTCCTTTAAGGGTACGAATTAATCTCCCTGTCTCTAAATGCCAGATTTTAATTGTCTGATCCCAACTCCCACTAATTAGCCACTGGCCATCCGCACTGATGGTTAAGGAACGCACAATGTGAGAATGTCCGGTTAAGCTGTGCAGTGGTTCAATTTCTTGGAGGGCTTTACACTCCGAAAGTTGGGCTGTTTTCCAGACTTTTATTTTGCGGTAACTACCTGTCACCAGGGTTTTGCCGTCTGGACTTAAAGCTAGAGAGTGAGCAGCTGTATCATCTAAGGATAGAGCGATCGCTACCTGACGATACATTAAATCCCAAAACAGAACTTTTCGATCATCTCCACCAGTAGCTACCATCCGGCCATCGGGGGTAAACGCAGTACAGCGCACTGCGCCATTGTGCTTGTGCAGAATGTCGATTAATTCTGGTGCGCCGACGTGCCAAATTTTCACTGTCGAGTCTGCGCCAACACTGACTAATGTATGACCATCGGGACTAAAAGATATAGAATTCACATCATCGACTAATCCTGATGTTATCCAAGGATATTCAGATAATGTATCAATTAATTCGCCCTTGCTTAAATCCCATAATCTTGTTTCGCCACGACTCCCACTAGCTAAAATTGGCATCACATTGCCATTGTGACCGCGAGAAGTAAAATCAAGGCAATGAATGCCTTTTGTATGACCTTTTAATGTTTGCCAAAATTCCCAATCACCAATAATTTCCTTTTGGGGATGATCTGATGGGACAATTTGAATAACTTCAGCGATCGCTTGTTCTTCAACTGTTGGCAATAAATCTTTTTTAGTAGTCTTTTTCGCTGTTAATGACTCTAAATACCAACTTAATCCCCCTGCATATAACAAGTTACTGGGAGTAACATAGGATTTAGTTTCTGTAAATTCCAGTTGATGACTCGGCAAAAAGCCAGCAACTACAGCGTGCTTTTCATAGCCTAATTTCCCATTCGATGGATAAAACAGACACAGAAAAATTAATACTTGGTGGTTGCGTAAATCATCTTGTGTAACTGACCACCTTATTTTATCTTTCTTGATACCGTTAAAACTTTCTCCATCGGCAGCATAAACTAGTACACTCCGTTTAGGATCATCGGCAAGAAAGTATGTAAACTTACTTTCACCACGTAAATGGCCTTCATCATCTAACACCATATTTTGAATAGTGTCTTGGGGCAACTTTTTCACTAACTTTCCTAACCGCTCCGCCATTACTTGCTCAACAATTTGCTCTCGCAAAAGATAATCTTCTGCTTGTTGTTGGAAGTGTTTTGGGTAGGGAATTACCCAATCAGGCGGTTCGGGATATTCTGGCGGCATAGGCGGTGGATTCTTGGCGAGAATTTCAGCTTGGTGACGCGAAAATTCTTGGATTTTTGCCAATGAATCACCCCAAAATGCCATAATTTCGCTGTGACAACCTTTAACTTGACTGTCTAATAAAGATAAGTCGTAAGTTTTAGGTTTTTTAACACGTTGAAGGAAATCAGCTTGCTGGGCTTTGAGTAAGCTAATCCAATCCATTTGCATTCCAACAGCACAATGTTGCATACCTACGGTAAGCTATACCAACGTAATTACTCAAGTTTATAACTTCTAGTAAAATAAAAATTCGGTAATCTTCGCAGTCTAACAGAACACATTTATGGATATGTATCTGTAAAATTCAGTGTCAAAACATCACTCACATCTCGGCACAATGATCTAATTGATACCAATCTGGGATCAGCAAGCTGCTTTGAGATTTTTCAGAGAGACTTTTAGGAAAGACTTTTATTTGAGAATCTCAAATTGGCATTTGGTATGAGTTAGACAGAACTAAATGATGTCAAATAATTCTATCGAATCTAGAGAAGAAGATACTGTTTCCTAGAAACAGTAATATTAGTCAAAACAAGTATTATTTAAGCAGAATTTGCAAGTTATTGGCATATTTACTTCAATTCAGGCTGATGATAACTGTTTTAGCTAAATTATAGAGATTATGCTCACAAAATAGCAGAACTATTTCCCACAATTGTATATACTAGAAAGCTGCAAAAATTAGTAATGTAATTAGAGTTTATGAGACAGAATGATGACTGCGATCGCTTACTTCTAGCTGTTTAATTTTATTCTGTAAATCAAATTCTTCGTGACTCACTATTGTTTCTAAATTGGCTATTCTTTGCTCTAATAGTTCTAATTGTTGTGGTTGTAAATCAGCAGCTTTTGATTTTTTCTCATCAGAACGCCATATAGCGATTGTCCCTGCTGTAGCACCGCCAATAGCCGCTAAAGGTAGCAATGCACCACTTCTAGTCACAGCAGAAAGCGGGATACAAACTGCTAAAATACCCACTGTAATTCCCCAAATTCTTGTGGTAGAGATTACTCTCACATCTTCAGATTTTTTAGTCATCAGTCTTGTTCTATTAAGAGTTACTCGTTAGATTCGCATGATCACTAGCAAAAATACCTCCTACAATTGGATTAAGTAAAAATACTCAACTGGAGTGTAAGTATTAAAAACAACAAAAATATCAAAGGTGGTCGGGTGAAGCACTAGCGCAACCCAACAAAATAAAGTATTTAGGATAGATGCTGGAGTTCGTTTTCATCTCAGCCTCAAGAATGTTCATATTTTGATACAATCCCTGGAGCCAAAGTAATTAGTAGTTCAGCAATTAATTATGACAAGTGAATCATATATTTTTGTGGCTGGGGCAAGTCGTGGTGTTGGTAGAGAAATTGCCAACTGTCTAACAGCACAACAATTCAAAGTCAAAGCACTTCTGCGAAATGAATCGGCTGCGGCTGAACTCAAAGCAACTGGCGTTGAGGTAGTTATTGGTGATGCTATGAATGTGGGTGATGTGGAAGCAGCTATAATCGCCAATGAACCCATCCATACTGTCATTAGTACTATCGGTGGTTTACCTACAGATACAGAAAAACCAGATTACCTGGCTAATAAAAATCTGATTGATGCGGCAATCAAAGCCAGAGTCCAAAAATTTATTTTAGTGACTTCTATTGGTACTGGAAATAGTGTTGGTGCATTACCCCCCCAAGCGTTAGCCGTACTGCAACCAGTTTTAGTCGAAAAAGACAAAGCCGAACAATATTTAATTGCCAGTGGACTCACATATACTATTATCCGTCCCGGTGGACTTAAGACAGAACCCGCAACAGGCAATGGCATTTTAACCGAAGACACACGCATTATTGGTAGTATTCATCGTGCAGATGTGGCGCAATTGGTATGCCTTTGTTTAAATACTGATCGCTCCAATCATAAAATTTTGTCAGCAGTAGACAAAAATATGCTATTCGGACAAATAGAATTCGCCCCATTTAGTTTAGATTAGCGAATCGGCAAGATAGCGCCAGAAATTGATATGCTAAAAACCGAGACCAGTGAAGCATGACAGAAATAATTCAGAAGTCTAATCTTCCTGTCTTACTTCGGCTACGCTCAGTAACCTCCTGCCTTCATCATTTTTGTAAACAATGCCTGCGCCTACTATCACTCCAAGCGTCGCCTCCTTTCCCTTGACGGCCGTAGTCGGTCAAGAAGCGATAAAATTAGCCTTGCTGTTAGCAGCGGTCGATCCTGCTTTGGGAGGAGTGGCGATCGCAGGTCGTCGCGGTACGGCAAAATCTGTGATGGCGCGTGCTATCCACGCCTTAATACCGCCAATTGAAGTTGTTCCTGGTTCCATTAGCAACTGCGATCCCACTCGCCCCGATGAATGGGATAACCTGTTATTGGCAGAGTACGCCGAAAAAGAGATTCAGGATGTCCCCACGCAAATCATTCCTGCGCCTTTTGTGCAGATTCCTCTCGGTGTGACGGAAGACCGACTTTTAGGTTCTGTGGATGTGGAACAGTCGGTTAAGCAAGGAGATACAATTTTTCAGCCGGGGTTACTCGCCTCTGCTCACCGGGGTGTACTGTACGTAGATGAAATCAATTTATTAGATGAGCAAATTTCCAATCAACTTTTAACAGTATTATCCGAAGGTCGCAACCAAATTGAGCGCGAAGGGATTAGTTTTCAGCACCCTTGCAGAGCATTATTTATTGCTACGTACAACCCCGAAGAAGGCGCACTCAGAGAACATTTATTGGATAGAATTGCGATCGCTCTCTCCGCTGACGGTGTACTCGGACTAGATCAACGAGTAGAAGCAGTTGAACAAGCGATCGCTTTTTCCAAATCTCCCCAAGAATTTCTTCAGCAGTACAACGAAGACCTCGACGGACTCAAAACTCAAATTCTCTTGGCGCGGGAATGGTTAAAAGAAGTCGTCATCACCCACGACCAAATTGCTTACTTGGTAAATGAAGCAATTCGCGCTGTTGTCCAAGGTCATCGCGCGGAGTTATTTGCTGTGCGCGTCGCCAAAGCCGCCGCCGCCTTAGAAGGGCGCACCACCGTCAACGCCGAAGATTTACGCCGGGCTGTCGAGTTGGTAATTGTCCCACGGGCAACTGTAGTTCAAACACCACCCCCCGACCAACCACCACCTCCTCC